>CAZCOS010000001.1:0-172561 GCA_964500605.1 uncultured Sterolibacterium sp.
CAAACTGATGCTCGCCATCGACTTCGGCGATGTCGATGATGGAAATGTCGAACGTACCGCCCCCCAGGTCGAACACCGCGATCTTGCGGTCCCCTTCCTGCTTGTCCAGGCCGAAGGAAATCGCTGCGGCCGTCGGCTCGTTAATGATGCGCTTGACTTCCAGACCGGCAATGCGACCGGCGTCCTTGGTCGCCTGACGCTGGGAATCGTTGAAATACGCCGGAACCGTGATGACGGCTTCGGTGACTTCTTCGCCCAGATAATCCTCGGCGGTTTTCTTCATCTTCCGCAGCACCTCGGCTGAGACTTGTGGCGGAGCCATTTTTTTGCCGCGCACTTCCACCCAGGCATCCCCGTTATCGGCCTTGACGATGCTGTAGGGCATCAGGTCGATGTCCTTCTGGACTTCCTTCTCTTCGAAACGGCGGCCAATCAGACGCTTAGCAGCAAACACCGTATTCTTCGGATTGGTGACGGCCTGACGCTTGGCCGACGCACCGCAAAGAACTTCGCCATCTTCGGCGTAAGCGACGATGGAAGGGGTGGTGCGCGCCCCTTCAGAATTTTCGATAACCTTGGGTTTGCCGCCTTCCATGACGGAAACGCAGCTGTTGGTCGTGCCCAGGTCGATACCGATGATCTTGCCCATTTCAATTCCTTTCAGATAAATATTCGGACAGGAAACCCATTGGTTACATTGGGTTCCGTTGTGCCAGACAATTTGGCTTGATGCTTAAGTGGGGAGGAACGCAAAAAATTCAAGCGAAAGGTGTCGGATTTTTGCCAGCTCTACTTGCAAACCATCACCAAGGCCGGGCGCAAAATGCGCTCATGAAGGGCGTAACCTTTCTGCAAAACCTGCAAAACCTGCCCGCTTTCGCTGCCTTGTGGCCCATCGATCTGGGCAATGGCTTGATGCTTGTGCGGATCAAACTTTTCACCCAAGGGATTGAGCTCCACCACGCTGGATTTCTCGAAAGCGGCAATCAATTGACGCAAGGTCAGCTCGACACCTTCTCGCATCCCCTCCAGCGTCTGGTTATCATTGGCCAGTGCGGCTTCTAGACTATCCTTGACAGCCAAAAGCTCACCGGCAAATTTCTCGCTGGCAAATTTATGGGCCTTGGAAATATCGTCCTGCGCACGACGCCGCACATTTTCGGTCTCAGCCTTGGCGCGCAGCCAGGCATCGTGATGCTCCTGTGCCTTCAACTCAGCCTGGTGCAGGGCCTCTTCGGGGCTTAGCACCCCATCGGCCGCCCCTTGCGCAGCTTGGGAAGACGGATTCGAATCAAGGGAGTCCATTGTGTTTTCAGAAACTGGAGGGGTTTCGTTCATGAAATGCTCGCTCAAATGAAGTGACAGGCAGATGAGTGGGGATCAAAACAAGGATTTCAAGTCCCCTCCACCAAACTCCAGGAACTTCCAGCAAAACATCCCTTCAAAGCCGACTCCATGCAGCGTACTTCAGACAATTAAACCGCACCTACGGGACGAAACAAGAAACAAACCGGAAACGAACCAGGATCGTCTCATATTCATTTGCTATCATGCCGCGCTGCTTCAGACCTGCTCTACTCCCTACCACTCCTCTCAGGAATCCCTCGATCATGCGTCGTCCTGCTTCCCTTACCCTGGCTGCAATCCTCGCTTCCTTGCTGCTTGCTGCTTGCAACAATACGGGCACACCCGCCACACCCAACGCCCCAGTCGCGTCCACCACCCCATCGGCCAAAGCACCCGAACCCGTTGCAACGCCCTCCTCTTCTGCAACGAACAGCAAAATCGCTGCAACCGTTAACGGCGCGGCCATCAACGAGCGGCGACTGGATGAACTGACCAAGCACTTCAACAGCCAGAACCCCGGGCAGGGCAATGATGCCGAAACGCGCAAGATGATTCTCGATCAACTGATCATGCAGACCCTCATTGCGCAAGACGCCACCCAGAAGGGTCTGGACAAGAAGCCTGAAATCGCAGAACAGATTGAACTGACTCGCCAGTCCGTTCTAGCCAGCGCACTCATCCAGGATTTTCTGGCCAGCCATCCCGTAAGCGACCAGGATATCCAGGCTGAATACGACAAGGCCAAATCCGGTATCGCCAGCCAGGAATTCAAGGCCCGCCATATTCTCGTTGAAAAGGAAGATCAGGCGAAAAGCCTCATCACCAAGCTGAAAGCCAACCCGGCTTCCTTCGCTGCACTGGCCAAGGCTAATTCAAAAGACCCCGGCTCGAAAGACAAGGGAGGCGATCTAGGCTGGTTCGATGCACGAGCCATGGTGCCCGAATTCGGTACTGCGGTTTCACAGTTGCAGAAGGGCAAGATGACGGAAGAACCCGTGCACTCCAAATTCGGCTATCACATCATCGTCCTGGACGATATCCGTCAGCAGGCCGTACCGCCGCTTGACCAGATCAAGCCGATGATCCGCCAAAAACTCCAGCAGCAAAAGGTCAAGCAAATGCTCGATGAACTGAAATCCAAGGCGAAGATCGACATCGTCGAGGCACCTGCCGCATCGTCTTTGCCGGAAGCAAAACCTGTCGAAAAACCCGCTGAAAAGAAATAACGATCATCCTGGCCGAAGCCTTGAACCCGGGGCCCTGAGTTTGGGCTCCGTTTTTTTCATCGGAAAAACCCTCATGCCGATTTACGCACTTGGTGAAAAAGCGCCCCGCTGTGCACCAGATTCCTGGGTCGCGGAGACGGCCACGCTCATCGGTGAAGTGGTCCTCGAATCCTGCGCCAGCATTTTCTTCGGTGCTGTCGTGCGTGGCGACACCGACCTCATCACCATTGGAGAACGCACCAATATCCAGGACAATGCCGTCCTTCACACGGATGCAGACATCCAGCTCACGCTGGGAAAACGCATCATCGTCGGCCACCAGGCCATGCTCCACGGCTGCACCGTCGGCGATGGTTCGCTGATCGGCATTGGTGCCATCATCCTCAACGGCGCGAGGATCGGCGCACACAGCATCGTCGCCGCAGGGGCAGTCATTCCCGAAGGCAAGCAATATCCGGATTATTCGCTGATTCTCGGCAGCCCCGGCAAGGTCGTTCGCCAACTCGACGAACACGAAGCCCAGGCCCTGATGCTGGGGGCTGACGCCTATGTGGCCCGCTGGCAAAGCTATCTTGGCCAGTTACGTCGGGTTACATCGCGTATCGACCCCTGAAATCGGCCACCCGAAAAACCTGTACGGCTTGATTCAAACAGCAACTTGGCGCAAACTATATAAGAATTTTCTTATATAGAGGAGTTTGGCATGTACTACATCGTCGAAAGTCACAAATCCTTTGAACAGGCCGCCGCCGATCTGGAGGCCGCCGTCAAGCAACACAACTTCGGGGTCATGCACATTCACGACATTGGCAATACCTTGCGTAGTAAGGGGCAGGATTTTCCGCATCAGTGCCGGGTCTTCGAAGTTTGCCAACCGCAACAGGCTTTCCGCGTCATGTCCGTCGATCTGCGCCTGAACATGGCCCTACCCTGCCGGATTTCCGTGTATTCGGAACAAGGCCAGACGCGCATCGGCATGATTCCTCCTTCCGCCATTCTCGCCAGCCTCTCTAGCGACCCGGCCTTGCAGGGCATTGCCTCCGAAGTCGAAGCTGCCCTGAAAAAAATGATTGATGAAGCGCGCTAAACGCAGCGGAACGCAACTGAACGGACTGCAAAAGCGAACCTCATTTCCTGAAACCGAGGCCGTCACGCTCTGCCCCGGCTATGCTTTACCTTGTTGGCCGATTTATCAACCTGAAGAACCCTCCAAGTGCTTTCCGGCTTCCTGCTATGATACCGAACTCTTTTTCGTACCCAACAACGCCTGGCCCATGTCTGTTTCCGTACTGATCGTCGACGACTCCCCAATTGCCCGAAAAATGCTGATCCGGTCGTTGCCTGCCGACTGGAACATGAAATTTACCGAAGCCAATGATGGTCTTGCGGCCATGGCTTCAATTCGCGCCCAAAAACCGGACATCATGTTCCTGGACCTCACCATGCCGGAAATGGATGGCTATCAGGTGCTCGAACAGCTTCGGAAAGAAAACCTTGAATGCCGGGTCATCGTCGTTTCGGCAGACATTCAACCTCGTGCCCGGGATCGCGTTCTTGCTTCTGGCGCAATCGCTTTCATCAAGAAACCCGTAGACACAGTAAAACTCGAAATCGTCCTCAAAGAACAAGGCATTTTGAAATAAGCCCCGACTTCATCATTGCCCATACCAATAACGGGGATGACGAGCCCGCTCGCTGGTCACGCTCACTTCCCCTTTATCCACATGGGTCGGCAAATCGATCCGCAAGGCCCCTTCGACGTCCGTTCGCCGCAGTGCTGCCCCCGTGGTACGGTAACGCTCGACCACATCAGCACGAGGATGTCCAAAAGCGTTCCGGTATCCCACTGGAAAAATCACCGCCTTTGCGGCAACGGCACGGATAAATTCTGCTGAAGAGGAGGTCCGGCTTCCGTGATGCGGTGCCAGCAACACGGTGGAACGCAGCTGTTCGGACTGTCCGGCTGATTCAAGCCGCGAGAGAATCGCTGCTTCCGATGCGACTTCGATATCCGCTGTTAGAAGCACACTGCCGCCCCCGGTCGAAACACGCATCACGCAACTCATTTCATTGGTCTTGTGCACAGTTTGAGCATATTGCGCTGCAGTCGGGTGCAAGATAGTGAATTGCACCCCATCCCAATTCCACGATTGCCCAGCCTCACAGCGCAAGGACTTGACCGGCAGAGCTGAAAGCACATGCTCGAACTCCAGGGAACTCATCAACCAGCCCACAGGCATCCCGTCAATGAGCGATTCCGCACCGCCAGAATGATCTGTATCGCGATGCGTCACCACGACACCGGTCAGTGCCGGCACGCCCACCGCACGCAAATAGGGCAGCAACACCCGGTTTCCGGCATCCGCCTCGGCGGTATAGAGCGGCCCCGTATCGTAGAGCAGATCATGACGTGCCGTCTGAACATGTACGGCCAGCCCTTGTCCAACATCAAGCACCGTCAGCCGGGCCGCCCCTTCCTCGGGGCGTTCGGGTGTGTAAGCCAGTAAAGAGAGCAAACTCACCGCCCCCAGCCATCTTGCAGGAAAGCCTCGTGGCAACAAGAGCCACAGACAGCCGACCCATCCGGCCAACCAAAGCCAGGTTGGCGGCACAGCCTGCTGCCAGATCGCCCAAGGCCAATAAGCCAGTTCGGCCATGAGGTGCATCAAGGCTTCTAGTACCCAATGCGCGGGCCACAGCAAAAAGGATAAAGGTGGCAAGGCAGCCGCCAGGGCCAGCGGCGTCACGACGAAGCTCACGACCGGAATCGCGATCGCATTGGCCAGCGGCGAAACTAGTGAAAACTGCTGAAACAGTAGAAGCAGCAAGGGGATGGAGCCCAAGGTCACCGCCCATTGGGTTCTTCCCCACTCGCGTAACCAATGCTCGCGCCCCACTCGGCCCGTTGCAACATAAAACAGAAGACCCACCGCGCCGAAGGACAACCAAAAACCCGGTGCCAGTACGGCCCAGGGGTCCAACAACAAAACCAGCAACAGTGCCAACAGCCACACCCTGCTGACCGAAGTCATCCGCCCGCGCCACAAGGCCAGTGCCACCACGGCCAGCATGTAAAGGGTACGCTGTGCTGGAACAGCAAACCCGGCTAGAAGACAGTAAGCTAACGCCGCCAGAAAGCCGCCCAATGCCGCCGCCCGCTGCGCCGGGCACCGAAGCATCAGGACAGGCCAGCGTCGCCAGAAAAAGTTGACCAGGCCATAGGTCAGTGCAGCCAGCATGGTGACATGCAGGCCCGAAATGCTGACCAAGTGCGTGATGCCTGTGCGACTGAATAACTGCCATTGGCGCGCATCGATCGCACGCTGGTCACCGATCACCAGTGCAATCAGAACTCCGGCATAAGTCCGCCCGGCCAGCTGCTGCTCGAAACGGTCTCGTATACGCTCGCGAAGATGAGCCACCACGTTTTCGGGGCGGAACACGAAATCCTCCAGCAAACGAACCGCTGCCGATGGACGAACGTACCCAGTGGCCCGTATGTCCTGCGCCAGCAGCCAGGCCTCGTAATCGAAGCCATGAGGATTCACATTGCCATGCGGCCGCTTGAGCCTCACCGTCAGACACCAGCGTTGCCCTGCATGCAAATCCGGCAGATCCCCTTGAAACCCAAGCGTTTCATCCTGATGAGAAGAAGCACGACGCTGATACCAGGAAAGCGAAAGCGTCTCCGGCAAGCCGTCCTGCGCCTGCTCCACTCGAAATGGAAATCGCCATCCGTTTTCGGTCCGCACCGGTAATCCGGAGATGACCCCGACCACCTGAATATCCCGACCTTCCAACACAGGATCGAGTCTTTGTTCAAGGCGGGCCTGAACCATCCATCCTGCCCAGACCAGCCCAAAAACGAAAGCCACAGGCCAGCCCAGATAGCGACTTCCCTTACGATGCCAGACTCGAATCCCGACAAGCAGTGCTACGCTGGCCATCCCGAAAAGAAAGAGTCTGGATGGCACAACCTCTTGCCATTGCAGACAAAAAACACCGAAAGCAAAACAAAGAATGGCAAGACGCATGAAGGATTCCGAAATCCCGGCAAAATCAGTGCGACCGCATGGTCCGTTCCCGGTGAAAAAACACTGCATCCCGGTATGCTGAAATAAGCCGCCACACCAGAATGCGCGCCAGAATGCACACCGAATGCGCCCGGCGCGTCCGGTATAATGCCCGGTTTTGCGTATTACAACCTTATATTTTCCCGATGGAACTCGCCAAAAGCTTCGAACCTGCCGCCATCGAGCAGCACTGGTATGAACACTGGGAAGGCCGGGGCTATTTCAAAGCTGGCCTTGACCGCACCCTTCCCCCGGAAAACGCCTACTGCATCCTGCTGCCGCCGCCGAACGTAACGGGCACGCTGCACATGGGGCATGGCTTCAACCAGACTTTGATGGATACCCTCACGCGCTACCACCGCATGCGCGGATGGAATACGCTCTGGCAACCGGGAACCGACCACGCCGGGATCGCCACCCAGATCGTCGTCGAACGGCAACTCGACGCCAAAGGCATTTCCCGCCATGACCTCGGTCGTGAAAAGTTCATCGAACAAGTGTGGGAATGGAAGGAATACTCCGGCTCCAGCATCACCCGCCAAATGCGACGTCTGGGGACATCTCCCGATTGGTCGCGCGAACGTTTCACCATGGATGCGGGGCTGTCGAAGATCGTCACCGAAACTTTCGTCCGACTCTACAACGAAGGTCTGATCTACCGCGGAAAGCGGCTGGTCAACTGGGATCCGAAACTGCACACCGCCGTTTCCGATCTCGAAGTAGTCAGCGAAGAGGAAGACGGCTTTCTCTGGCACATCCGCTACCCACTGGCTGATGGCTCCGGTTCACTAACAGTGGCCACCACCCGCCCGGAAACCATGCTGGGCGATACCGCCGTAATGGTGCATCCGAAAGACGAACGCTACCTTCATCTCATCGGGAAAACGGTTCGTCTGCCACTATCCGGGCGAGAAATTCCCATCATCGCTGACGAATACGTCGATCTCGAATTCGGCACGGGCGTCGTGAAGGTCACCCCCGCGCATGACTTCAACGACTACGCTGTCGGCCAGCGACACAACCTTCCGATGATCCCCATCCTCTCGCTGGATGGACACATCAACGACAACGCTCCTGAGAAATACCGGGAGCTGGATCGTTTCGATGCCCGCAAAGTCATTGTCGAAGACCTCGAAGCTCTCGGCCTGCTGGAAAAAACCGATAAGCACAAGCTCAAGGTGCCGCGTGGTGATCGCACTGGTGTGGTCATCGAACCCATGCTCACCGACCAGTGGTTCGTGGCCATGAGCAAACCCACGGCAGACGGCAAGAGCATCACTGAAAAAGCCCTCGAATGTGTTCGCTCCGGCGAAATCCGTTTCGTTCCGGATAACTGGGTGAATACCTACAATCAGTGGCTCAACAATATCCAGGACTGGTGCATATCACGCCAGCTTTGGTGGGGACACCAGATTCCGGCCTGGTATGGCATCAACGGCGAAATTTTTGTCGCCCATGACGAGGTCGAAGCCCGTCATCTGGCGGACAAGGCCGATTACGCCGGGCCACTCACCCGTGATCCGGACGTCCTCGACACCTGGTATTCCTCAGCCCTCTGGCCCTTCTCCACACTCGACTGGACCCCGGAATACCCCGAAAAATCCAACGACGCACTAGATCTTTACCTGCCCTCCTCCGTGCTGGTCACAGGCTTTGACATCATCTTCTTCTGGGTCGCCCGGATGGTCATGATGACTCAGCATCTCACCGGAAAGATTCCCTTCCGTGATGTCTATGTGCATGGCCTGATTCGCGATGCAGAAGGCCAGAAGATGTCGAAGTCGAAGGGCAATGTACTGGATCCGATCGACCTCATCGACGGGATTGACCTCGAAGCCCTGGTGCAAAAGCGCACCACCGGCCTCATGAACCCGAAAGATGCCCAGAAGATCGAAAAACGTACCCGCAAGGAATACCCGCAAGGCATTCCTGCTTTCGGCACGGATGCGCTGCGCTTCACTTTCGCCAGCCTGGCCTCGCCGGGACGCGACATCAAGTTTGATCTCAACCGCTGTGAGGGCTACCGGAATTTCTGCAACAAGCTGTGGAACGCCACACGCTTTGTACTGATGAACTGCGAAGGCAAGGACGTCGGCCTCGACATCCGCAGCATCGACTGCCAGTCCTTCAGCGCGGCAGACCGCTGGATCGTCAGCCGCCTGCAACGCGCCGAAGCCGACATTGCCCAGCATTTTTCCGAATACCGCTTCGATCTGGCCGCCCGAACGATCTATGAATTCGTCTGGGACGAATACTGCGACTGGTATCTCGAACTGGCCAAGGTGCAACTCCAGAACGGCAACGACAAACAACAGGCCTGCACCCGTCGAACCCTGGTGCGCGTACTGGAAACTCTCCTGCGCCTGGCCCATCCGCTGATTCCCTTCATCACCGAAGAGCTCTGGCAATCCGTCAAGCCGTTGGCGGGGGCAGAAGGCACGTCCATCATGCTCACGGCTTACCCGGAAACCAATCCGGCCAAGCTCGATCCGGCTTCGGAAACCCGTATTCAGCTCCTCAAGGATATGGTGAACGCCTGTCGCAGCCTGCGCGGCGAAATGAGCCTACCGCCTTCGCAAAAAGTCCCTTTGCTGATCGCCGGCGACACCGCCACGGTGCAAGAATTCGCACCCTACTTGCAAGCCCTGGCCCGCATGGAAAGCGTGGCAGCCACGGGTAAAGAACTACCCGACAACGACGCCCCCGTGCAGATCGTCGGTGATTTCCGCCTGATGCTGAAAATCGAAATTGACCTCGATGCAGAACGGGCCCGACTGGGTAAGGAAATAACCCGCATCGAAGGCGAAATCGCCAAGGCAGAAAAGAAGCTCTCCACCCCCAGCTTCGTCGAACGCGCCCCGGAAGCTGTGGTTGCACAAGAGCGCGGCCGCCTTGGAGATTTCATCACCTTGCTGGACAAACTCCGCGCCCAGCTTGCCCGGCTGGGATAAACCCTATTTTCAAAACGTTTTTTTCTTCTGACCCTTCCCAGGACTCCGACCATGAGCAAAGCTAGAACCTACAACCTCGCAGACCTCTTTCGTATCGTTGCCGAAAACGCTGGCGAGCGTGAAGCCATCGTCTGCGGCGAACGCCGTCTGACCTACAAGGAACTCGAACAGCGCAGCACCCAGGTTGCCCTGTGGCTGCGCAGCAAAGGTGTCAAGGCTGGCGACACCGTCGGAATTGATCTTTACAACTGCAACGAATTCATCGAAGTCATCCTCGGTGCTTTCATGATCAAGGCCATTCCGGTCAACATCAACTACCGCTACACCAGCGACGAGCTACGCTATCTCTTCGCCAACGCCGAACTCAAAGCCTTGGTCTACGAAGCCGCCCTGGAAGGCCCGGCGGCAGGCGCGCTCGATGCAGCACCCGGCCTTTGCGCCATCGCCCGTGTGCGAGGCAGTGGCCCGGCCGGGATTGCAGGAGCGGAAGATTACGAAACTGCCTTAACCAACGCCAAGGGCTCGCTCGACGACATCGAACTCTCCGATGATGACGTGATCCTGCTCTACACCGGCGGAACGACCGGCATGCCCAAAGGCGTCATCTGGCCCCACAAGGCCCTGTTCTTTGCAGGCTTCGGTGGTGGCGGTGGTTTCAGCCCGAACGGTCCGATCAGCAAGCCGGAAGAACTGGTCGACCGCATCAATGAAGGCATGATGATCAAGCTGCTGCCCACGGCTCCACTGATGCACGGTGCAGGTTTGTGGGCCACGCTAATCGGCCTCTACGGCGGCAACTGCGTCTATCTGGACAAGAACCCGGGCTTCAATGCTGAACGCGCTTTCGATCTGATCGCCCAGGAACAAATCAACGTCATGATGATCGTTGGCGATGCCATGGGCATTCCAATGGTTGACGCCCTGAAAGCCAATCCGGGCCGCTGGGATCTGGGCACGCTCATGGCCATCTCCTCGGCCAGCGCACTCTTCTCCGAACACATCCAGCAAGGTCTGCGCGACCTCATCTCGCCATACATCCGTCTCGTCAACAGCATGGGCTCCTCGGAAACCGGACAGGCCGGCGTCAGCCTGGAATCGCCCAAGGAAGGGCTGATCCAGCTCACCCGCAACGAAACGACGAACGTCGCCGTCGATGGTGTCCGCTTTGCCAAACCCGGTGAAACCGGCATTCTCGTCCGCATGGGCCATTTGCCCGTCGGCTACTTCAAGGACCCGGTCAAAACCGCCGCGACCTTCACGACCATTGAAGGCATCCGCTGCTCCGTCAGTGGTGACATCGCCCGCCTCAATGAAGATGACACCATCACCGTCTTCGGACGCGATTCGCAGTGCATCAATACCGGTGGTGAAAAGGTCTTCACCGAAGAAGTCGAAGAAGCCATCCGATCCTTTGAGGGCGTCGTCGATGCCGTCGTCGTCGGCCTGGCCGACGAACGCTGGGGCCAGAAAGTAGTCGGAATCGTCGCTCTGCGCGAAGGGCTGACGGTTGAAGGCGAGGCCATCCGCAGCCACGTCCGCCAGCATCTGGCCGGTTACAAAGTACCCAAGGACATCGTCTTCGTCCCGGCTGTTCAGCGCACACCTGTTGGCAAGGCGGACTACCGCTGGGCCAAGGCCTGCGCCGAAGAAAAGCTGAAATAACCCCTCTTTCCTGCCTGCCCACCATGTCCCACGAAAAACTTTCTCCGAACATTAAGGCCGGTCTGCTGGCCGAGGCCCTACCTTACATCAAGCGTTTCCACGGCCGCACACTCGTCATCAAGTACGGCGGCAATGCCATGACGGACGAGCATCTGAAACAATGCTTTGCCCGTGATGTCGTGCTACTCAAGCTCGTCGGCATGAATCCCGTCGTCATCCATGGCGGCGGGCCGCAAATCGACGACATGCTCAAGCGCGTCGGCAAGAAAGGTGAATTCATCCAGGGCATGCGGGTCACCGACCGCGAAACGATGGAAATCGTCGAAATGGTGCTGGGTGGTCAGGTTAACAAAGAAATCGTCAATCTCATCAACCAGCAAGGCGGCAAGGCTGTCGGGCTGACCGGTAAAGACGGCGGCTTCATTCACGCCCGGAAACTGCTGATACCCAGCAAGGACAATCCGGGCGAGTCCATCGATCTGGGACAGGTGGGTGACATCACCCAGATTGATCCCTCCTTGATCGCCCTGCTCCATGGTGGCGCGTTCATCCCAGTCATTGCCCCCATCGGTGTGGGGGCTGAGGGCGAAACCTACAATATCAATGCCGATGTCGTTGCCGGCAAAATCGCTGAGGTGCTCAAGGCCGAAAAGCTGATTCTGCTGACCAACACCCCAGGTGTTCTGGATGAAGAGGGCAAATTGCTGACTGGCATCACGCCGAAGGATGTCGATGCCATGATCGCAAATGGCACCCTCTCTGGCGGGATGCTACCCAAGATCGGTTCTGCACTCGATGCGTCACGCAATGGCGTGAAAAGCGTGCACATCATTGATGGCCGTGTGGAACACGCACTGCTACTGGAAATTCTCACTGATGAAGGCGTGGGAACCCTCATCAAGGCCAATCAACCCGCATGACCCGATCTCGGCGCGTCTGGCTGTTCGACCTTGACAACACCCTCCACGACGCCCGACCCCACATCTTTCCCCACATCCACCGAGGGATGACGGATTATCTCGTCCATCATCTGCAACTCTCCCACGACGAAGCAGATCGCCTGCGAATCGAATACTGGCGGCGTTACGGTGCGACCCTAACCGGCATGATCCGCCACCACAACACGAATCCGCACCATTTTCTCTGGCATACCCACCAGTTTCCCAACCTTGACCGCATGGTGGTCTTTGAGCGCAGCCTGAAAGCGATGCTCCGCCGCCTGCCTGGTCGGAAACTCGTTTTCACCAATGGCCCATGTCACTACGCAGAAGCCGTGCTCGAAGTCATGCGCATACGCCCGGCTTTTGACGCGATTTACGCGCTCGAACAGTTGGGTATGCGCCCCAAGCCGGAACCTCAGGCCTTTCTTCGGCTGCTCAAGCACGAACGCCTGTTGCCTGGCCATTGCATCATGGTCGAAGACAGTACAGAAAACCTGCGCACCGCCAAGGAACTGGGCATGAAGACCGTACTGGTCGGTGGCTCCGGTGCAAGCAGTCGCACGCCCGCATGGGTCGACCTGCGGCTAAAATCCGTACTCGAATTACCGCGACGACTGAAACATCTCACCGGACCCCCTTGAACCCTTGATCCACGCGGTATTGTTCATTGCCTTCATTGCCTTCGTTACTTTTTCCCTTTCTACTTCCCAACTCCACGCAAGGACACTTCATGGCCAGCAAACCGGGTGAGCGCAAGCTGCAAATTTTGCAAGTCATCGCAGAGATGTTGCAGGATCCCGTCGGCGAAAAAATCACCACCGCTGCCCTGGCCAAACGGCTCGATGTTTCTGAAGCGGCCCTGTATCGCCATTTCGCCAGCAAGGCGCAGATGTTCGAAGGACTGATCGAATTCATCGAATCCAGTCTATTTACCGTCCTCAACCGGATCGCCGCCGATGAGGAAAACGGCCTACGACAGGTCCAGATGATGCTGTCTTTATTGCTGGGCTTTGCAGAAAAGAACCGTGGGCTGACGCGCGTCCTGATTGGGGACGCCCTCGTCCATGAAAACCCGCGTCTGCAAGGGCGCATCAACCAGCTTCTGGATCGTCTCGAAACAACCTTCAAACAAGCTCTGCGTATTGCCATTCATCAAGGCAATTTGCCCGCCGAACACGACGTGGCCGCCCATGCCAATATCTTGCGCTGCTACACTCTTGGCCGTTGGCACCAATTCGTCAAGAGTGGCTTTAAGACACCGCCCATGGAAAACTGGGCGCAGCAGTGGCCACTCCTGATTTGACTCTGGAGATTCAGCCCCGCTGCAGAATTTGCGCGGCCTCCAAGGCGAAATAGCTCAGGATGCCATCTGCACCAGCCCGCTTGAAGGCCAGAAGCGATTCCATCATCACCGCCTCGCCATTGAGCCAACCATTCTGTGCGGCGGCTTTCAGCATGGCGTATTCCCCGCTGACCTGATAGGCATAAGTCGGTACACGCAACTCGTCCTTCACACGACGAATGATGTCGAGATAGGGCATCCCCGGCTTGACCATGACCATGTCTGCCCCTTCTTCGATATCCAGCGCGACTTCACGCAGGGCTTCATCGGAATTGGCCGGATCCATCTGATAGGTGTATTTGTCGCCCCCACCAAGATTGCCCGCCGAGCCCACCGCATCGCGGAAGGGACCATAAAACGACGAAGCGTATTTGGCCGAATAGGCAAGGATGCGGGTATAAATCTGCTGGTGAGCGTCGAGTTCCGCACGAATCCTCGCCACCCGGCCATCCATCATGTCGGAAGGGGCAACCACATCCGCCCCGGCCAGCGACTGGCAAAGAGCCTGTTTGGCCAAAGCCTCCAGCGTTTCATCGTTGAGCACATAGCCGCGCGTATCCGCCGGGTCGATCAGTCCGTCCTGGCCGTGAATGGTGTAAGGATCCAGTGCGACATCACAAATGATGCCCAATTCCGGGAACTCACGTTTCAACGTTCGTACCGTCCGCGCCACCAGCCCTTCGGGATTCCAGGCTTCCTCGGCAGTTTCCGACTTGAGTCCGGCGTCGATAACCGGAAACAGGGCGAGGGCCGGAATACCAAGACGATGGGCATGCTCCGCCACGGGTAGAAGACGATCCAGTGTCATGCGCTCGATACCGGGCATGGAGGCCACAGCCTCGGTTCGGTTTGCACCATCCAGCACAAAAACGGGATAAATCAGGTCGTCCGTGCTCAGACGGTTTTCACGCATTAGTCGGCGCGAAAACCCATCCCGCCGCATCCGCCGCATTCGTGTTGCGGGAAACTGTCCGCCATTGTTCATTTTCTTTCCTCTTCTTTTCTATTCATCCTATTTAGAGCGGCAGGCCTCAAGGCCGGTCTCTAATCCGTTGCTTCCCCTTGCCTGAGCGGGCTTCGGCCCATCCAGAAAACACAAATGGGGATTTTTCCAAATCACGGAACTTTTGCAATGTCACGCGCTCTCACTGCGTGACGGTCGTTGATCGTCGCCCGCGTTCTCTCCTTGGGCGGGTACCTGCTTCCATTCTAGCGAATCAGGTCAAAGGGCTCCCGGCATTCCCCCTTGGCCGGGAGCCCCTTTTTTTAACCGTCCTGTCTCGACAGATTCAGCGAAACCATGGGAGTCCCCGGGAGCTAATGGGAGTCAATGAGAGTCATTGGGATCATCGGACTCAAACCCGGCGGCTTGACCGCTTTCATTCAGCCCGGCCAGCCAGGAGCCGATCACCTGATCCGCCTCTTCGATCCCTGTTTTTTTGAGGCTTGAAAAAAGCTGAACCGTCATCTGATCACCGTAACCCGACAAGGCTTCGCGTACCTCGCGCAGCGTTTTTGTGGCTTCCTGACGCGAAAGTTTGTCCGTCTTGGTCAGCATGATATGAATGGGTCGCAGCGTGGGGGCAAACCAGCCGATCATCTGTTGATCCAGCTCGGTCAGCGGCCGCCGTGCATCCATGATGAGCACCAGACCCATCAGGTTCTCTCGTTTCTTCAGATAGTGTTCCAGCAAAGCCACCCACTGCTTTCGGATCGCCTCAGGTACGGCGGCATAACCGTAACCCGGCAGGTCAACCAGTCTTGCGCCACCCGGTAAGCGGAAAAAATTGATAAGTTGCGTTCGCCCCGGAGTCTTGCTGACAAAAGCCAGACGCGTGTGCCCGGCCAAGGTATTGAGCGCACTCGACTTTCCCGCATTGGAACGCCCGGCAAAGGCAATTTCAGGCGTATCTGGTGAAGCAGGAGGCAATCCTGTCGGTTTGGCGATGGAAATCTCAAAGACAGCGTGACGAAAAAGACTGGAGGCGGGCATGGAAATTAAAGACAAAGAGATAACAAGGTGTTAGACGACGAGGTGATGAGGCGATGAGGTACTGCATAAGCACATCACAGCTTCACAATTAAAGAAGCAAAGTTGGTATAGAATAACAGGTTTGGCAATACCCGATCCGAGGACTTCTCACGATGAAACGCCGTATGCTGATGCTGGCTGCCGCCGCCATGACCTTCGCATCCTTGGCCACCCAGGCCGCGGAACCCGCCGCCACCACTAAGGCCAAAGCCGATCCTGGAAAGGGGAAGGCCGTTGTTGAAGCCGTCTGTGGCGCGTGTCACGGCGCGGATGGCAATAGCGTCATTTCCGTTAATCCCAAGCTGGCCGGACAACATCCCGAATATCTGCTCAAGCAGATGAAAGACTTCAAGATGGCTGACGGAAAAACGCCGGCACGGGTGAATGCAGTCATGAACGGCATGATTGCCGCATACGATGAGGCCCAGATGCGCGACATCGCAGCTTATCTGGCCGTCCAGAAACAAAAACCCGAAGAAGCCAAAAATCGCGACACCATCGAATTCGGCCAGCGTATTTACCGTGCCGGTGACGCCAGCAAGGGGCTTCCAGCCTGCATCGGTTGCCATGGCCCGACCGGATCGGGCATGCCTGCTCAGTTCCCCCGCATTGCCGGTCAGCATCCTGACTACCTCGAAGCCCAGCTGAAGGGCTTCCGCACTGGCGCGGAAGATGCCTCGGCCGAAGGCGCGCGTGCCAACGATCCGAACAAGATGATGCGCATGGTGGCCATCAAGATGACGGATCGTGAAATCAAGGCCGTTGCAGATTATCTCGCCGGCCTACGTTGATTTTCTTCTGCTGGAACCGGTTTTCCGGTTTCAGTGCCCGGAGTCCTAAAAAGGTGGCCTTGCGCCACCTTTTTTGTTCAACCTTCTTTCTCTTCTTTCCTCAAGCTCCGGGATAGCTCTTTTCGAAAGAGCTGATCCTGCCGTGCCCGCCCGGCATGTTTATCTTTCCGCTGATGCACACCCGCCTTCTTCTGTTGCGCGGGGGCAACCAGCGGATTCCGGGGTTTCAGTCGATGGGGGCGTGCCCGTTTCATCGTGTTCCACGCCGGGGTTCGATACGGATGATGGCGTGTCCCTCTTCGGTCAGACGCGGGGCAGGTTTCCAAGCGTGACCATAAACGATTTCGTAACGGATCGGCATGGCTTGCTCCGGATGGCGTCTGGAGCAAGCCGCCATTACTTTTCGCCACGCACGCCAGGGCAGATGCCCCAACAGGGCATCGCGTACCCCAAGGTGACGCTGATCACGCAGGAAGCAACGAGGCCCGGAATAACTGATCGTCAACATCTCCATATCCATCACCGGGTCGGCAAAGCCCGCTGCCACCAACATGTCGCCGATGTCGTGCATGTCATGAAATGAACGAAGCGGTGGAGATAGACCACATTCAACACAAGCTTCACGCAATTCTTTCAGGGTATCCGGACCAAACAGGGCGAACATCAGTAGCCCATCCGTCGCCAAGACCCGATACATTTCCCTGAAAGCGGGCAAGGGATCATCCAGCCAGTGCAGCATCTGGTTAGACCAGATGAAATCCAGACTGCCCGTGGTCAGCGGTAGGGCGCGGACATCGGCATTAAGCAAACGGGGGCCACGCCGGGCCAGTCTTTGAAGCAGCGAGGGCTGGCCCCGTACCTGTTGCAACATTTCACGAGAAAGGTCCACGGCCAGCGGCAAGGCTGACGGATAGCGGCGCATCATCTCACGGATACCGTCCCCCGTGGCGCAGCCGATATCGGCCAGCCGGGCCGGATCGAGCTTGATGTAATCTAGCCTTGCGGCCATGCGCAGCCCTGTCTCGCGAGCCAGCACCGCGGCTTCATCGTAGCGGGATGCAGCACGCGAGAAAGAGGATTTCATGTGTCAAATTGCCCGAAGACCCAACCTTTCAAAGAGGGCTTCGTCGCGTGAAGCCTCCGGATTGTCCGCCGTCAGCAGCTTGTCGCCGTAAAAAATCGAGTTGGCCCCGGCCATGAAACAAAGAGCCTGTAATTCATCCGACATTTCCTGACGGCCGGCCGAAAGGCGAACGAAACTCTTCGGCATGGTGATGCGGGCACAGGCAATGGTTCGGACAAATTCGAAGGGATCGAGTGGTTCAGCTCCGGCCAGCGGCGTACCCGGCATGGGAACGAGGTTGTTGATTGGGACGGAATCCGGCGGAGGGTTCATATTGGCCAGCTGAACGAGCAGATCGGCCCGACCGCGCCGGGTTTCTCCCATGCCGACGATTCCGCCACTACAAACCTTGATCCCGGCACGACGCACCTTATCCAGTGTTTCAAATCGATCCGAAAGGGTGTGCGTCGAAATCACCTTGATGTAATGTTCAGCCGAGGTATCAAGATTATGGTTGTAGTAATCCAGCCCGGCCTCACGCAATTCTTCGGCCTGCCCCTCCTGCAACATGCCCAGCGTTGCACAGGTTTCCATGTCCAGGCTTTTAACAGCGCGAATCATGTTCTTGACGGCTTCGATGTCTTTCTTCTTCGGCCCACGCCAAGCCGCGCCCATGCAGAAACGGGTCGCTCCTTTTTCCTTGGCTGCACGAGCCGCTACCAGCACTTCTTCGATCGGAAGCAAGGCTTCACGTTCCACTTCGGTTTTGTGGCGAGCCGATTGCGAACAGTAGCCACAATCTTCCGAACATCCTCCGGTTTTGATGGACAGGAGGGTAGAACGCTGAACACTATTTGCTTCGAAATGCGCCCTGTGAACCTGTTGCGCCCGAAACATCAGATCATTGAACGGCAGGCCAAAAAGGGCTTCGACTTCGGCGCGTGTCCAGATTTTCCTGTCTTGACCGGTCTCTTCCGTTAAAAAAGAAGGGGACGAGGAATGGGTCTGAGCCTGAGCATGAACCTGATTCTTGGCTTGGGCCAGCGTGGATTGAACAGTCATATCGGTCACGATCTGCGAGAATGAAGGACGGTAAAAGAGAAGGGCGGGAAAAAAGCGGGGACAAAGAAACCCCACGTTTGATTCCAGAACAAAGGGTGATTCGCGTAAATGGGGACAGTTGCTGACGTCGCCCAACAAGGAAGAAGGCACAGATGGCCATTTTATCCCACTTCAGCACAGCCCCGGGCTTACGACCCCGCCTGAAAATCCTGTTTTCACACGGCCTGAATTTCCTTGAACAACTTGCCTTTCCGCAGGATTGTCATTTGTGCGGCGCGGCTTCTGAAGACGCTTTGCTGTGCCCAGCCTGCCGGAAAAATCTTCCCAGACTATCCACTACGACCTGTCCGGTTTGCGCCCACCCCGTCCCCGTCGCTTCAGTTTGCGGAAGCTGTCTGGCCAAACCGCCTTGGTTTGAAGCAACCTTCTGCCGCTTTCGTTATACCTTCCCCATGAACCACCTGATTCAGGACTTGAAATATCGTCACCGACTTTCCTTGGTCAGGGGGCTTTCTGAACTGATGCTGGAAGACTCGGATCTCCTGCCCCAGGCTGACCTGATCCTGCCCATCCCTCTCTCTCCCCAGCGACTGGCGCAACGTGGATTCAACCAGTCGATGGAAATCGCGAAACAGCTGTCCAAGGCACGAGATATTCCATTAGCCGTGAGCGGCTATGGACGCAACCTGCATACTGTTCCACAAGCCAGCTTGCCCTGGAAGGAGCGGCATGCCAACATTCGCGGAGTCTTCGAATGCGCGCTGGACCTTTCGGACAAACACATCCTCGTCATCGACGACGTCATGACGACCGGTGCCAGCCTCAACGAATTCGCCCGAACCCTGAAAAAACATGGTGCGAAGCGGGTGAGCAACGCCGTGCTGGCGCGTGCCTACCGGGACTAGGCAGGACTAAAGAAATTCGAAGCAGCAAACGCTTTGGCAGGAGCGTTCACAAAAGCTCCAACGATAAGGTGAACCGTTTCAGCTTCATTCTTTCCAGAGCTTCGCAGCCCGTGTGTTTTATGCTGTGACGCTTTGCTTCAGAACTATAGCGGGTTAAAACTCAGCGCAGTTTTTTTTCGATCGCCTCAACCATCGAAGGACTCAGCCCCCCAAGCCCCAATGCACGACGGTAAATTTCCTTGGCCTCTGCATCCTGACCATCTTCTTCCAGGGCCGTTCCCAGTGCGTACCACCAACGCCCTTCACGAGGACGCAGCTTGAGTGCGGCTCGATACCGTTCAACCGCTTCATGAGGTTTTTTTAGGTTTTGCAACAAAACACCGGTAAAGCCTTGGTAATCCGCATGGCGTCCGGCGGCTGCTTCATGTTTCTGCAGGGTTTCCAGTGCCTGTTCAGGCTGGCCTCGTTCGACCTGAATACGAGCCAGACCCATGACCCAGGCGGTTTGTTCGGGTGCTAGTGCCAGACCCTCTCTAAACTGCGCTTGTGCGGCTTCCCAATCCCGCTGTTCGATGTACAGACCAAGCAGAGCCTGCCGAGCATCGAGGTGTTTCGGGTTTTCTCGTAAAGCCGTATTCAGCAGATCGACCGCATCCTTGACGCGCCCTTGCTTGATAGCATCCAGCCCGTTCCAATAAGAAGAGGCACCAGGCTCCTGACGTTCTATTTTCTCAATGCGCGGGCTATTCGCTTCAGCCGTTTTCGTGGTTACCCCGGGTCTGACAGCGATTTCCGTTCCGGGCAGCCTGGCGGGAAGACGGGGTAAGTCTGACGAATCGCCGCCCACTGAGGATGCGATCCCTTGCACCGCTCCCCCTGAACGGACAGCACGCACATTGAAGGTTAGCAATTCGTCCAGTTTGAGCTGAATCGCATGGTTTGAATCCGAAGAAACACGGCGGGTCGTATCGCTTGCGCGATGTACAGTAGTCGGCGGCAGCACTGGAGCGCGTGCTATATCTTGCAGCACAGTCGGAGAAGGCGAGGCTGGCGAGGCTGCAATGGAAGCGTTGGGGGCGGCGGTTGCAATAGCGGTGTGGGAAGAAGACACAGGCTGTAAAACGGATTCCGAAGCCGATGCAGCTGCAGTTTCCACGGCGTGATCCTGCAGCGGGGCGGTTTCCTGAACAACAAGACGGCTTTCAGGAAGAGAGACTGTACTTGATTCTGTAACCGGCTTTTGCACACCGGACTTGGTGAGAAACCAAGTGGCCAGCCCCAGAACGGCCAAGCCTGCGACCAGGCTTACGCCCATCAGATTTTTTCTGGCATGCGAACCTATGTGTACAGGCGTAGGCGTAGCGGCTTTGTCCGTCAGGGTGGGCAAGGCGGCCAGTGTGGCTGTATCTCTTTCTGATTCCGCCGCAGCCTCTGATTTTCGAGCGTCGAGGTCGCGCAACATCTGATTGATTAAGCTCATCGTCCAGCCCTGAATCCGGATTAGCCGAACAGAAAACGCATGGGAGCCTTGACCCCCTCGGTATCACGGGCCGCCGCCCGAACATGACGAGGGCCAATACTCGTTTTCCCTTCACCAAAAGCTGCCAGTAAGGATTTATTGGCCAGAATATTCACCAGACGCGGAATGCCTCGCGAATAACGAAACAGGTCTCGTGCGGCCTGACGGGTGAAAAGCGGTGCACCTTGATGCCCCGCTGTTTTCAGGCGATGGTCGAGATAACGCTCGAATTCAGCTTCACGCAATCCGGAAAGATGGTAATGAAAAGCGATGCGCTGAAGAAGTTGGCGAACGGAAGGATTGGCCAGATTCTGATCCAGCTCGGGCTGACCAAATAAAACAAGGTGGATCAACTTGTGTTTTTCAGTTTCCAGATTGGAAAGAAGGCGCAAGGCTTCAAGGCTTTCCAAGGGAGCGGATTGGGCCTCATCGACACAGCAAACGACAATCCGGCCTGCCTTGGAAAGATCAAGCAAACGTCGGTTGATGTGTTTAATCAGGTGAAACTGAGATTCCCCCGGATCTAAGGTCAGCCCAAGTTCTTCTGCAACCGCAAGTAAAAGCGGCATGGGCCCGATGGAGGGGTTAGGCAGATAAAGCGTGAAATAATTTTCGTCCAGAGAAGACAGAAACCGACGACACAACAGCGTTTTGCCCGTTCCGACCTCACCCGTGATCTTGATAAAACCTTCGCCGCTGGACAAGCCGATCAGGAGGGTATTGAGTGCCTCCTGATGAGCCACCGCCGAGTAAATGTAACTGGTATCGGGCGTGATCCCAAAGGGACGCTCGGTCAGGCCGAAATGCGCAAGATACAAAGGGAGTACCTCACGCAATCATCATCAACGCCCCTCCAGCGGGAATGCCGGAGTCGTCGGTTTCCAGGCAGGCGAGAGCTCGCGGACATCGTATTCCTGAACACGCTTGGCCACGTGCTGCAAATCTTCCTGCCAGGGTTTATCGCCATTGATGATCGTCGGTTTGATCAAAATGACCATTTCGGTTTTGCTGGAGGCACTGTTGCGCTGACCGAAAAGGAAGCCCAGCGGCCACTCGCCCATGCCCGGAAGCTGGGAGCGATCCTGCATTTGTTGCTGCCTCATCAAGCCCCCAATGGCGACGATATTGCCATCCTGGACACGAACGATGCTATCGGACTCATTGATGCTAATCGAGGGCAGGGGCAGCTTGAAAACGCCACCATTCGCGCCAAGATCAATACTTTTCTGCACCTCAGCCACTTCACTCACTGCGGGGTGAACATGGAGGATGATGTTGCCCTCTTCGTCGATTTGGGGAGTCACATCCAGCGAAATCCCCGAGAAGAAGGGTTTGAGATCAATGGTTGGAGCGGTACTGGCCACATTGGATGTCCCAGCGGTCCCGCCCGAGACATTGACCACATACATATCGTCCGTTCCAACCTTAAGAATGGCTTTCTGATTGTTCAACGTGGCGATGCGTGGGCTGGAAAGAACAGTCACATCTCCTTGCGTTTCGAGGAAGGACAACAAAGCGGAGAAATTAGCTGTTTGCAAGGCCAAACCAATGAAACCATCCTTCATCGAAGCAGTTTCCGATTTGCCAAACTTACCCGGCGTAATCTGCAGACCCGCGCCGGAGGTAATCGCCCCCGTGGTATTCAAGGCAGCATTGGGACCCATCACGCCAAACATACTGCGTCCGTTGCTGACGCTGTTGAAAACGGACCAGTTGATTCCAGACTGCGCGCTATTGTTGAGCGTGACGGCCACGATCTTGGCTTCCAGCATGACCTGTCGCTCCACCACGAGCTGGGTGGCCTTGAGATAAGTATCCACATTACGCAACTCGGCGGGCAAGGCGCGAACGACCAGAACACCAGACATCGGGTTGACAATGACACTTCGTCCTTCTTCCTTGCCCACAATGGAAGTGAGTGCCGTATTCAGATCACGCCAGAAGTCCGCATCCGAACTGGTGCTGATTCGGCTGCTTTCTCCGGTGCGTCCTCCGGATGCGCCAGCGGCACCGGAGGAACCCGAAGTGGAGCTCGTCGACGAGCTGCTGCTGGAGGAGGATGTGGACGAACCTGAAGATGAACCGCCACCTACCGATGGTGCATTGGCCAATGCGGAGGAGGTAACACGCAAATCGCTGCTACCTTGACGCCGCCCCGCAAGATAATTGATCTGATACACGCGGGATTGCAGGGTATTGGTCTGAATGAAAATCCGCGAGCCTTGAATCTTATATTCGTAACCATACAGCTCGCGAATCGTATCCAAGGCATCCTTGATCGTCACATCTTTGAGCTTGACGGTGATCGTTCCACTGATATCCGGTGGAAGCAGCATGCTGTAACGTGTTCCTGTCACCAGTGCCATGAAAACCTGACTGGCGGGCGCACCGACAACCGATAGGTCGAAGCGTGCCTCTGCATCACTTTTTAGCTTGGGCTCTTCCACCTGTAAAGGGGGAAGCAAAGCAGCATCGATCGCCGGTTTTTCCGTTTTGCGCTCAGTTGCAGCCTGACCCAGCGTTTGGTTGACGCGATCTGTGGTTTCGCCATATTTCACCAATGGCAACCCGCAACCCGTCAGCAAAAAACCACTCAGACATCCCAAAGCAAACAGACGAGACACTGACGAAGTGCGGAATGTATCGGTCAATCCATTTTGGCCAGAAGCCTCCATTCGCAAGGCATCCAGCAGATGAAAGGGGCGGGAAATAAAAAGTTCAGCCATGACGGGTCACTTGTTCGAAGGTTGCGATGAGGTCTTCCTGATCTTCTTTGAGACCTTGTGCTTGGATGATTTTTTTACGACAGGGGGCAGAATGTTTTTTCGTTCGATGCCTGGCGTTAGACGAAAAACCTCTCGTCCGTTTTCCCCTTGCATGACGGCTTCAGTTTCGCTGACTTTGACAAGGCGAGCATCCCCCAGTTTTCCACCCAACTCAACACTTTCGCCATTAATAACGGCGACGGGCTTTCTGCCTTTGCGCAGAATCACAGTCTGCAAGCCATTCGCTGCGCCGGAATGAATATCCGACGAAGCAGTATCCTTGCTTTCTTCGACCGCCAAAGACGCAGGCGGACGTGTCGGGTCAGGCAGGGTGGCAGAGGAAGGGGGCGAGGCCGGTTTGCGGGGGCTGGAAGGCATGGAGGGTGCAGAAAGATTGGGAGAGGTGGCATTCCCTCCACCCATCTCTGCTCCACTCAGACTCCCTGAGGGAGAGGCATCCTTGCCCCGTCCCTCTCCCGCTGTCACTTTCGCAGCAGCTGAAACAGAGACTTTTGCTTCCTCTGCGTGAAGGAGCGTAGGGGAACTTGTAAGACAAAGGCAAGCCAGGAACGAGACATATCGCCCCACGAATACAGCGGCCTTCCCGGCCGGGAAAGGCAGATGCTCTGCCACGAATCTCAGACTGTCAGCCATTGTTTGTCCAGGCTCAGGGTATAAACCGTCAAGGTCAGCACACAGCGCGGGTATTTTTCAACGACCAGATCCGCACGCTCCCAGACGATGCGTTCCGGCATAGCCTCAACCGCTGCCAAATATTTTGAGATGTCATTGTAACTACCCGCCACACGCATTTCGATCGTATGTTTGTAAATGTTGGTGATACCCGGCTCACCTTTTTGCGCGGCATCCTTACGTCCGGATTTAACCTCGGATGTTGCAGCGGCTGGCTTTTCGTCCTGTTTTTTGGCGGATGAAGGCTCAATCAGTGGTGCGACCGCCAATGTATGCAGAGAAAGTAGCTCGAGATGTCCGTTCTTCGTCAGCAATCCTTCAAGGAAGCCCTGCATCTTTTCGGGTGGAACCAAGCTATTCTGGACATTATGCAAGCGGACATCAATGGCGGCCATGCTCTTCTTGATTTCCTGCAAGGCCGCTTTGGTGCTGGCATCCGGATCGGTCAGCTGGGATTTCAGGGCTGCCACCTGAGCTTCCTGCGATGCCAGTTCGCCCTTAAGCTGATTGATCCTTTTAGCTTGCGTATGCTGCCGGGTAATCTGCGGATCGATCAGGGTCAGGTAACCAAACACCAAACCGCCCAGTAGCACAGACCCACCAATCGTCATGCGTTCGCGCGGCAAAAGCGCGTCGAAACGACCTGTCAATTCAAGCAGTTTGTCTTTCAAGGTTTCGCTCCTGCTTTGGCATCCTTGGGTTTGGATTTCATTACAAAATCGACAAAGGGTGCCATTTTCGACTTTTGATCATCCGACGATGCAGCTGGTTCAGGTTGTTTCGGATCCGCAACCTTGACAGGCCGATCCATGGTCAGCGACGAAAAACCCACCCCCTGGAAAGCGGCCTCATTACCAAGACGGTGAATGAAATCAGGAAGGGAAACCGGCTTGAGCATGCTACCCCGTATTTCAATGCTCTCATCCGAAGAATGAAGCGAAAAACCGGTAAGCCAGAGATCGCGCGGAACTTGCCGGGCGAAACCACGCATGAACTCGGAGAACCCGCCATTCTTCCCAAACACGCCACCTTCCAAAATAGCAATGATTTCCTCGCGAAGATCCAAAAGGGTACGTGCATGCTCCAACTCTTCGGCAAGACGGGGACTTGGCTTGTTCTCTGCAACTTGCTTGGCTAGTTCTTGAACCTGCGCTTGGAGGGCCTTAACTTCAGCATCGCGTTTATCCGCCTCTTTCTGTACGGCATTCGCCTGCTGAAACGCCACCGAAAAAGCACCTAACAAAACGGCAAGCAGAATGCCACTCGCGATGAGCAGTGGAATCGCTGTCAATAAGTCCCGTTTCTTTCGAAGATCCGGATTGATGAGATTAAGCTGCTGCGCCATGCTTTCTCCTACTCACGCAAGGCTGCGCCCAGCAGCTTGAGATAAAAGGTTTGTCTTCCCGGCTGGGCCAATTCGGGAACCAGCGTGATATTGAGAACTTCGGTCAAATCCAGCTCTCCAACTGGCAAGGTCAAATAACCGCGCAGATATTCAAGCAAGCCCGTTACCATTGGCAATGGGGTCATCAACACCTTCGAGATACTGACCTGCCCATGGAGACGCTCAAAGTTATCCAGAGAACGCTGCACTTCCAGGGCAATACGATCAAACATTTGCTGACGCCACTCGCCCTCCGCCTGCTCAAGGCGCGTGCGTGGCAGATCGATCTGGCGAGCCGCAATGAGTTCGCCATTGAAGGTAAAGGTCAGGGATGTTCGCTCCTCATCGAACATCAGCATGGCCAACCCCCGGCCCGGCTCTTCAAACAGGGCTGCAATGTTACGGATGGCCATTTCAGGAATATCGATCGCTTCAATGCGGGCATCTGCATCGTTGAACCAGCCCATTCGTTCTGCAATCAGCCCTTCATCGGCTGCCGCCACAAAACCTTGCCGCACACCGCCCACACGTTCCACTGGCGAGGCCACCTCGACCACATCCAGCATCATGGTTTCGGCCGGAAAATCGACCATATCCTTGATCGACCAGCGCACGGCCTCCTTCATTTCCTCCGCAGGCACAGCAGGCAACTCGATCTGAAGAAACTGGTATTCGCCCGGTAGCAAAAGAAGCGAACAATTGCTTTGATTCAAGCCTAATTCCTTGGCAAGCAGCTTAAGGTTAGCCGGATCAGCCGAAGGGCCCGATTCCGTCCGTAGCATGAGCACTTCCGGTCTTTGCCCGAAACGCCGCACAACATAGGCAATCGAAAGCGTCCCAGCCCCAAAGGACAGCGCAACCCAACCCTCCCGAACCTTGGAACGAAAAAGCTTTCCACCCATCTTGGCTCTGACCGATCCGGCGATTTCAGCAATCCGAGTCACTGCCTCATCCTTTTCTTTTATTCAAAGGGCTCATTATTCGTTCTACTCGCAAAAGGCAACCCGCTGGGTGGTCACCAAGACGCCAACAGGGCATTCAGCACCCGCGAAGTATTGTTTTACCATTATTTCAATGAAGCGTTTCAGGGCCTCTCAAAAAACAACTTCCCATTCCCCTTCAAACAACAGCCTCTTCCTTCGGTTTTTTGACCTGAACGAATTGTTCACGGGAAACGCCCAGCCACATTACCAGCGGCGAAGCAACCAGCACGGAAGAATAAATCCCAAAAAGGATGCCGATCGTCAAGGCCAAGGCGAAGTAATGCAGGGCTGTTCCACCAAAAATCAGCATCGCGGTCACCATCATCTGAGTGGAGCCATGGGTAATAATGGTGCGTGAAATCGTACTCGTGATTGCGTGATCCAGCACTTGTGGCGTCGTCATACCGCGTTTCTTCTTAAAGGTTTCCCGTACCCGGTCAAAAACAATCACGGACTCATTAACGGAATACCCCAGAACTGCCAGCACCGCCGCGAGGACGGGCAAGGAAAACTCCCACTGAAACAGGGCAAAGAAGCCAAGGATGATAATGACATCATGCAGGTTGGCAATGATGGCCGATACGGCAAAACGCCACTCAAAACGGAAAGCCAGATAGATCACGATCCCGATCACGACAAGCAGCAAGGCCATGGCCCCATCGGAAGCGAGTTCCTTTCCAACCTGCGGGCCCACAAATTCAACACGCTTCAGATGAACGGGTTCGGCCTGTTTTTCATCCTGACAGACGGTCTTCTTGATGTTCTCACCCTTGTCGGTGACGTAGCTGATTTCGTGCGTCTGGCCATTTTCCATGGCACACAAGGAAGTAAATATCCGATCAGTGGCTTTTCCGGCAGCGTGCCCCTCTTCGGACTTAAGCGGCAAACGGATCAGCAACTCGCGTGAGCTGCCAAAATTTTGCACCTGGGGATCAAAAACACCATCTTGCACCAATCGCGCTCTAACCTTTTCGACATCCGGAGCAGTGGCATAACTCACTTCCATCAAGGTCCCTCCCGTAAACTCGATGGAAAGATGCAGCCCTTTGGTCACCAGGAAAACGACAGCGAGAATAAAGGTAATGACCGAGATGATATTGAACACCAAAGCATGACGCATAAAGGGAATGTCATGCCGGATTCGAAAAAATTCCATTTTGTTTAATCCTGTAACAGCGTCGATTCAGGGAAGATTATTTAGTCGTGTTGCCTGGAATCCAGACCTGTCCGATCGCCAGACGGGTGATCTTGCGCCGCGAGCCATAAATCAGGTTGATGATGGCGCGTGAAACCACCACGGAACTGAACATCGAAGTCAGGATGCCGAGGCAATGAACCACAGCAAAACCTCGAACCGGGCCCGAACCGAAGATCAGCAAGGCGATACCGGCAATCAGCGTTGTGACGTTCGAATCCAGAATCGTCGCCCAAGCACGCTCGTAGCCCGCTGAAATAGCGGCCTGCGGAGAGGAGCCATTACGCAGTTCTTCACGAATACGCTCGTTGATCAGTACGTTCGCATCGATAGCCATCCCCAGCGTCAGCGCGATGGCCGCAATACCCGGCAAAGTCAATGTCGCTTGCAGGAGTGAGAGCAAGGCAAAGAGCAACATGACATTGGAAGCCAAAGCCAACACCGAAACAAACCCGAAAAGCAGGTAATACACGGACATGAAGACTGCAATGGCCAGGAAGCCCCCCAGCGTCGAATGGAAGCCCTTTTCGATGTTTTCCGCCCCCAGGCTCGGACCAATGGTTCTCTCCTCGATGATATCCATGGGTGCTGCCAATGAACCTGCCCGCAGGAGCAAGGCCACATCATTGGATTCCACCGTGCTCATGCGGCCACTGATTTGTACGCGTCCGCCTCCGATTTCGCTACGGATAACCGGTGCAGTGACCACCTCCCCTTTACCCTTTTCGATCAGCAAAATCGCCATGCGCTTACCAATATTGTCGCGTGTGATTTCCTTGAAGATTCGCGCACCGGCAGAATCCAGGGTCAGGTGCACGGCAGGCTCCTGGGTCTGACCATCAAAACCAGGCTGGGCATCCGTGAGGCGCTCACCGGTCAACACAACCTGTTTCTTGACCAGCAGGGCATAACCGCCCCGCTCGGTGTAATACTCGGTTCCAAGCGGCGGCTGCCCCTTGGCGGCCTGTTCCATGACCGAAGGGTTCGCACTGTTTTCATCATCCACCATGCGGATTTCTAGAGTCGCCGTGCGCCCAAGAATATCTTTAGCCTTCGCCGTATCCTGAACGCCCGGCAGTTGCACAACGATACGATCCGCACCTTGCTGCTGGATGACGGGCTCGGCCACACCCAGCTCATTGATTCGGTTGTGCAGCGTGGAAATATTCTGTTTGATGGCGAATTCCTGAATACGTTTTTCTGCCTCAGGCTTGAGCTTGCCGGTCAGCTTGAAAGCGGCCTCACCGCCATCCTGCCCTTCGGCAAAAACCAGATCAGGCTGGGCATCCTGCAAGGCAAAACGCGCTTTGTCCCGGGCTTCGGCATCACGGAATTTGACGACCAGCGTCATACCCTCACGCGCAATGCCCGCGTGACGCACATTTTTTTCACGCAACAGGCTACGCACATCGGCAGAAGTCGCATCCAGCCGTTTGGTCAAAGCCCCTTTCATATCGACCTGAAGCAGAAAATGAACACCACCGCGCAGATCAAGCCCCAGATACATCGGCAAAGCATGAAGATTGGTCAGCCATTGCGGAGAAGCAGAAAGCAGATTCAAGGCTACGCTGTAGGTCGGATCAGAACTATCCGGATTCAGTGCTTTCTCAATGGCATCACGCGCTTTCATTTGCGCATCGGTATCCTTGAACCGTACCCGGATGCTGTTGTTATCCACAAACACGCCGTCATCGGCCAAAGCCGCTGTTTTGAGTGTTTCAACAATCCGTGCCTGAATCTTTTCATCCACCTTGACCGTCGCCTTGACGCTTGAAACCTGTACGGCAGGTGATTCGCCATAAAAATTGGGCAGGGTATAAAGCGCGCCCAACAGCAGCACGACAACGACCAAAAGATTTTTCCAGAGAGGATAACGATTCATGTTTCAGCGAACAAACAAGGAAAAAGGTGAGACAACGAACACTGCTTGACGCAGCGTGACAAAACGCTGCGGGCCTCCGGAGGAAAGCTTTCCGGATGAGCGAGCCCTTTACAGACTCTTCAAGGTTCCTTTGGGCAAAAGGTTTGAAACCGCATGTTTCTGGACAAGGATTTCAATCGATTGATCCTTGATCGTCCCCACCTCGACCGTCAGATAGTTTTCGCCTACTTTGACGATACGACCGGCCATGCCGCCCTGCGTCACGATTTCATCACCTTTGGACAAGGCATCCACCATGGCTTTATGCTCCTTGGCCTTCTTCATCTGCGGCCGGATCATCAAAAACCACAGCACGACGAACATCAGGAGAATCGGCAACATCTGCATCAAGCCACCCGCGGCATCGGGGCTGGCTGCCGCCTGGGCATAAGCATTGGAAATCAGCACAACGGACTCCTGACAAAAAGTAAGGACAAATAAACCGATCGATTATATCAGCCGCCCGCGCGTTCTCTGCGAAACCGCGCAACGGTTTCTGACAAAGTCCCGCTAACGATGGCATCGCGCAAATCACGCATCAAGGTCTGGTAATAGTGGAGATTGTGCAGGGTATTCAACCGAGCTCCGAGAATTTCGCCGGTCCGGTGAAGATGATGCAGATAAGCCCGGCTATACAGACGGCAAGTCGAACAGGAACAGCTTTCATCAAGCGGACGCAAATCCGACTTATAAGTCGCATTCTTGATCTTGATGTCGCCGTAGCGCGTAAAAAGCCAGCCATTTCGTGCATTGCGCGTCGGCATGACGCAATCGAACATATCGATTCCCTGTCCCACGGCAAACACCAGGTCTTCCGGCGATCCAACGCCCATCAGATAGCGCGGTTTCTGTACTGGCAAACGTGGCGCGACATGCGCCAGAATGCGTGCCATATCCTCTTTCGGCTCACCCACCGACAAACCGCCGATGGCATAACCGTCAAAATCGAGTTCCTCCAAAGCCGACAGAGAAATATCGCGCAAATCCTCGTACATCCCTCCTTGCACGATCCCGAAAAGCGCGTTGGCATTTTCGAGATCACGATGCGCATCACGGGAACGTCGGGCCCATCGCAAAGACAGACGCATGGATTTCTCGGCCTGACGACGATCTGCGGGATAAGGGGTACATTCATCAAAAATCATGACAATGTCGGAGTTCAGCGCATGCTGGATTCGCATGGACTCCTCGGGTGTCAGAAAAAGTCGATCACCATTGATAGGCGAAGCAAACCGAACCCCCTCTTCGGAAATTTTCCGCAAGGCCCCCAGCGAAAAAACCTGGAACCCTCCCGAATCCGTCAAAATGGGACCTTCCCAGCCCATGAAACGGTGCAGCCCGCCATGTGCTGCGATAATCTCCGTCCCTGGCCGCAGCCAGAGATGAAAGGTATTTCCCAATACGATCTGAGCCCCGGTTTCACGCACTTCAGCCGGTGTCATCGCCTTGACTGTTCCATAGGTTCCGACCGGCATGAAGGCCGGCGTATCAACCTGCCCATGCGCCAATGTCAGCCGACCACGGCGCGCTGCCCCATCCTGTGTAACAAGATCAAATTTCATGATTCCACATCACCCTGCCGACGCAGCAACATTGCATCGCCGTAACTGAAAAAACGGTAGCCTTGCTGAATTGCGTGCGCATAGGCACGACGGATATTTTCCCGGCCTGAAAAAGCAGAAACCAGCATCAGCAAGGTTGAACGTGGCAGATGAAAATTGGTTAACAAACCATCCACCACGCGAAACTGAAACCCGGGCAGAATGAACAACCCGGTCTCACCCGGACCGGCCACAAGCTGTCCTCCCCCCGCAATAGCAGCCGACTCCAGTGTGCGCAAAGAAGTCGTGCCGACCGCAATGACACGCCCCCCCTGCTGACGTGTTGCCTCGATGGCTTCCACCGTTGCCTCCGGCAAAAAATAACGCTCACGATGCATCTGATGCTCCGCGAGATTATCGGTACGCACGGGCTGAAATGTCCCGGCACCGACATGCAAAGTGACATAAGCCAGGCGACAGCCCCGATGACGCAATGCCTCAAGCAAGGCATCATCGAAATGCAGCCCTGCCGTTGGCGCGGCTACAGAACCGTGCTCCCGGGCAAAGACGGTCTGATAGCGCGACTCGTCGTGATCCAACACCGCACGATCAATATAAGGGGGCAAGGGTAATCGACCATGGCGTTCCAGCAAGGTCACAACGTCCGCACCATCTGGAAAACGAAGATGATAAAACTCACCTTCCCTTGCCAGCACGTCGACATGCAGTGCATTTTCGAGCTGCAAGACACTTCCGGCACGAGGTGGCTTGCTGGCACGAACCTGCGCCAGCACTTCATTCGGACTCGTTACCCGTTCAACCAGAACCTCAACCCGTCCCCCACTCTCTTTCACCCCAAACAATCGCGCATGCAAAACGCGCGTATCGTTCATCACCAGCAAATCGCCCGCTTGCAACAATGCAGGCAAATCGACAATGGAACAATCCGAGAGTTGCCGTCCTTCCACCCTCAACAATCGGCTGGCACTACGCCGATCCAGCGGATATTGAGCGATCCGCTCGGTAGGCAATTCATAATCAAAATCGGCCAGGCGCAATTGGGCCAGTGCCTCTGCAGCAGGAGCCGCCTCAGAGGAATCGGCATCAGGCCGAAAAGAAGGAGAAGACATCGAAAATGGAGGTATTGGTGAAATCACAAGGTTCTGACCCGGCTGAAAATCCGGAAAACACGTGCGGATCAAATACGATGGCGTTGACGATAGCGTTAAAAATACAGGGGCAAAAATGCGCAAAACGGTTGAAGTAGAACGCCGAATCGCAGATAATGCGCCCTCCTAAAGACGGGGCAGCCTATTTTAGGCGACAAGGCGTGATGCGCGCCGTGCGTGAAGAAAAAATCCAAAATCCATTTCCCTCATGCACCCCGCCCCGTCCAGCACCCTGCCCGGGTGGCGGAATAGGTAGACGCGACGGTCTCAAACACCGTTGCCGCAAGGCGTGCCGGTTCGATTCCGGCCCCGGGCACCATTGGAGATTCGCTTTATTCTATTTTGGATAAAAAAGCGAAAAAATAAGGGGTTATCTGGTTTGTGTTTCGCCGGGATACTCTTGAAAGTGGGACTTTCGATAGTGCAATTCCCCATTTATTCCCCTGTGAACTCCCCAGGTGGCTTCGATCACGAAAACAGCAAAGGGCTACCGCGTGCAGGTTTAAGTGCATGGCATGCGCAATTCAAAATCTTTCCGTACCAAACGCGAGGCCGAAGCCTGGGCGGCGGCACGAGAGACGAAGATGCGCGACCAGGACTCAATGCCGACGGGGCTGCGCCATACACGGGCCGAAACGATGCTGCACTATATCGACGAGGTTTCGCCAACAAAGCGTGGGGAGCGGTGGGAGCGGGTACGGGTAAAGGCGTTCTTGCGTGACCCGAATTTCCCTGCGGGGAAAGTTGGGGAGATTACGCCGGAAATGATCGGCTGGGATGACGAGCTGGTGTTCGGCCTCAGCGCACAGACGCTGGACGCGCTGTTTCGGCGGCATCGCGTGCGCTGCGGGCTTGAGGGTTTCACCTTTCACGATTTCGCGCCACACGGCGGCAACATGGATGGCGCAATCCCAAAATGGCCATGGTGTATTACAACCCGAAGGCATCGGATATTGCCAAGCGACTTTGATCCAGGGTGATGTAGTGCGGCAGCGCGTTGGGCGTTGCTGCGTCACGCTGGGCGCGTGCCTCTTTTTCGATCTGGATGAAATATCGGTGCACCTGACGGCCACGCTCTTTGTTTTCGACCATGGCCAGCTCTTTGGCCATGTCGATGGTCAGGTGGTAGTCGGTACTCTTGCGGTCGCCGCCGTGGCCGTAATCTTGATTCACCAAATCGGGTGAATCAAGATTTTGTTGTTTTTCTTGTTGCGGTGGTTACAACAACCACCATGAACAGCAAGCAAATCATCAAGCAACTTGAAGCGGACGGCTGGGAGTTGCGCAGCGTGAAGGAGAGCCACCATATCTTTCGTCACCCGACGAAGCCCGGTCACATCAGCGTCCCGCATCCCAAGCATGATTTGGGCGTGGGCTTGGTGCATAAGCTGCTGAAACAAGCCGGATTGAAGTAAAGGAGCGACATCATGAAATTCCCGATTGCTATTGAACCTGCCACTGAAAACACGGCTTGGGGCGTGGTCGTGCCCGATCTTCCGGGCTGTTTTTCGGCTGGAGATTCCGCTGAGGATGCCTTTGTCAATGCCGTCGAGGCGATCGAGGCGCATTGCGAGATTCTGACCGAGGACGGCGCGGACATACCCGTTCCCCGTCCACTGGGCGAATGGCAGTCCGACCCCGAGTTTGCGGGCTGGGTTTGGGCAATGGTCGATGTTGATGTGTCGCGCTTCGAGGGGCGTGCCGAGAAGATCAACATCACGCTTCCGCGCCGCTTGCTGGCGAAGATCGACAGCTATGCCAAGGCGCACGGCGAGTCGCGCTCCGGCTTTCTGGCCGAAACGGCCAGGGCGGCCATGCGGTAGGGCTGGGTTCGTCACGGTGTCAGATACCGAGCCTGCCCGCCCGAGATTGCCCAATCCACGTCCTCGATTGGGATCAGCCCGAACTTGTTCAGCTTGAGCACCCCGGCGCGTACCATCTTTCGGATGGTTGGCACTGAGACGCCAGCCATGGCGGCGGCTTGCCGCTGTGTGACGTGCGGGGGCCTTGGGTGGCGTTCTGCGTAGAGCCGAACCGCCAAGGCTGCTGCTTCGATTTCTTTCATATCACTATCTCCCAAACGCTTCCCTTTACGGCAGCTCGACGCGCCATTGTGGTTGCTTTGCGCCTCACCCTTTCTTCGTTGAGCGTTTCCGTCTGGCTCTTCCATTTCGACTTTTCCGGGGCTTTGGTCTTCCGCTGCGGCTTTGGTACGTCGTCGCCCCCACCTACCAAATACATCCTTGCCATTTGCGGTGACATCCACCCTGCAATGTGGACTTTCCGCACCTGATGAAGCCACGCCAGCACTTGACGGCATTGCTCGATGTTGAGATTAACAATGTCGGTGATCTGCGCAACGGTCAGGGCCTTCGTTTCTTTTTCAAGTGCCCGCAGGCAGATTTTTTGGGTTGCGTTCATGGTAGTTTGTATTTGTCCCTGCATGGCGCACACGCGCCGTTGATGAGTCGCCCGGATTGCTCTCCGCAGAGGTCGCATTCGCCGGGCTCGCCGGGCTGGATGTCGCGGGCCGCTCTGGCGATGGCATTGGCTGTGTCGTACAGTGCGCGCTCCTGGGCGCGGTCGATATCATCCATTACAGCCCTTTCATCTTTTTGTCTTTTTCCGCCGTGCAGCCTTCGCATTCCGGCAGCGGGTGAATCTGGCGACATAGAGGGCTCATGGTGTGCGGTATCTCCGTCTTGATCCGGATGACGCGATCCGGCTGCATGATGGCGCCGTCTGCGATACGCGGCGGCGGCAGGGTGCTCACACGCACATCGCTCACCATCATCGGCCTGGGCGCACTCATGGCAGGCATCTATTACGCGGGGTACTCGCATGGAAAGAAATCCGTCAAAGCCGTACTGGCCGAGGTCAATGCACGGCTGTCGCAGCAACGGCTGGAAAATGAGCTTCTGGCAGCGTCAGCATGACGCTGTGGATGCCGTCGGCAGCCAGTTTGCCGCTGTGCGCGCTGGCCCTGCTACTGTTGTCCGGGTGCAGCAGCCAGCCGATTGTCGTGGCAGCAAAGTGCCCGTCGTTGCCACCACTGCCCGAGAGCCTGAGCCAGCCACCGTTGAACCTGGACATCGTGCCGGACTCGATGCGCCCGGCACGCTTCAAGACATTACCGTCAATGTCGCTCGATGCGAGGAGATCGCCAGCCGTGCCGTGACTGATGCGGCTCATGTCCTGTGGCTTCAGGACTCGTATGTCTCTGTGCGCGAGGCGTACGCCGAGGAAGGCAACTCCCCATAAATTACGCACACACCGTGCAAAGCCGCATCATTACTGCTTGTCAGATTCCAGCCCCGGGACACCAGAAAGCTTTTGCTTGCTTATCCTTCTGGTCGGCAACTTCGGCAACAACAGGAGTAAGTGAATTGACTGCGATGAGGCTGCCGGCAAAGAAGCCGCAATCGTTATCGCAGTGATCCCGCAGTTACCGCAAACCCAGCACATCCTGCATGTCGAACAGGCCGGATTTCTTCTCGCGCATATAACGGGCAGCACGCAGGGAGCCTTGCGCGTAGGGCATACGGCTGGCTGATTTGTGCGTGATTTCGATGCGTTCCCCCGTACCGGCGAAAAGAACGGTGTGGTCACCCACGATATCGCCACCCCGCACGGTCGAGAAGCCGATCTGTGTTGCGGGGCGTTCTCCCGTATGACCTTCCCGGCCATACACCGCACATTCTGAAAGGTCGCGCCCAAGGGCTTTTGCGACAACCTCCCCCATACGCAAGGCGGTTCCGGAAGGGGCATCCACCTTATGGCGGTGATGCGCTTCGATCACTTCGATATCGTAGCCTTCGCTAAGAATTCGAGCTGCCACATCGAGTAGACGAAACACGGCATTCACACCCACGGCCATGTTGGGTGCAAAAACGATGGGGATTTCGCCAGATGCCTTCTGGATAGCCTCCTTACCCGCCGTATCAAAACCGGTTGTTCCGATGACCATACTGACCCCCAGACGTCGGCAACCGTCAAGGTGATGCAAAGTGCCATCCGGACGGGTGAAATCAATCAGGCAATCCGCCAGCTTCAAAGCGGATTCAAGGTCATCCGTGATTTTCACGCCGCTAGCAACCCCTATGAACTCACCCGCATCCTTGCCCAGCCAGACACTCCCCGGCTGCTCCAGTGCTGCGGCCAACACCATGTCTTCGGCCTGGTTAACCGCTTCAATCAGGGTGCGTCCCATGCGCCCGGAGGCACCGACAATGGCAATGCGAATTTTGTTCATGGTGTTCGTAGACGAGAAAATAGTTTGGTGGGGACGCGAAGAATCAGGGGGTTCCTGGCAGAGTCATCACGGGCTCGACCTTCATGCCGGTTTTCTCGACCGACTCGATTTCGACAACGCCGCGTGTAATGGAAGTTTCCTTGCCCATCACGTCCCCCGTGATTCGGGCCAACTTGTCATCAGAAAAAAAGAGGGTTAAACGTCGTTGCTGCGCCTCACCACGCCCAGGCCGAAACCGATAAACATAATCCCAACGCTCGGTATGAAAGGGGTCTGTCACCAGAGGCGTTCCCAGAATGAAGCGGACCTGATCCTTGCTTTGTCCGGGTTTCAATTGTGAAACCATTTCTTCGGTCACATGATTCCCTTGGCGCACATCGATACGATAGGGCGTGAAAATTGACGGAATTTCCGGCGTTCCCGCACAAGCCGTCAGGGCTGCCAGACAAGGCAGAATTAGAAAACTGGATGGAAAATTCATGAGCGTGCCGACATTTTGGCAAAAGGAGGTCGATCTGTCCGGAGGTGATCGAGGTGTGAGATGTACCCATCGCGAACCGAAAACTATATCATAAGCTATCCCTTGCCCGTGCTGATTGCACCACATCGTGCACTACATCGAATTCCTGCAACGATTTGTAACAATTCGCGACAACCCCATGGACTCTACAAAAGAAATCAAAAGCGTCGGGCTCAAGGCAACAGCCCCCCGGCTTAAAATTCTCGAACTCTTCCGTCGCCACGATACCGACAAAAATCGGCACATGACGGCAGAAGAGGTTTATCGCCATCTTCTTGCAGACAATCTAGATGTCGGACTCGCCACGGTTTACCGCGTTCTAACTCAATTTGAACAAGTGGGCTTGTTACAGCGACATTATTTCGAATCTGGCAAAGCCGTTTTCGAGCTCAATGAAGGCCATCATCACGATCATCTCGTCTGCCTTCAGTGTGGGCACGTCGAAGAATTTCACGATGCCGAGATCGAAAAACGACAGAATGACATCGCCCATGCACGAGGTTTTGAAATCTCTGCCCACGCCTTGTACATTTACGCTCGCTGCATCAAAACCGATTGCCCGAACCGCAAAACGGAATAACCCGATTTAACCTGGAAACTCCGTACGCACCGGAAAAACGCATACTCGAAGGTTTCCAGCTGCGGCTTCTAGGTTTAATCAGCGTTTCACGAACCCGCCCGGGTATCGAGCATCTCCATCGCGTGCCGACGCGTTGTTTCGGTAATCTTGACGCCGCCCAGCATCCGCGCAAGCTCATCAATCCGCCCTTCGCGATCAAGCGGTGTCACGCGTGAATAGGTCATCCCCTCACGCTCTTCCTTGGCGATATTCCATTGATAATCGGCACAAGCCGCAACTTGCGGCAGATGGGTAACGCAAAGCACCTGTCGGGACTGCCCCAGCTCATGAAGCATGCGCCCGACGATTTCGGCCACCCGGCCACCAATCCCTACGTCCACCTCATCGAAAATCAGAGTGGGCGTTTGCGCAGCCTGGCTGGCGATCACTTGGATGGCCAGCCCAATGCGTGACAACTCTCCGCCCGAGGCGACTTTGGAAAGTGCCCGGGGCGTTTGTCCCGTATTGGCTGAAACACGGAATTCGATGCTCTCCAGCCCCTGGGCCGAACCTTCGGAAAGAGGCTGCAGTACGATCTCGAAGCAACCCCCGGCCATGGCCAATTGCTGCATGGCCGCCGTCACCTGCTGCCCCAATTTGGCTGCCGCCTTGGCCCGCCCTTTTCCCAGTTTTTCAGCCAGATTTTGGTATTCCTTTGCGGCGACTGAGGCTTTTTCCTTCAACGCGGCCACATCCGTTTGAAGATTCAATTCATCAAGACGCGTTTGCTGTCGTGCAAGAAAATCTGGCAAGTCCTCCACGGCAAGGCGATACTTGCGTGCCACCGCCGTAACGTTTCCGATCCTCGCATCCAGTTCGAGCAGACGCTGGGGTTCGATTTCCAGACGCCGCTGATAGTGCCGAAGCGCGTGAATGGCTTCCTGGAGCTGGATTTGCGCACCTGACAGGAGTTCCAAGCCTTCTGATAGTCCCGAATCATAGCCAGATAGTCCATTCAAACGAGACAGGATATGGTCAATCTCGGGAGAAACGGCCCGTTCATCTTCTTCCAGCCGGGCCAGCGCGCCGCCGACCCCTTCGATCAGGGTTGCCGCATGCGACAAACGTCGATGTTCCTGATTATCCTCAAGCCACTGCACGGGATCAAAGGCTAGGGATTGCAACTCCTGGACCTGCCATTCCAAGGATTCACGCTCGCGCAGAACCGCATCAACATCCCGCTCGGCCTGTTCGACCGATTCTCGCCACTTCCGCCAGACACGGAATTTCTCGCTCACCTCACGCGCCAAAGCCATCAAACCGGCATGGGCATCGAGTAATTCACGTTGCGCTTCCGTGCGCAAGAGCGAATGGTGAGCATGCTGGCCATGAATGTCGCACAAAAAGGATGCAGCTTCACGCAGCTGGGTCAGAGTCGCCGGAGCACCGTTGATGTAAGCTCGTGATCGGCCGCCTTGTTCGACGATCCGACGCAACAAGCACTCTCCGTCAGCCTCGAAATCATGCGCAAGAAGCCAGCGCGACAAAGCACTGTCTGACGCCACATCAAACATGGCCGAAACCTCTGCACGTTCCGCACCGAGCCGAACGACACCTGTTTCGGCGCGCTCCCCCAGTGCCAGTGAAAGCGCGTCGATGAGGATGGATTTTCCCGCACCGGTTTCTCCGGTCAGTGTGCTGAATCCAGAGTCAAACGCTAATTCAAGGCGGTCGACGATGATGAAATCTCGAATATGAAGACGACGCAGCATGGGATTTGCAGTAAGCCGAACAAAACGATCCGATGGAACCAACAGATCGGAGGGATTATTGACGGGAATTGCCGCTCCAGTGCAATTTCTCGCGCAGCATTGAAAAGTAGCTGTAACCCGGCGGGTGCATCAGGGTGATGGCATGCGTAGAACGCTCAACCACCAGCAAATCTCCGACACGGGCATCGAAGAATTCCTGGCCATCAAAGTGAATACGGGCATCGTTTTGGGCCAGCAGACAAATTTCAACACGACTCTCGTCGCTGATGGTGATGGGACGATTACTCAATGCGTGCGGACAAAGCGGCACCAAAGCGATGCCATGGACGGCGGGATGCAGAATTGGGCCATTGGCCGAAAGCGCATAAGCCGTTGAGCCTGTCGGCGTCGCGATAATCATGCCATCGGCACGCAGGACGTAAATGAATTCACCATCCACCTGCACTTCAACCTCGATCATCCGGCCGATTTCACCCTTATTGATGACGACATCGTTCAAGGCCACCGTCCCGAAAACGCGCCGACCATCCCGAAAAACGCTCGCATCTAGCAAGGTTCGCTGCTCTGGCGAGAAATGTCCCGCCAGAAGGATCGTCACCCCCTCGATCATGGATTTGCTTGAAATGTCGGTCATGAAGCCCAGCCGCCCCTGGTTCACGCCGGCGAGCGGCACACCATAAGCCGCAAGCCGTCTTGCGGCATTCAGCATGGTGCCATCCCCGCCTACCACAATGGCTAGATCCGCTGCCTTGCCAATTTGCTCAAAAGAAGCGATCTGGCAACCATGACAGCCCACCGACGCCGCAGTCTGCTCTTCGATCAAGACTTCGCGCTGCTGCGACAAAAGAAAAACCACCAACTCTCGCAAGGCATCAGCAATGGTCGGACTCTGGTATTTGCCAATCAGGGCGATGGTACGCATGGCTTGAATGAAAGCGAATTAATACGAACGGAGTGAATGGGGCGAGTGTGTCATTTGAACCGAAGGCGTCACCCGTGGATTAGACCACAAAGCACCCCCAACCCTAGCGATTCGCCGCGAATCACGCGGGTCGAGCGCGATGAATCTTCTATTCAGGAAAACAGGATCAGAAGTGGCGCGGCAGGAGGGAGTCGAACCCCCGACCTACGGCTTAGAAGGCCGTTGCTCTATCCAGCTGAGCTACTGCCGCTTTCTGGTTGAACACAGGGCTGGGGTAACACAAAAGCCCATGAGCGCGATCTGGAGGCCCAGCTACGCGGTACAGGGCAACATCATTCTGGTCGGGGCGAGAGGATTTGAACCTCCGACATCTTGCTCCCAAAGCAAGCGCGCTACCGGGCTGCGCTACGCCCCGAGGAGGCCGGATTCTACTGAGCCTGTCCTTCAGGGTCAAATTCCGTCGCGGATTCCTTCACGCATTCTGCCGAATAGGGCCGAATAAGGCCGAATAGAGACAAATAGGGCCAAATAGCCATCCTTGGCACCGGATGTGGACGCGCGCCTTCTTCAAAGTATCCGTTGCTCACTCGGCCCAGGAACTGGCCAAGGGTCGGCGTCCCAGTAGGAAGAATCACCATAGGTCTTTTTCAAAAGCTCGACAAACAAGCGCACACGAAGCGGCAGCTGGCGTCGTCCTGGAAATACGGCGTAAATACCAAGCGGCGGCGCGGCACAATCGTCCAGAACGCAGACCAGCCGGCCTTCACGAACATCCTCGCCGACCTCCCACCACGAACGCCAGGCCAGACCGCGCCCGGATAATGCCCAATCGCGTAAAACGGCACCGTCATTACACTCAAAGCGTCCACTTACCTTGACGGTTTGGAGCTCCCTACTTTCATTCGAACGTAATGTCCAACCTCGCTGCTGCCGAAGCGATAAACAAGCATGGTCATCCAAATCGGCGAGGGCACGGGGCACACCATGTCGGTTCAAATAGTCAGGACTGGCCACAACGACCCGCCGCATATCGCCCAGACGAACGCTCACCAAACTGGAATCCGGTAAGGCCCCGATACGCACGGCGCAATCGATCCCTTCGTTAACCAGATCGACCAGTCGATCGGAAAGATCGAGATTCACGGTCAGAGATGGATTCTCGTCGAGATAACGCCCTACCAGCGGCGCGACATGCCGTCGCCCGAAACCCGCCGGAGCGGAAAGGCGCAAATGTCCGCTGACCTGTACTCCTCCCAGACTAACAGCCGCCTCGGCGTTGGCAAGATCGTTCAATACTCGCTGGCAATCCTCATAAAAAGCCTGCCCTTCGAAGGTCAGTGTCAGCTTGCGCGTGGTACGCGCAAGCAAGAGCACTCCGAGTCGCGCTTCCAGCGCAGAGATACGCCGACCGATCAAGGCGGGGGTCACCCCCTCGGCCTGAGCCGCAGCAGACAAACTACCCCGCGTAGCGGCTTCGACAAAAGCAGAAATCTGCTTGAAATAGTCCATAGCAATTCGATACTTTTAGTACAAGATGAATTGCATCATAACCGACTTATCACGCCTGTTCGATTCGAATAACATGATGACCTGAGCCTTCTTTTCACACTGACGCGCTGTCTCCCTAACCCTCCATTTCTCGGCCGGACTTCGTTTCAACCCTTCAACCTTTCACATTTCAGGAATCCCGACATGTCCCTCCAACTTCCCGCTGGCGTACAGATCAACGCCCCATTGCACCCACGTTTTGAGGAAATTCTGACGCATGATGCGCTCAGTCTCGTCGCCAGACTTCATCGCGCATTCGAATCTCGTCGTCAGGAACTTTTGAAAAAGCGCGTCGAACGCCAGGCACGCATTGACGCTGGTGAAATGCCGGATTTCCTCCCTGAAACCCGCTCCATCCGGGAAGGCGACTGGAAGATTGCACCGCTCCCGCCTGCCCTGGCCTGCCGTCGCGTTGAAATCACCGGCCCGGTTGAACGCAAGATGATCATCAACGCCTTCAATTCCGGCGCAGACAGCTACATGACGGATTTCGAAGACTCGAATAGTCCGAACTGGTTCAACCAAATTCAGGGGCAGGTCAATCTGTTCGATGCGATCCGCCGCCAGATCAGCTATACCAACGAGGCCGGCAAGGAATATCGACTGAACGATAAGATCGCCACTTTGCAAATCCGTCCACGGGGTTGGCATCTTGATGAAAAACATATGCTCGTCGACGGCCAACGTGTCTCCGGCGGCATTTTCGACTTCGCCTTGGTGTTCTTTCATAACGCCCGCGAGCAGATCGCTCGGGGGGCGGGTCCGTTCTACTATTTGCCTAAAATGGAATCCCACCTCGAGGCGCGCCTCTGGAATGACATTTTCATCCTCGCGCAGGAGCATGTCGGCTTGCCACGCGGCACCATCAAGGCGACTGTATTAGTCGAAACCATTCTCGCCACCTTCGAAATGGAAGAGATTCTTTATGAATTACGCGAGCACAGTGCCGGCCTGAATGCGGGCCGCTGGGACTACATCTTTTCGTGCATCAAGAAGTTCAAGAAGAACAAAGATTTTTGCCTGGCCAATCGTGGTGCCATCACCATGGAAGTTCCTTTCATGCGCAGCTACGCGCTGGCACTGGTTCAAGCCTGCCACAAACGCGGTGCACCGGCGATGGGGGGCATGAGCGCGCTGATTCCGATCAAGAATGACCCCGCTGCCAACGAAAAAGCACTCGCGGGCATTCGCCACGACAAAACGCGCGATGCCAACGACGGCTACGATGGCGGCTGGGTAGCACACCCTGGGCTGGTTTCAATCGCCATGGAGGAGTTTATCAAGGTGCTTGGTGACAAGCCCAATCAGTGGGAAAAACAGGTACAAGGCCAGTTTGGCCCGAAAGACTGGCTCAATTTTCAGCCCGAACAACCTATCACCGAAACCGGGCTACGCAACAACATCAACGTCGGAATCCATTACCTCGGCTCCTGGCTCGCGGGCAACGGGTGCGTGCCGATTCACAACCTGATGGAAGATGCCGCCACCGCTGAAATCTCGCGTTCGCAAGTCTGGCAATGGGTCGTCTCGCCCAAAGGCAAACTGGATGATGGACGAAAAGTAACGGCTGACATGGTGCGCGCCCTGATTCCAGAAGAGCTGGCCAAGGTCAAGGCAGCCATCGGCGAGGAATCTCCTGCCACCTACGAACAAGCAGCCAAAATCTTCGAGGAGATGTCATTGTCGGAGAATTTCCCCGAATTCCTCACGCTACCGCTCTACGAAGCGATGGATTAAGGGCGAAAAAACATCGGGGCATCCCACAAGAGATGCTCCGATGTTTACAGGAAAAACATCACGAAAGTGGTTAAAACTGCTTGGCCGCGTTGAGGATCAGCCGGGCCTTGCTCTCAGCTTCAGCGCGATTGTTTGCTGACATCTGGCGACCAAAAGCTTCACGGGCAGCGCGTCCTTGTTTGGTAGCCTGGATGCTCTTGATGCACCGCCAGCGTTTACCGCCTTTGGTCTCGATTTGGCGCATCTCCTCTTTGGGGTGATGCGTACGACAGTGGTAGCAAAAAAGTGTGTCAGCCATAGGGATAAAAATAAAACAGGAATGGTTGAACGGGCAGGACGCGCCATTTTAGCATCCTTCTCAGGACATGGCGATAAATTCAATGCCTGATAAATTCAATGCCTCAAGGCTGAAAGTTGCGCGGTTGATAAGCCAGATCGCGTGTTGCCTCTTCATGTGAATACACTAAACTTTCATTCATGCGCTGTGCCATGGCCACATTGAAATCACGATAGCGGGGAATCAGGCTGGCCACCCGCAGGGCTGCCGAGAAAACACCAACGGGGATCGAAATAAAGCAAGGTTTCATATGCAAACTTTCAAAAATCCGGGCCACCATGTCTCGATAGCGCAGACTTTCTCCACCGCTTAACTCGTAAGCCTTATCGAAGGTTGCCGGACGCTCAATGGCGGTCACACAAGCAGCAGCCAGATCGTCAGCATGCACGGGTTGCCGCATGCCAGTTCCTGCACCCAGCAAAGGAAAACATCGGGTGCGACGAATCAAGCGACGAATAAGCGACACATTGCGATCCATGCCACAACCATAAATCAAGGTCGGACGGAAAATGGTCCAGCGCACGTCCCGCTGGGCACAAAGGAATCTCACCGCATCTTCCGCATCAGCCAATCGTTTGGCAAATGCGCGCTCAGCAGCAACTGAAGACTTCGCCTTGCTGAATTTGCTAGAAGAACTAAAAGCAATCAATCGACGCACACCCAGTTCGGAAAATGCTTCAATCCGTTCAGGCAAAATTGCCAAGGGGGCCAGGTGGATCAACGCACGGGCCGCAGGCAACAACCTTAAACTGGCTATATCGCCTATGTCGGCCTTCAACCAGAAAACACTAGCGGCCTCTTCAGCCCAATCGGGGGCCCCTTGACGACTCAAGGCCACCACCCGATAACCGGCATGAACCAACCGTGGTAGCAACAAACGCCCCACTTGGCTACTTGCCCCAGACACCATGACGGTTCGCGAAATCATCGTCTGATCTTCACCCCGCCACAAACTTGCGTAACGCGAATACACCGCGATATCCCGCTTTGCATCATGACGCCCCCTGTCCCGAGCGTGCCACAAGAGCCAGGGAAGCAACAGCAGATAACGGAGGTGAACTGCAAAAATGACTGCCATCATGACAAAACGACTGTAACGCCGCCGGAAAAACTTGAGGTAAAACCGTGTCATCCCCTTGTGCTTGTGCCACTCCACAAAAAGGGAAGAAACGCGGCTTCCTCCTTTGAGGTGAGTAATCGTCACATCCGGTACAAATAAAATGGTGTAATTCTCCTGCGAAAACCGAACACACCAATCCAGATCTTCACAATGCAAAAAATAAGCCTCATCCAGAGGCCCCACCTTTTCCAGTGCAGACAGGCGAACAAACATAAATGCTCCGGAAATGGCTTCCACAGCAACGGGCTCGCTAGGAAGAGGCTCTCCTCGCATGTTGAAAGTCTGAAACAAGGATTGATCCGGAAAAAGACGATCCAACCTCAACACCCGCATCAATGATCGCCATGGTGTCGGGATGTATCGACGACAACCCACCTGCTCGCTGCCATCCTCATTCCGAACCATGCACCCCGCCATTCCGGCTGTAGGATGCTCATCCATAACGCGCTGCATGCGCCCCACAGCATCCTCCGGGACCACACAATCCGGATTGATGAACAATACATAATCCCCGGTGACATGGGTCAAGCCGATATTGCAGCCCACTGAAAAGCCGAGGTTAACACCATTCCGGATGATGATTACCCGCTCATCATCGCCACAAAAAGCCTCCAGCCGCGCAAGGCTGTCATCGGTCGACTGATTGTCGGACACCACGACTTTCACCGGCACATCCGAAGCCAGCAAAGAGCCGACACAAGCCGTCAGCTGGATGCCGCTGTTGTAATTAACGATAATGGCGGTAATCATGGGGCAGACGCGAACAAAAGAGGCGGGATTTTATTGTGCCGACGGCTTTTTCGGCGAAAGTAAATCGCGATAAACCGCCAGTGTTTGTCGGATCACGATGTCATCCGAGAAACTTGCCTCAACCAATGCCCGCCCGCACTGCCCGAACACCTGGCGCAAGGCCCCATCTTCGAGCAAACGGCGCATCGCGGCCGCAAGCGGAGGAACCTCACGCGGCGGAACCAGAAAACCGTTCTCGCCGTCGATCACAACCTCCCGGCATCCGGGTACATCCGTCGCCACCAGAGGCAGGCCGCATGCCGCGGCTTCCAGCAAGACCTTGGGCAAACCCTCCCGGTAAGACGGCAGACAAACCACATCGGCCTGAGCAAACACGGTGGGCATATCCTCGCGCCGCCCCCACCACTCAACCCCGGCCTTGCCATGCCATGAGCGCAAGGTCGCCTCGTCGATAGAGGCCGGGTTCTCCGGGTCGGGATCACCCACTAACACAAAGCGGGCAGCCATCCCCGCTGCATGGAGCTCGTGCGCCGCCGCAACAAATTCAAGCACCCCCTTGTCGCGCAGCATCCGGGCCACCAGCATCACCACAGCAACAGATTCCTCGCAATCCCGTCTATTTGATGGATGGAATCGCCCCACATCCACCCCCGCCCCACGAATCAGCACCGCATCCCGGGAACGCACCGTCCCTTGCTCAACAAAGGCTGACAAATCATCCCGATTCTCGAATATCACCCGACTACCTACCGGATTCATCAGGAAACGGTAGGCCAGGCGCAAAACCGGACGCAGAAATCTGGCCTTTTTATCTTCGGAGCTAAAAACATAGCCCATACCCACCGGCGCATTGACGACGCCACGCACTCCCGCCAAACGCGCCGCCAGCGAACCGTAAAGTATCGGCTTGACGGCAATGTGATGAACAATATCCGGCCGCTCGCGCCGATAAATACGCCAGACCATCCCTATTTGACGCAATTCGCGCAGCGGATTCAGGCTACGCCGGTCAAAGTCCAGTGAAATGAAACGCAGACCGGCCTCCCGGATGCGCTCACCATGCTTCTGCTCCCGTGCTGCCACCACCACCTCATAACCCGCCTCGAGAGCAGCCTTGGCCCGAGTCAGGAAATGGGAGCAAAAAAACCAGTCTTCAGTGATAAGAAAGAGCAGCTTCATTGCTCTAGCGCACCCAGTGTTGCCAGACACTGCCGGAAAGTATCAAGGACATCGGCAGGAACCGGCTCTCCCATTCGCCGAAAGAAAATCGGCTCCCCACCCGGCAAGGCTGCCAGACCATCCAGCACGACTTTGACAGAAGACAAAGCCAGAGCACGAAAGACATTTCCCCAAGCGTTCTTGCCGACGAAGTAATCCAGTTGCGCGGCCAGAAGCGAGTGCCTGGCCACCAAAGTACGCTTCAGCTGGAAAGGACCCTGCCTGTAGGCCAGCAAGACGTCCTCAAGGCAAGCATAACGGCTATCCAAAGACCCACGCAGCAGCAATTCCTGATCTTCAGCACGGCACACTTCAGGCAAGCGGTAAGGATGTGTTTCAAACCATTCACGCCGCCCCATCCAGCTCGGGTGAGGCAAAGGGATGTTGCGCCACAGCCGTGCACAAAGCCGCGCATGATCTGCTGCAAAAGGAAGCAAGCCGACAACCGTAGCCGGATCTCGAAAAACCACGGCACGACACCCCAGCAAATCCACCTCTGGATGCGTATCCAGATACATCACCTGTCTTTCGAAGCGCACCGGAAAGCAGATGTCATCCGCATCCATACGGGCAATGTATCGCCCCCGTGCCAATGCAACACCTTCATTAAGCCGCTTGGGCAAGCCCTTTCCAAGTCCGTCACTCAAGATACGGATGCGCTCATCGGCAAATGAGTGCGCGATTTCTACTGAATCGTCCGTCGAGCCATCGTCCAAGAAAAGCAGCTCGAAATCGCAGAAAGTCTGTGACAAAACCGAGCGCAACGCGAGCCCCAGGGTGGCAGAACCGTTGCGACAAGGTAGCAACACCGATACTAGCGGCGTATTCATATCGGTATCCAGAATTCCGCTTTCAAAAACCTAGGAGCATGACACACGCCCCTCCCCCTGAAAACCATCACACACGAATCCAGGCAGACGGGATGAGCGTATCGGTATCCCGGCCATCTGCAAACCATCGAAGTGGAGCCACAACGATCTTGTCGGGGCGTGAATTCAACCATGCGCCCCACCAACTGAAACTGCTATTGGCGATGATCTGATGATCGCACAAAGCCATCAGGCGCAAATCCTGAAATGCTGCTGCCTCACCATTGTGATCTACATAAGTCACCCGGCCTGGCAATTTCAAATTTTCGCGCGCCCAGACAGGGTCGTCCGAAAAAACAAAGAAATCCGGGCTTCTCACACGAAACAAAACACAATCGATAGCCGTCCGGTAATACTCAAGAGAACACAAACCATGCGTTGAAGCCGCCCCTTTGTGAGACACATAATCTCCACGTCGCACATGAATCGAGACTGCCTCTCCTTGCGAAATCGCCTTCGCAATTTCCTGGTCACGCACCCCCAACGGCACACGAGGCACTAACTCTTGACGAATCAAGCCCGCAATCCCATCGAAATAGTGATGACTCTGCCAATACCCTTCAAGGTAGCTGTTATCCGGCAAAGTTAACATCGCCGGGTCATAAGCAAAGCCAGATTCACGAAAATGCCGCCAGCAGCGAGGTAAAAAAGGAATTCGTCGCAAAAAGCGTCCATGATGCAAGCGACAACAACACGCTTCCAAAGTCTCGGCGGGACGTGCGCGAATGCCATACTGCTCAAGCTCGTAAATACGAGGTGTCACGGATGGCGGAGGGTTCCGATACCACGCCAGATCCAGCACCAAATCGGTATTTCTCGCGTGCGCCAATGACCGCCCTGCCGCGTACTGAAACAGCTGATTACCCAGCCCCCCGCACAAGTGAACGACAATCACGACGCCACGCCCGTCACCGAATTGTGCCGGGCAAAAACAAACAAGCCACACGCATATTCTTCATTTACAGCGGCTTCCGGTGAAACATTGCAGTGCAACCTGGAATCATCTCCGACATAAGAAAACTCCAGCAGTACCAGGTCCGGGAAACACCGAACGAAGTCGACCGGCGAAAACACACGATGTGCGTTGTAACAAACACGTTCCCGCCCCACAGGAACAGACACATACAACCGTCCGTCCACCGCCAGTATCCGGTTCAACTCCGCTGTAGCCTTGATACTCCCGGAAGGGTCAAGCGGGTCACCATAACGCCCCAGGCCAATATGCTCAATGACATGCAAACAAGAAGCCGAAGCGATCGAAGCATCCGCATAGGGCAGTGCCAGCACAGAGCCGGCTCGACAATCCAGCCCCGGAAGCTGCACCTGCAATGGCCGAATATCCACAAAGCTCGTCGGGACGCATTGGCTCAACATACCGACATAACGGACATCGGAGCCAATATCGACATGCTGCACCGGGCGCGCCGTCGAAATATGGCGCATTGCCCAGGCGGCCTGATAAAAATAATGGGCATCGATCGGCGTCGTGCCGGTGTGGTCAAACAGACAGGGATAAAAATCAGCAAGACGCGCCTGCCCCCCCAGCCGACGGAATTTCTGCCAATCCAGGAACAACCGCACATAACCGGAACATGCGCGCAACGGCCTTTCACGCAAGGGTTGCAGCCAGCGATAAAGATTGCGCGCCCTTTGAAGGCACAATGGATGAATTCGCAGCCACTGTTCAATCATGAGAGTCTGCGCCTGCGCGTACCGCACTAACGTGATAGCCCACGGTAAAGCTGCGTTCCAAATCATGGCGATCCAGCCACATGGCAACCGGCGGCAGCAAAACCCCCAGAACCGGCAACAACACTAACCAGGCAGGCAACCACAACAACGCGATTGGCAAAGGCAGTCGCAATGGCCAAGAAAGACGCAGAAAACGAATGGCCTCTTGAGAAAAGAATGCAAAAAAATGACCATTGGGTTCAATGTCAAGCTGGACAAAACCAGCCTCACCCAGAAACTTCTGATACCAAAAGGGCGTAAAGCCGCCGTAAAAATGATAAGGCGTTTGATGCAGACCTGAGCCCAGCGGAGCTGTCAACAACAAGCGTCCTCCGGGTTTCAGGATGCGGGCAAACTCGGAAATAACGCGATCCGGGTTAGGGACATGCTCCAGCACTTCTGTGCAAAGAACAACATCGAAACTGGCAGATTCGACGGGGATTTCCGATGCATCGCTTACAAAATCGATGGTTCCATATTCACCAAAGCGAAGCTGCTCGCCCTCAAGTGCCGTGAAATCCTGTGTCCTGTACTCGCAGTGCGCAAAAGCATGGCGATAAGGGCATGAACCAGCACCCACATCCAGCACCCTCGCACCATTCTGTACAGCTGCCGCCTGTTGCCTGACCCAGCGATCGCGCAACACATGGTTGAAGGAATAGACGGGAGAATCCCGCAACCAGTTTTTCAACTTCGCAATCATGAACGCTGTTCAAATCCTCTATGTGTTCGGTGCACGCTGAACATGGTTTGCTGCGTACATTTTCCCGGCCCAAGCATTGGTCGCAACGACGAGCATTAAATAAGCAAAAGCAGCCATTAGAGCAGCAAACGCAACACCACCTAACCCTCGTGCCGCAACGAGAACAAACGCCAGACCAAGGAAAATAATGGCGTGCAGCATTTTAGGAAAAAACATCAAAAACGGTCGATTGTAAACGAAGGCTTCTGCGGCCAGAGCCTGCCCCACCTGAAATATCGCTGCCGACAAGACAAGATTCCAGAGCAAACCGCCGTGGTGTGCGAACGCCGCACTGGTCATCCACTGCACGAGCGTGACACCAAAAGCCGCACTCGCCACGACAAGCGTCGCCAGCACAATAACGAATAACACCAAAGCACGGTGAAGCAGAATACGGCTGGAACGCACAGACCCTGGAGAATTCGCCGCCCCTGCGCGCTGGAACAGGACGGGATTCAATACCTGCGAAAAAATTGAAAGCAGCAGATTGGCAGGAGCGGCGGCGATCTGGGCTAGAGCCACATAAATCCCGACATCCGCCTCCGTCATTGTTTGCTGAATTAGCCAGCGGTCTCCATAGGAGGCCAAAACTCCCGGAACAGCGAGCAAAGAAAACGAAATGACATAACGTGTGAAATCTGCGCTAAACAAGTGGGCAGAAGAAGCTGGCGGCAAGGTATCCGCAGGAACACCTTTTCCGGCCATCCGGTACGCCACGGCCCCGACGAGCAAGGAACCCACCATGAAACCGGACATGGCCAGCACCGCTGACTCCGCCCACCACACAACAAAAATCATGGCAACCATCAAGCGCAAGGCAGCATCGGAAGATTGCAGTATCGAATAAGTACGCCTTTGCCTGCGGGTGTTGATATCTGCCAGATAAACCGACAGCATCCCGGAAAAAACGCCATACCCCAGTGCGACGAGTACCAGGGCAATCCACTGGGCAAGCGAGCCCCCCCATAAAATCGCGACGAGGACAAACCCTGCAAGCAGCACCCCCCGGAAAGCATGGCGTAACCATGCCGAAACCACCTGGTTCAAGGTATTCATGTCGCCGGCCCCGGAACAAACATGAACATAGCGACTCACCGCCTGACTCAAAGGGCCATAAAGAAACAGATTCAGCCCGCCGGCAATGCTTAGGCCAAGAGCAAACTGCCCATAACCTTCCGGCCCGAGTCGAAAGGTCAGTACCTTCAAGGTCAGGATACTCAACAGCAGGCTCGTCACCTGCCCCGAAGCGACCCAGAACAACTCACTACGCGCACGTACCCCGATCATTCCGCAGCCCTATTCACCATCCGTACCCGCAGAATGGCTTCCCGGAAAAGCGTTTTCCGCACGATCATCCAGCCTCAACTTCGGCCCGCCGCCTGCCAGATGCTCGCTCTCCCCTTCGCTGGAATAGATCGGCGGCGACAGGTCCCCTTGCTGCGACGTGCATGAAACAGAGCTGTGACCCTGTTGCCCGCCAAAATACAAGCCCACGAGAAACCCCATGGCCAGAAGTACAAATGCCAGAAGGAAAAACGCCACAACGAACCGCTTACTCAATAGCCGCCGCACCTGCTGAAAGACTTGATACTCGGCGGCCAGACGGGATCGACGGGTTTCACCGGCCTGCCGCCTGATCTCGCGCCCGGCATCAATTTCCGCCTGCAATTCGCGCTGAAGTGCCGCCAGACGCTGTTGTGCTGCCCCCTGCGCCATGCGCTCGGTCTCAAGCCGCACCTTGGCTGCCTGGGTTTTCGCAGCAGCCTGCCCAATTTTTTGCTCCATTACCGCCTCAGCCTCACGAGCATCGAAGCCCGATGGCAAAACCGGAGAAAAGGAAAAAGAGGAAGCCTCCTCGGGCCGGGCATCGTCCTGCTCAGTAAGCATCACGCATTCCTCGTTCATCGTGATACACAAAAATGCGACGGGGCATGTTCAAAATTCGAGGCCAAAAATGGAAGGAAGCGGATTATTCAGCATATTCAAAAAGGTAGTGCAGGCAAGCTGAGATACCCAAAAACCCGCGATGATACCCTGAACAGCCTTACGGAATGCCCCGGAACGACCTGACAGGCAAATCACCGCTCACGGTAGAATCCGCCGATGACTTCAGATCAAGACCCAGCCACCGAACCCCTGCTCGTTTTCACCAATCTGCCTGACGAAGCCACCGCACGCGCGCTGGCTGCCCACCTCATCGGACAACGCCTGGCCGCCTGTGTGAATATCCTGTCACCCTGCACTTCGGTTTATCGCTGGGAAGACCGCATCGAAGAATCCAAGGAAATTCCGCTACTCATCAAAACAAGCCGCGCACGCTATGCTGCGCTGGAAGAAGCTATTCGTGCTGCCCATCCTTATGAACTTCCGGAAATCATCGCAGTCCCAGTGCATTCCGGCCTGCCCGCCTATCTTTCCTGGGTTGTGACCGAAACCCTGATCAAGACGGATGAATCACCATGCTGATGCGGATTTTTTTTCTGCTCTCCCTGCTGCTTTCTCTTGCACAGGTTCCTCTCGCTCTCGCTCTGGGAGAACCGCTCGATCCGTCACAAGCCTTCCGCTTTTCCGCTCGCGCGATCGACGCACACACCATCGAAGCCCGCTGGCAGATTGCCGACGAATACTATCTGTACCGCGACAAATTCCGGTTTGAAGTTGAAAGTGAAGAGGTCAAACTCGGGCCTGCCCAGTTTCCGCATGGCCAATCTCACGATGACGAAAATTTCGGCAAGGTCGAAATCTATCGCGGTGGAATCAGCATTCGTCTACCTGTTGAATCCGCCTCACCCGGGCCGTTCACACTCAAGGCTCGCTCGCAAGGCTGCGCCGACATGGGGGTCTGTTACCCACCCCAAACGCAAGAGGCCCAGATCGAATGGTCCACCCAAACCCGCGCGACGACACCACGCAGCGCGTCACAGGAAAAACCATTTTTTTCCCTTCCAACCGCCCCGATTTCCATGAGCCAGCCGCCGGGCCCCGTATCGGAAGCCCCCGCGGAAGCCGACCCGAAAAATTCGCTTTCCCCTAAAAACACATCTCCAACTCGCCAGACCGGCGACGAAACCTCTCGCATCGCAAGCCTGCTCAAGGATGCCACGCTGGGTACCAGCCTGCTGTTCTTCTTTGGTGCAGGCTTAGCCCTGGCCTTCACCCCCTGCATGTTTCCGATGCTGCCCATTCTTTCCGGCATCATCATTGGCCACGGCCACGACATCAGCAAAGCCCGCGCTTTCGTTCTCTCCACGGCTTATGTTCTAGGGATGTCACTTTGCTATGCCGTACTGGGTATCGCCGCAGGATTATCGGGCACGCTCGCTTCCTCGGCCTTGCAAAACGCCTGGTTTCTGGGTGCTGGCGCACTCATTTTCACCGCCCTCGCACTGTCGATGTTCGGGCTCTACAAGCTGCAAATGCCTAGCTTTCTCCAAAGCCGTCTTTCCGACGAAGCCAATCGTCAGCAAGGCGGCAGCCTTCACGGTGCCTGGCTGATGGGCGCGATTTCAGCTGCTATCGTCGGCCCCTGTGTTGCTGCACCGCTGGCGGGCGCACTCTTGCACATTGCCAAAACGGGCGATGCCCTGCTCGGTGGCACAGCCCTTTTCGCGATGGGTCTCGGCATGGGGTTTCCGCTGATCATCGCGGGAACATCGGCCCGTCACCTGTTGCCGCGCCCCGGTCCCTGGATGAATGTCGTCAACCGTCTTTTTGGCGTGATGCTCCTCGGTGTCGCCCTGTGGCTGGTTTCACCATTACTGCCCGTGATGCTGCAAATGCTGGGCTGGGCCGCACTTCTGATCTTCCCGGCCATTTACCTTCACGCACTCGATCCCCTTCCGCAACGTGCCCACGGCTGGCAACGCTTTGGCAAAGGGCTGGGCGTGCTCTCCCTTCTCATGGGGGCTGCCATGCTCATCGGCGCATTAGGGGGCAGCCGCGACCCCTTGCAGCCGCTCGCCTTCCTGCGTGGTGGCACGTCATCGACCACGGAGGAACCCCGTTTCGCCCGCGTCAAAACCCTGGCCGAGCTGGAAGCGCAACTGAAAAACCCGGGCCGTCCCATCATGCTCGACTTCTACGCCGACTGGTGCATCTCCTGCAAGGAAATGGAACGACAGACCTTTGCCGATGCTCGCATCGCCCCCCTGATGAACCGCATGAAACTATTACAGGTTGACGTCACCCAAGACACGGCGGAAGACCGCGCCCTGCTAAAACATTTCGATCTCTTCGGCCCGCCGGGGATCATTTTTTTCGACGCACACGGCAAAGAAAGGGATGATCTGCGCGTCATCGGCTTCCAGCCTCCCGAACAATTCCGCCCTACGCTCGAAGAAGCACTACGCCCATAAACCTAGAAACCCTCACCAGACGGAATCCCACCATGTTCACCGGTATCGTCGCAGCCCTCGGCAAAATCACCCACATCCACTCCCTCGAACAAGGCCTGCGCCTGACGATCGAAGCCCCTGACCTCGATCTCTCCGATGTCGCCCTGGGAGACTCCATCGCCCACAACGGCGTCTGCCTCACCGTCATCGAAAAATCCGGCAAACAATACAAGATCGATGTCTCGCGTGAAACGCTCGACTGCACAACCGGGCTGGATGCGCCCGGTGAAGTCAATCTTGAAAAAGCCCTGCGTCTGGCTGACCGTCTGGGCGGACATCTGGTCAGCGGTCACGTCGATGGTATCGGCATCGTCCAGGTTTTCGAACCCGTTGGGGAATCGCACCGCCTGGTCATCCGCGCACCTCGCCCCCTCACCCGTTACATCGCCCGTAAAGGCTCGATCGCTGTCAATGGTGTCAGCCTGACCACCAATGAAGTCATCGATGTCGCCGAAGGGGCCGGTGGTGCCGATTTCTCGATCAACCTGATTCCACACACGGTCAGCGTCACCACCTTACGCCACCTCAAACCCGGTAGCCGGGTAAATCTGGAGATTGACCAGATCGCACGCTATTGCGAACGGATGGCGCAATGCCAGAGTTTGAGCTGAAACGGGCTTATCTCTCTGCCGCATGCTCCAGCGCGTCAATGAACAAGGCCGCCACATTGCAGCCCGTCTGCTGCGTGATTTCAACGAAACAAGTCGGACTCGTGACATTGATTTCCGTCAGACAATCGCCAATCACATCCAGCCCCACCAGCAACAAGCCACGAGCGGCAAGAACCGGGCCGATCGTTTCGGCAATTTCACGGTCACGCGTCGTTAAAGGTCGCGCCTCACCCCGCCCGCCCGCGGCCAGATTGCCGCGCGTCTCCCCAGGACGGGGAATGCGCGCCAACGCGTAAGGAACCGGAACTCCCTCAATCAACAGGATGCGCTTGTCTCCCTCAGTAATGGCAGGCAAATAACGCTGGGCCATGACAGTGCGCACTCCTTGCGCCGTCAGCGTTTCGATGATGACATTACGATTCGGATCGCCCCGTCCCACGCGAAAAATCGAGCTTCCCCCCATGCCGTCCAGTGGCTTGAGGATCACATCCGCTCCCTGTGCCCACAAATCGTCGATGAAGACATCCAGCTCATCCGCCGCACGCGCAACGAGCGTCGTGGGGATGAACTGCGAAAATTCAGTAATAGCAATTTTTTCGTTGTGATCCCGAATAGCACGGGGACGATTGAAAACACGCACACCCTGCGCCTCGGCCCGCTCCAGCAACCAGGTCGCCGCCACATATTCAAAATCAAAGGGCGGATCCTGGCGCATTACCACAGCATCGAAATCCGAAAGCGGTCGGTGTTTCTCCTCCAGCACACCGCTCCACGCCTCATCCGACGCAGAAAGTGCGAGACGTGCAACCTTCGCCCAAACTCCCTGATCCGACCAGCAAAGCGTCTCGCGCTGAATGGAAAAAACCTCATGCCCCCGCCGAACAGCCTCACGCATCATGGCGATGCTTGAATCCTTGGCCGGTTTCAGCTGCGCCAGCGGGTCGACAATAAAGGCCAACTGTTTGCTCATACCGCCCCATCCTGCGGTGCGGTCTGCTCCAGCTCCCATGAGGCCGCCAGCATCGCCAGTCGCGCCACGACGCCATAGGCATAAAAACGATTAGGTGGCGCGTCGGGCGACTGGCTCGCATCCGGCAAGCTGCACCCTGTATCAAAGGCCAGAGGCTCGAAACGCATCCCCGGTGCATTGAGGTTTTCGTCCCGGCCCCGGCTGGTATTGACACGATAAAAGCCACCCACCACATAACGGTCGATCATGTAGATCACCGGTTCAGCCACGCCATCATCCACCGTCTCAAAAGTCGGCACGCCTTCCTGAATGATGACCTCCGTCACCTGTACCCCTTCCTTGCCCACCGCCATCTTGTTACGTTGCTTGCGATTCAAGGATTTGACCTCGCTGGCATCATGTACCGTCATGATGCCCATGCCATAGGTTCCTGCATCGGCCTTGACGATGACAAAAGGCTTCTCGGTCACTCCATATTCCCGATATTTTGTACGCGTTTTTTCCAGCAAGGCGTCGACATTGGCCGCCAGACATTCCTCGCCAGTCCGCTCGTGAAAATTGATCCGCCCGCAAACACCGAAGCCCGGATCGATGAGCCAGGGATCAATCCCGATAGCCGCCGAGAAATCCCGAGCAACGCGGTGGTAAGCCGAAAAATGATGCGACTTGCGCCGTACATGCCACCCGGCATGAAGCGGAGGAAGAAGATGCTGCTCATGTAAATCCTGTAATAACACCGGCACCCCTGCCGATAAATCGTTATTGAGCAAAATAGTACAAGGATCAAAGCCCTCCAGCCCCAGACGGCGGCCTTCCGGCCCTAGTCGCTGGAGGGGTTCCAGCGTCAGTGCCTGTCCATCCGGCAAATCGAGCCGCGTGGGTGCGGTAATTTCCGGCAAAAGAGAACCCACGCGTACATTCATGCCCGCATGACGAAGAATCGCAGCCAGTCGGGCAACATTTTGCAAATAGAACAGATTGCGCGTGTGACTTTCTGGAATCAACAGCAGATTGCAGGCCTCGGGGCAAATTTTTTCGATAGCCGCCATCGTGGCCTGCACACAAAGAGGCAGGAATTCCGTGTTCAGATTATTGAATCCCCCGGGAAAGAGATTGGTATCGACCGGGGCCAGCTTGAACCCGGCATTACGCAGATCGACCGAGGTATAAAACGGCGGAGTATGTTCCTGCCACTGTGCACGCAACCATTGCTCGATACGGGTTTCGTTATCGAGAAAACAGCGTTCAAGCTCAAGAAGTGGCCCGGTCAGGGCCGTTGTCAGATGCGGAACCATATTTTCATGCCAAAAAACAACCCATGAACAGACAAACCCGCGCATCGGGTTTTCGTGAAGATCATCTTACTACAGCCCATTATCAGCCTCTCAAACTACAGCGTTCCACAAGCAAAAGACAAGGCGTTTATACTAGCGTTTCTTGATTCTGGACTGTACGCAGGCACCAATCCCCATGAGCGACGCGCCTTCGAACGAGGAAAAAATTTCGCTGAATGCCACTGAAATGGCGTATGGCCGTTTCGTGCCGCGCCAGTTTCTACGCCTGCTCAAGCGGCCCAGTATCGTCGATGTGCGCTTGGGCGATCACGTCGAACAGGAAATGTCGCTACTGTTTTCCGACATCCGCGACTTCACTGCACTCTCCGAATCCATCCTCCCGGCAGAAAACTTCCGCTTCATCAACTCTTATCTGAGCACGATGGAACCGGTCGTTGGTCGCCACAACGGCATTGTCGACAAATTCATCGGCGACGGCATCATGGCCCTCTTTCCCGGCTCGGCAGACGACGCCTTGCGTGCTGGAATCGACATGCTGCACCAGCTCGCCACCTACAACATCGGTCGTTCACACGCCGGATTCATCCCCATCCGAATTGGCATCGGCATCAACACGGGTCTGGTCATGATGGGCACGGTAGGTGGCCACAACCGCATGGACAGCACTGTCATCGGTGATGCCGTGAACCTCGCTTCGCGTCTTGAAGGGCTGACCAAAAACTACGGTACGCCGCTCGTTATTAGTGCCAACACCCTTCACGCCCTGGAAGACCAAGACGTCTACCACATCCGTTTCATTGATCGCCTGCGTATCAAAGGCCGCTACCAAGTCCAGTCGGTCTATGAAGTATTCGATGCCGACCCCGAACCGCTACGCCTGGCCAAGCTGGCCACCCAGCGCACCTTCGAAGAATCACTCGCCCTCTACCATCTGGGCCATGCCGACTTGGCTCAACCCCTACTGCAGGAATGTCTGCGCATTGTTCCGGACGATCGCGCAGTTCGGGTCTATCTGGAACGATGCAAAAACTTTCTTCGTCAAGGCCCGGCATCTGATGAGCTTCTGATAGAAAAAGAAGTCGGCTGGCGCAGGGAATACTCTATCGGCATTGAAGAAATCGATATGCGCCACCGCGAACAGCTTGATTGCATCGCCCAGCTCGAAGACCAGATCCTTGCCGGAGATCCCGCAGCAAACCTGACACTCGACAACTACGCAGAGCATATTGCCCAACTCAACAGCTCTGAAGAAAACCTGATGCAGCGTTACGACTACCCCTTCATTGCAGATCACATGAAGCAACATCAAGCCTTCGACCATGCCTTTGCCGATTTGCGCCAGAAAATCAACAGCCAGGAGCGCGACCCCCGCTACCTCCGTTTCTGTATCCGCATGGTCATGGCCGACTGGCAGATCAATCACATGACCAAGAGCGACCTGCATCTGGGTCATTTCTTGCAACGTGCAGGGGTCAGCTGAACCCTCACCAACCTCCTTCTTCATCCTCCTCACGGAAATGCCGACATGTCAGGCACTCTACTGATCGTCTCCGCACCCTCGGGGGCAGGAAAAACCACCCTGGTCCGCGAACTACTCAAGCGCGACAACCAGGTACACCTTTCCATCTCCCACACCACGCGCGCGCCCCGCCCTGGGGAAATTCACGGTCACGATTACCACTTCATCAGCATCAATGAATTCCTGTCCATGCGCGACCGGGCTGAATTCATCGAATCTGCCGAAGTACACGGTAATTTTTACGGCACTTCACGGCTCTGGATGGAACAGCAACTCGCCTCGGGCCATGACGTCCTGCTCGAAATCGACTGGCAGGGTGCGCAACAGGTTCGCCGTCTTTTCAACAACGCCATTGGCATCTTCATCCTTCCACCGTCGATGGACGAACTCGAAGCGCGTTTGCGCGGACGGGGCACCGATAACGAAGAAACCATTGCACGTCGTCAACTGGCCGCGCTCACCGAAATGCGACATATCGACGAATTCGACTACGTTATAATCAACGCTGATCTGGAACGTGCCATCACCGACCTGCAAGCGGTCGTACACGCCTCCCGTCTGCGTCTGTGCTCGCAACGCACACGCCACAATGACCTGTTTTCAAGACTCTTTCGCAATCAAGGATGAACCATGGCCCGCATTTCCGTTGACGACTGCCTTTCCCAAATCCCGAACCGCTTTCAGCTGACGCTCGCCGCGACCTATCGCGCCCGCCAGATCACGCTGGGTGGATCGCCCATGATTGACATTCAGAACGACAAACCCACCGTCATCGCCCTGCGTGAAATCGCTGCCGGCAAGGTTGGGCTTGAAATCCTCAATCGCGGCCAGGCATGAAACCCTGACACGGACTCTCCGGATGCTCCCGCCGCTTTTCTGGAAGTGACGGGCCCGGCCTGAAGCCCGACCCCATGCTCCCTCAATCTTCCGCCCCTACCGGAACCTCACCGCCCAAGACGCCGGAGCACGTCGCCCTTCTTGCGCAATCGCTCTCCGATTTACGCGAAAAGCTTTCCCTGTACCTCGCCCCTGCCGAAGTTGATCGCATCGAAACCGCCTTCCACTTCGGCGACCATGCCCATGCAGGACAAATCCGTAGCAGTGGCGAACCCTACATCACCCATCCTCTTGCGGTTGCCAGCATCCTGGCGGACTGGCGGCTCGACCCCCAAGCCCTGATGGCGGCCCTGCTGCATGATGTCATGGAAGACACCGACGTCAGCAAGGAAGAAATCACCGAACGCTTTGGCAAAATCACCGCCGAACTCGTCGATGGCGTTTCCAAGATCGGGCGGCTCGAAAACCAGTCTTACGAAGAAGCGCAAGCCGAAAATTTCCGGAAAATGCTGCTGGCGATGGTACGCGACGTTCGCGTCATCCTCATCAAACTGGCGGATCGCCTGCACAACATGCGCACACTCGGTGCGCTGCGACCTGACAAACGCCGCCGTGTTTCGCGCGAAACGCTCGACATTTTCGCCCCGATCGCCAACCGTCTCGGCCTCAATGAAATGAGCCGGGAATTACAAGAACTCGCATTTAGCAATTTCCACCCCCGCCGCTACGCGGTACTGGAAAAAGCCTTGAAAAATGCCCGTGGCAACCGCCGCGAAGTCGTTGGAAAAATCATCGACACCCTGCGTCGCCGCCTTCCCGAAATGGGTGTCGACGTCGAGGTCATGGGCCGTGAAAAACACATCTACGGCATCTACCGAAAGATGCGGGAAAAGCACCTCACCTTCTCTCAAGTGCTCGACATCTACGGATTTCGGATGCTGGTTAAAGACCCGCCGAGCTGCTACCTCGCACTCGGCGCACTCCACAGCATTTACAAACCTGTCCCTGGCAAATTCAAAGATTACATCGCCATTCCCAAGGCCAACGGTTACCAATCCCTGCACACCACCCTCATCGGCCCTTACGGCACGCCAGTTGAAGTGCAGATACGCACCCGTGAAATGCACCATGTCGCCGAATCCGGCGTGGCCTCTCATTGGCTTTACAAAGACGAGCAGACATTCAACGAATTGCAGCAAAAGACACACAAATGGCTGCAATCCCTGCTCGAACTGCAATCAGCATCGGGCAACTCCTCCGAATTCCTCGAACACGTCAAAGTCGACCTCTTTCCGGGTGAAGTTTTTGCTTTCACGCCCAAGGGAAAAATCATCGGCCTGCCACGCGGGGCGACGGCCGTCGACTTCGCCTATGCCGTTCACACCGACGTCGGTAATCATTGTGTGGCCTGTCGCATCAACGGCGATCCGGCGCCCTTGCGAACCGAATTACGGAGCGGGGACCAAGTCGAAATCGTCTGTGACCCCCATGCCCATCCCAATCCAAACTGGCTCGCCTACGTCAAGAGCAGCCGAGCTCGGGCCCAGATACGCCATCACCTCAAAACCAGCCAGAACGTCGAATCAGCGGCTTTGGGGGAACAACTCCTCATCCAGGCCCTTCAAGACTTCGGCCTGCATCCGGACAATATCGACGCCATCGCCTGGGGACGATACGCTCGCAGCAGCGGGGCCCAATCACGCAAGGAAGTCCAGGCTGAAATCGGGCTGGGCAAGCGTTCAGCCGCCGACGTCGCAGGACGATTAGCCGCCGAACATGCAGCCGTCACCGGTGGCGCAACCCTCCCGGTCGAACGACGAAAACCCCTAGGACCCGTCATCATCCGAGGCAGCGAAAACCTGGCTGTCCAACTCGCAAAATGCTGCTGCCCCATTCCGGGGGACCCCATCATCGGCATCCTCCGCAAAGGACAAGGTCTCACGGTACACACCAACGATTGCCGCAGCGTGGGGCGCGCCCGTCATGAGCGTGACAACTGGGTCGATGTCGAATGGGACCAGACCACCAGCAATCGTCAGTTCGAAACCGCCATCCGCATCGTTTCCGAAAATCGTCGTGGCGCACTCGCACGCATGGCCGCCACCATCGCCGCCGCCGATTCAGACATCCTCAACGTCCGGATCGACGAAGACCGCGGCCCTTACAGCAACCTGCAATTCAATCTGCAAGTCACCAGTCGAGCCCATCTTGCCCGCATCATGCGCAGCCTGCGCCGCCTGCCTGAAGTCGCCCGGATTTCACGGGTGCGCGAATGAGCGAACGAGCGAACGAGCGAAACAACCCTTTTCAATCCCACCGATAAACGAGACTCTCATCATGGAAAAAAGCTGCAACCGTTACGAATCCGAGCACACAAAATTCATGCGTGAATGGCTGGGCCAGCATCCGGAACAAAGTGCCGAAAAACTGGCTGGCCGGAAGCTCTGGTGGGACAAACTCCCCAAGAGTCTGGATGATCTGCGCCGCCTGCGTGAATCACGCCAGCCGCAGAAATCTTACGTTTATTACTGAGCTGGAACCCGCAAGAACCGGGCGACCATCCATACGGTCAAAGTTCCTCCCGAGGCGGGTTTATTTTTTTGCCTCGTTATGCACCGGTTCTTGCATCGGTTTTAGGTCCTTTGGCGAAGTGTGCAGGGCACGGATCTCGTCAAGCTTGGCTGAAAGCTGCGCGGCTTCCTCCGCATCTTTCGGCAATATTTTTTCCAGCCGCCCCCAGTAATCCAGCGTTGCGGCGTAGTCTTCGCGGGTATAAGCCGCACTTCCGGCCAGAGCCAGTGCGGTCAAGTGCGAAGGGTCCAGTTTCAGGGCCTGTTCGACCAATTCCAACGGCCGCCCTTCCAGCTTCCCGCCCGCCAGCACACCTAGCAGGTCTGCGTAGCGCACCAGCAAATCAGGATTCTTGTCCCCACCCAGCCGCATAATATGTTCGAAGGCCGCAGCCGCGTCATCAAAACGCTGCAAAGCCTCATAAGAGCGCGCCAGCATCATCCAGCCTTTGAGATCATCCGGATTTTGCTGCAAACGTTCTGCCAGTTTCAACACCATGCCATCGATCTGCTCGGCCGTGATACGCGCAGGCTTCTCCACAGGATGCAAGGCCGCAGGATTCCCCAACCACAGATAAAGCAAAACGGCCGAAAGCGGTAGGAACAACACCAGAACCCATGACGTTCTGCGAGCCGGAGAATGCGTTATCGCTGGCGCACTGGGGAGTGGGTTCTCTACCGATTCATCCCTTGTTTCCTGTAAAAGACGACGCTGCAATTCGTCACGCGCCTGCTCATAATCCGTCACGGCCAAATCACCGCTTTCACGGTCATGCTCGATTTCCAGCAGCTGATCCCGGTAAATCGCCGCATTCAACTGTCGCCGCAAACCGGGAGCGTGACGATCATGCTGACCCAGCCTCGGACCACTACCGCGACGCAGCAAGGGAAACAGCAAGCCGGCCAGCGACACCACAACGAGCAAGCCTGCCAAGGCCACAAAAATCAGCTTGTCCATCATGCCTGCCGGCCTCCCTCTCCATCGCTCTGCCCGGCCAGCAAGGCCGCTGCCGCACGCCGTTCCTCATCCGTCAGACTCGCTTCGGCAGCGATCTCACTAGAGCGGCTACGTCGACGAAGAAAAGCCACCAGCCCCCAAAGACCGGCGAAGCCCAGCAGAAAAGGGCCAAACCACAACAGCCAGGTCGTCGCCTTCATCGGCGGACGATAGCGGACGTAATCACCATATCGGTCGACCATGAATGTCATGATGTCATCATCGCTTTTTCCAGCCTTGATCATGCCGCGAATCTCGCGTCGCAGATCCTGGGCCAATTCCGCATGAGAACCTGCCAGCGACTCGTTCTGACAAACCAGACAACGCAATTCCTCGGAAATCGCCACCATGCGCTTTTCCACCACAGGATCTTCGGCCAATGAAACCGCTTCGTTTGCCCAGACCGGGCCCAAGGCCAGGCAGAAAAGAAATGCCGCGACCCACCAGCCAAGAGGAAAGCCCCTCATTTTTCAAGCTCCCGGACAAGAGGCAGAATCTTGCTCGCAATCGCTTCTGGTGTCAGCGGGCCGATCTGCTTGTAACGGATGATGCCCGCCTTGTCGATGACATAGGTTTCCGGCACGCCGTACACCCCGTAGTCGATCCCCACCCGTCCATCCATGTCGAGTGCGGTCAAGAGATAAGGATTGCCGCGTTCGTCAAGCCATTTCTGGGAACGCTGGCGCGTGAGGGCAAGCTCCTCACCTTGCGCCAGTTTTTTCAGATCGATATCGCCATCGCCGCGCACTTCCTTGTAATTCAGGCCCACGATGGGCACTCCGCCGCTGCGCGAAAAAGAAACCAGCAGAGCGTGTTCGGCACGACAAGAGACGCACCACGAAGCCCAGACATTGAGCAGCCAAACCTTGCCCTTCATATCGGCGGGTGAAAAGGTCTTGTCAGGCTCGGCCAGCTGCATGAGCTGGAAGGCCGGTGCGGGCTTGCCCACCAGCGGCGAAGGCACTTCGCGCGGGTTGAGCTGAAGACCGACCGCAAGGAAACCCAGCAGCACAATGAACAGGAGGACAGGAATCAGGAAGCGTTTCATGATGGGACAAACTCTCCAGGTCGTTTTCCAGACATGCGGGCCGACAGTCGATAGCGGCGATCCGCAATGGCCAACGCCCCACCCAGTGCCATCAGCAGACAGCCTCCCCAGATCCAGGTGACAAAGGGTTTGTAATGCACACGCACACTCCAGGCCCCCGTCACGCCCTCTTCATCCAGTGGCTCACCCATCGAAACATAGACATCGCGCAGCGGGTTGCTGTCAATGGCCGCCTCGGTCATCGGCATAGCCGAAGCCAGATAAGCCCGTTTTTCCGGATGAAGCGCGCGCAACACCTTTCCATCGCGCAAAAGCTCGAAATCGCCCATCGACGAACGGTAGTTTGGCCCCATCATCTCTCGCACACCCACCATCCGCACGGTGTAACCCCCAATGGCCACTGTATCGTTCGGAGCCATGCGCACATCCTGTTCGGTTTCATACCCCTTGACCAGCGTCACACCGATCACGAACACCGCCACACCGATATGCGCCAGATGCATGCCCCAGAAGGAGAGTGCAGGCCGCCCTGTACCCACTTTCAAACGCTGACGGATTTCAATGACGGCCGAAGTCACTATCCATACCGCCAGCAAAAGGCCCATACCGACCAAGGGGGTCCAGCCCCCAAAAACGAAAGGCAGGCCGACACCCGCAAGAAGAGCCAGTACGGCAGCAAGCTTCAGCCGCTGCACCAGATCCGCCACTCGCGCCTCCTTCCAGCGCGCCACCGGGCCCACTGCGATGAGGAAAAGCAAAGGGGCCATCAGCGGAACAAAGACGGTTTGAAAATAAGGCGGCCCGACCGACAGCTTGCCCAGCCCCAACGCATCGATGATGAGTGGGTACAGCGTTCCCAGCAGAACCGAACCAGCCGTCACGACCAGCAATACATTGTTGATGAGCAGCAGCGTTTCCTTCGACATCAGTGCAAAACGCCCCCCCAGCCCAACCTTCGGCGCGCGCCAGGCAAACAGCAAAAGCGAACTGCCAATCACCACGGCCAGAAAAATGAGGATAAAAATCCCGCGACGCGGGTCCGTAGCAAAAGCATGAACGGAGGTCAGCACCCCCGAACGGACAAGGAAGGTCCCCAGCAGGGACAAGGAAAAGGCCGCAATCGCCAGCAGCACCGTCCAATTCTTGAATGCGCCGCGTTTTTCTGTCACAGCCAGCGAATGGATCAAGGCGGTTCCGATCAGCCAGGGCATGAAAGAAGCATTTTCAACCGGATCCCAGAACCACCAGCCGCCCCATCCCAGCTCGTAGTACGCCCACCAGCTCCCCAGCGCGATGCCCAAGGTCAGGAAAATCCAGGCAGCCACGGTCCAGGGCCGCGACCAGCGCGCCCAGGCGGCATCAAGCTGACCGGAAAGCAGGGCCGCCACAGCGAAAGCAAACGCCACCGAAAAGCCAACATAGCCCATATAAAGCAAGGGCGGATGCAAAATCAAGCCCGGGTCCTGCAAGAGAGGATTGAGGTCATTCCCATCTTCAGGAATGTCCATCAGGCGTTCAAAGGGCGTTGAAGTCAAAAGAATGAACAACAGCAAACCGAACGACACCAAGCCCAGCACACCAATGACCCGCGCCACCATGGCATCCGGTAAGGTTCTGGATAACAAGGTCACGCCCAGCGACCACGTCGCCAGCAGAACCGTCCAAAGCAGAAGCGAGCCCTCGTGCCCCCCCCAAACCGCCGCCATCCGGTACACCACCGGCAGCTTCGTGTTGGAATGCTGGGCCACATAGGACACCGAAAAATCGTTTGCGACGAAAGCCCAGGTCAGGCAGCCAAAGGAAACCAGCAGCAGGAACCACTGCATTTGCGCCGCAGGACGTGCCACGCCCATCCAGGCAACATGATTACGGTGTGCCCCAAGCAAAGGCAGAACGCCCTGCACCGCCGCCACCAGCAAAGCCAGCATCAGCGCAAAATGCCCCAGCTCCGGAATCATCGCTGCACCACCGATTTCTCAAAAACCTGAACTTCCCACTTCATTTCGCCCCCTGCACCTCGTGCCCCTTCATCGCTTCGCTCACGGCGTGCGATGCCTCCGGGGGCATGTAATTTTGGCTACGGCCGCCTTGCGGCTTAACCTGCGCTGCGCGCACCTTAGCCTCCGCCGAAATGACATGCCGCGTATTCATTTCGCCCCCTGCACCTCGTGCCCCTTCATCGCTTCGCTCACGGCGTGCGATGCCTCCGGGGGCATGTAATTTTCATCATGTTTGGCGAGGACTTCGGTGGCGGTGAAAAGACCGTCTGCACCGAGTTTCCCTTGGGTTACGACACCTTTTCCTTCCTTGAACAGGTCAGGGAGGATGCCGGTGTAGGCCACGGGAATTTCCTTGGCTGTATCGGTCACGACGAAACGGATGGTCATGGCATTACGCTGTACCGAACCTTCCTTGACCAGCCCGCCGATACGAAAAACACGGTCTTTCGGGGCCTCGCCTGCTGCAACCTGGGTGGGCGTGTAGAACAGGGCGAGATTGCTGTTGAGCGCATTCAAAACAAAATAAGCGGCAATTCCCAGTGTGGCCAGGCCACCCAAGATGAGTGCGATGCGTTTTTGACGGGGTTTCATGTTCAGGAGCGGGAAGTTTGATTGGATTCGGCCATGAAGCGAGCGGCAGATTTTTCGCGGCGGATGAGACGCAGCGCGTTGCTTCGACGCTGCCGAAGCAACAAAGGTTCAATAGCCACCACCAATGCACAAACGCCGAAGCTGGCCCAGACATAAAAGCCACGCCCGCCCATGCTCAAAAAGGTTTCTAAATCAGTCCACTGCATGTTTCACCCATTCCATCTGGCGTTCCCGTTCAAGAATGATGGCCCGCACCCGCATGAGGGAAACGGCAATGGCGTACATCCAGCAGGCGATGGACATCAATAACATGCCCAGCAACATGGTCTGTGCCATGCTCGGAGCCTTGGTCATCGACACCGATGCCCCCTGATGCAGGGTATTCCACCATTTCACTGAGAAATAAATGATGGGCACATTGATGACTCCCACCAGAGCCAACACCGCCCCGGCCTTGTCAGCGCGACGTGGGTCGTCGATCGCTGCCTGCAAGGCGATGAAACCCAGATACAGAAAAAGGAGAATCAGTTCGGAAGTCAGCCGCGCATCCCACACCCACCACGTCCCCCACATCGGTTTGCCCCACAAGGCACCCGTCCAGAGTGAAAGAAAGGCCATCAGCGCACCCGTCGGTGCGATTGCCGTGGCCATCATCGAGGAAAGGCGGGTATTAAGGGCCAGCCCCACGCCCGCCCAGGCCGCCATGATGAGATAAAGAAACATCGAAAGCCAGGAGGTCGGCACATGGACGAAGATGATGCGATAAGCCTCGCCCTGCACGGCATCGGTTGGCGCAACAAAGAAGCCGACATACAGACCCGCCACACCGAACAGGGCCGCCAGTGTGACAAACCAGGGAATCATTCGTCCGGCGAGCGGATAAAAGCTCTGCGGTGAAGCATATTTGAACCATTGGATGATGCCGTTACTCATGTATTCCACTCAACACTCAAACCGTTCAAACCTTTATTCGACAGCAATGCGAAGAGCCGCCGTTGCCGCCCAAGGTGCGAAAAGAATCGAAAGCGACAACAAGGCCGCCAACAGGGACAGATGCCCCCCTGCACCCAAACCCGCTACTTCGGCTTCGACCGCACCCGCGCCGAAGATCAACACCGGAATATACAACGGCAAGGTCAGCAGTGATAGCAGCACCCCCCCACCCCGCACCCCCAGGGTCAATGCAGCACCAATCGCACCAATCAGACTCAGAAGCGGCGTGCCGATCAGCAGGGAAATCACTAAGACCTTCAGGGCATCAGCGGAAAGGTCGTATTGCAATCCCAAAACGGGAGCAATCAGCACCAGCGGCAGACCGGCAACCAGCCAATGCGCAAAAACCTTCCCGGCCACCAGCAAGCCCAGCGGAGCAGGGGCGAGAAGCATCTGTTCCAGCGAGCCGTCGGCATGATCCGCAGCGAAAAGACGGGAAAGCGACAACATGGCCGCCAACAAGGCTGCCACCCAGAGTACACCCGGTGCAATGACACGCAGCAAAGCCATTTCTGGGCCGATTCCCAGTGGAAAGAGGCTGACAACGATGACGAAGAAAAACAGGGAAGTCAGCACCTCACTCTTGCGTCGCAAGGCCAGCAGCACATCCCGCCGCACCACCGTCAAAAGCATGAAAAAGGAAGACTGGCTCATGCGCCTGCTCCGCCGCCTTCAAACCGCAGAAAACGCGCTGTTCCACCGGGCACTTCGACCTCCTGATGACTGGTCAACACCGCCATTCCACCCGAAGCCACATGTGTCCCGATCAGGCCCGCCAACCAGCTTACCGCTGGTGCATCAAGGGCCACAAAAGGTTCATCAAGAATCCATAGTGGGGCCTTGCTCCACAATAGTCGAGCCAGAGCCACACGGCGTTTTTGCCCCTGCGAAAGCACACGAACCGGCAAATCCTCGCGCCCGACCAGACCCGCCCGACGCAGCAGTTCAACACCTTCTTCCTCCGGAATCTGACCACCCTGCAAGGCTGCGGCAAAGCGCAGGTTTTCCAGTGCCGTGAGCTCTTCTTTCAGCGCGTTGTGATGGCCGAGATACAAAAGTGATTGCCGATATTCCTCGCCCAAGGCATCAATCGGCTGCCCCTGCCAACAGACCTCTCCTTCTTCCGGCAAGGTCAATCCGCAAAGAATGCGCAGCAGACTGGTTTTGCCCGCCCCGTTCTGGCCACCAACATGCAGACGCTCCCCCGCCGCAAGCGAAAACGCGATGCCGGAAAACAGGCGACGATCGCCGCGCAGACAGGAAAGATTGATGGCAGAAAGCATGACGAGAAAGGCACGAAGCCAAACGGTGATTATGCCCCAAAGCCCTTCAAGGCTGCGAGCCACCATCCCGAAAACAGGATCAAATCGGCAGGAGCCCCCCTTGTTCCGACAAGACCATCAGCCATAGGGCCAGGTCGAAGACTCCGCACCGCCATCGACCTCCAGTACCTTGCCTGTCAGCCAGCGTGCAGCGGGCGAGGCCAGATAAAGAGCCGCTGCCGCGATGTCTTCAGGCATACCCATCGTTTTCATGGGTGTGAGGGACAGCATGCGGGCCGTGGCTTCCTCATCGAGACAAGGGGCCAGCGCACTGGTCAGAATGGCACCCGGCGCGATCGCGTTCACCCGGATCAGGGGCGCGAAATCTGCGGCCAACAGGCGAGTCATCTGATTCATGGCAGCCTTGGCACTGCCATAAGCACTGAAATTCTTCTGGGCATAGCGCGCCGCAGACGAACTGATGTTGATGACCGCCCCACCACCGGCCCGTTGCATGGCGGGTGCGCAGCGCGTCGTCAGCGCAAAGGCTGTGGTGACATTGAAACGATAAACGCTTTCAAAAGCGCGTGTACTGGTTTTCAGCGGATCATTAGGGCCTGAGCCGCCTGCGTTATTCACCAGTACCGTGATGCAACCGAAGGCTTCCAGTGTCCGCGCGACCAAGGCATCGAGCTGTGCCTCGTCCGTGACATCGCAAGCGATCGCCAACGCCTCCCCTCCCGTCTTTCGCACTTCTTCGGCAACGGCCTGCACTTCTGTCAGCGTGCGCGAGGCACACACCACCTTCGCCCCCGCCTCGGCGAAAGCCAATGCAATCGCCCGGCCGATGCCCCGGCCTGCACCAGTGACAATAGCGACCTGACCCTTGAGAGAAAAACGTTCGAGCAAAGACATGGGTTTCTCCTGAAGAATGAAAGGGGCACAATCCGCTCAAACGAGCCGGACCCATCTGTATTACAAACTGCAAACCGCCTGAGATTATCATTCGCCCCCCTTCCGAACGTCCAGAAATCCAATCTGAAATGTCCAGCTTTTCCGATCTTCTGCTCCGCTGGCACCGACAACACGGCCGCCACGACCTGCCCTGGCAGGGAACACGCGACCCTTATCGCGTCTGGCTTTCGGAAATCATGCTCCAGCAAACACAAGTTGCCAGCGTCATCCCGTATTACCTGCGTTTTCTGGAACACTACCCGGATTTCCAATCTCTGGCCGAAGCCCCCGTCGAAAACGTGATGGCCTTGTGGAGCGGTCTGGGCTACTACGCCCGCGCCCGCAATCTGCACCGCTGCGCACTGACGATCCTTCACGAATACGACGGGCAGTTTCCCCACGACCCACAGACCATTGCCACACTTCCCGGCATCGGTCGATCCACCGCCCACGCCATCGCCGCCTTCTGCTTCGACGTTTCCGGCCCCATTCTCGACGGCAATGTGAAACGCGTCCTGACCCGCTGCTACAGCATCGAAGGTTTCCCCGGTGAAAAGCCGGTCGAAAATCGCCTCTGGGCACTCGCCCAAGACCTGCTCCCCACTCACCCTGCCGACACGGGGGCTTACATCCAGGCCCAGATGGATCTCGGGGCCACGCTGTGCACGCCCAAAAACCCGGATTGCCCACGCTGCCCGCTAAACGAAATCTGCATCGCCCGGAAAGAAGGTCGCGCGAACGAACTGCCCACCCCGAAGCCCAGGAAAGCCCTTCCACAGCGCGAAACCACCGTACTGCTCCTGCACGACGGCTCGCGATGCCTGCTTGAACGCCGTCCGCCCAGCGGAATCTGGGGCGGGCTGCTCAGTCTGCCGGAAGTGCCCGATGGCACAACACCCCTCGATGTCGCATTTCGGCTCGGCGTCGAACTGCAGGCCACTGCACAGACCGAAATCTTCGTCAGGCTGGAAGAACTACGCCACACTTTCACGCACTTCCAGCTGACCTTGCACCCCCTTCTTGCCCGGGTTCAATCTCATCGACCCGGCATTGCCGAAAACGACCGACACTGCTGGCTTAGCATGGCAGAACTGGAAAAGGCCGCCCTGCCCACCCCCATCCGGAAAATCCTGACAAGGGCTGGGGTCATTGCGGAAGTTTCAGTGCCACGAAGCAAGGATGAGATCACGAAGTAGCAGGCTGGATACTGGCGTGAAAGAAAGGGGACTGATAGGCTTCGCGGTTTTCGATTCAACGATACCGGATACCATGAAATACAAGATCATCCCCGTGACGCCCTTCCAACAGAATTGCACCCTGCTCTGGTGCGAAGAAACGCTTCAAGCCGCCGTGGTCGACCCTGGTGGCGACATCGATCGCATTCTGGCAATGGCACAACAACAGGGCGTCACCCTGAACAAGATACTCATCACCCACGGCCATATCGACCACGCGGGCGGCACAGCAGAACTGGCTGGAAAACTAAATCTGCCCGTCGAAGGCCCGCACGAAGACGATCAACAATGGATCGAACAACTTGCACAACAAGGCCGGATGTTCGGTCTGGCCGCTGGCGGCAGCTTCACGCCAGACCGTTGGCTCCACGACGGCGACACAGTCAGCTTCGGGCAGATCACGCTGAATGTACTGCACTGCCCCGGCCACACCCCCGGACATGTCGTTTTCGTGCACAAACCTTCGAAACTGGCTCTCGTGGGTGACGTGCTGTTTCAAGGCTCCGTGGGCCGCACCGACCTGCCGGGTGGCGACACACCAACATTGTTCAAATCAATCCGAAGCAAGCTGTGGCCCCTTGGAAATGACATCACTTTCATCCCTGGCCACGGCCCGCTTTCCACCTTCGGCGACGAACGCCGCTACAACCCTTTCGTGGGTGACAATGCCTGAGAACTAAAGGCATCTACGGAAAAAAGACCCGGCCAAACCGGGTCCACCACCTCAAGACCCGTAATTTAGCGATTTAGCGAATCACGAATTTCGCGCAACAGCAGCACTTCCTCCGGTGTTGCAGGTGGCTCGGCTGGTGCAGGGGGGGCCTCGCGCTTCAGGCGATTAACCTGTTTGACCATGACAAAAATAATGAAGGCGAGGATCAGGAAGTTCAGGAGGATGGTCAGAAAATTGCCGTAAGCAAAAACCGGAATGCCCGCCTTTTTCACCTCGGCCAGTGTCATCGCAACGCCCGGCGGCACTTCCTTGAGCGCAATGAAATAATTGCTGAAATCCAGCCCACCGACGACCCGCCCGACCAACGGCATGATGAGATCACCGACCACTGAATCCACAATCTTGCCAAAAGCCCCACCAATGATGACCCCAACGGCCAGATCGACGACATTTCCCTTGACGGCAAACTCCCGGAATTCTTGTGCGATACCCATGAAAAACAGCTCCTGTCCTTGATGAAACGGTAAAAGCCTCATTCTACTTGCTCCATGTTTTTCACCACATCACTTTCACCCCCACCCAGACTACTGAAAATCTCGGTCAGCCTGCTTCTCGCACTCCTCCTTGTTCTGGCATTCACCACACTGCTTTTGACGCGCCATGCCGGATCACTGCTGGAGCAGGAACTGGCCACCTGGCTTCTTGCCAAGCACAAAAGACTGCTGACACTCGAAGGAAAAACCCATCTCCAGCTCTGGCCGCAAATTCGCCTCGAACTCCCCCCCATGCAGATCAGCGAACCCGGACAGACCACCCCTTTCCTCCGCATTGAGCGCGCCAACCTGCATCTGGACTGGCCCACCGCATTCCTTGAAAACCAGCTTATTCCCATTGAACAACTCGACATCGAGGGCCTGCAACTCACCCTCTCGCGCGACGAACAGGGGCGACTCAACATCGACGACCTCCTCCAGCCCAATACGCCTGAAACACCAAATACCCCCAAACCGGTTTTTCGACATCTCTCACTTCATCAAGCCCGGATTCACTGGCGCGACGCTAAAAATCCGGACGAAATCCACCTCGAAAACCTTGAGCTCCGCTGCCACAACCTTGCCGCGCCCCAGCAAGGAGACTGCCAACTTTCCGGACAAATCCAGCGCGGCGGAAAAACGCCCCTGAACGCACGCTTCACCCTCGAAGCCCGGCACGATCTCCACGCCGATCAACAACGCTACGTCCTGCAAGATATGCGTGCCACCCTCCTCGATCCCAAACAGGTTCAACTTGATCTGAGCACAGGCAAGCTCGAAGCCCACCTCGCCTCAAACCCCGGTATCCCAACGACCCTCAAGGCAGAAAAACTCGCATTCCACCTCCAGAAACTTCCCGCCGATGTCGATCGCCCCTTCAAACTCTCCCTCTTCACTCCCGAAACAACCCTGAACGGAAAGGAGCTCGCCGCCCCGAGAATCACCCTGGATGCCACCATACAAACCTCGTCCCTCAATCTCCTGGGCCAAGCGAAAACGCCCCTGAAGCTCGACCTTTCAAGCGGGGCTCTCCAGCTCTCTCCATTCAAAGCACAACTCGAACTCACCCATCCCCGGCTCAAACCTGCTCCACTCCCCGTCAGCCTTGAAGGGCATCTCACAGGAAAACTCACGCCACTCGAAGCCGAAGCCCAAATCTGGGGGCAATTCCCCGGAAGCCCTTTCAAGGGCCAACTCCGCTATCACGAACACCCTCAACCCTCCATGCTCGAACTCGATCTGGCAATCGACCAACTCGATGTAGGCCCAATCCTGCGCCCCGAAATCGAAGCGGGGAGCCAGGCCCCCCGCGCACCCAGTCCAAAACACGAAGCGCAACAGTCCTCCTTCGGTATCCAAGCCCGGCTCCACTTCGGTCTGCTCAAGTTTTCGGGCATCACGGCAAGAAAATTTGATCTGGACTGGAAGCCCTGAGCAAGAAAAGTCGACACACCCCTTGCTACAATCCTTGACGGCAATCAAACAGGCTTTGACCAGGATTTGCCATCATCCTCCGACCTCCGGTTTTCTTCCTTTTGCGGTCTCGTTGCCATGCCCCTCACACACCTGCTCATCAACAATCGCAACTGGGCAGAGCGCAAACGCGCGGATGACCCGGAATTTTTCAGCCGACTGGCAACTCAACAGCATCCGGAGTATCTCTGGATCGGCTGTTCCGACAGCCGCGTGCCCGCCAATCAGATCACAGGGCTGGCACCGGGTGAAGTGTTCGTCCATCGCAATGTGGCCAACCTCGTCGTCCATAGCGACCTGAACTGTCTTTCCGTGATGCAGTATGCTGTTGAAGTTTTGCAGGTCCGTCACATCATGGTGGTCGGTCATTACGGCTGCGGCGGGGTGCGGGCAGTTTATGAAAATCGCCGGTTTGGCCTGATCGATAACTGGCTTCGTCACCTCCAGGATGTCCGCAACAAACACAGCCCGCTGCTGGCGACGCTTCCGGAAGAAGAAAGACTGGACAGGCTTTGCGAACTCAATGTCACGGAACAGGTCGCCAATGTATGCTGCAGCACCATTGTTCAAAACGCCTGGGCGCGCGGCCAGCGGATTTCCGTGCATGGCTGGGTTTATGGCATTGAAGATGGATTGCTGCGTGAAATCGGCCCCTCGGCCGCTTCAGTGGAAAGCGCGCTGGACGCTTATGCTGACACACTTCGGACGATCCGGACCCTTCGGACAAAATGACTGAGCAACAATACCTTTATACCGTCCGGCCTATCAAACCGATTGTCCTGAAACGACACGCAAGGGCCTGAACTGGCGGGTATCGGCGTAATAGGCCGGGTTTTCGTTTTCCGGTGTGACACCCGGAATTCCCAGCAAGGGCAAAGGGTGGAAATCACGCGGACTCAGGTGGCAGACCAGCTCCCCCTCGAAACGTCGAGCCAGCGTGTTGTCGATCCAATCGAGTTGTTCATCCTGCGCGAGCTCAAGCCAGTCTTTTTCGACATGGATGAACGTCGCCTTGCCGCACAGCCCCAGATGAGGCCGGCGCAACAAATCGTAGCTCGCGTGCCCCAACACCACAACCCGCGTGGTTTCGATGAAACGCGCACGCGCCTCCCAGAAAACCTTGTGCCATCGGTGTTCGCAAAGGTCGAGCCAAAGATCCAGCGCGCTGGAAACGACCACGACACCGCATTCATCGAATTGAGTCAGCGCATCGCGCAAGGGGCCTCGGGCCGACGAGGCAGAAACGGCATGCTGCCTTTTCATTTCCGCCTGATGATGGCAACGATTCAGTGCCGCCTTGGTCTTCGGAAAGGCAAGCCAGACCAGCGCATTGAAGGCATCGTGCCAGTTTCCAGGCCGGGTTTCGACTTCTCCCAGCCACCAGATCCGTTCCTCATAGCGCAAGCCAGTCCCGTGTGGCAGCACAAAATGCAAAGGCAAACCACTGGCCGTTTCGATTCCTGCCCGCTCAGCCTCACGGTTGAACCAGTCGATCGCGGGCGGAACAAGCGTCGAAGGTAGAGCTTGCAGCCACGGCAGCAAGGGGGCGTAAAGGGGCTGATTCAAGTCGAAACTGGCCACAAAAAGGAAGCCTCTTAGAAATGTACCGTCGCAGCCATTTACTCAATATTTTTATCGGACAATACGAATCGGCTTACTGGCCTTCCCTGCCTCATCGACAAAGACCAATGTACCCTTGCGTTCAACAAACGAGCCCACCGCTTCACCGGGGAAAGGGGGGGGATCGTCGAATTTCTGAAGACGGCACTGGCCCATTTCCGTGACATACCAGTTCTTCCCTTGATGAAGGATGAAAACCTTGTCCTGGGGCTTGAAAACTTCCATCTCGAATTTTTTGAATCCGGCGTCTTCCAGCGCGTGGCGACGCAAACATTCCGGAGAATGGGTGGTCACCAGTTTCAGTGTCCAAGCATCACTCCAGGGATAGCTTTCCCGCAGCAAGGAAATGCTGTGCCGTTGGTCATCATCCGGACTGTAAGAAGCGGCATCCTCCCGAGCACAGGCCGTGGTCAGCAGCATAGCCGCCACGAGCAAAAGAGCGGTCAATCGTCGACGGTTCATGATCCGATCCTCCAACACACATTCTCACCTGCACGCAGCGGAATGAGGCTTTCCCCATCGGCATAAGCCAGCGTATCTGGCAATTTCCAGGGCTGACGGGTGAGCGTCAGACGTTCTGTATTGCGTGGCAAGCGATAAAAATCTGCACCGTAGAAACTGGCAAATCCTTCCAGTTTATCCAGTGCATCGACCGAGTCGAAGGCCTCGGCATAAAGCTCTATGGCTGCATGTGCTGTGTAACAGCCAGCACAACCACAAGCGGCTTCCTTGGCCCCCTGGGCATGCGGCGCTGAATCCGTCCCGAGGAAGAATTTCGGATTGCCCGAGGTCGCCGCTTTCAGCAAGGCCAGGCGATGCACCTCGCGCTTGAGCACCGGCAAACAGTAGTGGTGGGGTTGCAACCCCCCGGCAAAAAGGGCATTTCGATTGAGTAACAGGTGATGCACAGTGATCGTGGCGGCCACATTTTCCCCGGCCGATTCGACAAACTGCGCGGCATCCCGGGTTGTGATGTGTTCAAAGACCAGCCGCAAGCCCGGAAATTCCTTGAGCAAGGGTTGCAGTGTACGCTCGATGAATACGGCCTCGCGATCGAACACATCGACCGACGGATCGGTACTTTCACCATGCACCAGTAGTGGCAAACCGAGCTTTTCCATCCGGGCCAGCGTTTCCCGGCAGCGAGTCAGATCGGTCACCCCCGCATCCGAATTCGTCGTCGCACCTGCCGGATAGAGCTTGACGGCATGGACAAAGCCGCTTTCCCGCGCCGCGTCGATTTCGCCAGCGGGCGTGTTGTCGGTCAGATATAGCGTCATCAGCGGCTCAAAAGAGCTGCCCGCCGGACGTGCGTCGAGGATGCGCTGCCGATAAGCCGCCGCCTGCGCCACCGTGGTCACCGGCGGCTTCAGATTGGGCATAACGATGGCACGGGCAAACTGGCGCGCGGTATCCGGCAAAACGGCAGACAAGGCCGCGCCATCTCGTAGATGCAAGTGCCAGTCATCCGGGCGGATCAAGGTGATCGCATTCGGTTTAACTTTTTCATTCATATCCATGGGGAGAATTATAAATCCTCGTTTTTCAGAGCCAGAGCCACATCATAAAGCGCGTTCTTTGGTGCGCCACTGATTTCTGCCGCCAGCCGGACAGCCTGTTTGAGCGGCAATTCAGCCAACAAAAGACGCAGCACCCGCAAAGCTTCTTCGGGCAATCCTTCTACCGGTGGTGGCGAAGAGAGCAACAGCACGAATTCGCCGCGCTGACGATGGGCATCTGCCGCCAGCCAACTCGGGCCATCGGCCAGAGGCATGACGGCAATCTGCTCGAACAGCTTGGTCAGCTCACGCGCCACAACGAGCGTGCGCTGGGGTTCGAGGCATTCGACAAGATCATTCAACGTATCGACGATACGGTGGGGGGCTTCATAAATCACCAGCATGGCCGGAATCGGACGTAGCGAAGAAAGCTGCTGGCGTCGAGCACCCGGTTTAGTAGGCAAAAACCCGACAAAGTGAAAATGTGCTTCCTCCAACCCTGCGGCTGAAATGGCAGTCACAGCGGCATTTGGACCCGGCAGGGGAATGACGGGAAATCCGGCGGAACGTACGGCGGCCACGGCCCGTGCGCCGGGGTCGGAGACCGCCGGTGTACCCGCATCACTAACCAGGGCCACCCGCTTGCCCTCGCCCAGCCAGGCCAACAGCTTTTGTGCCGTGGCCGCTTCATTGTGTTCATGCAGGGCCACGGTATTCGTGCGTATGCCGTAATGGTCAAGCAGATGGCGGGTGTGGCGCGTATCCTCACAGGCCACGATTTCGACTTCGCGCAGAATATCGATCGCGCGCAAGGTCAGATCGGCGATGTTTCCGAGCGGCGTGGCCACCACATATAATGCCGCTGTCTTTTCACATTTTTCTGATCTTTCCGATCTTTCCGTTTTTTCCCTTTCCTGCATTCGATGCTCCGCGCCCTTGACCCAATTTGTCCGAGTTGCGCATTGTCCGGTGACTGCCCCCTGCATGCAAGCCAAACACAAAGATGGCCAAACTGCCGAACGGCTGGCTGAAACTTTTCTGGTGCAACGCGGCCTGCGCGTACTGGAGCGTAACTGGCGGGTTCGCGGCGGTGAAATCGACCTGATTTGTGAAAAAGACGACATGCTAGTCTTCGTCGAAGTCCGCCTGCGTGTCCACGCCGCCTTTGGTGGCGCAGCCGCCAGCATCACACCCACCAAGCAACGCCGCCTCATTCTCGCCGCCCGGCACTACCTCGCTGGAAAGCGGGAACGCCCCTGCCGCTTCGATGTCATTTTGCTCGACGGACTCGACCCCGACCGCATCGAATGGATACCCGATGCTTTTCTTGCAGAATAAACGCTGCCTGTCAGCAGCCTCGCTCTGTCTATTTCGACTCGCCTTTGTCTTGCACTTTTTCTTGAGCCTCGCCCTGGTTTTACCCGCACAGGCGCAGGCCCCGCGTATTCGCATCCTTGTTCAAAGCAGCCCACTGGCCGGTTTTCAATATCACGCTGGGGCACAGCTCTGGGACACGCTGAAAACGGGCGAGCCATTGAGCCTTCAGCGAGAACCAGACAATCCGCACGACCGCCGCGCCGTTCTCGTCCTTTGGCAAGGTCAAAAGCTCGGCTATCTCCCACGCAAGGAAAATCACGCAGTTGCCGAGGCACTGGATCGCGGTGAACGTGTCGAAGCCCGCATTGCCGCTCTGCGCAAAGACCCCGACCCCTGGAAGCGCGTACGCGTCGAGGTTTTCATCACGCTATAGAGAATACGGAACAAAGCGGGACAACGCCGTTCAAAGGAAAAATACCTGCCCCAAGCCCCTTTGTTTCGGAATCCGTATCCAGGGCAGGCTGTTAAACTTCTCCGTTGCCTCCTCTTTTCTGCTCCTTTTACCCTCTACATGGATCTCGTCAACCGCATCGCCCGCCAGTTTGAAGACAGTGCCCAAGCCAAGCTCGCCGCACTCGAAGCCCTTTCCGGGCCCATCGCCGCTGCCATCGAGCTGATGGTCAACAGCCTGCATGCCAATGGAAAGATCATGGCGTGTGGCAATGGCGGCTCGGCGGCAGATGCCCAACATTTTGCGGCGGAGCTACTCAACCGTTTCGAGCACGAACGCCCGCCCCTGGCGGCCATTGCACTGACGACGGACAGTTCGACGCTGACTTCCATCGCCAACGATTACCGCTATGAGGAAGTGTTTTCAAAGCAAATCCGCGCACTGGGACAACCCAATGATGTACTGCTGGCCATCTCCACCAGCGGAGATTCGCCCAATGTGATCGAAGCCATCCGGGCCGCACACGAACGGGAAGTGCGTGTTGTCGCACTCACCGGCAAGGAGGGTGGACGGATGCGCGAACTGCTTCAGGACGCAGACATCCACCTTTGTGTGCCGCGCGAGGCGACCAGCCGCACGGCACGGATTCAGGAAATCCATTTACTGGTTTTGCACTGTCTTTGCGATGGCATCGACACCTTGTTGCTGGGAGAAATGGAATGAACGGAAACAACCAAAAACCCCTCTCTGTTCTTGGCCACCGCCTGCTCACGCTGACGCTGCTGGCAAGCCTCGCGCCAAGCCTCACCGCCTGCTTCCCTGCTGCCGTCGTAGGGGTCGGTGCAGGTGCGCTCATGGCAGCCGACCGTCGCCCCACGGAAACCTATCTAACGGACGAAGGCATCGAAGTCCGAGCCACTTCCCGCATCAATGAACATTTTGGCGACAAGGTGCACATCAACATCACCAGCTATAACCGCATGGCCCTTCTGACTGGAGAGGCCCCAGATGAAGCCATTCGCAAGGAAGTCGAAAAATCGATTAGTGCCATCCCCAATCTAAAAGCCATCAGCAACGAAATACGGATTGCGGGCACGAGCTCCCTAGCATCACGCAGCAACGACACTTACATCACCTCCAAGGTAAAGGCCCGTTTTATCGACACCCACCAATTCGCGGTGAATCGCGTCAAGGTCGTAACCGAAGCCGGAACAGTCTATCTGCTGGGTCTGGTCACCCAGCGCGAAGCGGATGCGGCCGTCGAGATTGCCCGCACAACGGGCGGCGTGCAGAAAGTCATCCGGGTTTTCGAGATCATCAGCGAAGCCCGTGCGCGCGAGCTTGATGGCCCGCAGCCAGCCACCCCGGCTCCGGTTTCCGATTCACAATCCTCCCGGCTCGTCACCTCCTCGCCAGATGTCTACAAATAAGATCGCCCCGTGACGCTTCCCTTACCCACTTTTGAAGCCAAATGCTGCGCGCCTTCCGCGCTGGCCGAACGTCTGAAGAGGATGCCCCGGCCACTGGTATTCACCAATGGCTGTTTCGACATCCTCCATCGCGGTCATGTCACCTATCTGGCACAAGCCCGCGCACTGGGCGCATCGCTCGTCGTAGCCCTCAACTCCGATGCTTCCGTCAAACGCCTGGGCAAGGGCGACGACCGGCCCGTGAATCCTTTGGAAGATCGTCTCATGCTGCTGGCCGCGCTGGAATGCGTCGATCTCGTTACCTGGTTTGAGGAAGACACCCCGCTGGCGCGTATCCTCGACTGCCAGCCGAACCTCCTCATCAAAGGCGGCGACTGGCCCGTCGACAAAATCGTCGGCGCGAAAGAAGTCCAGTCATGGGGCGGGCAAGTCATCTCGATTCCCTTCATCCACCAGCGTTCCACCACGGCCCTGCTGGAAAAAATTCGACGGCTCTGAGCTGCGATTCACGGCATGAACTCTTCTGCACAAGCCCTGCCAGCCCAAGCCCCCCCCGCCCAACAAACTCTCTGGCGCGTCCCCGGCAACACCGGCATCTGGGTCGGCATCACCTGCGAGTTTGTCGAATTTGCGGTGCTGTTCTCCGTGTACTTCGTGGCCCGTGCCCATTTTCCGGACGCCTTCGAACAAGGCGCGCCCCGTCTTTCCAAGCTGGCCGGTACGATCATCACCCTGCTGATGGTCACCAGCAGTTATTTCATCGCCTGTGCCGTCGTGGAAATGCGCCGGAACGAACGACGTCGCTCGCTCTACTGGCTCTTGGGCGGGCTGGTTCTGGCCTGCGGTTACCCCGTTGCCAAATTGCTGGAGTTTCGGTGGAATCTCGCGCACGGCATTACCGGCGAATCCGGCATTTTCTTCACGACCTACTACTATCTGACGCTGACCCACATGGTGCATGCCATCTGGGGCATCCTCGGCATGTTGTGGGTCATCGCTCGCCAGATGGCCGGAGTCTATACGGCTGAAGACTACAGCGGCATGGAGGCTCTGGCCTGTTACTGGCACGCCACAGACATCATCTGGCTGGTCATCTTCCCCTTCTTCTATGTGCTGTCATGAGCATGACGCCCCTTGAATCCGAAGCCCCTTCTACCCGCCTCGCACCACTGACCTGGGCCTGGCTAGCACTCGTCGCCCTGACACTACTGAGTCTGGAGCTCGGTCAGTGGCTGCACGGTGCGCATTTATTGCCCGTGCTGGTGGCCGGCATCATCGGCTTCAAAGGTCTGCTGGTGGCGCGTGTCTTCATCGAATCGCATCTGGCCATTCCCTTCATCCGGAAAGTGCTCTACCTCTTCATCGCCTTTGCCCCTTCCGCCCTGATTCTCATCGCCTTTTATGGCGAGGAATTCGCCCGTTGGGCGACCCTTTAACCCCGAAACCGCAGTTGGAAACCTTCGAGTGTGCGTTTTACCGGTGCTCATGGGTGTTGATAGGCAAGGCGCGACGACGCGGTATGCCCGATGCGGCCTCCAGCAGCCCCGGCACACGCGCAGGATCAGTCACCCGTCGCATCGCCGCCTGCAACTGTGCGGCCTGAGGCCAGGTTCTCGCCCAATAGCTCAACAGTAGTTTGAGCCGCCCAGGTGCGTAACAAGGCAGCACCCGTTCGTGAACTTTCTCCCACCAGAGAGAAACGACCGGTAACAACGCCAGCCAGTCCTCTGCCGAAGCCTCTTCATCCCGCAACCCCCGGATGCGCTGGGCCAGAAAAGGGTCGGCCACAGCACCGCGACCGATCATCACATCTTCGCAACCACTCACCGCCCGGCAACGTCGCCAGTCTGACACCGTCCAGACTTCACCATTGGCGACCACCGGAATGAATAGAACCTCGTCTATCCGGGCAATCCATTCCCAATGCGCCGGAGGCCGGTAACCCTCATCCCGCGTGCGGGCATGAACGACCAGCGAGGCCGCGCCACCCTGTTCGATGGCTCTCGCACAATCCAGCGCGAGAGAGGGGTCACGGATCCCCAGCCGCATCTTGGCCGTCACCGGCACGGTGGCGGGCACGGCAGCCCGAACCGCAGAGACGATGCGATACAAACCTTCCGGGTCGGCAAGTAGCATTGCTCCGCCGCCGTGTTTATTCACCAGCTTTGCCGGGCAGCCAAAATTGAGGTCCACACCTCGTGGCGACAAGGCAGCGGCCCGGGCCGCGTTTCTTGCCAACCAACCCGGATCACTCCCCAGAAGCTGCACGACGGTCGGCGTTCCCGCTGGAGTCTGCGCCCCCCGCTTCAGCTCGGGACAGACGCGCTCATAGACGCGGCGGGAAAGCAGGGAAGCCCCCACACGAATGAATTCGGAAACAGTCTGATCGTAGCCGCCCAGCGTCGTCAGTACATCGCGCAGAACGTAATCGGCCAAGCCCTCCATCGGGGCAAGGAATAATCGGGACATGGAAAAGCAGCGGTACGTTTTTCAGTTTTCAGCGTTCAAGGTTCAGCTTTCCGTTATGCTCGACATCTCGCTTGCCCATTTGAGTGCGGCCAGCAGGCTTTGCGTCACTTCGACTGAATCCAGCCCACAAGCTGCCGCCCTTTCCTTCATTACCTCTTCGGGGGCTTCTTCGGTAGCGATGACCAGTTGCAGCGCGTCATGCAACACGCCGGGCTTGCCCAGCAGGGCATCGTGAAGGGCGGGCGCGAGTTTGGTCTGCTGAAGGATGATTTCGATAGGCTGGCCCATCAGCAGGTCCAGCATGGAAAAGAGTCCCAGAATGAACAAGGCATCCTTTTCCTTTGGGATTTTCCCGTGTCCGGCCAGGCTTTCAAGCAGTGCAGCGCGAGACAACGCCTGTTCCGTCAATAAACGCTCACGAAAACCGGGACTCTTGATGTCGAACAGCAAGAGTGAAAGCCAGCGATAAAACTTCTCGCGTCCAAGTACGATGAGCGCCTTGTCCATGCTGCTGACAGGCTGTTGCAAACCCATGACCGGGGAATTGAGATAGCGCAGCAGCTTGTAAGTCATGACCGGATCCATGGTCAGTCGGTCAGCGATAACCTTCAGCTCCTCATCACCTCGCAGCAGATTGAGCAGCTCGATCACATGCAGGCGGTTGATTTCTGTCTTGGGTGGATGCCAGTTTTCGCGGCTGGTGATGAAGCGACCCGCAAACAGGTCGAATCCACCCTTGAAGCACAGATGAAACTCGTCATGGCTATCGAGTTCGTGACCAATCAGCCGAAGAGGAGGCAGGCCGGCTGGACGATGGGTGAGCAGCTCACGCAACAACGGTTTGATGTCCATGCCATCAAAACTTGAAATTTCGATCTGCAGATAATCGCCCAGCGCAGCCAGTTGCAGGAGTTCGGGGTGCTGTTCGACCTGGGGTTTTCTCAAGAGCCAGCCGTAGACATAGCCCCGCTTTCTCAGCTCGTCGAGCCGCCCTTGGATATCGTAAAACGCCAGGGGTTGGCGCGTCGGGGAAAGGATGATTACGGTGTTCTCGGCCGGCAAAGCCGCCAGCAAGGGATTATCCAGCGAAGAAGGCGATATCCGGACGAAAGCGAGACGATGCCCAAGAAGGGTATTAACCCCCAAAGAAGTCAGGTTGCGCAGCAACGCATCGTCATACACCTTCTGGAGCAGGTCTTTCTCACCCTGCAAACGGAGTTGCAGTTTTTCGTTCAGAAAAAAAGCGTAACCGGCGATCTGTTCGCCCCGATTCAAAACCGGCTCACGGCGAATGAAGGATGTGCCCCCCCCTTCGTTTCCGGGGCTGGCCGATGAATCCACCCTTCGTGTCTCACCTGTTCCCTGCAGGGGCGCGATCTTGTTGAGCTGCTCGAACTGGCTCTTCGGCGTGGCCGAAGGAGAGCGCGATTCCTCCACTTCAGGCTCGTTTTTTTTTCCCAACATTTTGTTCAGCCAAGCGAACATGGATATCCCTTTCCTTCCTTGCGCCACACTTGATGCTGCATTGTAACCAGCACCCAGCCCTGTCAGAAAATCGGTTTTGCATCGGCAGATACGGCCTCCACCTACCTCACAAGCCGCCTCACAGACCCTCATCAGCATCCGGCAAGTGAATCGGCCCTCGCAACGATTTTTTCACCAGCTCCGGGCTCAGGTGAGGCGCGAACAGACTGACAAAAACGAAAGCATATTCACGCAGCCAGGCGTGGCGGCGCAAACCAATTCGGGTCAGGCTGGACTCAAAAAGATGTGCAGCATCGATCGCGCGCAAGCCGGTATCGGTGGCTGCATCGAAGGCCATGGACGCGACAATGCCGATTCCAAGCCCCAGCCCCACATAGGTTTTGATGATATCTGCGTCAATGGCGGTCAGCACGACATTCGGGGTCAAATGGCGAGCAGCAAAGGCCTTATTGATCTGGCTTCGTCCCGAAAAAGCCGTGTCGTAGGTGATGATGGGATGGCGCGAAATCGCCTCCAGCGTCAACGGTGATTCGGCCAAAATGGGATGGCCCGGTGGCGCGATGACACAACGATTCCACTGCTGACAAGGCAACATGACCAGCTCGCCATGGTCTGCCACCAGCTCGGTCGCAATGGCGATATCCGCCTGACCCGCCAGCAGCCACTCGCTGATCTGAGCGGGATTGCCCTGGTGCAGCTCCAGACGAACCTTGGGATAACGGGCCCGAAAAGCCTGAATGATCGGCGGCAAAGCATAGCGGGCCTGGGTGTGGGTGGTGGCGATGGTCAGCGTTCCCGTATCGGCCTGGCTGTAATCCTCTCCGACCTGTCTGAGGTTGGACAATTCGGCGAGTACCGTCCCGATGATGGACAAAATCTGCTGCCCCGGTTCCGTCACACCGGTCAGTCGTCGCCCTTGACGCACAAAAATATCCACGCCCAGCTCTTCTTCCAGCAGACGGATCTGCTTGCTGACCCCGGGTTGTGAGGTAAATAGGGCCGCGGCAGCCTCCGTCACATTCAGGCCGCGCTGCGCCACCTCATGGGTGTAACGAAGCTGTTGCAGGTTCATGGGTAACTTTATAACCCAAAGTTATCAACATCTGCAAATAAAGTATTTTTAGAATTAAATAGGGGTCGATATCATGCTGCTCCATTGCCAATCAGCACAGGATTCATCATGGATTTCTCCTACAGTCTCGCCGGATTCTTCGTCGGTGCCGTCGTCGGCCTGACCGGGGTGGGCGGTGGCTCGCTGATGACGCCTTTGCTGGTACTTCTGTTCGGCATCCACCCCGCCACCGCCGTCGGTACTGACCTCCTCTACGCCGCCATCACCAAATCCGGCGGCAGCATCGTCCATGCCCGTAAAGGCTCGGTCGACTGGCGTATCGTCGGCCTGCTGGCGGCCGGCAGCGTTTCCGCCGCCATCCTGACGTTAACGCTGGTGCATCACTTCGCGCCCGGCGGTCTGGGCGGTGCGACCAAACTGATTTCCGCCGCCCTGGGTGTCGCCCTTCTGCTGACGGCCGTCTCGCTGATTTTCCGCCGCCATCTGCAGGCCTTCGCCCTGACCCATTTCCCGATCGAGCCCAACCCACGCCGCACGGCCATCCTGACGGTCATCGTCGGCCTGCTCCTCGGCGTGCTGGTATCCATCTCCTCCGTCGGCGCAGGCGCACTCGGTGTCACCGCCCTGTTCTTCCTCTACCCCAAGCTGCCCGCCATCCGCATCGTCGGCAGCGATCTGGCCCACGCCGTACCGCTCACCCTCGTCGCCGGCCTGGGCCACTGGTGGTACGGCAGCGTCGACTGGACACTGCTGGGGGCCTTGCTGGTCGGTTCGCTTCCCGGAATTTACCTGGGCAGCCATCTGGCCGCACGCATTCCCGATAGAATCCTGCGCCCGACGCTGGCCGGCATGCTGATCCTCATCGGCGGCAAACTGATCGCCCAATAAACCCACTTTTTTCCTCCCCGAGCCCTGCCCCGGAGATTCAACATGTATCAATACGATGCCTTCGACCAAGCCCTCATCGACCAGCGTGTGGCCCAGTTCCGCGACCAGATGGAACGCCATTTCGCCGGTGAGCTGAGCACTGACGATCTGCGTCCCCTGCGCCTGCAAAACGGCCTCTACATCCAGCGACACGCGCCGATGTTCCGCATCGCCGTGCCTTACGGCATGCTGGGCAGCCACCAGCTCAGGACGCTCGCCCACATCGCCCGTACCTATGATCGCGGCTATGGCCATTTCACCACGCGCCACAACATGCAGTTCAACTGGATTCCGCTGGAAAAAATCCCCGAAGCCCACGCCGAACTGGCCATGGCCCAGCTTCATTCCATCCAGACCTCCGGCAACGATGTCCGTAACACCACTACCGACCACTTCGCTGGCGTCGCACCGGACGAGATCACCGACCCGCGCCCCTGGTGCGAGATCATCCGCCAGTGGTCGACCTTCCAGCCGGAATTCGCCTACCTGCCGCGCAAATTCAAAATTGCAGTCAACGCCGCCGCCACCGACCGCACGGTCATCCAGGTCAACGACATCGGTCTGGACATGAAACGGGACGAAAATGGCGAGCTGGGCTTCCGGGTGCTGGTGGGCGGCGGCCTGGGGCGCACACCCATCCTCGGCAGCGTCATCCGCGAATTTCTGCCCTGGCCGCACCTGCTCACCTACATCGAAGCCATCCTGCGCGTCTACAACCGTTTTGGCCGCCGCGACAACTCCTTCAAGGCGCGCATCAAGATCCTCGTCAAAGCCCTGGGCCCCGAAGAATTTGCCCGTCAGGTCGAAGAAGAATGGGCGCACATCAAGAACGGCCCGGACACGCTGCAGCAACAGGAAGTCGACCGCATCTCGGCGCATTTCGCTCCGCCCGCCTATGAAACACTCGCCGATGACGAAGCCACAGCACTGCTGGCAAGCCAGCGTCAGCAAAACAAAGCCTTCGCCCGCTGGCTGGAGCGCAACACCCACCCGCACAAGGTACCCGGCTACGCCGCCATCACCATTTCACTCAAGGACTACAGCCACGCGACCGGCAACATCACCGCCGAACAGCTGGAGCTCGTCGCCGATCTGGCCGACCGCTACAGCTTTGGCGAAGCGCGTGTTTCGCACGAGCAGAACGTGATCCTCGCCGACATTCCCAAACGAGATCTTTTCGCCGTCTGGCAGATTCTCAAGGAACACAAACTGGCCACCTCCACCGTGGGGCTGCTCACCGACATCATCTGCTGCCCCGGCGGCGATCTTTGCGCACTGGCCAATGCCAAATCCACGCCCATCGCCATGGCCGTGCAAGAACGTCTGGGCGATCTGGACTACCTGCATGACATTGGCGAAGTCTCGCTCAACATCTCCGGCTGCATGAATGCCTGCGGCCACCATCACGTCGGCAACATCGGCATCCTCGGCGTCGATAAACGCGGCGAGGAGTGGTATCAGGTCTCCATTGGCGGGCGTCAGGGCAACCACACACGGCTAGGCTCCATCCTCGGCCCCTCCTTTGCTGCCGCCGATGTTCCGCGTGTCGTCGAACAACTCATCAACATCTATCTGGAAAACCGCCAGGACGGCGAACGCTTCATCGACGTCGTCGACCGCCTCGGCATCGAACCCTACAAGGCGCGCATCTATGGCGCGCCCGCTCAAACCCAGGAACAGAAGAAGGTGGCCAATGGCTAAGATCATCAAGAATCTGCAGATTATCGAAGATAGCTGGCAAATCCTGCGTCTGGCCGAAGGTGACGCGCCGGAAACCGTCACCCTGCCTGCCGGCCCGGTGCTTGTTCCACTGGCCGTCTGGAAAACACGTCGCGCCGAGCTCGATGCCCGTCGTCAGCAGGGCGAGCCGCTCGGCGTGTGGCTCGGCCCCTTTGACGAACCGGCTGATCTTGCTGCAGACATCAATCTCTTTCAGGTCATCGGCGTCGACTTCCCAAAATTCGTCGACGGACGCGGCTATTCCACGGCGCGTCTCTTGCGCAGCCGCTACGGCTATACCGGCGAGCTGCGCTCCATCGGCGACGTGCAACGCGATCAACTGTTTTATCAGCGGCGTGTCGGCTTCGACGCTTACGCACTGCGCCCCGACCACGACATCGAAGCCGCGCTCAAGAGTCTGTACGATTTCGACGCAGCCTATCAGCACTCCACCGACCAGAACATCGCCTTGCGCCGCCGCCTCATTGCCTGAACCATCCTTTCCATGAGCCAGAACACCCGCCCCAATCTCGATGACGCCACCCTGATGGCCGCCGTAGCCAACAAGGTCAGCCAGGTCAAAGCCCTGCTGCACGACATCGCCCGCGACTTCAGCCCCGCCGTCTTTGCCAACAGCCTCGGTGCGGAAGATATGGTACTGACCGACCTCATCCAGACTGAAAATCTCAACATCGAAATTTTCTCGCTTGACACGGGCCGCCTGCACCCCGAAACCTACACCCTCATGGCCGAAGTCCAGAAACACTATGGGCTGAAACTCAAGCTCTACTACCCGCGCCACGAATCTCTCGAAGCCTGGACACGCGAACACGGGATCAACGCATTTTACGAATCCGTTGAATTGCGAAAGGCTTGTTGCCACCTTCGCAAGGTCGAACCGCTACAGCGCGCCCTTTCCGGGAAAAAGGCCTGGATCACCGGACAACGTGCCCAGCAAGCCGCCACACGCGACGGACTGCCACTTCGCCAGTTCGATACCGCCAACAGATTGGAAAAATTCAACCCGCTGGCCGACTGGACGGAAAAAGAAGTGTGGGCCTATCTGCGTAGCCGCAACCTCCCCTACAATGCCTTGCACGACCAGCACTTCCCCAGCATCGGCTGCGCACCCTGCACCCGAGCCATCAGCATCGGCGAAGACATCCGCGCGGGCCGTTGGTGGTGGGAAAACCCGGAAACGAAGGAATGCGGGCTGCACGCCAAAACATCGACGCTCAGTAGCTAACCTCGACGACACCACCTGCCCGCGCCAACCCACTGACAACATGGCCATTGGGCATCCGCACCTGCGCGACTTGCCCTTCCGCTGCATTGTTCAGTGCCCGGCCATCTCCGGCCGTCACCTGAAATCCCGGGCCATTTGATACCACCTTGACGGTCTGCCCCTGCTGCACCACCGGTGGCTGACGCAACATATCCCCCCGCAAAGGCCGCCCGGCGGGCAAAGACTGGCTAACCACCCGGCCAAGTGCCTGACTCAAATCAGTCAGGATGCCATCTGGCAAGGCAGTCAATTCCCCTTGCACCACCGTCAGATCAGCCGACTCCACGCGTTGTCCCTGAGAAAGCGAACGGGCCGTAACCAGATAAGGGCCCTGCACCGTGACCTGCACCGGCACATAAATTTTCCAGCCCCCCTCCTCCTGACAACGCACCAACACGCTGCTGCGCCCCCATAGCCGCGCCCCAGGCGTCAGCTCGACTGCCAACGTTGCGCAAGGAGCCAGCCTGTTGCGCGCATCCAGCGGCGTCACCTTGAAGCCCGGCCGCCCCGGCAAGCCCTGGGTCTGGATTTTCAGAAAATCAGTCACCGCCCGCTCCACCAGCAATGAATCCTGGTAAGCCAGAACGAACGGCCCTGAAAACAGCAGCCACAGAAAAAGAAGGGGTCGAATCAGTCGCATCCCGGAATTGGAGCATGCCGTCCTGATGCTGGCAAGCCGTAGCTGATGCCCATAGCCTGACACCACACCAAAAAACCCTTTTACATCATGGTAATACATCCAGTAGTACAGCATTCTTAACCTGAAAAATTAGAAGCCACTAATATGTTGATATTTAAAGATATTTACGAAGAAAATACCTTCAAGTTTTTCTTGACATTAAAAAACAATACAGTCTTTATTGCTCCTCGCAAATACATGTTTCAGATTCCCTCTCATCGATTTCGCATTCCCTCACAACCCTCCCTTAAAGGACCCCCCTCATGAACCGCACTTTCTCTCAACGCGGCTTCACCCTGGTCGAACTGGCCATTGTGCTGGCCGTCATCGGCCTCATCCTCGGTGCCGTCATGATCGGCAAGGATGTTCAGCGCAACGCCGAATACGCCAAGATCAAGCAGAAATTCATCGACCAGTGGGTCGTCGCCTACAACGCCGCCTATCAGCGTGCCGGCGTGCCTATCGGCGATAACCAGACCAAGCCGCAACTGATGGTCAATGGTGCCAATTACGGTGGCACCTCCGGCGGCGACATGAGTGCTGCCACAGAACCCGGTGCCATCTGCTCGGGAACGCCGGCAACAACGACGGGAGTTACAACCACCAATATCAGATCCGACATTCGCGACCTCATGCTGCGCCTGGGCGTGCGTATGCCGCCCGGCCGTGCCGAAGGCAGCGAAGACCGCTACGTCTATCTCGACACCAACGGCAACCCACAAGAAATCCAAGTCTGCTTCCAATGGAACAAACCGGGCACCGCCTCCGGCTCTGGCAACGTCATGGTCATCACCGGCCTGACCCCTGACCTCGCCCGATCGCTCGACCAGATGATCGACGGCAAACCGGATGCCCAGGAAGGCCAGTTCCGCATGGCCGAGATTGCCAACGGCACACCCAATGGCCCGGGTGTGGAGTGGGTGGGTAACAACCAAGAAAAATATGGAACAGCAGGGAGTGCCACCGGCGGCACCAACCTCGATGAACAGCAGATTCTGGTTCTGACCGCCCACTACAAGATGAACCAGTAACAAAACCTCACCACGGAGAATTCATGATGAACAAACAACCACGCCTCACGCCGCGCAGCCGGGGGTTTACCCTGATCGAAATGGCCATCGTGCTGGCCATCATCGGCCTCATCCTCGGTGCCATCATGATCGGCAAGGATGTCCAGCGCAATGCCGAATATTCCAAAGTGGCCAACAAGTTTGCCTACCAGTGGAAAATGGCTTACGACCAGTATTACCAGCGCACTGGTGTGGTCATCGGTGATTGCCAGCAAGCTCCGACCTATATGGTCAATGGCTCTGAAACCACCTTTGGCGGTTCCGCTTCCTGTACCCGCGCCGGTGGCGGCGGTGCCGGCCTGCCGGAAAACTTCACTAATACCGGCCGTCGCATCGCTCACGGCCAGGGCTATGCTGCCAATGCCGTTGGTACGGGCGACCCCAACTTGGCAGTTCAGGATTTGCGTGATCTCATGATGCGTGCCGGTATCCGTCTGGCGCCGGGCCGTGGGGAAGGTCACGAGGATCGCTACCTCTACACCGACAGCAACGGTAATGGTGTAGAACTGCAAGTGGCCTTTCAGTGGAACCCGCCGGGTACCATCAGTGGTGCTGGCAATGTCATGGTCTTGCGCGGCCTGACACCGGATCTGGCGCGCTACATGGATCAACTGATCGACGGCAAGCCGGATTCACGCGAAGGCCGCTTCCGTATCCAGAACAGTGCCTTGAACACCTCCGGCCACACCGCCAATGCCCCGGGCACGCAGTGGGAAGCCAACAACACCCAGGCCCTCAGCGAACTGGGCTCAACCGGGCCGGGCAACACCAATGCCGCCACGACGGATGGGCGCAAGCTCGATGAAGATCGCGTCGTTCTGGTTACGGCACACTGGGCCATGGATCAATGAAACTTGATCGGCACATTATCCGCCTGACCTTGCTGGGGCTGGCTCTGGTGGCCCTGGCTTCCGGGGCGACCTTGGTTCGCTCCGGCATGACCCAGCTGAATGCCGCACGCAGCGAAGCAGAAACCGCCCGGCAAACGCTCGCAGATGCGGACGAACGGCTGAAACAGGCACGCATCCATGCCCGCTGGGTGGAGCTGACTGAGCAGACTGTTAAAAATAGTCAATCGCTTGGTCTGATGCCCCAGAACTGGATTGAGCGTAAGGTGAATTTGCGTACCTTCAGCACCAGCCGTCCTGACGCCGAACGGTTGCTGCGGGAAACCTCTCCGGATAACGGTCGCCTGTTCGTCGCCGAAGATTTCGAAATTTTTTCCCCGGAGGGCCAGATTGGCTTGTTCGACACGCCAGAAGGAGGAGAGCGCGCCGCCCCCCTGACGCTCACCTTGCGCGGTTCCTATTTTGCTCGCGATTCGGCACGCGCTCTTGCTCCCTCCGAGCAACCGCCCTCTGCACCAGCATCTGCCACGGCATCGCCCCCCCCGGTCATCCCCGCCAAGAAATCATGAAAAACGCAGCTATCCTGCTCCATTTCGGCGAACGCTGGCAACGCATCGAGAGCGATCGCCTGCATCTTCTCGACGCTGCGCCCACTCTCGACGAAAACACCTGGATCGTCGACGATTTTGCTGCCGCCCCCAGCGGAACCTTACGCATCCAGGGCAAGGCAGTGCATGCTGCGGCCGTCATCGAACGCCGGATGCGTGCCGAAGGCCTGGTCGACGGTGAAAGCCACGTACTCATCCACCGCCAGCATCCCTCTGGTGACGGTCTGCAGGCACTCTACACCGCCATCCCCCTGACCACCTGGCAGCAGACCAACCGTTGGGCCAACGATCAGAAAACACACGGACTCATCCTGCCCCTGCTCGCTCTGGCAACGGCAGGCTTAGAAAACGGCGAAGCCCGCCTGCTGCAACAGGGGCATCAGATCCTCTATCTTTCACGCACCAACTACGGTTATACCTACATTCAGGTCACGGCCTACAGCGACAGCGTGGATGATCTTTTGATTGCACTCCGTTCGCTAACCCAGCAGATTCGCGACCAGAACCGCCCGGGAGATACACTGCCCCGCACATCTTGGTGCCCCATTCTGACGCACCCGGAGACAGGGAGCGAGCTACAGCAAACCTTCGCTCAGACCTTGGGAATCCCGGTCGAATCCTGCCCTCAGGTCGTGCTGAAGTCCCACGAAGGTGCACCGCTCATCAGTGCCCTACCCTGGCTGCTTGCCCAATGTGACGTCCGTGACAGCATCAATGGCAGTATTGAAAAACTTGCCGCGGGTGCAGAACAAGCCTTGCCGGTTTCCATCCTTGCCGTCGCCATCCTGGCCGCTGGCCTGTATGGACTGGGTGCCTACCTGCACTGGTCTGCCAGCCTTGAATACGAACATGCCCAAACCTTGAAGCAGCAGGCCAGCCAACGCACACAACCCATACAGACCATGCTTGCCCGCAGCGCGCCACCGGATTACGCCTCAACGGCCACCTTCCTCAACACATTGGCAGCCCAGAAAACTGCATACAACCCCTACATTGCCCTCGGCGTTCTGCGCCAGGCCGCCGGTAGTGAGATCCACATCCAGCGCCTGCGCCTAGAAACCAGCAAGGAAAAAAATGTCAGCCTGGTCGTTGATGGCAGCCTGGGTAATCTGGGAGACCCCTCAGCCCTTAACCGCTTCCTTCAGTACCTGCGAGATGCCGGTTATCAGGCCACACCACTGGATCCAGCTGACGGAGGCAAAAGCAGTGGGTTTACCTACCGACTTGAAAGCACGGGGGCTTCCTCATGAAATACGCTGCCCTGTTCCTCAATGTCCTCGGCCTTGTGGTTCTGGGCTGGATGTTCTCCATCCTGACCCAGAAACAGATTGGTTCAAGGCTTCCTCCCCGTCTTGAGGATGTCCCCACAAAACAAATCACCACCACACAAAATGATGTCGAAACGGCGCAGCGGCTACTGACCGTGGCAGATCACCTCAGCCACGAAATGCGCCCCCCCACTCTGGTCAGCCTGGGGCCGGTCATCGCCCAGCCCGTGATCGCATTGAAAAATGGCGATGATTACACGCCGCCGCAACGCACGCTCTCCTTGCTACTGGAAGGAAAAGACGGGCTACGCGCAATGATTGACGGGCAACTGGTACGCGAAGGCGATACGCTGCCGCACAGTGGCCGGGTGACTCGCATCGAGCCGGAACGCGTCATCATCACCGAAGCGCGTGGCAAACAGATTCTGACCGTTCCTGTTGCGCAAATCCGCATTGGCAGCCTTCATACAGGACGCACACCTCCAGCCACTGCCATGAATGCCCAAAGTTCTGCATCAAGTTCTGCATCAACCACACCCTCCGGCCCTCTCGCCAGCGCGCTGCCAGCACCCTCTCCCTCCCCCTCTCCTGCGGTATCTGGACGCCATCCCTGAAGGAATCACGATCATGAAAAATCGCTCACTCCTCATTGGTATTTTTTTGGGATTAGCCCTGCTCGCTGCCGTTGTCTTCATGACGGTCAGTGACTGGCGCAACAGCAGCTCCCACGGTGCCGCCCACCCTTTTTCGTCCTCTTCTTCCTCTTCGTCCTTTTCCTCTTCGCCTTCTTCAGCGCAGATGACTTCGCCGTCGGGGCTCTCTCCGGCCGCCTCGCACTCTCCGTCGGCCGTTCCCGGTGCACCTTCTGTGTTTCCACCAACATCCCCAGCAGCAGGCTCAATGGCACCACCAATGACAACGGGTTCGCTATCCTCCCCCTTCTCGGCTACAGGTGCGGGGGCTGTTGCGACTTCACCAGCACTCCCGGCAGCTCCCGGCAGCAACTCGCCAACACCTCTGGGACAAAAGCCCGGCATTGCAGAAATACAGCAACGGCTGGCAGCCCTCTCTGCCCAAGGAGCCAACACAGACCCTCTGGAAGTCGACAAGGTGCTCGCCGACCTGCAACGTGTCCAGGGTGGCAATGACCTCAACGGCCTCGACCTGTCGGCCATGCGTGAAAACCTGCAACGGGCAGCCGAAATGCAGCGTCTGGCTAGGGAAATGGAAAAGATCGCCCAGAACCCCACCAAGGAAGATATGCCGCGCCTGCAAGCCTTGATGGCACAAATCCAGAAACAACAGTCTGGTCTGCGCACCGACCTCACCTTGAAGCAAGCTCCCCAGAAAAAATGAGCGAACCCCTGTTTCTATCTCATTTTTTGCACTCGCCGCAGCAGCGCGGCTTCACGCTGGCGGAACTGGCCATCGTGCTGTCCGCGCTCGGCCTCATCACCTGGGCAGTATCCGGTGCTTATGGCAACGTCGGCAACTCGCGTGAGCGCGACATGGCCAATGCACAGGGCCAGCAATTGCTGAATGCGTTGAAATCCTTTGCACTGACCCATGCCCGCCTGCCGTGCCCGGATACCGATGGCGATGGCTGGGAAGGGAATGCCAGCGGCTGCCCAGCCGGTGCTCAAAGTGGCGACCTTCCCTATCGCACACTTGGCTTCGATCTGCCTGCCCCTGCCCTGCACGCTGCCTATGCCGTGTATCGTGATAGTGCGCTGGCACCAGACGCAGACCTTGTCGTACGAGCCGAACGTTCCAACCCGCAGGATGCTCCAGGCAACCCGGGATACCAGGACGTGCGTGACCTGATCCTGGCCCTCAACCAGGCAGGACGGCAGCCCGTCTCCACCGCTCACCCTTACCTGACGGGTAACAACGGAACACAAGGTGCTGTCGACTGCAACGGCAACGTCCGTAGCAATCCCGCCGTTGTACTGGCGTTCCCACTGACCGATCGAGACGCCAGCAGCAGCCGCTTCGATGGCATCCATGCAGTCCATCCCAACCTCTGTTTCCAGGCTCCAGGCACACCTGTCACTGCAACGAACGATGACGTCACCGTCACTCTCAGTACCGCTTCGCTGGCCGGTTGGCTCTCGGCACGCGCCCCCTGATCCCACAAGAAAAACGACAACCATGACCCTGCACACAACATTCTCTCCTGCTCATCCTTTGTCGCCGCAGATCGGCTCGCGTCGGCTCCCTGGTCTGCGTCTGACCGTAACCCTTTGCGCGACCCTCTGGCTCGCCGGTTGTGCCATTGGCAACCCTCCGCGTAGTGTCGCCAGCCTGCCCAAGGTGGAATACGAAGCCGAAAAGCAGCTGCGCGAGGCTATCGTGGCTGAATCCAGAAAAATTTCCAGTGCCAATGACGCTTTGCAAAGCAGCGTCAACACTAAAAAACCGTCGGTTGATCTGCCCATCATCGCACCGGTGGCCGATCCGCTGGAAACGCGCACCATCAACATCAGCCTGATCAACGCTTCGGTCAACCAGATGCTGGCAGCCGTCGCCGATCAGGCCGGGCTCAATCTCATCGTCGAGCCTGCGGTGCTGGCACTCGAAACTCGCGCCGACATGCAGCTAAAAAAAATCAGCCTGCGCGAAGCCATCAATGAAGTGACTCGTGCCTTTGATCTGGTGACCGTCATCAAAGGCAACACCTTACGCGTCGCCCTGATGGACGAACGGGTCTTCGCCCTTGATCTACTCAATACCACCATGGCACTGGACGTCTCCTCTGGTGGCAACGTTTTTGGTGCCAACAGCAGCAGCGGCAGCTCCGGCAGCTCAGGCGGTGGCTCGAATGCCCTGCGTGGCAATCTCACACTCTCCGGCAATGTCGGCAACAAAACCGATCCCTACGAACAGATCGAACAATCCGTACAAAACATCCTGGGCAGCGGCGGTGGCCGCAAGAGCAGCAGCAGCGGTGACAAATCTGCCAGCAAGACCGAGGGGGATGCCAACAAGGAGCAAACCCTTGCTATCACAACCGCTCACAACCAGGCCATCTACACGCTCGACCGTCTGAGCGGCAGTCTGTACGTCCGGGCACGTCCTTCGCAGCTCCGCTCGGTTGAAAAAATGCTCGAACGCACTCAGAAAACCTTGCGACGTCAGGTACAGATCGAGGCTCAACTCATCGATGTGCAATTGAACGATGGTTTTGAGCTGGGCGTGGACTGGAACATGCTGCGCAACTACGCCGCCGCCAATTTCGGTGTCAGCCCAAGTCAGCTGGGCCCAGCCACCTCAATACTGCCGCAGGGCAGTAACGGCCTGCCCAGCCGCGCCTTCTCGATCCCTTCTCAACTGGTGGGATCACAAGGAGGCCCCTCGTTTGGCCTGGCCTATCAAGCGGGTTCGTTCGGTGCGGTGCTCTCGGCACTGCGCTCCTTCGGCAACGTCAAGGTACTCTCCAACCCGAGCATCATGGTACGCAACGGCAGCCCGGCCCTACTCAGCGTCGGCGTCAGCTCACGCTATGTTTCCCGCTCCAGCGTGACCAACAACACCCCCGGCGGCGGAGCCAGCACCACCTCGTCAGACGTCCAGACCGATTCCGTCTTTGCCGGCGTGATGGTGGGTGTCGTCCCCTTCGTTCGTGATGATGGCCGTATCGAGCTGATGGTGCACCCGATGCAAACCGATGTCGATGCCCGCAGCCTGCAACTGATCGATGTTGGCAATGGCAACCGTATCAGCCTGCCCGTCGTCAGCTACAAGGGAATGACCACTACACTCAATGTCGGCAATGGTGACACCGTCCTGATCGGCGGCCTGATCGACCAGCGCACCTCGGACAATGACCGTGGTGCGCCCGGCGTCTCCGAAATCCCCTTGTTTGGCACATTGTTCAGCAACCGTGCCAGCGTCCATTCCAGCCGCGAGCTGGTCATGATTCTGAAGGTTAAGGTGCTATGAGTCTGATACAGGACGCACTGAAGGAGATGGAAACCCACCGGCCGAATACCGCCGCTGGGGCTCCAGCACCCCTCATGAAAAATACTGCAACCGCACGTTCGACCACGCCTTATCTCATATCGGGCCTGGTTCTGATCGGAGCCATCACACTGGGGGGATACGCCACCTGGCATTACGGCGCGTCAACCTCTTCCTTTCCTTCATCCCCAACTACCGATCTCGCTCCGCCCCCCCTTGGATCGACGCCTTCGGCCACCCACATCGCAACGAAAACATCCGAAGCTCCCCTCGAAGTCCCACATCCCCTCCCCGCTGCGTCTATCGCAGTAGCCCCGCGCTTACTCCCTTCGCTCCCTTCCACACAGGCACAGGCAACCATCCCTCCCGCTCCTCACCGATTCCCCAAAAAAGCCGCTGGCAACCCGAGTGCCTCACGCTCACAACCTCGCCATCCTGCACCCGCCACCTCCGAGGCATCCAAGCCAGCAACCCCCACGACGCCACAGGCTCCGGAAACCACTCTTGAGGAACATTACACACGCCTGTTCCAGGCCATCGAGCGTGTCGACACCCAGTCTGCTGCCGAGCAACTCAAAACCCTGGAACAACGTCTGCCCCCCGATAACTTGGTGATATTGCGCGCCAAGGCCTGGTTAAGCAACCAGGCAGGAGACAACGCCAATGCTCGCCGGTTCTGGCAGGAAATTCTGGATCATCTGCCCGATGACCAGAACGCCAGCCTCAATCTGGCTGCCCTGGCCGCCCGTGAAGGCCGCCTGGATACCGCCCGTACCCTCATCAGCCGCGTCCTAGCCACCCACCCGGATTCACCGGCAGCCCGCCTCAGCCTACAACAATTGGACAAGGCCACCACGCCATGACATCGCCCCAAGCCCACCTGTCCGCACTGGGACTGACGCGCAACCCCTTCCCGCCAACGCCGGACGCCCGCTGCTATTTTTATACCGATCAGCTCGACCGCGACTGTGCCGAAGTGCTGCACTGCGTATTGGCCCGCAAAGGATTTTTACTGGTGACCGGCGAAGTCGGGCTGGGCAAAACCACCTTCGTCCGCCGCCTGCTCGACACCGTCGCTGACCACGATATCGCTATAGCCCTGGTGTTCAACACCTTCCTGCAAGGCCGCGAACTGCTGGCCACCATCAATCGAGATTTTGGCTTGCCCGCCCGGGAAGACATGGCCGCCAACATGGCGGTACTGAACGATTTTCTGCTCGAACAGGCCAAGCGCGGCAAGACCACCGTCATGGTCGTCGATGATGCCCAGAACCTGACCGACGAAAGTCTGGAGATGGTGCGTCTGCTGAGCAACCTCGAAAGTGGCCAGGAAAAACTGCTGCAGATCGTGCTTGCCGGCCAGCCGGAACTGATCGACAAACTGGAGCAGGAGAACCTGCGCCAGCTCAAGAGCCGCATCGTCAAGCATGTCCATCTGGAAGGGCTTTCCCTGCGCGATACTGGCCGTTATTTCGAATTTCGCATCAACGATGCCGGAGGTGCAGGCCGCCTGACGCTGGATGGCGGAGCCCTGAAACTGCTGCACCAGACCACCGGAGGCAATCTTCGGCGCATCCACCTCATTCTCGACCGCTGTCTGTACGGCCTCGTCTCGCGGCGTAGCAGCGTCATCAACCGCGCGCTCATCCAACAGGCCATTACCGAAACCGAAATCGGCCGCAAGACCGCAACCCCAAAATCTATCTACCACATCGGCTGGCTGGCCACGATGGCCGCCATTCCCGTCGTCGCCTACGCTGCATGGCAGGGCGGCTACCTGGCCGCTGCCCACAAGCCCGTTTTAACCGTTGCCCCCTCTCTTGCCACACCCATGTCCACCGTGCCAGTACCGCAGGCAAAAATTCACCCTGCGGCGGCCACAATCTCGCCACCATCCTCCGCAAAAGCCCCGGAATCCGCCAAACCGCCCACCTCTCCAGACCTGGGGCATTGCCTGCAACGACCCGAGTTCGCCCAGGTCGGCCGTACTTCTGCTGCCAGCAACCTGCACATGGCGAGCATTCCCGCAGCAGCCGACAAGTATTTAACAGATGGCCCCGGCCTATGCCGCTACGAAGTAAACGGTACGCCTTGGGTCGTCTGGCAAACCGGCGGACAAAACCGTGACCTGCAAGCCCCCGCGCCCAATGCTGCCTTGCAACACCTGCAAACCCGGCTGGCAGCACTCGGCTTTTATCACCCACAGGCCATCGACGGCTACTTTGGCCCGCTCACCCGCGCCGCACTCGCCCGTTTCCAGGCCAGCCTGGGCTTGACTGCCCAGGGTGAGCCAGATGACCTAACCTTGCTGCTGCTGGACAAAACGTCATGACCCATACCGCCCCACCCTGCCTGACGATCAACCAGCACGCTGTCGAGGAATTCCCGATAACGGCGACTCTGGGCAACAAGGACGAGGCAACACAACCTCTGGGGGAACTGATGATGCGCTATGGCATCATCAACTCCTTGCAACGCGAATACGCCCTGCAAAAACAGGCCATCGAAGGCGGTCGCCTCGGCAACATCCTGGTCGAACATGGCCTGGCCAGTGAAGCACAAATCGCTCGCTTCCTGGCCTCGCAGCATGGCTATTCCTATGTGGAAGTTGCCACGATCGACAAGCCGGCCCCTGAAGTACTGACCATCTTCAACCGTGACCTATGCCTGACCCACGGTTTCCTGCCCCTGCAACGCACGGAAGATACCCTTGATGTCGTTCTTGGCAATAGTGATCCGCGTGCCGTGGCCGATCTGGTATTACGCCGCACCGGGCTGAAAACCCGTTTCCTGCAAGGTGAATTCACCCGCGTCGCGCGTGCAATCCGCCAGCATTTCTACTTCACCCAGAACCCCATCGAAGATCTACTGGCGCGCGAAATACGCCGCCTGGCCGACGATCCAGATCGCGCCTACAGCCCGGAGCGCATGCTCGACTACCTGCTGCACCTGGCCGTGCGCGACCGTGCCACCGATATCCACTTCTCCCCGGCCGCCAACAGTCTCCACGTCCTGTTCCGCGTCGACGGCTTGCTACGCCCGAAGTTTGCCCTGCCCCCGGTACTCAACCGCTTGCTGGCCTACATCAAACTCTCTGCCGAAATGGATGTCGCCGAACAACGCCTGCCCCAGGACGGCAGCTTCACCGCCACCATCCTCGACGCCCCGGCCACGCTGCGCGTCTCTACCCTGATCGCCGAATACGGCGAACGCATGGTGCTGCGTATCCTGCCCGGCCGCAGCGAGCTGGGCAGCTTGGAAGACCTTGGCTATCTTGTCGCTGATGTCAACCGTCTGCGCAAGGTCTTTGCCCGCCCGGCTGGTCTGATCCTCATTACCGGCCCGACCGGTTCGGGAAAAAGCACCACCCTGCACGCCGCACTGCGCATGCAGTCGCTCATCGAACGCAATGTCCTGACCATCGAAGACCCCGTTGAATACCGCGTTCCTGGTGCCTGCCAGACCGAAGTCAACCGCCGCGCCGGTTACGAATTCGGCTCGGCCATGCGCTACTTCCTGCGCCATGACCCGGATGTGATGCTGGTTGGCGAAATTCGTGATGCAGAAACCTCACAAGCCGCCATCGACGCCGCCTCGACCGGCCACCTGGTACTCTCCACCCTGCACGTCGGCAGCATCTTCGGCGTCATTCCACGTCTGCGCCTGCTTGGCATCGACTCGGAGAGCATCGCCGAAAACCTAGTTGCCGTCGTCAACCAGCGACTGGTGCGCCGTCTGTGTCCCTGCTGCAAGGAAAGCCGCCCCCTGCAAGAAGAAGAGCGTCACTTCTGTGAGTCCGTGGCCCCCAAAAGCCCACTTCCCGAAGCCCTCTACCATGCCGTCGGCTGCGACTGTTGCAATGAAAGTGGCTACCTTGGCCGTCTGCCGGTTTATGAGATCATCATCCTCGACCGCGCCTTGTCCGATGCCATCGGTAACGACCGACCACGCCATGAAATTCGCCAGACCGCCATCAACGGCGGCTATCGCTCGATGCTGGAAATGTCACATTGGCGTGTCCTGCAAGGTGAAACCACCGTCGCAGAAGTCCATCGCTCTGTTGGTGGGGTGCTCTGATGGCGAATATGAACACCTACTACTACCGAGTGTTACAGCCCGAAGGAACGGTGACAAGCGGGATCATACGGCTGGCCATCGACCGCGACTTTTCTGCCCGCCTGTGGCTGGAACGCCAGCACGATGGCCCGGTGTTGATGCTCTATCGCCTGCCATCCTGGCTCGCTACAGCCCAGAGCATCCTATTGCGCCCCTTCCGCCAACCGATCCGCCGCGAAGACCTGGCCGGCTTCCTGCGCGATCTGGCATTGATGAGCAATGCCGGAGTTCCCATGCTGGACGCCCTGCGTGCCATCGAATCCGAAGGAGACCTCGGTAACCAACCCCGCCTGTCGCGCCTGGCCCGCCGTCTGCTCGATGACCTCAATGCCGGAGCCTCGATCTCAGATGCCTTCGCCCGCCACCCCGACGTTTTTCCGGAAAGTGTCCGCAATCTGGTCTCCATCGGCGACCGCTCCGGCAACATGGGACGCATGCTGCTCGAAGGGGCAGACCATGTCGAACGCCTCATCCAGATCGGGCGCGACATGCGCACCGCCTTGATCTATCCGGCTTTCGTCTTCGTCTCCATCCTTGCCGTCGCCACCTTCTGGATCTACAACGTCGTCCCCAACATGGCACAGCTGTTCAAGCAGTTGCACGCCAAACTCCCGCCCATCACAGTCGGTCTGCTGGCCTTTTCGGATTGGGTAACACATCACGGGCTGCTCGTGCTGCTCATCCTCGTGGGTGGCAGCATCGCCCTGTGGCTGGCCATCTCCCGTATTCCCGGGGTACGCCAGTTCATGCACCGACTGGGGCACGGACTCCCCATCTCCCGCGTTTTGATGCGCTCATCCGGGCTGGCCAGCATCACCGAGCATCTGGCCATCCTGATCCGTGCCGGTATCGACGTCGTCACCAGTCTCGACATCCTTGCCCGCGCCACTTCTGACACCTACTATCAGGTAAGAATCGAAGCCATGCGCGAACGTGTGGCGCGTGGAGACCGCATCGCCATGGCCATGCGCCAGGTCGGCGGTTTCCCGCCCATGGTAACCCGCATGGTGGCTGTAGGTGAAGAATCCGGCAATCTCGATGCCCAGCTACAACATCTGGCAGACGAATACCGCAAACGACTCAACATCGTGGTCTCGACTCTTGGTGAAATCATCAAACCAGCCGTCATCCTGATTGCCGGTGGTTTGTTTCTTTTCCTGATCGTTGCACTGCTGCTCCCCGTCTACGATCTGGTACGCCAGACCGTGACCACCTCGATGCAAGGAGGGTAATCCGATGCACCCAATCATGTCCGCTCACCGCCACCGATCAGCCGGCTTCGGCCTGCTCGAAGCCCTGCTGCTGACCTTCGTGCTGGGCGGAGTGCTGATCAATGGCGCATTTTGGCTGAAGGCGCAGACCGAAAGCCGCCGCATCGAGGTACAAACCAATCTGTTACGAATCGCACAGCAACAGGTTGATGCTTACGCTGCCCGTTTTTATCAGCTACCCTGCCCAGCAACGGCGTCCAGCAATGGCGTCAGTGATTGTAGTGCGGGCCATCAGAAAGGGCTGTTTCCGTATCGGACACTAGGCCTTGAACCCAGCGCGGATTTGGCCGGAATCACACGGCTGGCTTACATGGTCAGCCGCACCGGAGCAGTTGATCTGACAACAATAAACAATACCTTTGAAGCAACCAAACTGGATGGCAGCACCTATAACCTCGGACGGATCAATACCCTAGATTTTTGCCAAAATCTGTCACAAGCCGCCAAGGACACCAGTTCCGGCGGTATCCGCGTCTTTACATCAAGTGGCGGCGGCCCGCTCAACCACACAATAGCTTATGCCATTGCCCATCCGGGCAATCTGGATGCGGATGGAGATGGAAATCTCTTTGACGGGCGAAACGCCAGTTTGGCCGCAGAAATGGACGACGCCGGAAGTCTTGGATTGGATAGAAGTGACGATCAGGTCGTCTCGCGCCAATTCTCCGAGCTGTACGCCATGAATAGTTGTGCTGAGCTAATGGATTCGGTCAACAACATGGGGTTGGCTAATGAAGTCGCAAGCGAAGTAGGCGAACAAAAAGCTTGGAATTTGGTATCAGCCGGCGCACTCGTCGGCGTCAACTACGCCAAAATGCTCGTTGCCCAGACCAAGGCCGGGCTTGCCGCCGCCACGATGGGGGCTGCCATTGCCGCCCTCAGTGCAGCCACAACGGCACTAAGTGGTTCCATCGCAGCCTGTGTCGTCATTATCGGATGCTTTACCATACCGGTTCTGAGTATTGCCGTGGCTACGGGAGCTACGGCCATTATATCCGCAGGCTACGCCGTCGCGGCCAACCTGCTTTCCGTTGCGGCCATGGCCACCGCACTCGTCATGTCAGAAGTGACTTTTTTCAAAGCGGGAGGAGAACTTGGAGCCAGTAGCCTCAACATGAGTGACGCCACCAATACCGCAAAAAAAGCCTGGGACGATGCAAGTGCTGCAATCACAAAGAAACAGCAAGAAAAACAAAAGGCAGAAACAGAAAAAAATAAAGCCTGCGAAACGGCCAGTGATACATGGGGCTGGTTAATGGATTGGGCTCATTTTGCTATTTGGGACGCAAACGATAAATCCAATCCAAAACCAAACAGGCCGCAGACATTGTACGATAGCGATTTAATCGCTGTTCGAAGCAAATTGTACAACTTTTATCTTACACAACTCATTGTCGATGAAAAACAGGCTGATTATGATCGCGCCAAGAAACTTCCTGAAAGCTCATCGTCCAATACCTCTAATGAACGTAATGACCTTATTAACAAGCTGAATACTGAGCTCAATAATGAAAGAGCAAAAGCAAACCCAGATCAAGATCTGATTCGCAACCTGGAGAAAGCAATAGACAATATTACAAACCAAACTGGCGGAATCGATGTTTCACAGCAAATTAACAATCTAAAAAGCCAGATTGCCTCACTACAGAGTGATATCAATGGCGAAACCGACCCTGATAGAAAAGCCCAAAAACAAAAGGCTCTGATCGACATGCAACGCCAACTTGCCAGCCTAGACACCAGCCTATCTGGAAAGGAAGCCGCACTTAACGAAGCCAAGGCCAATCGAGACTCCGCCAAAACCACCTATGAAAATGCGCGTGATAATGTAATCGAAAAATTCAATCTTTACTACTGCACAACCACAGAAACAAAAGATAAAGATGGAAAGGTGGTCTCAACCTCAGTAGATTGTACTCATCACGTTGATTATCGAGGTGAAATAAGAAGACACATCAAGGAGATAAATGGCAATATCGAGGATTCGTATCCAAAGTGCTGGATAAGGACCGATAAATATAATATAGCTAACGATTCATACAACCAATCTGTGACGGCAGCAGACCAGGCTAAGGCTGCTTATGAACAGTTTCGGGATTTTTCTACTGGAACTACACCAACCTCCACACTCGAACTAAAAATCTGGTCAGGCGGCGAGGGGGCACTTCAGGCAGTTGAAGCGAAGGGAGGCATGAAATGAGGCCACAATCTTTCTTATGGAAGACAGCAGGTTTTACGATTCTGGAGATGACGATCGTACTGGCAGCCAGTGCATTACTGGGGATGGCTGTCTGGAAATTCTTGCCTGTCATCCGAAAAACAAGCGAGGTCAGTACATCCATAGCCCTTCGGGAGGCTCAGGCTGCACTGGAAGGTTTCATCCTTCGTGAAAATAGGCTCCCGTGCCCAGACACCTCCGGCAATGGTCTGGAAAACTGTACGGGAGATAGCGTTGGAAAGCTACCTGAAAAAACCTTGGGTATCAGCTTGCCGCACCCGCTGCGCTATGGGGTATTCCGTAACCCCAGTGCCTTGACTGAAAAGGATGCGGATCTTTCCAGCCTGAAGAACCGCTACATTCCGACGCTTCCTCCCGGAGCCGCATCTTCCAGAACCAATGGACTGGATTTTTGCCTTGCAGTCCGAAATGCCATTCAGTCACCCACCACCAGCCTCGTAGCCGGGGATGTTCCTATCGCTTATGCCATCGCCGATGCAGGGGCCAATACTCAATTCGACGGAGACAATACACTTCCAAACCGTTTTGCTTCTCCCGATGCAGCCCGGACGGCCAGCTATGACGATGCTGTTCTCGCTACAGGCCTAACCGAGCTTTCTGGTCGGTTAAATTGTCCAAAAGCACTGGGTGATGCCCAGGGGGTAGTTCGTGCGGCTTATGCAGCTTACGACAATGATCGCAATGCGGAAATGCTCAAGAGTTTTTGTTCCTTCAACTATTCGGTTCAAGAAGGGAACGTAAAGATGGCAACAACGAATGCACTCATCGCTGCGTCTGACCTTTTCAACGCCGGAGCAACCGGCGTGACCTCCATCGCGGTGGCCATGGCGACGCTAGGAGCCTCGCTTGCTGGCCCCTCAATAGGAGCTGTACTCGGGATTATCGGCTCTGCCGGAGCACTGGCCGCGATGATTGGGAAACAGGTCATGGCTCTTCTTGCCAAGGACAAGGCAGAGCAAAAGAAAAAAGCCGCAGATAATTACAGAACAAAGATGCTGATTCAAAGAAGCAACGCGTTGGCGGAAGCATTGAAAGTCGATCAGAAAGGTCTGACGCCATGAAATCACCTCTTACCGGCACTTCCGAAGGCGGTTTTTCTCTGATTGAAATGTCCATTGCGCTGGTTATCAGCGGCGTGCTGACGATCGCTCTGGTTTCGTATTGGAAATACGCAGCACATCAACAAACCACACTGATCGAGCAGGATGCCTTAAGTGTTGCAGATCAATCCTTAAAGGGCTTTGCCCAAGCCAGGTTTCGCCTTCCCTGTCCGGACACCAACAACGATGGTTACGAAGATTGCGGCGGAACGACAAATGCCATCGGCACGCTGCCATGGAAAACCTTGGGGATTGCCGATAGTCGGGTTCGTGGTCTTCGCTACGGTATTTATCGGAGAGGAGCTGTAGCGGCCTCTTCAACAGACGCGGATCTTGCCTCCAGTATGGATCGATTCAAGCCCCTGCTGACCACACTCCCCAATCCACCGCATTATCCGGTTACTGCCGAATCAACGCTGGGGAATAGCAATCTTATTGACCTTTGCACTGCACTCATAAATGGTGCTGGCGATACTTTCAATTCAGGCCAGATATACACCACCGCTCGTGATGTACACGGAGCAGAAATTATAGGAAGCCGACAAAACGTTGCCTATGCCTTGGCTGCATCCGGTTTGCTGGATGCAGACGGTGATGGTAATCGCTTCGATGGTGCTCAAGCTGCCCAAACTTCATCCAATCCGGTCTTCGACAGTCCATCACGACCCCACTCTGCAACTTATGATGACCAAATACGAACTGCAGGTTTCGATCAACTGTTTTCAGCACTCTCCTGTGGTCCGAACCTAGTGGCCATTGGTCACGCCCAATTCAATGCAGCCACTTCCGCAGCGATCGTGCAGCAGTACATGTATGACTACAAGACACAACTAGAACTGACTGCTGAAATGGCTTCTGCTGGCGTTGCTTCAGCAACCGGTACGGTGTTTCTCTCAATCGGAGGGTTGCTCAATGCGACAGCCGTTACAGCAACCGCCATTACGATCGGGCTAGCCTCACTTGGCACACTTTCCTATACCATCGCCGCCGGTATCGCATCCATCGTTGCCAATGTAGGAACAATTGCAAGTGCTGCGGCAACACTTGCTGCCGCCAGTGTGGCGAAAAAAATGGCTGATGATCAGGTCACGGATTTCACCAATACCGTTCTCAAGGACGCAACGGCACTGGCTGCTGATATTCGCAACAATGCCTTGGCTGCAGACGCTACCGGCTTCTGACACGTACTTGAGCTCCCAAAAACATGCGCTCCCATTTCAATTTTCCCGTCCCGCCCCGCCAGCACGGCTTCACCCTGCTGGAACTGTCCGTTTCGCTGGCCATCATTTTCATCATCCTCGCCGCCGTTACCATCGGCCGCGACGTTCATCGCAATGCGGCATACCAGCGGCTTTCCAGTGATTTCGTCCAGGGCTGGATGCTGGCTTATGACAACTATGTCGCCGGTAGCGGCATCGTTCCCGGTGACAATGCCACCAGCCCAAGCGGCAAGGTCAATAATGCCGCCTCATCCCAGCTTTGCACCAATACCCTGCAAGGCGTGATGCAGGCCGCTGGGGTGTCTATGCCGGAAGGCCGCGCCGAGGGCAGCGCGGATCGCGCTGTCTACCTCGATTCGAATGGTGTGTCGCACGAACTGAAAGTCTGTTTCTCCAACGAAACCTGGTCAGAACCGGATGCCACACCCGGTAACTACGTCACCCGTCCGCGCAATGTCATGATATTGACGGGCGTGACACCGGCACTGGCGCGGCTGCTCGATGGCCAGATCGATGGTCGGGTCGATGCCCGCTTTGGCCGGGTACGCGAAAGCTCGCAGGCTGCACTGACTTCTGCCACCCCGGCCAACTGGAGCGTCGATGAGCGCATGGCCTATGGCAGCACTACGGCCACCACACAGGATGAATCCCAGATTGCGGAAGTCACGCTCTGGATCAAGATGAACCAGTAGGATTCGCATCTTTCCATCTCCTGCCTTTTTTAGCCTGGAAACTTCCATACTGTTCGTACAGGTTCGCTAGAATCGTCGCTCTTTCCTGCATTCACACTCCCCCGGAACGGCTTTTCACAAGGAATCTCATGAATCAGAACGAACTCAAACTGACCGTTGCTCGGGCGGCGCGGGATTATGTGGCAACGCACCTGCCAGAGGGGGCGATTCTGGGGGTGGGGACAGGCTCGACGGCAAACTGTTTCATCGACGAAATCGCCGCGCTCAAAACGAAAATTGGGGGCTGTGTTGCCAGCTCGGAAGCGACGCGTCGGCGGCTTGAGTCACACGGCTTGCCTGTTTTTGATCTCAATGACGTCGTTTCCAGAGGACTTTCCATGCCCATCTATGTGGATGGCGCGGATGAAATCGATAGCAAGCTGAGCATGATCAAGGGGGGCGGCGGCGCGCTGACTCGTGAAAAGATTGTTGCAGCGGTGGCGGGAACCTTTGTTTGCATCTGCGATGCCAGCAAGAAAGTCAAAACACTGGGGAACTTCCCCTTACCTCTCGAAGTCATTCCAATGGCTCGCGAACAGGTTCGCCGCCAGATCATTGAAATGACGGGCGGGGAACCTCGCCTGCGAACCGGTTTCATAACTGACAACGGTAATGAAATTCTCGACATTCACGGCCTTTCGATCGATGATCCGCTTGCTCTGGAATCCCGACTAGAAAGCATTGTCGGTGTGGTCTGCAATGGCTTGTTCGCCCGTCGTGGTGCGGACGTGCTGCTGCTGGCCAGCGAAGCCGACGTCATCACGCAGCTGCGATAAGTTTTCCGAGCCAGCTTATTCATTTCAACAAGGAGCCTCACATGAAACCTGTCCATAAACTGCTTGTCAGCATCGCGGCTTTCACCGCGCTCGCTCTGAATTCCGCTCAGGCTCAACCTTTCGGCCCCATGGGTAACCCGGAGTTCTGCCCTCACATTCCCGGCATGGGAATGGGCATGATGCAGGCAGGAAAGGGCCCGGGCGCGCAGGGCAAAGGCAAGATCAATTTCGCTGCAAATGCGGCAGCCCGCCTGGACAAGCTGAAAACTGATCTCAAGATCACGCCTGAACAAGACAAGGCCTGGCAGGCTTTTGCAGATCAATCCAAGCAACAGGTCGAACAAATGCAGGCCCTGCGCGATGGCTTCAAGCCGCCTGCCGCCGACGCACCCGCACTCTCAACGCCTGAGCGCATGGACAAGGGCATCGAGTTCATGAAGCAACGCTTGACCCACATGGAAGCGATGAATGTGGCCTTGAAGAATCTTTATGCTGTGCTGACACCGGAACAAAAATCCGTCGTTGAGAAACATTTCTCTCAGCGTCCGGTTGCGCAAGGCCGGGGACAAGGGCGCGGTCAAGGCCAGGGTCGGATGATGCGTCGCGCGCCGGTTACTCCGGCGCAGTAAGCGAGCTGCTGATTGGCGTCACACCTTCCGGTCGGAAGCTTCAATCCCCACACCGTACCGGGGCGAAGTTTCAAACCTCAAGCGAGCCTTAGCATCAGCACCGTAAAACGGATGCTGATGCTTTGAAGAGCCGAGGCGATGATTCGGGAACGCTTGGTTTGTCGTAAATAATGGAAAGCGATTCCAATATTCACGACAAACAAAAGTTAAGTTTCCTCAGCAGCACCCTCCCGGCGATGTCAACCGAATCATGCGCTGGCTCTTGTCAATCCAGGCAATGAAGCGAGATCAATAGACCCTCCACGTCGCCCAGCGAGGCTTTCCGGCTACAACACCTCCGCCGCGTGGTCGGCCAGCCGGGAACGTTCACCACGTTGCAAGGTGATATGACCGGAATGGGACCAGCCCTTGAAGCGGTCAACCACATAGGTCAGGCCGGAGCTGCCTTCGGTGAGGTAGGGCGTGTCGATCTGGGCGATGTTGCCCATGCAAACCACCTTCGTTCCCGGGCCGGCGCGGGTGATGAGGGTTTTCATCTGCTTGGGAGTGAGGTTCTGCGCTTCGTCGATGATGAGAAACTTGTTCATGAAGGTGCGGCCGCGCATGAAGTTGAGGGATTTAACCTTGATGCGGCTACGAACTAGGTCCATGGTTGCCGCACGTCCCCAGTCACCCCCGCCAGCACTGCTGCCTGCTTCCTCGTTCGGACGGTTGAGCAGCACTTCCAGGTTGTCTTCCAACGCGCCCATCCAGGGGGTCATCTTTTCTTCTTCCGTTCCGGGTAGAAAACCGATGTCTTCTCCAACGGGGACGGTGACACGGGTAATGATGATTTCGGAATAGCGTTTGCTGTCGAGCACCTGTGAAAGCCCAGCGGCCAGCGTCAGCAGGGTTTTGCCGGTTCCGGCCTGCCCCAGCAGGGTGACAAAATCGATATCGGGATTCATCAGGAGATTGAGTGCGAAATTCTGCTCACGATTGCGTGCCGTGATGCCCCAGACGGCATTTTTCTGATGGGTATATTCAACAAGGGTTTCAAGAACAACTTCCTTGGCTCCCGCTTCGCGCACCCAGGCATAAAGTGGCTGCGCCCCCTCCTGCCAGACGTGCTCGTTGATAAGCAGGTCTTTACACATCGGGCCTTTGACACGATAGAAGGTATGCGTGTCCTGCTTCCAAGATTCCAGGCCCTTGCCATGCTTGTCCCAGAAATCGGCGGGTAGTTCGCGCGTGCCGGTGTAGAGAAGGTCGGTATCTTCCAGCACCTTGTCATTGAAATAATCCTGCGTCGCCAAGCCCAGCGCGCGGGCCTTGATCCGCATATTGATGTCTTTCGACACCAGAATCACGCTGCGCCCGGGAAACTTCTGGCACAAATGCATGACGACGGAGATGATCTGGTTGTCTGCCTTTCCACCGGGCAAAGCCTGTGGCAGTAGCGTGTCGATCACTTCGGTCTGAAGAAAAAGACGGCCACTGGACTGCCGGTGCGAGGGTTCTTCAAGTGAGATACCGTCTGCGATATTGGTTTCATCTCCACTGGCGGAAACAATTTCGTCCAGCAGACGAGTCGCCTGGCGGGTGTTGCGTGCGACTTCCGTCATCCCTTTCTTGTTGGCGTCCAACTCTTCCAGCGTCATCATCGGCAGGAAAATGTCATGTTCCTCGAAACGGAACAGACTCAGCGGATCATGCATCAGGACATTGGTGTCGAGAACGAACAGTTTGTTTTGCACGGCCGCTTTACGCTTGCGGGGAGTGCTGCTCTTTCCTGTATTCATCGCCATCTCCTCAAAGCTGATCGGGAAGAACCGGACACACTGAAATCCGGCATTAAACCATCGCGTACTGCAAAAGCCTTCTCATCCGACGCCGCCCCTCTCTTCAGAGAAGAGTCGATGCGGCCAGCGACCGGAAGAATGCTACACGCTACGAGCCTGCCAGTTCCCGGACGGCCTGCAAGACCTCCGAGGCATGGCCATCCGCCTTGACACCGCGCCATTCACGGCGAATGACGCATTGTTCCGCTTTCACTTCAATCAGGAAAGTGCTGCGTTCGATCCCACGCACATCCTTGCCATAAAGCTTTTTCTGTTTGATGACGCCAAACTGCTGACAAACCGTTTCTGCTGTATCGGAAAGCAGATCAAAAGGCAGACCGAGCTTCGCCTTGAATTTTTCGTGTGAAACCAGCGTGTCGCGTGAAAGCCCGTAAATATCGCATCCCAACGCGCTGAATTCAGGATAAAGATCACGAAACTGGGCGGTTTCTGTCGTACAGCCCGGAGTGTTGTCTCGGGGATAAAAATAAAGGACAAGCGGGCCGACACGTTGGCTGGAAAGCCGGAATACCTTGTCTCCCGTAGCCGGCACGGAGAAATCAAGAACGACGTCTTCCATGATTCTGTCCTTTCAAGCAGCGGCGAGTTTCCACTTTTCAAGCCAAGGCGGCCCCTGCAGCATCAATGTTCCGGAACGGCCTGGAATTTCTCCGCGCACCACTTCGCAGCGCGGCAGTCTGGCCAAAGCCAGCGAGTCAAAGATATTCCGAGTCGTGGTGATTGTATAGCCCTGTTCACGCCAGCCAGTGAGCAGCTTCTCAAAGACAGGGAGCAGCTTCATGCCTTCCAGCTCGGCATGCAAGGTAAAAACATGTCCATCCGGATAGGCATGCGGATCACGCGTCAAAGCCAGAAGCCGTTCGTGTACATTGCCTTCATCCACCCCCTCCACACCGATCAGCTCATCCAGCGTGGGCAGGGTGGTCGGTAATTGCGGGCAATGAATGACCTCGCCATTCCAGACGGGCATGAAAGGATGGGTTCCGCGCGTATCCGAAGCGTAATCGAAGCCCAAACGCTGGGTCAGGCGCAAAGCCTGAGCATTCATCTGCCAGCCTGCCGCACCGTGTGTCCTGGGCTTGCCCCCGAAAACGTCCTCAAAGCGTTCAAAGGCCAGACGCATTTCGCGCTCGGCCCAGGGGCCGTCCGCCTGAGCCACGCCATCTTGCCATTTGACATGATCCCAGCAATGAATGCCGACTTCGTGGCCGCTTTCGCGTACGGCACAGAGGATGTCGCGACAACCTTTTCCAATGTCTGGGCCGGGCAGTACCGTGCCGTAAAGGAGCGTTTTAATGCCGTAGTGGGAGACGACCGAAGTGCGTGAAACCTTCCTCATGAAACCCGGCCGGAAAGCGCGTTTCAGCGCGCGCCCTGTGTGATCGGGTCCTAATGAAAAGAGGAAAGTGGCCCGCGCTTCATGGCGGCTCAGGGCCTCCACCAAACGCGGCACTCCCTGCAGGGTTCCACGCCAGGTATCGACATCAATCTTGAGAGCCAGCTTCATTCGGAAATTACATGCAGATTACAGGTGACAGGTTAAATGTTAAAGGCTACAGAACGCACATGCCGCACATGTCACACAGATCGAGCGTTCAATCCATCAGGCTGCGCGCCGCTGCAACATCGTTGCGATACGCTTCGAGGATGCCTTTCAGCGCATCTTGCATGCCAACTGTGGGGGCCCAGCCCAGATCCGCCATGGTGTTCTGTATCTTTGGCACGCGGTTTTGCACATCCTGATACCCCTTGCCGTAATACTCCCCTGAAGTGGTTTCGATCATGCGGACTTTCTCGGCACTTTCGCGGTATTCGGGATACTGTTTGGCCATGTCGAGCAGCATTGTGGCCAGTTCGCGCACCGAATAGTTATTGCCCGGATTTCCGATGTTGTAAATCTTCCCGCTGGCGACGCCATCCTTGTTAGCGATGATGGCCATCAAGGCCGAGATGCCGTCATCGACATAAGTGAAGGCACGCTTTTGCGCCCCGCCATCCACCAGCTTGATCGGTTCGCCACGAACGATGTGACCCAGAAACTGGGTGATGACGCGAGAGCTACCTTCCTTGGGCGTATGAATTGAATCCAGCCCCGCGCCAATCCAGTTGAAAGGGCGAAACAGGGTGTAATCGAGCCCTTCCTGCTGGCCATAAGCCGCGATGACGCGGTCCATCAACTGTTTGGCACAAGCGTAGATCCAACGCGGTTTGTTGATAGGACCGTAGATCAAATTGGAGTTTTCCGGATCGAATTCCGGGTCGGTGCTCATGCCGTAGACTTCGGAAGTGGAGGGGAAAATCACACGCTTCCTGTATTTCACGGCATGACGAATGATGGGCAGATTGGCCTCGAAATCCAGCTCGAAAACCCGCAATGGCTCCTTGACGTAAGTAGCCGGCGTGGCAATCGCCACCAGCGGCAAGACGGTGTCACACTTCCTGACGTGATACTCGATCCACTCCTTGTTGATCGTAATGTCGCCTTCGAAAAAGTGAAAACGTGGGTGATCGACCAGCCCCGCCAAACGATCGGACTGCATGTCCATGCCATACACCTCCCAATCCGTCGTATCGATGATGCGACGGGAAAGATGGTGGCCGATGAAACCATTGACGCCAAGGATGAGGACTTTTTTCATGATCGGAAAGAGAGGAATCTCAGTTCAATAAAAGAAAAGGAGCACAACGCTGCAAAAAATTGGCAGGGGTCAAAGGCGTACCCGCCAGTTCGACTTCGCGCAGCTCCAGCAAGCGGCGATCAGCGCAACGTACAAAAAGATGTCCATTATCTTCGTAAAGCCGTAGCGGCAGAACGTCTTTTTCCGCATTCTGTTGCAAGTGTCCCGCGGGTAAAAAAGTTTTCAGCACCCGTAACAAGCCCTCGCTCGTCATGCAAAATGCCCCCGGATAAGGCGGTGCCACAGCGCGAACCAGATTATGTATGGCAGCCGCCCCCTGTTTCCAGTCGATGCGTCCGTCTTCCGGCTTACGTCCACCGTAATAGCTGCCTTGCGACAAATCCTGCGCGCGCTCCGTCGCCGTGCCGTCGAGCAGGGCTGGCAGAATCGCGTCCAGCACAATCTCGGCGGCGACGGTCACCTTCTGGAACACCTCATGCGCCGTTTCGTCCGGCAGGATGGGCACGGACTGCTGCGCGAGGATTCCACCTGCATCCGGTTTTTCAAGCATTCGGTGCAAGGTGGCCCCCGTCTGCCGTTCGCCATGCAAAACCGCCCAATTCACCGGCACACGTCCCCGATATTTCGGCAGGAGCGAACCGTGCATATTCCACGCCCCACGCGGCGGAATGGCCAGCAAAGGGGGCTTGAGCATCAAGCGATAGTAAAAGGAAAAAATGAAATCCGGCGCAAGCTGCGCGATGTGGGAGACGATGGCCGGGTCATTCGGATCCTCCGGCGTAATGACGGGGATGCCGTGCAGCGCAGCCCATTCAGACACACTGGAAAACCAGACGTTTTCTGCGGGATTGTCCTGATGTGTTACCACCAGTGCGACCTCAACTTCCCGCGCCAGCAAAACAGACAAACAGCGCACACCGACATTGTGATACGCAAAAACAACTGCACGAGCCCGGGCCATGCGTGCTTAGTCCTTCGCGGGATGCGTATCGAGCAAGGCTTCGACCAGATAGCGCGGGCGATGCCGAACCTGCTGATAAACCCGCCCCACATATTCCCCCAGAAGCCCCACGCCAAAAAGCGTCAGTCCGACGAGGAAGAAAGCAATGCCAAACAGCGTAAACACGCCTTCGGCCTCCGGTCCGACGACAAGACGACGCAGCAGCAGAAAGGCCACAAACAAGGCCGACAAGAGCGAAACGCCCATGCCCAGCATGGAAAACCATTGCAGCGGAACCAGTGAAAAACCCGTCATCAAATCAAAGTTGAGACGAATCAGGCTGTAGAGCGAATACTTGGATTGCCCCGCATGACGCTCCTCATGTCCAATCACGATTTCGGTCGGATGACGGGCAAAGGTGTAGCCCAAAGCAGGTATGAAAGTACTGACTTCCTTGCAACTGTTGATGGCATCGACAATGGAACGCGAATAAGCCCGCATCATGCAGCCCTGATCCGTCATGCGAATGCGGGTGATGCGCTCGCGCAAGCGATTCATCGCCCGCGAAGCATGGCGGCGAAACCACGAATCCTGACGCTGCCGACGGATGCTTCCGACGTAATCATGCCCCTCACGCATCTTGCCGACCAGTGCGGCAATGTCCTCAGGCGGATTCTGCAGATCGGCATCCAGCGTAATGATGATCTGCCCCCGGCAATGCTCGAAGCCCGCCATGATGGCCATGTGTTGTCCGAAATTCGCAGCAAAAAGAATCACTCGTGTTACATCAGGCCGCCGCTGATGCTGCTCGCGAAGCAGAGCCGCAGAACGGTCTCGGCTGCCGTCGTTGATGAAGATCACTTCGTAGGACGAACCCAGCGCATCGAGGGCCGGATACAGACGCGCAAAGAGAGCCTCCAGACCCTCTTCCTCGTTATAAACCGGGATGACGACGGAAATTTCAGGAAGGTGGTCAGACATCACGAAAAGGCAGGGATAGCCAGAACGAAAGGCCGGGCATTCTAGCAGCCCCAAAAAATCGGAACGAAGCGAATTTTTACCGCGGCTTGCATATTCTTTTTTTCCTTCCCGGGCTGCTCACCGCCCTATACTCCCGACCCCATGAAAATCATCAACCTTCACCAAACACACAGCCTCCCCTGGCTTCCAGCTGCCTCGGCAATCGTCTGTGTCGGCCAACAACTGTTTCTGATCGGCGACAGCAGCCAGTACCTTCACCTCATTGATGAAAAAGGTGAACACCACCAGTTTCCACTGCTGCCAGATACCGATCCTGTCCGGGAGCCCCTGCCCAAGAATCAAAAAGCTGACTTCGAGAGCCTGATTCTGGATACGACGAACAACACATTACTGGTTTTACCCTCCGGCTCGAAGAAAAACCGTATTCTGGGCATGCGCATAGAACTACCGAAGACGGACGTGGCCTATCCCCAATACAAGAAAAGCCAGATCGCACATCCGATTGATTTCTCTCCCCTGTTCGATCGCGTCATGAAATACGCCCACATCAACGAAGAGGATTTCAACATCGAAGGTGGAGGTCAGTGGGGTACACGAGGCTGGTTTCTGCTCAATCGAGGCAATGGCCCGAATGCTCGGAATCTTATCGTGATACTCGAAGGCCGTGACTTGTCGGAAGGCCTGCCGGTAGCACAGTACGCACTCGACTTACCCATCCTTCAGAAAGGATCCGACGACAAACGTGTGTTGCCTAGCCTGACCGATGGCTGCATTGTTGACGACAGCCTGTATGTCGTCGCAGCCGCTGAAGCCGGTGCTTCCACCTATCACGATGGCGAAGTCATCGGCAGTCTGATTGCCCGTTACGATCTGACCAACTTCACTTTACAGGCTTGGTGTCTTTTGCCTGGAAACACAAAATTTGAAGGAATCAGTGCAAAGGAAGTCTCTGCAAGAAGCACAAGACTCACCCTGGCTCTGTGCGCCGACAACGACGACCCGACACAAGCCGGGGCGGTATACCAAACCTGCCTGGAGATCACGAAAATGATGCAATCTTCCTGATACCTACGCTTCAACCCAGAAACCGAAGTTAATCGCCAAGGTCCAGCATGAAGCCCTTGCTTTCGGAAGCACTTTGGCTCTGATTGGAACTCAGCTTTTGGGTAAGAACACCAAACCTCCGATTGCACGTTTTTCCGTCGGCCTGGCTGCGTTGCTCATCCTTGCAGGCACTCCGCACTCGCCCCCCGTATGCCACTTCGTCGCGCCTAGCCTATCAACAGCTAAGCACACCGGAAACACGCACACCTAAAGGCTTCCAACTGCGGCTTCCAGATTCATTCCTCCCCAAAACGGAACTGAGGACCCGCCGAAAACTCCTGCTTTCGCCTGCCCCCACCGACATTTCTTATTGCGAACCCCAAGGTTTAGAGGCAAAATCCGGCTGTCTTTTCTCCTGAAAATACCCGTTTGAAATCCCCCTCTGCCCATTCATGCACCGTTTTGCTGGAGCCGCTCGACAACCAGCAACTGGCCAACCTGTGCGGCCCGCTGGATGAAAACCTCCGCCAGATCGAAGCGGCTTACGATGTGGTACTTGCCCGCCGTGGCGAGCGCGTTCGCGTCAATGGCAGCAATGCCCGGCAGGCTGCCATTGCCATCCAGCACTTCTACAAGAAAAGTGCCGCGCCGTTGTCGATCGATGAAATTCAGCTAGGGCTGATCGAATTGAACAATCATGGCGTTGTGCTGGCCGAAGCCCCCGGCCTGCTGACCCGCAAATCTGATCTGCATGGCCGCACACCCCGACAGGTTCAATACCTGAAACAGATTCAGGAACACGACATCACCTTCGGCATGGGCCCGGCCGGAACGGGCAAAACCTATCTCGCCGTGGCCAGTGCGGTCGACGCGCTGGAGCGGGACCAAGTCAGCCGCATCATCCTCACCCGGCCCGCCGTCGAAGCGGGCGAGCGACTGGGCTTTCTGCCGGGCGATCTGAACCAGAAAGTCGACCCCTACCTGCGTCCCCTGTATGACGCACTTTACGATCTGATGGGTTTCGAAAAAGTCGTCAAGCTGTTCGAACGTCAAGCGATCGAAATCGCGCCCCTGGCCTACATGCGTGGCCGCACGCTCAACCATGCCTTCATCATTCTCGATGAAGCCCAGAACACGACCCCCGAACAGATGAAGATGTTCCTGACCCGCATCGGCATCGGAGCCAAGGCCGTGGTCACGGGCGATGCCACCCAGGTCGATCTGGCGCGCGGACAAAAAAGCGGGCTGACGGAAGCCCGACGCATTCTCTCGCAAGTGCGCGGTATTGCCTTCACCGACTTCCTTGCCGATGATGTGGTTCGCCACCCGCTAGTCGCCCGCATCGTTGCTGCTTACGAAGCTCATGACAAGAAAAAGCAGAGTGCCGACTCCTGATTCAAAGCCGACCACTGGCCCCAGCCTGTCTCTCGCCATCCAATATGCCTGCGATGAACCCGGGCAGCCCTCGCGCGCTCAACTGCGCCGATGGGTGAAGGCCGCACTGGAACCGCACCTCGAATCTGCCCTTATCACCCTGCGTTTTGTCGACGAAGAAGAAGGGCGCACCCTGAACCGCGAATTCCGTGGTCGAGGAAGCCGAACAAAGGATTACGCCACCAATGTTCTTTCCTTTCCCTATTCCCGCGCGCCTCAACTAGCTGGCGATCTCGTCCTTTGCCAGTCCGTGATCCTGAAGGAAGCCGCCGAACAGGGCAAGCCACTGAACCACCATCTCGCCCATCTCGTCCTTCATGGCATGCTGCACCTGCAAGGTCACGACCATGAAACGGATGCCGAAGCCGAAAAAATGGAAGCCCGGGAACGCCTGCTGCTCAAACGCTTCCGCATACCCGATCCCTACTGAATTTCACGTTTCACGACACTTCATTAAACCTCATGGACCCTGCCAGTCGACCAACCCTTCTCGAACGCCTTTCCGCCTTGCTGACCCGCGCCCCCGAAGACCGCGAGGAACTGCTTGAACTGCTGCACACCTCCTTCGAGCGCAATCTGCTCGATTCCGACGCTTTATCCATTATCGAAGGCGCACTGGGGGTATCGGACATCCAGGTACGCGACATCATGGTTCCCCGCGCCCAGATGGATGTCATCGACATCAACGACACCCCGGAAGAAATCACAGGCTTCATCATCGAAGCCACCCACTCCCGCTTTCCGGCCATCGACCAGAACAAGGATGATGTCATTGGCGTCCTGCTGGCCAAGGACCTGCTGCGTTACTTCGCTGGCAAGGAATTCGACCTGCGCGACACGCTGCGCCCCGCCATCTTCATTCCAGAATCCAAACGGCTGAATGTCCTGCTGCGCGAGTTTCGCGCCTCCCACAACCACATGGCCATCGTCGTCGACGAATACGGCGGTGTCGCCGGGTTAGTCACCATCGAAGACGTGTTAGAACAGATCGTGGGCGACATCGACGACGAATACGATTTTGATGAAGCGGCAGACAACATCGTGCTCGACAACACCGGCAACTATCGCGTGAAGGCCACCACCGAAATCGCCGATTTCAATGAAGCCTTCAAGACTTCGTTTCCCGATGATGAAGTCGACACCATCGGTGGCATCATCATCCAGCACCTCGGTCGTCTGCCCAAGCGCGGTGAAAACATCCAGTTGGCCGATCTCGACATCCGTATCCTGCGGGCAGATAGCCGACGCATCCACACACTGCTGATTTCCCCTCAACGGCGCATGGCACTGGACAAGGCGTGAAGCACACGCCCCTTTCCCTGCGGGCACTGCTTGCCCTGATTACCGGCGCAGTCGCCGTTTTTGGTTTTTCGCCTTACGACCTCTTTTTCCTTCCGCCACTCTGCCTTGCCCTGCTGTTCAATCTGTGGCGAAACGCATCCAGTCCTCGTCAAGCGGCTACTTTGGGGTGGATATGGGGATGCGGTTTTTTTCTCACCGGCATTTCCTGGGTCTATGTCAGCCTCCACGATATCGGCGGAATGCCTGCGCCTTTCGCCCTTACTGCGACCCTTCTGTTCTGTCTGTTCTTCGCCCTTTATCCCGCTCTCGCCGGTGGGCTGTTCCGACGTTTTTCCAGCGGCGCACCCTGGCGGGATGCCCTGCTGGTTGCCGCCATCTGGATGTTCACGGAATGGCTGCGCGGGTGGCTGCTGACCGGTTTTCCGTGGCTGGCCAGCGGCTACGCCCACACCCCTCCCAGCCCCCTGGCGGGCTATGCCGCCGTGACCGGCGTTTATGGCATCGGCCTGCTTTCCGCCCTCCTCTCCGGGCTGCTGGCCTGGGGCTGGCAGGATAACCGCTTGAAAAGCCGTTTCGCCCTGCTGCTCGCCTTCCTGCTCATTCCGGGGTTGGGCGCATTGCTTTCCCGCATGGACTGGACGCAACCCACCGGCAAGCCCCTGACCGTCAGTCTGCTTCAGGGCAACATTCCCCAGGAAAGCAAATGGGAACGCCAACTCGTCCCCATGTCACTGGCCGCCTACAGAAAGCTCGTTTCTGCTTACCCGGCGCAACTTCGCATCCTCCCTGAAACGGCCTTGCCGATGTTCATCGACGAAGTCCCCGAAGAATACCTGGCCATGCTGCTGGCGCAGGGCGACACCATCACCGGCGTTGCCGCCCGGGTCCAGGAACCCGGTAAACCTTCGGGTTACGCCAACATCGCCCTCGCCCTCACGCAGGACCACCCCCTGCAAAGTTATGCCAAATCCCATCTCGTTCCCTTTGGTGAATACACCCCTGCGGGCTTTCTCTGGTTCATGGCCCAGCTGAACATGCCCATGTCCGATTTCTCTCCCGGCGCGAAACACCAGCCTCCGCTGGAAATCGCCGGACAGAAAATTGCCGCCAACATCTGTTACGAAGACCTCTTTGGTGAAGAAATCATCCGCGCCCTGCCGCAGGCCACCTTGCTGGTCAACCTGTCCAACACCGCCTGGTTCGGCGACTCGCTCGCCCAGCCCCAGCACCTCCAGATTGCCCGCATGCGCGCCCTTGAAACCGGTCGTACCATGCTGCGCGCCACCAACACCGGCATGACCGCCGCCATTGCCCCGGACGGACGCATTCTGGGCGTTGCCCCCCCCTTCCAGACCACCGGCCTGACCGTCGAAGTCATGGGACACACGGGTGCTACGCCCTATGTCCGATGGGGAAACACACTGGCCCTGTTGATGGCCACCCTGATGGCCTTTGTCGCCCTGCGTCCAACCCGGCGCAGGGACGAAGTTGGGAACGAAACCAAACAAAACGAGGCGCCCGACCATGCCTCCACGCAAGACTGAAAAACCAAAACATAAACTGAAACTGAAACACAACGCCCCAGCGGTCCGGGCTGCCCAGGCTTTTCCGGCCACGCCCTCTACGCCGACGCGTTGGGAAGCACTCGATGCCCTGCGAGGGGGAGCGGTACTGGCGATGATGGCCTACCACTTCTGTTTTGATCTCAATTATCTGGGCTGGATCCACCAGGACATCAATCACGACCTGCGCTGGCAGACGGCCCGCTCGCTCATCCTGGGCAGTTTTCTTTTTTGCGTCGGTGCGGCTCAAGCCCTGGCCGCCCACCAGCAGATTCAGCCTGCCCTACGCTGGCGACGCATCGGAAAAATCGCGGCCGCCGCCCTACTCGTCAGCCTCGGCAGCGGACTGATGTTCCCCGCAACCTTCATCTGGTTTGGCGTGCTCCATGCCATCGCCGTCATGAGCCTCCTCCTGCTGGGAATGGAGAAAATGTTCGACCGGCTTAAAACTTCTCCGAAGTCACGGGTGGCCTGGCTGCTGTTTCTCGCGCCCCTGTGTCTGCTCTCTGGCAATTTCTTCCAGCACCCGGCTTTCGACACTCCCTGGCTCGCCTGGATCGGATTCGCAACCCACCCGCCCGCCACCGAAGATTATGTACCCCTCCTGCCCTGGTTCGGCCTGTGCCTCATCGGACAAGCTGTCATGCAACAGCGCCTGTCACGATCTTCACAAACTGCGCAAACGGTCTTTACCCCCTTCACTGCACCACGATGGCTACTGCGCGTGGGTCGCCACAGCCTGCCCTTCTACCTCCTGCACCAACCTCTATTGCTCGGCATCCTGATCCCGCTCACCCACTTCCTCAGGACGCCTTCCTGACCTTCCGTCAATGGCACGCCCGGCTCTTTCCGCTCAAACCTTGCGTGCCCTGTTTCACGCCCTACTATTCTCTCTCGGGCTCCATGCCCTGCTCCTCCTTCAGCAACCCCTTCCGGACAATCCCGCCCGAAACAGGCAGACCGCTCTCCGAGCACGCCTGCTTCCCCCCACATCTTCGACAAAGCCCACGGCGAAGCCCCTTTCGGCTTCGCAAAAAACAAGCCCCCACGAAAATCCCGAACCGTCCTCTGCGCCAGAACCGCCAAAGCCCTCACCAACCCCGGTGACTGCCGTCAAAGCCGAAGCATCACCAGCCCAATGGCTCGCAAGCAATCCGCAGAGGCCAGGAACGCCTCAGCCGGAATCCGCTTCGGGCAGGCAAACGCTTGTCCACAAGGAATCTCCTGATCCTGCCCCAAACACGGAAAGCGAAGGGATACGCCAGTACCGCATCGCACTGGCGCGTACGGCGCGTCTGCTGCGCAGCGAGCCAGATCGAACGCAGAAGAAGGAGACAAACGACCTCACGAACAATGTCAGGGTCGTGCGCCTCCAGCTGGAATTCGAAGCAGGGGGACAGCTTCAGGCTTGCACCCTGTTGGAAAGCAGCGGCCAAAACGTGCTGGACGCAAGAGCCCTCGAATGGATGAGCCGCGCCGCAAGACAAACCCGACTACCCGACGCGCTAACAGGACAACCCTTCCGGATCGCCCTCACACTGGAATTTGACCCGTCTGAATGAGCCACACCGAGCCCGGCTCAGGGCAATCGTATTTGATTTTCGATGATGGATTGCTCCCCGGCTTGTCCAGTGCGCCCGCCGGGGCGAGTCCCGGCAACGTTGAAAATGAAGCCGCACCTCGAAGCATCGCGCAAAGAGGGTTCGGAGCGAATGACCATTCAGAGCGAGTGTGGATTCGCCTCTACGGGGTGGGAAAATTTCAAATGGAATTACCCTAGAGCCCAGCTCAAGGAGGCGGCAAATCAGCGCAGAGAAAATTGAACTGCCCCACCGCGCGGTCGGCCAGGTAATGGCGCAGGGTCAGGGCAATGGTCCGAAAGGCAATGGCCTCCCAGGGAATCTGCTCTGCGCTGAACAAAGCGATTTCCAGCGTTTCAACCCCTGCTGCAAAATCCGTATCCAGCAGACGGGCTTCGTAGATCGCGTGAATCTGGCTGATGTGCGGCACGCTGATGAGGGTGTAGAGCCGCCCCAGCTCCACCCGTGCACAGGCCTCCTCACGGGTTTCGCGCAAGGCGGCTTCGGCCATGGTTTCATTGTTTTCCATGAAGCCGGCGGGCAGTGTCCAGAGGCCATATCGCGGCTCGATAGCGCGACGGCAAAGGAGGATACGGCCTTCCCACACGGGCAACGTGCCGACCACCAGCTTGGGGTTCTGATAATGAATCTGCCCGCAGGCATCACAAACAGCGCGCGGCAGGCTATCCCCCTCCGGTACCCGGAAGTGGGTCGGGGTACCGCATTGGCTGCAAAAATTGATTTTTGGTTCCATGGCCCACCCATTCTATTTCAGGAGCAGGCCGTCTTACGGAGAATGTGGCGACGGCGTTTCCGTTCCTCCCCCCAGGTTCTTCAACAAGGTCGCGTGACTGAGCAGGGCCTGCCCCTGAAGCCCAAGAAGGGTGCGCCGGGCATTCAAGGCCGCGGTTTGCGTCGTCACCACATTCAGATACGACAGAATGCCCGCCCGGTACTGGTTTTCGGCAATGCGCCGGGCTTCTTCGGCAGCTCGAACCGCGCGAGTCTGGCTTTCGATTTCTTCCCGCAAGGCACGCAGGCTGGCCAGATTGTCTTCCACTTCCTGAAAAACCGTCAGCACCGTCTGGCGATAAAACGCCACATTCTTGTCGTAAGCGGCAACAGCCCCTTCTTCCTGTGCTCGCCGTGCGCCGCCATCCAGGAGGCTTAGGGCCAACGTGGGGCCCAGCGACCAGAAGCGATGCGGCTGGGTGAGCAGTTCCGAAAAACGGCTGTTCTGACCGCCCGTGCTGACACTGAAGCTCAAACTGGGAAACCAGGCTGCCCGAGCGACTCCGATGGCGGCATTGGCCGCAGCCATGCGTCGCTCTGAGGCAGCCACATCTGGACGACGTTCCAGCAGGGTGGCGGGCAGCAAATCCGGCAAGGCGGGCAATTCGGGCAAGCCCGGGCGTGCGGCGAGAGCCGGAAGGTTGAATTGGGCGGGTAGCTGACCCACCAGCAGGGCAAGGGCATGTTCAAGGCGGGCCCGCTGGGCAGAAAGCTCGCTGGCTTGTGTCCGGGCCGATTCCAGTTGCGTTTCGGCCTGAACGACATCCAGACGGCTGACCACGCCCGCTTGATGGCGATGACGGGTGATTTCCAGCGATCGTGCATAAGCCTCGACGGTTTCCTTCAACAAGACCTGCTGGGCCTCGATCGTCCGGAGCTGGAAATAGGTCTGAGCCAGCGTCAGTTGAGCAGAAAGCAGGGCCGACTGCCAATCCGCCTGCGCAGCTTCGAACGAGGCTTGTCCGGCCTCGATATGACGTCCGCGCTGCCCCCACAGATCCGCCTCCCAGCTTGCATTGAGCGCGAGCTTCACATTATGGGTGGGCGGTGCTTGCAGCCCACTGGCTGAAGCGGCGGATTGGCTGCGTGTCCCTGCCAGACTCAAGCCCAGCGTGGGCGAGACAGCTGCCTGCACGGTGGCGAGCAGGGCCTGCGCCTCGCGCAACTGCGCACCGGCGGCTGCAACATTCTGGTTGGAAGAGGCCACCTGTTTCATCAACGCGTCCAGCCCTGCATCCCCATAGACGGTCCACCAATCACCGCGCGGCTGCTGGTCCTGAGGGCGGGCCGTCTGCCAGGGACCGTCCTCCTTGAAATGTGACGCCTGCGGCCATTCGGGACGGTGGTAGTCCGGCCCCACGGCACAGGAAGACAAGCCAAGAAGAAGAAAAACTGCTGACAGCGGGACAGGCCACACAGAAGATTTCATGAGGAAGCATCCAGATTCAGAGGTGCAGTCTTTGCGTTCGCACCACATGCCGCGCGAGATTGTCGATGACGCAGGAAATGCAGACGGCACCGGTCCAGCGCAAGATAGACCACCGGCGTCGTGTAGAGGGTAAGCAACTGGCTGAGAATCAGCCCGCCCACGATGCTGATCCCGAGGGGACGACGGAATTCCGCGCCCTCCGAAAAGCCGACCGCCAGCGGAATCGCGCCGAACAGCGCGGCCAGCGTGGTCATCATGATGGGACGAAAGCGCAGCAGACAAGCCTTCCGAATGGCGGCTTCCGGACTCAGTCCCTCGTGCCGCTGCGCGTCCAGGGCAAAGTCGATCATCATAATGGCATTCTTCTTCACGATACCGATCAAGAGAATGACCCCAATCAGGGCGATGACGGAAAACTCCGTCCGGAACAGCAGCAAGGCGAGAATGGCGCCGACACCCGCTGAAGGGAGGGTGGAAAGGATGGTCAGCGGATGAAGAAGACTTTCGTAGAGAATGCCCAGCACCAGATAGACCGTGACCAGTGCAGCCAGGATCAAGAGGGGCTGGTTGCGCAGCGAGTCCTGAAAACCTTTTGCCGTCCCCTGAAAGCTGCCTTGCACCGTGGTCGGCACGCCCAGCGTCAGCAGGGCTTCGTCGATGGCGCGGGTCGCTTCGGAAAGCGAAACCCCTTCGGGCAAATTGAAGGAAATGGTCGAGGCTGCAAACTGCCCTTGATGATTGACCGCCAGCGGTGTCGCAGTCGGTTCCCAGCGCGCCAGTGCGGACAAGGGAAGGGTGACGGTCTGCCCTCGGGCATCGACGGTCGTCAGGCGGATATCCTTCAGGCTCTGCGGGTCCTGCCAGTAGCGTGGTGCAGCCTCCATGACGACGCGGTACTGGTTGAGCGGGTTGTAAATGGTCGACACCAGTCTTTGCCCGAACAGATTGTTGAGGGTGGTGTCGATGGCCTTGATGGAAATGCCTAGCCGGGCAGCGGCATCACGGTCGATGATGAGCGTGGTCTGCTGACCTTTATCCTGCTGGTCGGTATTCACGTCCATCAATTGCGGCAGACGGCTCATGGCCTGCCGCACACGCGGTTCCCATTGGCGTAGTTCCTCGATGCTGTCCGCCTGCAGCGTGTATTGAAACTGGGCATTGCCGGGACGGCCGCCAATGCGGACATCCTGCTGGGGCTGGAGAAAGAGATTGGCCCCGGGTTCACGCGCCAGCCGAGGACGAAGACGGGCGATGACTTCGTCCGAAGAAACCTTGCGTTCGGCCAGCGGTTTCAGGGAAACAAACATCATCCCGCCGTTGCGCTGCCCCCCGCCAGTAAAGGCCACAACGTTGTCGACTGCCGGATCACTGCGAACGATGTCGACATAATTCTTCAGCTTTTCCTGCATGGCCTGAAAGGAAATACTCTGATCTGCCTGGATGCCTCCCATCAGTCGCCCGACATCCTGCTGAGGGAAAAAACCCTTCGGCACGATGGCGTAAAGATAAACATTGAGCCCCACGGTCGCCGCCAGCACCAGCAGCATCAGCCGGTCGTGGCGCAGTGCGCGGTCCAGCGTCCGGGCATAGGCATTCTGCAAGGCACGAAACAGCCTTTCAAAGACGGCAAAGAACCCTCGTTGCTGACCCGCATGATCCGCCGCCACGGGTCGAAGCAGCCGGGCACACATCATGGGCGTGACCGTGACGGAAAGCAGCAGGGAAATGAGGATGGACACGGAAAGCGTCGCCGCAAACTCCCGGAACAGCCTTCCTACGATGCCGCCCATCATGAGGATGGGGATGAAAACGGCAATGAGCGAAAGACTCATGGAAAGCACGGTAAATCCTACCTCACGCGCGCCACGCAAGGCGGCAGCCATGGGTGAGAGACCGTCTTCGATGTGACGCGCGATGTTTTCCACAACCACGACAGCATCGTCGACGACAAAGCCGGTGGCGATGACGAGGGCCATCATCGAAAGGGTGTTGAGGCTGTAATTCAGCAGATACATGGCTGCGAATGTGCCGATCAGCGAAACCGGCACAACCACACTGGGAATCAGTGCCGCACGGAAATTGCGCAGAAAGACCAGTACGACCAGCACGACGAGGATCACCGCGATGAACAGCGTTCGCTCGACTTCCGCCAGCGCAGCGCGGATGGTTGGCGTTCGGTCCATCGTGATGTTCAGCGACATTCCACCCGGAATCGCGGCGCGCAAGGTCGGCATCAGGGCGCGCACCCGGTCAACCGTGGCAACGATGTTCGCCCCGGGTTGCCGGTTGATGATGAGCATGACCGCAGGCTGGCCATTGACCAGACCGGCGTTGCGCACGTCCTGCATCGAATCCCGAACTTCGGCCACATCCTCGATGCGCACGGCCCGCCCCGCATTCCAGCGGATGATTACGGGCCGATAATCCGCCGCAGTCCGCGCCTGGTCGTTGGCGATGATCTGCCAGTGCCGCTGCCCATCTTCCAGCGCGCCCTTGGGCCGGTTTGCATTGGTGGCGACGATGGCGTTGCGGACGTCCTCCGGGCTGATGCCCCGCGCATTCAGCGCGGACGGATCCAGCTCGATCCGCACGGCAGGCAGAGATCCACCGCCCACATGCACCTGTCCGATGCCTTCCACCTGCGCGATCTTCTGCGCCAGGATCGTGGAAGCGGCATCGTACATCTGCGCCCGGCTCAGCGTGTCGGAGGTCAGTGCCATGATCATGATGGGCGCGTCGGCCGGATTCACCTTCCGATAAGTGGGATTGCCTGTCAAACCACTAGGGAGCAATGGCCGCGCCGCATTGAGCGCAGCCTGCACATCGCGGGCAGCCCCGTCGATGTCGCGCGAGAGGTCAAACTGCAGGATGATGCGGGTGCTGCCCTGACTACTGGTGGAAGTGATTTCCGTCACGCCGGCAATCGAACCCAAAGCCCTTTCCAGCGGCGTCGCCACCGTGGTCGCCATCGTGTCCGGACTGGCCCCGGCGAGCGAAGCCTGGACAGAGATCGTCGGGAAATCGACCTGCGGCAAAGGTGAAATGGGCAAAAGCCGGAAGGCCACCAGACCCAGCAAAGCGATGGCCAGCGTCAGCAACGTGGTTGCCACCGGCCTTGCAATGAAAAGGGCGGAAGGATTCATGAGGCCACCGTGCCGTGTGCCTGCTTCAATGGGTCTGGAGGGCTTGGGGGATTTGTTGGATTGGTTGGACTTATCCGGTTTTTCCCGCTCAGGCGATCAAAGGCAAGATAGATCACGGGGGTGGTGAAAAGGGTGAGCACCTGGCTCACCAGCAGGCCACCCACCATGGTAAGCCCCAGGGGATGTCGCAATTCCGAACCCACACCATTGCCCAGCATCAAAGGAAGCGCGCCCAGCAAGGCGGCGAGCGTGGTCATGAGAATAGGGCGAAATCGCAACAGACAGGCTTCGTAAATGGCCTCACGCGGCGACTTGCCTTCTTCACGTTCGGCTTGCAGGGCGAAATCCACCATCATGATTGCGTTTTTCTTGACGATGCCGATCAGGAGGATGATGCCGATCACGGCAATCATGCCCAGATCCTTGCCGGAGAGCATCAGGGCCAGCAAGGCACCGATGGCCGCGGAAGGCAGGGTGGAGAGGATGGTCACAGGGTGGATGAAACTTTCGTAGAGCACACCCAGCACGATGTACATGGTCACGACCGCGGCAAGAATCAACAACAGCGTGTTGGTCAGCGAGGCTTGATAAGCCCTGGCCGCCCCCTGAAAAGCGGCCTCCAGACTGGCAGGAGGGGCAAGTTCGGCCATGGCCTCATGGATGGCTTCCACCGCCTCACCCAGCGAAACCCCCGGTGCGAGATTGAAGGAAAGGGTCGAGGCTGGAAACTGCCCGAGATGGTGAATCGCCAGCGGTGCGGATTGCTCACGGATGCGAGCCACCGCCGTGAGCGGCACACGCGCTCCGCCTGGCGCGATGAGCTGGAAATTTTCCAGGGCCTTCGGCGTATCCCGAAACTCCGGGCGGACTTCCAGCACAACCCGGTAAAGGCTGGATTGGGTAAACAGTGAGGAAACCAGCCGCTGGCCGAAGGCATTGTAGAGCGCGTTGTCAATCGCAGCGACGGTAATGCCCAGCCGTCCTGCTGCGGCGCGATCGACATCAATGGCCACTTGCAAACCGTTGTCCTGTGCATCGCTGGCCACATCACGCAACTGGGGCAGCCTTGAAAACCGCTCGACCAGTCGCGGCACCCACTGGGCCAGTTCGGCTGCATCGGCATCTTGCACACTGAACTGGAACTGGGTACGGCTGACCCGGTCTTCGATGGTCAGGTCTTGAACGGGCTGGAGATAAACGCGCACGCCTTCCAGTGCATCCAGGCTTTCCTGCAAACGGAGAAGGATGCGCTGAACATCGTGGGTTCGCTGCGCCTTGGGCTTCAGATTCACCAGCATCCGGCCACTGTTGAGCGTGGCATTCGCCCCGTCGACCCCGATGAAGGAGGAAAGACTTTCCACCGCGGGGTCTTCAAGAATGACATCCGCCACGGCCTGCTGACGTTCTCCCATGGCGGCAAAAGAGCTGGTCTGTGCGGTTTCCGTCATGACCTGGATGACGCCGGTGTCCTGGACCGGAAAGAAGCCCTTGGGGATGAACAGATAGAGCAAAACCGTCAGGGCCAGCGTGCCCACGGCCACCCAAAGCGTCAGCTTCTGGTGTTCGAGCACCCATTTGAGCCACACACCATACTGGGCAATGATCCGATCGAAGCCTCGGGCCGTTAAACGCTGGAAGCGACCCTGACGTTCTTCCGGAATGTGACGCAGCAGCTTGGCGCACATCATGGGCGTGAGGGTCAGCGAAACCACGGCGGAAATGAGGATGGCCACGGCCAGGGTGATGGCAAATTCACGGAACAGCCGACCGACGACATCCCCCATGAAGAGCAGCGGAATCAGTACCGCCACCAGCGAAAGCGTCAGAGAAAGAATGGTGAAGCCGATCTGCCGGCTGCCCTTGAGAGCGGCATCCAGCGGAGCTTCCCCGGCCTCGATGTAGCGGGCAACATTCTCGATCATGACGATGGCGTCATCGACCACGAAGCCTGTGGCAATGGTCAAGGCCATTAGCGTCAGATTGTTGATCGAAAAACCGGAAAGGATCATCACGCCGAATGTCCCCACCAGCGATAGCGGCACGGCAACCGCAGGAATGAGTGTGGCCGGAAGATTGCGCAGAAAGACGAAAATCACCGCCACCACCAGCGCGATGGCCAGCATCAATTCAAACTGAACATCCCGAACCGAGGCGCGTATGGTCGTGGTGCGGTCCGTTAGCAGCTTCACTTCAACCGAGGCGGGCAGGGTGGCCGCAAGTTTCGGCAACAGGGCCTTGATGCCATCGACCGTCTGGATGACATTAGCCCCTGGCTGCCGCTGGATGTTGAGGAGAATGGCCGGTGTCCTGTTCGCCCAGGCCGCCAGACGTTCGTTTTCTGCACCATCGATGACTTGCGCCACATCCTGAAGGCGGATCGGGGCACCATTTTTCCAGGCGATGACGAGCTGCCGGTATTCCTCCGACGACTTGAGCTGATCATTGGCATCCAGCGTCGAAGCCCGAAGCGGGCCATCGAAGCTGCCCTTGGGCATATTGACATTGGCATTTCCAATGGCGGTACGCAAATCATCAAGATTCAGCCCACGGGCTGCCAGAGCGGAAGGATCGGCCTGAATCCGAACGGCTGGCCGCTGACCGCCAGCAAGGCTGACCAGCCCCACCCCCGGCAGTTGCGAAAGTTTCTGGGCAAGCCGCGTATCCACCAGGTCCTGAACCCGTGGCAGGGGCAGGGTGGAAGAAGTGATCGCCAGCGTCACAATGGGGGCATCGGCTGGATTCACCTTGCTGTAGATCGGCGGCATGGGCAGATCATTGGGTAAAAAAGTGCTGGCGGCATTGATGGCGGCCTGCACTTCCTGTTCTGCCGAATCCAGAGGGAGCGACAAGGCAAATTGCAGGGTGATGACCGAAGCTCCGCCTGAACTCGACGAGGACATCTGGTTGAGCCCCGGCATCTGGCCGAACTGCCGCTCCAGCGGTGCCGTGATGGAGGAGGTCATGACCTCAGGACTTGCGCCAGGGTAAAGCGTGGTCACTTGAATGGTCGGGTAATCCACTTCCGGCAAGGCCGAAACCGGCAGCAACCGCCACGCCACCAGACCGGAAAGCAGCACGGCCACCATCAGCAGCGAGGTCGCTACCGGGCGGAGGATGAACAAACGGGAAAGATTCATTTTTTCAGGGAGTCAGGGTGCGCGCTGGACCGAACCCCCGAGGTTTTTCCTTCACGCAGGTTCCCACCTGCATTCGCAGGGGCGGGGACCGATTTTTTACCGGCTCCCGGCAGGCTGATCACAACCTTCGCCCCCTCCTTGAGCTTGTCGAGCCCGTCAATCACCACGCGCTCACCTTCCTTCAATCCTTCCTCCACCACCACCTTGTCCCCGCTGACCGGCCCCAGGCGGACCGCACGCTGGCTCACTTTTTCCCCCACCCCGACCACCATTACAAAACTTTCTTTCCCACCGCGCTGGATCGCTGCCGTGGGTACCAGCAAAACCCCCTCCAGCCGGTCTTCCTGAAGACGGACATTCACAGATTGATTGGGAAAAAGAACCTCCTGTTCATTGGGAAATTCTGCTTTCAGCTTGACCGTGCCAGTGCTGGAATCCACCTGATTGTCGATGCTGATCAGCTTTCCGGTGGCCAGGACCGGTCTGCCAGGCTGATCGAAAACTTCGACGCGCAGCGGCTTGCCCGCGCGCCGCGCCGCCAGCACCTTCGCCAGCTTTTCCGTGGGAATGGCAAAGACAAGCTGCACCGGTTTCGTTCGAGTCAAAACGACAATCCCGTTCGCATCACCGGGCTGGACGATGTTGCCGACATCAACCTGACGCAGCCCTACCCGCCCTTCGAAAGGCGCGCGAACCGTTGCAAATTCGAGCTGCAGCCGCGCTGCATCCACCAGTCCGTGATCATTGCGGATCACGCCTTCATACTGGCGCACCAGAGCCTTCTGGGCATCAAGCTGCTGCCGGGCAATGGCATCTTGCTGCTGCAAGGTCTGATAGCGTTCCAGATCAAGCCGGGCATTCGCAAGCTGAGCCTCATCACGGGCCAATTGCCCGGAAGCCTGTTCGAGCTGGGCCTGAAAAGGACGCGGATCGATCCGGGCCAGCACTTCACCCGCCCTGACCATTTGCCCTTCGTGAAAATCGACCCCCACAAGCTGCCCCGTGACCCGCGCCCGAACCGTGGCCGTGTGACTGGCCATCACCGTACCCAGTGCAGGCAGGGTCACATCGACATCCCCCCGGACAACCGCAGCCACCTGTACCGGCATCGGGCGATCGCCCCAACCCTTACCCCCGCCCGGATGAGCGGGATGGGTGGAATGGGTAGGGGATGAAGATGAAGATGAAGATGACAAACGCGGCGCATCTCCCTCCCCTCCGGTATGTGAGCCGTACCAATAAGCCACACCTGATGCCACGACGACGGCCAAAGCCAGTAACAGCCACCGCCCACGATTTCTGGATGATTCCATGCTTGCTCCAAACATTCCGGAGTGACAAGGCAACTCCTTGTCACGTCACGCTGCGTGTGTGACCCGACCCAACCCAGCCGGTTCCCACGAGGAAGCCGTGAATTATCCCCGATCCCTCCGGCCGCTTCAGAAATACAGCAAAATTCATTGTTTTTCTGATAATTCAAGCCATTACAGATCATTTCAAAAGCCTTAAATGAAGCCATCCGCTAGAAAACGTCATTTTCAAGAACAAAAATCCTTTTACTTTCAAATTCGTACCCGCTCTTTGTAAGAAAAAACCTTACATTAAAAACCGACGTCCGCCGATAGCATGTCTTGACACCTCTGCGCATAATCCGCTCGCCTTTCCAACCTATAAGCCGGAAATCAAAGGAGAGCACCGTGAAAATGACCGACACTTACAACGATATAAAGGAAGTCAATCTTGCCTACCTCATGCTGGCGCAGAGCATGATCCGTGCAGACCGAGAAAGCGCGATCTTTCGGCTGGGCATCAGCCAGCAAATCGCCGACATTCTCGATCGTCTGACGCCCGGGCAAGTGTTGAAGATGGCCAGTGCAGACATGCTACTGTGCAGTTTCCGTTTCGATGACAACCTGCTGCTGAACCTGCTCGCCAACCACGAACGGGAACAAGGCGTGAGCCGCATCCATGCCGCCATTCTTGCTGCGGGCAAGCCTGTCGAAACCGTAAGCTGACCCAGGCACGATGCCGCACGCCCAGACAAGCTTTTCATCCGGACAAGCCCTCGTTTCCTTCCCTCCGGCCCGGAGCGGAAGGCGAGCCCCGTTTACGTCCGGAACAGCCTGTCGCGCGCCCTTTCTCCTTTCCATGGCGCGGCTCTCTTCACTCTTCCCCTCATGAGGAACCCCTCCGATGCGTAACAAATCCGTCATCTCCGAAGCGAGAGATATCGGCCTGGCCGTGGAGCTCATCCGCCTGGGCGCGCGACTGCAACTACTCGAAACCGAAACCCAGCTCAGCCGCGAACGATTGATTCGCCTCTACAAGGAAGTACGAGGCGAGTCGCCCCCCAAAGGGCTACTACCCTTCTCCACCGACTGGTTCATGACCTGGCAGCCCAATATGCACGCTTCGCTGTTCATGGCCTATCACAGCTTCTTGCTCAACCACACCGGATTGCGTGGTCTGGACCTGACCATCAAGGCCTACCGGATGTATCTGGAACAAGTCCAGCGCAACGAAATGGAAACCGTCCTCTCGCTCACCCGAGCCTGGACCATGGTGCGCTATTTCGATGCCAACATGCTCGCGCTCGCCCGCTGCCAGTGCTGCCAGGGCCAATTCGTCGCCCACGCCTACGACCCAAACAAAGCCTACGTCTGTGGCCTGTGCAACGTCCCCGCCCGTGCAGGCCGCACCCGCCGGAATAGTGAGCGCGCCCTGGCTGGGGCGGACCACACGGCCTTATCGGCCTGAATCACCCGATTTTTTTGCTGCCTCCCGTCGGGACGAATGAGGATACGCCCTGACGGGGAATGCCGCTCCAGCGCAACGCGCAGGACATCGGTTTTTGGCTATTGAGTATTGGGCAGCGATTCGCCCTCTTCCTCGTTACGACGCAAAGCCCACAAATAATCCTTTCGCCATCCCCGCGGGAAAATCCTTACCAGAGTGGGAGTATGATTCGCCAGTCATCTGCCTCTTCACGATGCACAACACTGCCGAAAGGATCGACGTCATGGCCTGCGCCCCGGAGTCACCAACATCCTGTCAGATTGCCGCGCTGAACCTCCCCCTCAACCGCGATGTGTTTATGCGTACCCTCGTGCGCGAGATGACCAATGTTCTCTGCGACGTCGTCGGCATCGAGCAAGCTAGCAGCTTTGTGGCCGTCGTCGGACAGAACATGGGCCGACAGATCAACCAGGACTACCGGCAAGCCCTGCAACTCCCCAAACTCAGCCGCGAACAGGTCGCCGCCGTGCTGGTCGATCTGAAGAAACGCATCCAGGGTGACTTCTACATCGTGGAACAGGACGACGCCCACATCCTCCTGCGTAACCGGGTTTGCCCATTTGAAGACAAGGTCAAGGGGCAACGTGCCCTGTGCATGATGACCTCCAACGTCTTTGGCTGTGTAGCCGCCGAAAACCTGGGCTATGCCAAGGTGGAATTGCGCCAGACCATCGCCGAAGGTGCTGCGGAATGTGAAGTGGCCGTGCATCTGCGCATCAGCCCGGAAACCGATGCGATTGAAGGCCGCGAATACTTCAGGACTGAATCATGATCGGCCCGAACGCCGCGCTGGCATTACGCGAGATTGCCGGGCCCGTCCTGGTGCTCGACGACCAGGGGCGGATCGTTCAAGCCAGCGACGACCTGCTGCGACTGCTCGGCACCCCGTCTTTCTCCTTGCAAGGCAAGAGTCTTGACGATCTGGTCATCGACCCGCTCAGCCAGATTCAAAGCCGACTGCGCCAGTTTGCGGGCAGCGGTAACTGGATTGCTGGCCACTTTACCTTTCGCGGACTGAACGGCCTCGAAATTCCCTTTCCCTGTCAAGGGAAGGTCTTGCAAAGACCTCAAAACAACGAGCCTCGATTACTCGTCCTGCGCCGCAGTGAAACGCCGGGCTTTACCGCGCTGGCCCATCGTCTTTCCGAGAAACAAACCGCCGCCCGGCAACGCTACAGCGTCGAATTTCTGCTGCATCTTTCCAGCTTCGCACTCGATCACGCACCCGACATCATGTTCTGGATTGATCAGAACGCCCAGATACTGATGACCAATGAAAAAGCCTGTCAACGACTAGGCTACACCCGCGAAGAGATATTTGCTCTGCGCATCCCAGACATCGATCCGAACTGCACCGAGGAAAAGTGGAACCAGCATTGGAAAAAGATTAAGGATGTGGGAACGTTACATTTCGAACGCCAATATCGTTGCAAGGATGGGCACTTGTTCCCGGTCGAGATTTCCGCCGCCTACCTTTTCTTCCAGGGACACGAACTCAACTTTGCAGTAGCACGCGATATCAGCGAACGCAAACAGACTGAACAAACCATCGAGGAACTGGCTTTCTACGACCGGCTGACCGGTCTGCCCAACCGTACCCTGCTGCTCGACCGTTTGCAGCAAGCCCTCACGGCAGCCCATCGCAGCAAGGCTTTTGGTGCTGTCTTGCTGATCGACCTCGATCATTTCCGAACCCTCAATGATGCCCACGGCCACGAAGCAGGGGACGAACTGCTGAAACAGGCTGCACAACGCTTGTTGCAAAGCGTGCGTGAAGGCGATACCGTAGCCCGCCCTGGCGGCGATGAATTCGTCGTCGTACCCACTGGTCTTGGGCAAAGCGAAGAAGAGGCAGCAAGGGCTGTTGAAGTGCTGGCCAAGAAAATCCAGGATGTGCTGAGCCAGACCTATCACCTCGACACCCTTCAACATCAAGGTTCGGCCAGCATCGGTGCGGTGTTGTTCGGAACACAAACCAACAGCACGGAAAATCTGCTCAAGCAGGCCGAACTGGCCATGTACAAATCAAAGGATTCCGGACGCAACACCCTCCGTTTTTTTAACCCCACGCTCGAATCCGCCATTCAAAATCGCATCGCCCTCGAAAACGATCTGCGTCAGGCCCTCACGACACGACAATTTCTGCTGCACTATCAACCGCAAATCATCGGAAACAAGATCATCGGGGCCGAGGTACTCGTGCGCTGGCGTCACCCGGAACGTGGTCTCGTTTCCCCGCTGGAATTCATTCCGCTGGCCGAGGAAACTGGCTTGATCCTCCAGCTGGGCCAGCAGGTACTGGAAATGGCCTGCCAACAACTGGCCCGCTGGCGTGATGACCCGGTAATGAAAAACCTGACCATCTCGGTCAATATCAGCGCGCACCAGATTCATCAAGCCGATTTCGTCACGAGCGTCCTGACCACTCTAGACGATTACACCGTCGCGCCCGGCCTGCTGAAACTTGAACTAACCGAAAGCCTGCTCGTCAGCCATGTCGAAGACATCATCGCAAAAATGTATTCCCTGAAAGCCCGAAGCATCGGCTTTTCCCTGGACGATTTCGGAACAGGCTATTCCTCATTGTCTTACCTCAAACGCCTTCCTCTCGACCAACTGAAGATCGACCAGTCCTTCGTGCGCGACGTCCTCGTCGACCCAAATGACGCCACCATCGCCCGCACCATCATCGCGCTGGCCCAAAATCTGGGGCTGGGCGTCATCGCCGAAGGCGTCGAAACCGAAGCCCAGCAACAATTCCTCGCCGCCGCAGGCTGCCACGCCTATCAAGGCTATTTCTTCTCCCGTCCCCTGCCCGTCGAAGACTTCGAAGCGTTCGTACAAAGCCGCGCCTGACGCCCAAGGCCAAAGCAACCGGAACAACCGGAGCAAGCCCGGTGAGACTCGCCCCGAATACACGGCGACAGAATCACCCCACCCATTGCCGCGCATTGCTGAACATTGTCAGCCAGGGGCTGTCTTCGCTCCATTCGGCCGGGTGCCAGGACATCTGCGCCGTCCGGAAAATCCGCTCGGGGTGGGGCATCATGATTGTGAAACGTCCATCCGGTGTGGTGATGCCGGCCAGCCCATCGGGGGATCCGTTCGGATTGGAGGGGTAACGGGTTGCGATCTTGCCATGGTTGTCGATGTAGCGCATCGCCATGGCTACCCGGCCCGGGTCACGGCCTGCGGCGAATTCGGCCCGGCCTTCGCCGTGCGAAACGATGACGGGCAGGCGGCTGCCGCCCATGCCCCGGAAGAAAATCGACGGTGAATCCGGCAATTCGATCATGACCAGACGCGCCTCGAACTGCTCGCTGCGATTGCGCTGGAAGGTCGGCCAGTGTTCCGCACCGGGGATGATTTCTGCCAGATGGCTCATCATCTGACAGCCATTGCACACCCCCAGCGCGAAGCTGTCGGGGCGTGCGAAGAAGGCAGAAAATTCATCGCGCAGCCGGCGGTTGAAGAGGATGGATTTCGCCCAGCCCTGCCCGGCACCGAGCACGTCACCATAAGAAAACCCGCCGCAGGCAGCGAAGCCCTTGAAGTCGGCCAGATGGATGCGTCCGGCCTGCAGGTCGCTCATGTGGACGTCGAAGGTGTCAAACCCCGCGCGTGCAAAGGCAGCGGCCATTTCGACATGGCCATTGACGCCCTGTTCGCGCAGGATGGCGATTTTCGGTGCAGCCCCTTTGGAAATAAAAGGGGCTGATGGCGTGAAGGTGAGGTGGGCAGAAAGGCCCGGGTCGGCCGCATCGAGCAGGGCATCGAATTCTTCCTTCGCGCAGACCGGGTCGTCGCGCAGACGGGCAATCTGGTAGCTGGTTTCCGACCAGACGCGCTGCAATTCGGCACGCGGCTGGCAAAAGGCCATTTTGGCGTTACGCCAGACGCGGATTTCGTCGCGGTCATTGAGCGTGCCGATGAGGTGGGAGACGCTGCCCAGGCCCGCTTCACGCAGAATCGCCATGACCTGCTCGCGCTGGCCGCGGCGGATCTGCACGACAGCCCCGAGTTCTTCGTTGAACAGGGCCGCCAGAATGCGGTCGAACAGGCGGCCATCGACCACATCCGGCTTGCGCTCCATGCCGTCGATGTCGTTCATCAGCGGGTCGTAGCACAGCCCGTCGAGATTCAGGGAGACGCCGACGTGGCCCGCGAAGGCCATTTCGCAGACCGTGGCGAACAGGCCACCGTCGGAGCGGTCGTGGTAGGCCAGCAGCAGGTCTTCCGAAGCCAGTTTCCGGATGGCGTTGAAAAAAGCCCGCAGGCTTTCCACTTCGGCATCCGGCACTTCATTGCCGGTCGTGCCATGGACTTGCGCCAGCGCGGAGCCGCCGAGGCGGTTCTTCCCTGCGCCCAGGTCGATCAGAAGCAGCTCGGTTTCTGCCTCCGGCAGCGTCTGGAGCTGCGGCGTGAGGGTGCGGCGAGCGTCGGCGCAGGGCGCGAAGGCTGTCACGATGAGAGAGAGCGGCGCGACGACCTGTTTTTCCTGCCCGTCTGCCTGCCAGCGCGTTTTCATCGAAAGCGAATCCTTGCCCACCGGGATGGACAAGTCGAGCTGACGGCAAAAATCGATGGCCACGGCCTGTACGGTGTCAAACAGAGCCGCATCTTCCCCCGCGTGCCCGGCGGCTGCCATCCAGTTGGCCGAGAGTTTGATGTCCCCCAACGAACGGACATCCGCCGCCGCCAGATTGGTGATCGCTTCGCCCACGGCCATACGGCCCGAAGCCGGACCGTCGAGCAGGGCCAGCGGCGTGCGCTCACCCATGGCAAACGCTTCGCCCTGCAAGGTATCAAAGCCCATCGTGGTCACAGCGCAATCCGCCACGGGAACCTGCCAGGGGCCAACCATCTGGTCACGCGCCGTCATGCCGCCCACACTGCGGTCGCCAATGGTGATGAGAAACTGTTTCGAGGCCACGGTGGGCAAGCGCAAGACACGCAGTGCGGCTTCGGTCACATCGAGACTGTCCAGATTGAAGGCCGGGGCCTCGGCCGTTTGCCGCCGGACATCGCGCAACATACGCGGCGGCTTGCCCAGCAACACTTCCATGGGCATATCAACGGCGTTATTGGCGAAATGTTCGTCATGCACGGTCAGGTGGCCGTCGCCCGTGGCCTGGCCCAGTACGGCGAAGGGGCAACGCTCGCGTGCACACAGAGCCTCGAATTCGGCCAGACGTTCCGGCGCGATGGCCAGTACATAGCGTTCCTGCGCCTCGTTCGACCAGATTTCGCGCGGCGACATACCCGCTTCCTCGGTGGGTACGGCGCGAAGCTCGAAGCGCGCCCCGCAGCCTGCGTCGTGGGCCAGCTCCGGCAGGGCGTTGGAAATGCCGCCCGCGCCGACGTCGTGAATGGCCAGAATCGGATTTTTCTCCCCCATCTGCCAGCAGCGGTCGATGACTTCCTGTGCCCGTCGCTGGATTTCCGGATTTCCACGTTGCACCGAGGCAAAATCGAGATCGGCCGTGTTCGTGCCCGTCGTCATGGACGAGGCCGCGCCGCCCCCCAGACCGATCAGCATGCCGGGGCCGCCGAGCTGGATCAGAAGTGAGCCGGGGGCAAATCTTTCCTTGAAGGCATCGCGTGCGGCGATGTTGCCCAGCCCACCGGCAATCATGATGGGCTTGTGATAACCCCGCACCTCGCCGTTGAATTCCTGCTCATAAGTCCGGAAATAGCCGGTGAGATTGGGTCGGCCAAATTCATTATTGAAGGCCGCAGCACCTATGGGCCCTTCGATCATGATGTCCAGCGCGGAGGCAATGCGCTCGGGCTTGCCGTAAGGAACTTCCCAGGGCTGTTCAAAGCCGGGGAGGTTGAGATTGGAAACCGAGAATCCGCACAAACCCGCCTTGGGTTTGGAGCCGCGCCCCGTCGCGCCCTCATCGCGGATTTCCCCGCCCGAGCCCGTCGCCGCACCGGGAAAAGGAGAAATCGCCGTCGGGTGGTTATGGGTTTCGACTTTGGCGAGGATGTGCGTCAGTTCGTCGTGGTAACGGTAAGTGCCGTCGCCATCGGGATAGAAACGCCGGATCTGCGCGCCTTCGATCACGGCGGCGTTATCCGAATAGGCCACCACCGTGCCTTCCGGGTGCGCCTTGTGGGTTTCGCGAATCATGCCGAAGAGCGATTCGCTGCGTGGCTCGCCGTCGATCACCCAGGAGGCATTGAAAATCTTGTGGCGGCAGTGTTCTGAATTGGCCTGGGCGAACATCATGAGTTCGACATCGGTTGGGTTGCGGCCCAGCCGGGTGAAATTTTCCGCGAGATAGTCGATTTCGTCATCCGAGAGTGCCAGCCCCAGTTCGCCATTGGCCCTCACCAGTGCGGCGCGTCCTTGTTCCAGCAGGGCAACGGCGGTGAGCGGTTGGGGCGGAAGCTGGTGGAAGAGGGCCTCGGCGGCGTCCGGGCCAGGGAGAACGGATTCCGTCATGCGGTCATGCAGCCGGGCGGCGAGGGTTGCCAGTGCATCCGGCGAGCTCGTCTTGAGCCCGGCGTAATAAGCCGTGCCACGCTCGATGCGACGGATACCCGAAAAGCCGCATTGACGGGCAATGTCGGTCGCCTTGCTCGACCAGGGCGAAATCGTCCCCAAACGCGGGGTGACCAGCAGCATCGCCCCCGAAGCCTGCGTCTTGCCCTCTTTCCCGCCGGGCAAGCCCAGCAACTGCCCGAGGCGAATGAGCTCATCCGCTTCAAACCTTGCCCCGGCCTCCAGTTCAACGAAATACCAGTGTTCGGCCACCAGCGTTTGCAGCCCCGGCAGGGCAGCGCGCATCTGCTCGGTCAGACGCGCCAGACGGGCTGCAGAAAAGGCAGCATCGCCGCGCAGTTTGAGGATTTCAGCCATGGGAGGAAAAGGAAGAAGGGAAAAGCCGGAAATTATACCTGCCATGCCCTCCACCCCGCCCCAGCCGCTGACCAATGAACATGCGGGGCGAATCATCACTCGCCTTGAATGGTCATTCGCCCACGCCAAAACAACATCATCATTACAATCCGGCAAGGAAAAAAGTCACAACCAATTATTTTTAATATAAAATTATCGGCCAATTTAGATGCCCGCATCATGCAAAACGCAGAAAAACTTTCCAGAAAAACAAGCGGATGGCTTCGGTTCGGGCGGCTGAACCTGCTCGCGCAGCTCATGTTTTTCTGTGTGCTGGCGCATTCGGCTCTGTCCTTGGCCGCGCCCGCGAAGGAAGCGGCGCAGGAGCCCCTCCGGTCTGTCGCGTTTTATTACGGCGAAGCCCCGGCCTGGAGTGAGCTGCAGGCTTTTGATCTTGCCGTCGTTGAACCGGATCACGTCAAGGAGCCGCTGCCCGCCCTGCCGAAAACCCGGATTGCCGCCTATGTCTCGGTGGGCGAAGTACATACCTCAAAGATCGACGCCCTCCAAATCCCGCCCCAATGGCTGGCCGGCGACAACCGTGCCTGGGACAGCCGGGTCATCGACCAGTCGCAGGCGGCATGGCCCGCCTTCTTTGTCGACCGGCTCATCGCCCCGCTGTGGGACAAGGGATACCGCACTTTCTTTCTCGACACGCTGGACGCCTTTCAGCTCGTCGCCAAAACCCCGGAGCAACGTGCCGCCCAGGAAGCCGGGCTGGTCGCCGTCATTCGTCAAATCAAGCAACGTTACCCCGCGGCCCAGCTGATTTTCAACCGGGGGTTTGAAATCCTCGACCGCACCCACGCCCAGGCCACGGCGGTCGTGGCGGAATCGCTGTTTGAATCTTACGACGCAGCCAGCCAACGCTACCGCCCCGTCCCCGAACAGGATCGCGAATGGCTGCGCGGACAACTGAAACGGGTGCAGAGCGAATATCACCTTCCCGCCATCGTCATCGACTACCTCCCCGCCGCGCAACGCGAGCAGGCGCGCCAGACCGCCCGGAAGATCGAGGCAGAGGGGTTCATTCCCTGGGTCACGACAGGGGATCTGACCACGCTGGGTGTGGGCAGCATCGAGGTCATGCCGCGAAAGGTGCTGCTGGTGCACGGGCCGCTGGCAAATGAATATGAACTTCCAGAACATAACGTTGTTCGATCGCTCACGATGCCACTCAATTTTCTAGGTTACGCTGCGGAATACGCCGATGTAAGCAACCTACCTTCGAATAATTTGGCTGGACGCTATGCAGGCGTTATTGTCTGGTTTGATGACACCATAAACAACAAACAGCTAACAGAATTGATGGAATGGTTAGAGAAACGACGATTGGAGGGGGTGCCTGCGGCATTCCTAAATCAATTGGATCGACTTCTCGATAGTCCTGCAGCTTCAAAGTGGGGTTTTATTCGCTCTCCGTTCCACCGGGACAAAGGTGTACCAACCGTTTCGTTTGCCAATGAAATGCTGGGATTTGAGCTGCCTCCCCGCCCGTTACCCCAGAGTTTTTTCCCGCTCACAGTGTCATCAGGCCAAACGCTATTAACGATTTCCATGGATCACACAGATCAGGTCGCCGCAGCGGTTATGCCCTGGGGTGGATATGCAATGTGGCCCTATACGATGCTTACCCTCTCTAATGGTGACGATAACCGTTGGGTCATTGACCCCTTCGCTTTCTTCCGATCCGCGCTGCGCCTGCCTGACATGCCCGTTCCCGACACAACCACTGAAAGTGGTCGGCGCATATTGATGACACACATGGACGGTGACGGCTTCGTCAGTCGTACCGAGTTGCCGGGCACGCCTTATGCCGGAGAAGCGGTCCGGGATCGTGTGGTGAAAAAATATCGTCTGCCCATGACGATTTCCGTCATAGAAGCAGAACTTTCCCCCCAAGGACTCCATCCAAAACTCTCGAAAAAAATGGAAACCGTAGCGCGTGAGATATTCCACGCCCAAAACGTCGAAATCGCATCGCATAGCTACTCCCATCCCTTCAACTGGCGCAAGGCAGGAACAGAAAGCGCAGAGGACGAGGGGAGTTACAACCTGGCCATCCCTGGCTATCAGTTCAGCCTGCAACGGGAAATCGAAGGCTCGATCCGCTACATTGAAAACCGCCTCGCCCCCCCCGGCAAGAAGGTGCGGCTCTTTCTCTGGACTGGAGACTGCATTCCCGGGCGGGATGCCCTGGAATGGACACAGAAACTTGGTGTGTTGAACATGAATGGTGGCGATACCACCATCACCCGTTCGCGCAACACATTAGCTCAGGTTGAAGGACTGGGTGTCGAACGCAACGGACTCTTCCAGGTCTTCGCACCGAATCAGAACGAAAATGTCTACACCCACGAATGGACCGGGCCGTTTTATGGTTTTGAGCGTGTGATCGAAACCTTTGAACTGACTGAATCGCCCCGTCGCCTCAAACCGATCAACATTTATTTTCACACCTACCTGACCACCAAACACGCCGGGATGCAGTCGCTCGACAAAATATTCAATTACGCACTCAAACAGGAAACCACACCCATTTTTGCTTCGGAATACGCCCGCAAGGTGCTCGATTTCCGCGAAGTGGCGGTGGCCCGTACCGCCACAGGCTGGCGGGTGCGTGGCATGAATCATCTGCACACCCTGCGCCTGCCGCAAACGCCGGACGAGCCGGATATGTCTGCCAGCACAGGCATCGCCGGCTGGCGTGACCATGGGCGGGTACGTTATATCCATGTCGCTGCGCCGGACGGGACCGTCGAGCTTAAACTGGCACCGGCCAACCCGGCCCGGCCCGCGCCCCGTCTGGTCTCGGCCAATGCCCGCATTCAGGAAGCCCACCGGGATGGAAACCATCTGCGCTGGAATCTGTCGGGCCATGTCCCCCTCGAATTCACCCTGGCCCACGCTGCCCAATGTCGGGTGCTGGTGCGTGGCCGCCCGGTTTCGCCGGTGCGCCGCGAAGGCACACAAACTTTTTATCGATTGAACGACCATGCTGCCCAGCCGCTCGAAGCGATTTGTCAGCACTGAACACGGCGACCTGCCGCGCCTGCGGCTGGCCGAGAACTGGCAGCTGGGGCTGATCGCCCTCATCATGCTGGGTCTTTTCATCGTCATTTTCCCTCGCGATGCGCTCGTCAAAAGCCTTTATGGCCAAAAAGAACTCGATGAACTGACGCTGTTCTACATCGACAACCTGCACCGTACCGACCCAAAAAACCCGGATCTGTCCATTTTGCTGGCCCGTGCAAAACAGGAAAAGCTGGACATCGCCACGCTGGAAGGTCTGCTGACCCCCGTGCTCGATCACGGTAATGAGTCACAACGCCACGAGGCGCGACAGCTCTTGCTGCACCATTACGAACAACGACTGGCCCAGCGGGAGAGTCGCAACCAGCCCCTCGTCCGCCCCCGTCTGCTGGATCTGCTGGCACAACAACAAAAATCGGCCAGTTTAACTTCCGAAGAAGCCGGAACGCTGGCCGTACTGGCCTTCCGCCTAGGCCAACAAGATCAAGGATTGAACTTGCTGCAACAGGCTGCCCGCAACGGTGGATTGCCTCAAGGGCAAACCCCGGCGGGACTCTTGTCCTCCCTCGCCCAACAGTCTCTGGGCGAAGGGCAGCACGAACAAGCCGCCCGTTTCTTTCTTCTGGCCCGGAGCCAAACGGCAGATCTGGATGAAGCACGTCAACTTTTCCAGGCGGGAATCGGTGCTTTGATGGCCTCGAGCCGTTTTCCCGAAGCCATGCAATCCGCCGAGACAGCATTGGGTGATCTGGCCAACGACGCACCCACGCTGCGCTATCTGGTACGTACCGCTCTGGCCGCCGGTGATCCGCCTCGGGCAGCAGCCTATGCACGACGGCTGATGTTTGGTGAACCAAAGGCAATAAAGGAGAACGGCAGATGAAGCCTTCTCTTCGTGCAACCACACTACGAGCAACGCAACTTTCCCGGCTGCTTTCATCCCTCGCTCTGCTGGCACTGCTGCCTCTGCCACTGACGGGACAGGCAGCCGTCCCGGAAAAATCAGCTACGCCACCGGCCCGCCTCGAAAAGCCAGTAAACAAAGAAGACGGCATGCGCCCCTTCGACCCGGAGGATTACGCGCTGGCCTTTGATGCCTTCTTGGGCAGTGGCGACCGAGACAGTGCTTTTCGCGTGGCGCAAAAGGCAGTGGCCAGCGTGCCGGGCGACTCCGAATGGCGTAGAAAACTGGCGCGAGTGGCTGAATGGACTCAACGCCCCCTGATTGCCTGGGAACACTGGAATACCCTGTTCGATCAGGGAGACCGCAACCCGGAAACGCTGGCTGCCGTTCAGCGACTGGCCAGCTTTGCAGACCGAACGGATGTCGCACTGAAGGTCTGGAAGATACGCCTGCAATCTCTCGAGGCGGCAAAAGCCTTGAGCGAGACCCAGTGGCAGGAAATTCTGAATCTCTACCAGGCCGATTCCAGCGAACGTGCCAGGGAAGGCTCCCGTTTCTTCGAACGGCAATACCGCCAGCTTGGCAAAATCAGTCTGCTTGAACGGGCGGCCAATCTGGCCGACGATGCTGGGGAAGATGAGCGCGCCCTGTCACTTTATCGTGAGCGGGTAAAACAGGCTCCGTTTTCACAGATCGCCACGCTGCAGGCAGCCATTTTCCTGCTGCGCCGCGACCAGGCAAATGAGGCATATGAATTGCTGCTCAGCCAGCAAAAATCCGCAGGCAAGGAGGCGCAGGCGTACTGGGGATTACTCATCAACGTCGCTCTCGATCAAGCCAAAGCAGAAACGGCAGAGTCTGCACTACGGCAGCTCGAAGGGACGCCACTGGCCAAGAGTGCCGACTGGCCTCGCCTGATCAGCCTCCTGCGTCGCGATCACCCGGTACGGGCAGCAGAACTAGCCCTGGAACACTGGCATCGGTCGGGCAATGAACAGTTCTTCCTAAATGCCTTCGAAACCTACATTGATCGTGGAAATCGACAGAAGCAGAAGCAACTTCTGGCGGACCTGTCTGATTCAGCCCGAAGCCAGCTGGAAAAAACGCCCCAATTCCTGATGCTGCGGGCAAGGCATTACCAGGGCTTGCAGGCAGACGATCTCGCCTGGGCCGACCTGCAACGCGTCCTGAAGCTGCAACCGGACCATGCCGAAGCCAGCGCGGCCATGATCTGGGCCCTGCTCGACCGCCACCGCATGACGGAGCTGCGCGCCCTGCTGCAACGCCTGCAGGCACGCGCCGCCTCGACCCCGGCCCTCTGGATGCCCTTTGCGGCCGCCCGGCACGCGCTGGACGACTACCGCGAAGCCCTGCACTGGTACCGCAAGGAAATCACCCGCCTGCCCGACGATCATTTGCTGCTGCTCAATTACGCCGACGCACTGGAGCGCGCGCAGCAAGGCGGAATGGCTGCGCGGATACGTCGTCACGCCTGGCAGGAACTTCGCCGGAAATTCCCGCAACCCGACCTGGTGGCACCGCTCGACGCCCAACCGGAACTACTGGCCCAGGCCCGTCTGGCCCTGCTCAACACCCCTGGAGATACGGGGCTGGCCCTGGTGCGAAAGCTGGTCACGACACTGCGAGGGCTGCCCGCCCCCCGCCCACCGGAAGCCACGGCGGCGACTGAGGATACCCAGGTGCCCCCCCCGGATGCTCAAACCCGCGATCTGGTGCTGGCCTGGGCCGTTTCCCACGAGCTGCCGGCCCAGTCCCGCGCCTGGCTCTGGCTCAACGCCCTGCGCCGCATGGCCGCCGGGCCAGAGGGCAAAGGCTTGCAGTACCCGCTTGGCGCACTCTGGGGCGAGGCCCAGACGGCTTTGCAGCAGAACGACACCCAGACCATGAATCGCCTGCTGCTGCAACATGGCGACGCCCTGCCGATCTACAACCGTTACGACACCGCCGCCGCACTGGAACACTGGCCCCTCGCCCTGGACATCGCCTTTCAGGGCATGACGCACAGCGGCGTCGATGAAGAGCTCCACGACCGTTACCGCCAGCATGCCCCGAAACATCTCAACCATATCCAGATGCGGCTCGCAAAAGAAACTGCCGGAGCCTACGATGGCCGCCACAATGAGATAGAGCTGCATCTCGTGGCCGACCGTCGCCTGCGCCTGACACTGGGCATGAGCCGCACACGGCAATCCTCCACCGAGACCACCCTCGCCACACCCGACCGCCAGCAACTCAACCGGGTGCAAGCACAATGGCTGGGCACACGCGGTGAGACGACGGTAGAAGTTTTCCGGCACAAGGAGGGGGCAGGTAATACGGGGCTGCGTCTGGCCCAGACCTGGGTCTGGGATAGCCGCGTGAGCCTGAGCGGCGAAGTGCAGCGGCGCGCAGAAGCAACAGACAGCCTGCCGTTGCGGGTAGCGGGGAATCAGGACAGCCTTCAGGCCGCGATCCACTACGCCCTCAGCCGCCGCGAATACCTGAGCTTCAACACCCAGCTCAAACGCTATCACACGCAATATCAGGACTATCTGGGCAGCAGCCGCACCTTCAACGTCGAAGCCGGTTACCGCATCCGTCTGGAATACCCGGACTGGCGGCTACGTCTGTATGCCACCCGCCAGAACTTCTCCTACAACGGAGCCCCTGGAATCCAGGCTCTCGCTGCCCTGCCGCCCAGCGTCCAAGCCGCCATTGCTGCGGGTACGCTGGATGGCACGCGTTACTTCCTGCCTGAAGGCAGTACAACAGCGGGGCTGTGTCTGGGCATGGGCGAAAATCTCGCCGGACAGAACCTGCAGGAAACCTACACCCGCGCCTGGCGGCCTTTCTACGATGTTTGCGCCAATCACAACAACATCAATGGCCGGGGATATACCGGATTACTAGGGCTGGCAGGCTCCGTGACGGGCGAGGACCATCTGTCGCTTCGCATGGAGCAGACCAACGGCGGCACGGGAGCCGGAAACCTTTCACGCATACTCGCTGCACGCTATCGACACTATTTTTAAGGAGACCGAGCATCATGAAACAACTGACCACCCTGTTTGCCCTACTCATGGCCGCCTGCCTCTCGGCCTGTTCCACCACCAGCACGATTTCCAGCGGCACGACGCTGGAAGCCGGTGCAAAGTGGGCCTTGCTGCCGCTCACCAATCACACAGACACGCCCCAGGCTGCCTTGGCGGCTGAAGCCATTGCCGAACACCAGCTTCGTCTGCGTGGCGTGAGCAACATCGCCCACTACCCGGCCACGCTCTCGCGGGATTCCCTGTTTGAGCCCACAGAACGCCGCGTCCTCGACGAAGCCCAGAAATGGGCCCGTGAGCAGGGCGTGCGCTATGGGCTTCAAGGTGCCGTGGAAGAATGGCGTTATAAAGTCGGCATCGACGGCGAACCGGCCGTGGGCCTAACCTTGCAGGTGATCGACCTGTCTTCTGGCGCAATCGTCTGGAGTGCCTCCGGTGCGCAAAGTGGCTGGAGCCGTGAAGCACTCAGTGCCGTCGCCCGCAAGGTCATGGAACGCCTGATGAACGACATGCCGACCCAGGCTGGAAAATCGTCCTGAGCGCGCCTGAATTTTCCTGAATTCTCCTGACGGTATTTCCAGCTCAGCCCATGTCTCAAACCTCCACTCCCGCCAAACCCCTGGCACAGACTCGCTGGCAGCAACGCGCCCAGGCCGGGCTGATTGCCGCTGAAGCCAGCCGCCGCAGCCAATGGATCGAAGCACTCGCCATTCCACTGCTCGTCATGGCCCTGGTCTGGTTCGTCCACCCGCAGGACCCCCTCACACGCAGCACCGCGTTCCCCTGGCTGTGGTTCGCGCCCCTCCTCGTTGCCCTGCGTTACGGCGTCCTGCCGGGTCTGATCGGTGGCATGCTCGTGCTGGCCGAGTGGCTCCTCTGCAATGCGCTGGGTGTCTATGGCGCGGCGGCAGAATTCCCCCGTGAATTCTTCTTTGCCGGTGCGCTCATGATTTTGCTCACTGGCGAATTCAGCGATGTCTGGCGCGACCGTCTGAACCGCGTCGACGAGACCAATCTCTATCTGGTCGAACGTCTTTCCGGTCTCACACGCCGCCATCTGCTGCTGAACCTTTCCCACGACCGCCTCGAACAGGAAATGTTGGCTCGGCCCGGCTCCCTGCGCGACGCAGTCGTTCGCCTGCGCGCCGCCGTGGTCGAAGCCAGGGCAGCCGCGCCTGAAACCCCCGGCCCTGCAGGAAGCCTCGAAACCGACACACTGCCCGGGGTCGATGGCCTGCTCAATCTGCTCACGCAATACGTCAACATCGAAGCCGCCGCCTTGTATCGCCTCCGTCAGGAAGGGCAGACCTTCAAACCCGGGAAATGCATCGCCAGCTTTGGTGAAACCGTCCCACTCCGTGCTGATGACGAGCTCTTCATGCTGGCCATGGAAACCCGGGATCTTGCTCACATCGCCGCGCTCGATCTTTCGATGGAACGCAGTGCCGATCAGCTGGTTGTTGCGCCGCTGGTCAGCAGCGGCGGCGAAATGATCGCCGTTCTGGCGGTCAATCGCCTGCCCTTCTTCTCGCTCAACGTCGAGAACCTGCAGATGATGTCCGTCATCCTCGCCTATTACGCCGATTGCATCGCAGCGGCTCCGGCCATTGTTGAAATATCCCAAAAAGTCCCCGACATCCCTCCCGTCCACGCGGAGGAACTGGGGCGTCTCCTACACATGCGCGACCGTTTCAATGCACCCAGCCAGATCGTCATCCTGACCTTCAAGGGAGAGCGACGTTTCGAAATGCCTACGGAGCTGATGCGGATCAAACGCGGGCTGGATCTTTACTGGGAAACCCGGGTCGGCCACAACCCGGCCATTGTCGTACTGATGCCTTTCGCCTCTGAATCCGCCCGGGAAGGCTTTCTGGAACGGATCGACGGCTGGATGACTTCACGCTTCGGCGCACATTTCGAGACCTTGGGCATCGACATCCGCACCATCGACTTCGCCAGTGGCGACCCGCTGGAATCCTTGGCCCGGGCCCTGCAGCCATGAAATTGCTCTACTGGGCCTGGGGGGCCATTCTTGCGGATTTCGGGCTGTTCGTCAGTGCTCTGCCGCTACAGAAAACGACCCCGGTCTTCATTGCCATCGTCCTCCTGCATGCGGCCTGCTGCGCCGTGCTCGCCGCAGCCATCTGGCTGCTCCTTCCCTTTCGTTATCGCCAGCCCCGCCTGCCGATATTCCTGCTGCTCTTCATTTTCGCCTTCATGGCCCCGGTCGCCGGTGCGATCGGCGTCCTGCTGATTGCCCAGACCACCTTGCGGCGCGACGGCCCACAAACGCCACAAGCCGTCCCGCAGTCCCTGGTTCTCCCAAAATACGATGTCCGTTCGGAACAAACCACACGCACCGGCCAAGGGGCCGTCCGCGTGCGCCTCGGAACCCAGGTTCCGCAAGACATCCGAATGAAATCCCTGCTGACACTCGAAGCCGTCCCCGGCCGGGTGGCCAATCCCATTCTGGAAGAACTACTGGGCGACGAAACCGACGACGTGCGTCTGCTGGCCTTTGGCCTGCTCGATGGCGAAGAAAAAAATCTCACCAACCACATCAGGGTCGAGCGCGACGCACTTGAAAGACTAACCGACCGCACATCGCGACACGAATGTCTTTCCCGCCTGGCCGAATTACATTGGGAGCTGATTTACGCATCGCTCGCCCGTGGTGAATTGCGCCGCTATATGCTCGACGAAGCCCGGCGTTACTCCGAAGAAGCCCTCCAATGCGCTGACGGCCCGGATGGACGGCTGAATTTCCTGCGTGGGCGTATTCTGATGGCCCTGGGCGAAAACCAGCAGGCGAAACAAGCCTTCCGCGATGCGATGAAAGAAGGGCTGGCCGAAGTCTCTGCCCTGCCCTACCTGGCCGAAATTGCCTTCCGTGCCCGTCAATTTCCCGCTGTGCATCAAGCCATGCAGCATCTGGCCGAAATCGAACTCTTCGGGCGTACCCAGTCCGTCGTGAATCTCTGGACCCGCCAATCGCCCTCCACTCCGGGCGGACCGACCCACCTGTCGAACCGTGCGCAAGCCATCGTCGACTTATGGACCGGCCGCGATAACGTCAGTCAATTCAGTGATTACCGTGCAACCCACCACCTCTGAGCGGGCCGACCCCGTCTTCCCACGCGCCGAAAGCGTCGATGTCCTGCTGCTTCTGGAAGGCACTTTCCCCTATGTTTCCGGGGGCGTTTCCAGCTGGGTAAACCAGATCATCCGGGGGTTTTCGGATATCCGCTTCGGAGCCATTTTCATCGGCAGCCGCCGCGAAGATTATGGCCCCATGCGCTACGCACTCCCCGACAATCTCGTGCATCTCGAAACGGTTTTCATCCACGACGACGAAGTCTTTGACACCACCGCCGCCGCCAAAAAACCAACCCACATCTCACGCGAAGTCATGGCCAGCGTCGAACGGATGCACGACCTTTTCGATGGCCAGATCGACCACCCCCAATGCCCGCATCTCTTTTCCACGCTAATGGACGAAGCCCGCCCCGGCGGCAAACTTGATCGCGCCATCTACCTGCGCAGCCGCGAATCCTGGGAATTCATCAAGAAAAGTTATCGGCGCAAATCGACCGACCCCTCCTTCGTCGACTATTTCTGGACCGCCCGCACCCTCCACGCCCCCTTCTGGGCCTTGAGCGTCGCCGCCGACCGCGCCCCCCAGGCCAAGGTGTATCACGCCGTATCGACGGGCTACGCCGGCATCCTGGGCGTCGTCCTCAAACACCGGAAGAAACGTCCTTTCATCCTCAGCGAGCACGGCATCTACGTCAAGGAACGCAAGATCGACCTCTATCAGGCGCAATGGATCAAGGACAACCGCAACACCTTCGAACGCAATCCTTCCGAAATCAGCTACTACCGTCAGCTCTGGATCCGCTTCTTCGAACACCTGGGCCACCTGACCTATCAAGCCGCCGACGACATCGTCGCCCTCTACGAAGCCAATCGCCAGCGTCAGCTTCAGGACGGCGCGCCAGAAGAACGAACCCGAAACATCCCCAACGGCATCCCGCTGGAACGCTTCCGCACCCTGCGTCGCCCCCCCGAAGCCCCCATTCCACCCGTACTGTGCCTGATTGGTCGCGTCGTCCCGATCAAGGACATCAAAACCTTCATCCGCGCCATGCGGAAAATCACCCGTCACCACCCCGAAGCCGAAGCCTGGATCGCCGGACCAACGGATGAAGACCCGGGTTATGCCGAAGAATGCCGCGAACTGGTCCGTTTTCTCGGCCTTGAGGACAAGGTGAAATTCCTCGGCTTCCAGCAAATGACCGAACTGCTACCCAAGATCGGCCTCGTCGTCCTCAGCTCGATCAGCGAGGCCCTGCCCCTCGTCCTGCTGGAAGGCTACGCAGCAGGCATCCCGGCACTGGCCACCGACGTCGGCTCCTGTCGGCAACTCATCGAAGGACTGCCGGGCGAAGATGCAGCACTCGGCTCCTCCGGTCATGTGGTTCGCATCGCCGACCCCGAAATGCTGGCCGATGCCGCCCTCTCCCTGCTGAACGACCCGGTAGCCTGGCACGCTGCCAGCCAGTCCGCCGTTCAGCGCGTCGAAAAATACTACACACAGGAACTACTGTTCGAACAGTACCTGTCGCTCTACGAGAAGAATTTCAAATGGCAGGCATAGGCTTTGAACTGCGAAAACTGCTGAAAAAGCAATCCTACGTCGGCTTGCTGGAGGCCTACACCTACGCCGGCATCATCGGCTCCGGCCCCTGGATACTCTCCATCTTCGGCATCATGCTGGTCGGCATCCTCAGCCTGGGCATCGTCGTCCCACATCTGCTGATTGCCCAATTCACCGTCACCGTCACCTACCTCTTCATGGCCTCCCTCATCATCACCGGAGCCGTGCAACTCTCCTTCACCCGCTTCGTCGCCGACCGGCTCTTTGCCAAGGATGACGCCGCCGTCCTGCCCAACTTCAACGGTCTGCTTCTCCTCGTCGCCCTCATCAGCCTGGCCCTCTCCCTACCCTGCGCCCTCTTCCTTTTCCCCGGCCAGACCGCGCTCTACCGCATCCTCTTCGTCATGGGTCTGACCATCATGTCCTCGATCTGGGTGGCCACGGTCTTTCTCACCGGCATGAAGCAATACCGCGCCATCCTTTACGTCTTCCTGCTGGGCTACACCGTCACCGTCGTCGCCGCCATGCTCCTGCGCTACCTGCTCAACATGGAAGGCCTCCTGACCGGCTTCGTCATCGGCCACTTCGTCCTCCTCATGGGCATGCTCTGGCTCGTCTATCGCAACTACCCCTCCGATCGTTTCATCGCCTTCGACATCTGGAAAAAGGGCGCGATGTACCGCAGCCTCATGGCCACCGGCTTCATGTTCAACCTCGGCATCTGGGTAGACAAACTCATGTTCTGGTACCACCCTGCCACCGGCCAACCCGTCATCGGCCCACTTCACGCCTCCGTCATCTACGACTTCCCCATCTTCCTCGCCTACGTTTCCGTCATCCCCGGCATGGCCGTCTTCCTCGTCCGGATCGAAACGGATTTCGTCGAGTACTACAACCGCTTCTACGACGCCGTGCGCGAAGGGGCAACGCTCGAATACATCGAACGCATGCGCAACCACCTCGTCTATTACGCCCAGCGCGGCCTGTTCGACATCGCCAAAATCCAGTCCATCGGCGTGCTAACGCTCTTTGTCCTCGGCGAATCCCTCCTCCAATGGATAGGCATCTCCACGCTCTACCTCCCCCTGCTCTTCGTCGACACCGTCGGTGCTGGTCTTCAAGTCGTCCTGCTGGGCATTCTCAACGTCCTTTTCTACCTCGACCAACGCCGCATCGTTGTTCAGCTCACCGCCCTCTTCCTGATCTGCAACATTCTCTTCACCGCCCTCACCCTCCAACTCGGAGCCGCCTGGTACGGCTACGGTTTCGCACTCGCCATGCTCATCACCGTCCTCGCCGGCATCCACGCCCTCACCCGCCGCCTCGACGAACTCGAATACGAAACCTTCATGATGCAGTAAGCCGTCACTGAAAGTGAGGCAGGGCAATCCCATAAATCTGGAAACCGCTGCTGGAAGCCTTTGAGTGTGCGTTTTTCCACTGTGCAATGCGCCTGCAAGGAGGAGCAACGCAGTCAAGCCGAAGGAAAAACGTGCAATCGGAGGCTTAACGTCCCCACCCAAAAAGTGAAAACCAACCAAAGCCAAAAAGCTTCTGAAAACAAGGGCTTCGTGCTGAAACTCAGCGGCCAACTTCGGTTTCTAGGTTCAATCTCGACGAAAGTATCGGCTCCCGCCAGCACCGCATTGACCGCTACCACCAGCAGCTCGACCAGGTCGTGTTCAACCTTCCCCGGCTGCCTCGGATCATTGATCGCGACGAATACATCAGCCAGGCGCAGCTTGTTTTCTGTCTCCATGGATCACTCCAAAAAGACAGAAAACTACACAAATCAAGGCACTGTGAACAGCCCCCTCTCCAACGTCTTGATCGTAACCAACTATTTCAAGAGGTCAACGACATTGGCATTCATGCGATTGCCCTGCTTGGGACTTACGGATGTAGGGAAGACGCGCTGAATCCCGGTAAAATCGCCCTCTTTTCGTCTTCGGAATCCGGGCATGGCCACGAGTAGCTCACCATCTTTTCAGGACATCATTCTGCGGCTGCAGAAATTCTGGGCGGACCAGGGGTGCGCCTTGTTGCAACCCTACGATATGGAGGTGGGCGCGGGGACGAGCCATACGGCGACGTTTCTGCGTTCCTTGGGGCCGGAGCCTTGGAAGGCGGCTTATGTTCAGCCTTCGCGTCGTCCGAAGGATGGCCGCTATGGCGAGAATCCGAATCGCCTTCAGCATTACTACCAGTTTCAGGTTGTACTCAAGCCTGCACCGGAAAACATCCTGGAGCTTTATCTCGGTTCGCTTGAGGCCCTGGGATTCGATCTGAAAAAAAATGACATCCGTTTTGTCGAAGATGACTGGGAGAACCCGACACTCGGGGCCTGGGGGCTGGGTTGGGAAGTGTGGCTCAACGGGATGGAAGTCACGCAATTCACTTATTTCCAGCAGGTGGGTGGGATTGACTGCAAGCCCATCACGGGGGAAATCACCTACGGCCTGGAGCGGCTGGCCATGTATCTGCAAGGCGTCGAGAATGTTTTCGACCTGCGCTGGACAGACGGACTGAGTTATGGGGACGTTTACCATCAGAACGAGGTCGAGCAATCGGCCTACAATTTCGAACATTCTGATGCAGATTTTTTGTTTACTGCCTTTGGTGCTCACGAAAAGCAGGCGCAGCATCTGATGAGCGCGCAGCTCGCCTTGCCCGCCTACGAGCAGGTCCTCAAGGCCGCACACACATTCAATCTGCTGGATGCTCGCGGGGCGATTTCCGTGACCGAACGCGCCGCTTACATCGGCCGTATCCGCAATCTGGCCCGTGCGGTGGCCCAAAGCTATGTCGATAGCCGCGCCCGTCTGGGCTTTCCGATGGCACCGAAAGCGCATGCCGATGAAGTATTGGCCCACATTGCCGCGAAGAAAGGGGCCTGACATGAACACGATGAATACGACAAACCTGCTCCAAAGCCTCCTCGTTGAACTTTTTGTTGAAGAATTGCCGCCCAAGGCACTTGAACGCTTGGGCAATGCCTTTGGTGAGGAAATTTTCCGCCATCTCGAAAAGCAGCAACTCGTTTCTGACGCGCTCTGGAATGAAGGGAAGGTCCAGCTCTACGCCAGCCCACGCCGCCTCGCCGTGCTGATACCCGAAGTCGCCCGGCAGGGTGAAGCCCGTCAGGAAGCGCACAAGCTGATGCCGGTGTCGGTGGGTCTGGATGCTGCCGGCCAACCCACACCCGCCCTGCTAAAAAAACTGACGGCTCTGGGCTTTGAGCCTGCCGCAGTTTCTCAACTGCGCCGCGAAGGCGAAGGCAAGGCCGAAACGCTTTATCTCGATCGCATCCGTCCCGGCGAAACGCTGGCCCAAGCCTTGCAGGAAGCGGTAGCACAGGCGATTGCCCGACTGCCGATTCCGAAGGTGATGACCTATCAGCTTGCCGACGGCTGGAGCACGGTGAACTTCGTCCGCCCGGCCCACGGTCTCGTTGCATTGCATGGCGAAGAAATCGTGCCCATCTCGGTGCTGGGGCTGGTGGCGGGCTGTGCAACGCGGGGCCATCGCTTTGAAGCCACAACCGATCCCATCGTCATTCGCGAGGCGAACGGCTATGCCCGGCAGCTCGAAATGGAAGGCGCCGTGATTGCCAGCTTTGCCGAACGCCGGGCCGACATCGCACGTCAGCTCCACGAAGCCGCGGAAAAAGCCGGGAAGGAATGTGGAAAAGCCCTGCGCCCCATCGAAGATGCGGCCCTGCTCGACGAAGTCACCGCCCTGGTCGAACGCCCCAATGTGCTGACGGGCTGCTTCGAGGAAATTTTCCTGCAGGTTCCGCAGGAATGTCTGATCCTGACGATGAAGGCCAACCAGAAATACTTCCCGCTACTCGATGCTGACGGGCGACTGAGCAACCGTTTTCTGATCGTCAGCAACATCCGGCCGGAAGATCCCTCCGCCGTCATCGGCGGTAATGAGCGCGTGGTGCGTCCTCGCCTGGCCGATGCCCGTTTCTTCTTCGACACCGACCGCAAGACGCCGCTGGCTAGCCGCGTCGAAAAACTGGCCCGGGTCGTTTATCACAACAAACTGGGTACGCAAAAAGAGCGCATCGAACGGCTATGCGTCATCGCCGGACAAATCGCCGCCCGTCTGGGTGCAGACACTGCCCAGGCCGAACGTGCCGCCCTGCTGGCCAAGGCGGATCTCGTCAGCGACATGGTGGGCGAATTCCCAGAGCTGCAGGGCATCATGGGTCGCTATTACGCGTTGCACGATGGTGAACCGGCTGCGGTAGCCGATGCCATCGAAGCGCACTACAAGCCCCGCTTTGCCGGAGACACACTTCCCCATGGCAATATCGCCTGCGCCGTGGCCTTGGCCGACAAGCTCGACCAGCTCGCGGGGCTGTTTGCCATCGGCCAGATTCCAACCGGCGACAAAGACCCTTTCGGTCTGCGTCGTGCAGCACTGGGCGTGTTGCGCATCCTGATGGAAACACCCTTGCCGCTACCGCTGGACGAGCTCATCGCGATTTCCGTGCAGCTCAACAAGGGTGAAGACGAAGCGCGCCTGTCCTTGTTCGATTTCATGCAAGATCGTCTCCGGGGACTGCTACGTGATGCCGGACACGAACAAAATGCCGTCGAAGCCGTCCTCGCGCTCAAACCCGTGCGTATCGACCTCGTCCCGCCCAGACTTGAAGCCGTCCGCACCTTTTCAGCACTGCCCGAAGCCCTCGCGCTGGCAGCGGCAAACAAGCGCATCGTCAATCTTCTCAAGAAGGCCGATGAAGCCGGTTCGCAAGCTGATTTCGCGCTGCTTCAGGAACCCGCCGAGAAAGCCCTATTCGAACAAGTCACGGCCATCACGCCCCGCATCCAATCTCTCGTTGCGGGCGAAAACTACACCGAAGCTCTAACAGCACTGGCGGGGCTGCGTGGCGCAGTTGACGCCTTCTTTGAAGAAGTCATGGTCATGGCCGAAGAACCGCTCACCCGCAAGAATCGTCTGGCCCTGCTCAATCAATTAGCCATCCTGATGAATCAAGTCGCGGACATTTCAAGGTTGTAAAAAAGAAAGGTGGGGAGGAAACACGCGCCTCACCACACTTTTTCCAGTGTATTCAGACCTTAGACCTTCAGACATCCCGGCCTCTCCTTCCCCAATGAAACTCATCATCCTCGACCGTGACGGCGTCATCAACTTCGACTCCGACCAGTACATCAAGTCCCCCGAGGAATGGCGGCCCATCCCGGGCAGCCTCGCAGCCATCGCCCGCCTCAACCAATGGGGCTACCGCGTCGTGGTGGCCACCAATCAATCGGGTGTGGGGCGCGGGCTTTTCGAAATGGACACGCTCAACAACATCCACGAAAAAATGATGAAGGCCGCAGCCCAGGAAGGTGCGCGAATCGACGCCATTTTCTTCTGCCCGCACACCCAGGCCGACGAATGTAACTGCCGCAAACCCCGGCCCGGCATGCTCCAGGAAATTGCCTCCCGCTTCAACATCAACCTGAAAGGTGTGCCCGTCATTGGCGACGCCCTGCGTGACCTGCAAGCGGCTGTCGCCGTCGGTGCTCAACCGATTCTGGTACTGACCGGCAAGGGGAAAAAGACGGCCAAAGATCCGCAGCTTCCCCCGGAAACACCCGTTTTCGCCGATCTCGCCGCCGCCGTCGCCCACCTGACAGCCTGAACTGCGGCATGAACATCCTGCGCTCGCTCGTCTTCCTGGTGGTCATGCTGCTATTCACGCCGCCTTACGCGCTGCTCATGCTCTTCTGCTTCCCCCTGCCGCACCGCCTCCGACGATACTCGGCGGTCCCCTGGGTCAGCCTGACCTGCTGGCTCATCAAACACCTACTCGGTATCGACTACCGCGTTCTAGGGCGCGAACACATCCCGGATCGCCCTGTTGTCATCCTCGCCAAACATCAATCCGCCTGGGAAACCGTCGTTCTGCAGCAAATTTTTCCGCTCTCTCTCTTCGTCTGGAAAAAGGAATTACGCTGGCAAATCCCCTTTTTCGGCTGGGCCCTGGCCGTCATTCCCATGATCGCGGTTGACCGCAAGGCCGGCCGCGAAGCCCTGCGTGATCTCGTTCGCCAAGGTCGGCTTCGCCTGAGCCAGAACTACTCCATCGTCATCTTTCCGGAAGGAACACGATCCTCGCCCGGGCAACGTCAATCCTACAAGGTCGGCGGCGCAATGCTGGCCGTCGAAGCCGGGGTTCCCGTCCTGCCCGTTGCCCTCAACTCCGGCGAATTCTGGGGGCGCAATGCCTTTTTTAAAACGCCCGGCACTATCACCGTCAGCATTGGCCCCCTGATCGAAACCGCTGGCATGAAAGCCACGGCGATCAATGCCCGTGCCGAAGCCTGGATCGAAGAAGAAATGGCGCGCATCAGCCCACATCTTTACCAACCGGCCACACCGAAGCCCGCTGCCTGAGCCCTCCCGCCCCCTTCTTTTTCCCGCAGCCCGCTTCATGGACTTCAAGCAGCTCACGCTCTTTGGCCGGACACTGACACCGCCCATCTCACCGCCCCCCACAACGCGCCAGCGACACATCCACCTGGGCAAGCAGATCGTGCCCTATCTCTTGCGTCAGGGCCAACGCCGACGACGTCTTTCCCTGACGGTCGATGAACGCGGCCTGATCGTAGGCGCACCCACCCGCGTTTCGCTCCAGGATATCGAAGCCTTCATCCGGAAAAATGATGTTTGGGTGCTCGAAAAGCTGGCTCTGCATGTTGACCGTCAAGTGCGCCGCCAGCCCGCCATTCACGAAGGCACTACCCTCCCCGTTCTCGGCAAAACAGCCACGCTTCATCTTGCTCACGGCAACAACACCTTTCAGTGGCAGGAAGAACCCCACTCGTTCAATTTCACTCTCTCCCTGTTTCTTCGTGCCCAGGCCGACCCGGCCCCACTCCTGCGGCGTGCCCTGCAACACCGCGCACTAGAATTTTTCAACGAACGGCTTCAACACTACGCCACCCTGCTGAAATGCCCTCCGCCCCACCTGGGCCTGTCCAGTGCCCGCACGCGCTGGGGAAGCTGCAGCCTGCGTAGCGGCATCCGGATCAACTGGCGATTGATCCATCTTTCCCCCGACCTGATCGACTACGTCATCGCCCACGAACTCGCCCATCTGATCGAGATGAACCACAGCCCACGCTTCTGGCAAGTCGTCGAACAGCTTTACCCCGACTGGCCCCGCGCCCGGCAGTCCCTACGTCAACACGGACGCGAAATCCCGCTGTTCTGACCCTGGGCAGTGTGTCGAACCGGGCGGTATAGAATCCCCCGGTTTCCGTCTTCCTGACGAGGCAAGATTGCCGCGATGTATCTCCAGCACTTCCAGCTCACCGAAGCACCCTTTTCGATCGCGCCCAACCCGCGTTATCTCTACCTGAGCCAGCGGCATCAGGAAGCCCTGGCACACCTGCTCTACGGCATCCGGGGCGAAGGCGGTTTCGTCCTGCTGACAGGAGCCATCGGCGCGGGAAAGACCACCGTCTGCCGCTGCCTGCTCGAACAGCTGCCGGAACACTGTGAAGTGGCCTACATCTTCAACCCCAAGCTCTCCGTGACCGAACTGCTCGCCACCATCTGCCATGAATTCGGCATCGACCACCCGGAAAACGAAAGCAGTGTGAAGCGGTTTGTTGATCTCATCAACGACCACTTGCTCGAACGCCACGCCCAGGGCAAAAACAGCGTCCTCATCATCGACGAAGCCCAGAACCTCGCACCCGACGTTCTCGAACAAATGCGCCTGCTGACCAATCTGGAAACCAATGAACGCAAGCTGCTCCAGATCATTCTCATTGGGCAGCCCGAGCTGGCCGCTCTTCTGGATCGTCCCGGCCTGACCCAGCTCGCCCAGCGCATCGTCGCACGCTACCATCTCGAACCGCTTTCCCGCCATGAAATCGCCACCTACGTTCAACACCGACTGGCCGTTTCAGGCACACAACACCCGCTCATCCCCCCGAAACTCGCCGGCCTGCTTCACCACCTGACCGGCGGCGTGCCGCGTCTGATCAATGTCCTGTGTGATCGCGCCTTGCTGGGGGCCTACACACAGGGAAAATCCACCGTCGACCGCGCCACACTCTTGCAAGCCGCCCGGGAAACCCTCTCCTCCACCGCACATCAGCCGCGTTCTTTCTGGCCGGCCTGGCTTCCGCGGATTTCTTGGCGAGGCGAAAAACGTTCCAGTCTGAGCAGGCCCTCGGTCAGGTGGGCCCTTTTGCTCGCCCTTCTCCTGTTCCTGACCGTCTTTTTGTTGCTCAAAGCCCCCTCTCACACGACAGCACTGCCTCAAGCCGCCATGTCAGACGCACCAGCTACACCAACTGCAACAACCACCCCAGCCGCGCCCACCCTCCCTTCACCGCATCCCTGAATCTCCGAAGCCACCATGTCCTTCATTCTCGATGCGCTGCGTAAATCCGACCAGCTCCGGCAAGGTCAAGCCGTCCCGACCCTCTCCACCCTGCAGCCTCTGCCCCCTGCGCGCCACGGCCCACCCTCCTGGTCCATCGCCCTGGCTGGGCTGTTGCTCCTGACGATCGGCCTCGTCATCGGCGGTTGGCAATCCGGGTCAAACACGACACCACGCCCCCAGGCTCCCGTTGCACCCGTTACCGTATCACCCTACCCTCCTCTGGCGGTGACTTCGCCCTCCGCGATAACGAAAACACCTTCCGAGCCAAACCCCAACGCTCGCCCAAACACCCCATCCCCATCCGCCCCCAGAAAAAACACCCTCAATCCAGCCTCAGCACAAGAGCCGACCCAAGCACCAACCCAAGCGCAGGCCCATCGCCGCACCACCGCTGCCGATCGCCCAGAACACGCACCTGCCATGAAGGCAGCCGCAGACACCTTGCCGATGGCTGCGCCTGCATCAGTGCCTGAGGAAGAAGCCCCGCCCATCGACTATGAGCACCTGCCGCCGGCCACCCTGGCCGAACTGCCCAAGCTCTCGGTTACGGCCCATGCCTATTCCAAAAACCCACAGGCCCGCTATGTTTTCATCAAGGATCGCATGCTGCACGAAGGCGACACCCTTGCCCCCGGATTGGTTCTCGAAAAGATCACGCCCAAAGGCATGATCTTCCGTTACAAGGCGCAGCGTTTCCAGCGTGGCCTGCAGCCCTGAGCGCATGACAGACTCCACCTTCTCCAGCCGGCTTTTCAACGGAAGCATTCCCCGAGGCGATTTCTGGGGCGGGCTGGCAGCCATGCTGGTCGCCCTACCTTCGGCCATTGCCTTCGGCGTCACCATCTTCGGAGTCATCGGCCCGGCCCAGGCTGCAACCGGTGCGCTGGCCGGGATGATTGGTGCGGCCGTCATCGGCATCGTCGCCGCCGTTTTCGGGGGAACCGACCGCCTCATCAGCGCGCCCTGCGCCCCGGCAGCGGCCGTTCTGACCGCCTTCGCCCTCGAACTAACCCGCCAGGGGCTGGCTCCCGAGCTCATCATCTTGCTTCTGACCCTTCTGGGCATCCTGACAGGACTCATGCAGCTCCTGTTCGGCTTCTTCAACATGGGCCGAATCATCAACTACATTCCCTATCCCGTTGCCAGCGGTTATCTCAGTGGGGTAGGGCTCATCATCATCACCAGCCAGCTCCCCCGCCTGCTAGGCGTGCCCAAGGAAAAAACCTTTTGGCTTTCCCTCATCGAACCCTGGAACTGGGACCTGCGCAGCCTCACCATCGGCATCGTCACCCTTCTCGTCAGCCTGCTCGCACCGCGCTTCACCCGCAAAGTGCCGGGCATCATCCTCGGCATCCTGGGCGGCGTACTCTGCTATTTCACCTTCGCCCTGGATGACGCTGCCCTGCTTCAGCTGGAAAACAACCCGCTCGTTCTCGGCTCCCTCAGCGCGGCCACCGAAGGCCACCTTTCTGCCCTCACCGACCGCTGGCGCGACATGGGCGAACTGCACCTTTCACAAGTCATCGGCCTGCTGGGCAATGCACTGACACTGGCCGTCCTTCTTTCCATCGACACCCTGAAAACCAGCGTCATGCTCGACCAGATGACCCGCAGTCGCCACGACGCTAACCGCGAGCTGATCGCGCAAGGTTTAGGCAATGTGGCCGCGACCGCACTGGGCGGCATCCCCGGCTCGGGAACATCCGGTCCAACACTCATCAATCTTGCAGGCGGCGGACAAACCCGTTTATCCGGCGTCATCGAAGGGCTGCTCTCCCTCATTGCCGCCCTGCTGCTCGCTTCCTTCCTTGCCTGGCTGCCTGTGGCCACACTGGCGGCCCTGCTGCTCATGATCGGCATCCGCATGATCGACCGCGAGCCGCTGCGTTTCATCGAATCCAATGCCACGGTGCTCGACTTCGCCGTCGTAATCGCCGTCGTCCTGGTCGCCCTGAATTTTGGCCTGATTGCTGCAACCGGTATCGGCGTCGCCCTCGCCATCCTCCTCTTCGTCCGTGAACAAACCAACAGCTCCGTCATTCATCACAAAATCTACGCCAACCAGACTTCCTCCACATGGCACCGCCACGAATCCGAACGCCAGATCCTCGCCCGAAAAGGCGATCAGGCCGTCATTTTCGAATTGCAAGGCAGCCTCTTCTTCGGGACAACCCGCAAGCTCTATCTGCAAATCGAACCTGAGCTAGCCAAACGCACTTATCTAATCCTCGATTTCCGCCGGGTGCAATCCGTCGATGTCACCGCCGTCCAGATGCTGCGCAATATCCGCGACATTCTTCAGGAACAGGGCGGCACGCTCCTCCTGAGCAGCCTCTCCCAACGCCTGCCCAATGGCCGCAACCTTCAAAAGTTCCTCACCCAGACCGGCGTCTTTGAACCCGGCGCCGATGGCAGTCTGTCCGTCCTGCAATTCCGCGAGCTTGATGAAGCCCTGGAGTGGGTGGAAGACCGGCTTCTGGGCGAGCACGCGCTACCTGATGAAGAAGAAACGCCCATGCTTCTGCAGGAAATGGAGCTCTTCCACAAACGCAAGGACGAAACCCTGCGCGACCTCGAAAGCCGCATGACACAGCGTCATTACAAGGCTGGCGAACCGATTTACACCCAGGGTGAGCCCGGAAACGAAGTCTTCTGGATCCGACGCGGTGCCGTCCGCATTTTCGCGCCGCTCGGTGCTGGCCGCATGCGTCACGTCGCCAGTTTCGGGCGTGGCGATTTTTTCGGCAGCCTGGCCTTTCTCGACAACAACCCACATGACAACGACGCCATCGCGCTGACCGATACTGACGTCTATGCCCTCTCCCGCGAACAGTTCTATGCCATCGCCGATGAACACAAAAAGCTGGCCCTCAACCTCGTCATGGCCCTTGCTCGCGCACTCTCTCTCCGGCTGCGCCATGCCGAAAGCGAGCTGATCCTCCTCAGGGAGTATTGACCGCCAGCAAACGGGCTGCTGCCAGGCCATTGACCAGCCCGAAGACCAGTGCCGCCAGGGCAAAGACAGGAGCCAGATAAAACACTCCGTCATGAGGCACCAGCCAGAGCCGGGCCAACAAAAGCTGTCCGGCAATATGGGCAAAAGCTGCAAACATGCTCTGGCTCACGGGGCCAAACCACCGGGCAGGCAGGTGCATGGCCAAACCCAGCGCAAGCAGACTAAAGAGCGAACCCGTCAGACTGAGGAAAAAACCCGGTGCGAGAAATTGCCCCAGCACGAGGCTGCCCGCCAGCACGCGCAGCAAGCTCACCCACACTGCATCCTGCCAGCCATGTCGCGCAAGAACCACCAGAGTGATGATATTGGCCAGCCCCGGCTTGACTCCCGGCAAGGGACTGGGAATGGCGGCCTCGACAACGGAAAGGGCAATGGCCGCAGCCGCATACCGGGCAATGCGATGATCGTCTGCCGTGGGATACAGCAGCAGCGTCCGGGGCAAATCAGCCATGAAGCGGGAACATTTCACCACGCAGGAGTTGCTGAAAGGCTTTGAGCGATTCATCGAAAGAAGTTTCATCGACGAGCTTGCCCTGAAGAAAGGCCAGACTGGCAAAGGAGATGAGGATCACGTTCATTGCCGCATCGATATTGACCTCCTGCCCCAGCTCACCCCGGCTCTTCGCACGCTTGAGCAAGTTCCGGAAAAAAACGGGAAAAGCCTCTGCATCTTCGCGTGCCAGCCAGTCCAGATCCTTGTTCCGCTGAATTTCCAGTGCAGAAGCCGAAGCAAAGTTCATCATCCCCGGCCGCTCACGCGCCACCTCGAAAGCCCGCTCCAGCCCCAGACAAAGCTGATCCACACAACGCGCCTGCGGAAACTCCTCCACAACCTGATGGTAAGCCGCGATCAGCCTCTGATTGGCATCCTGCAAGGCCGCCCGATACAAAGCTGCCTTGGAATCGAAGTAGTGATACAGCGAACCGCTGGTCACATCGGCCCGGCGGGCGATTTCACGGTTGCTCGCCGCCGCATAACCCAGCTCGGCAAAACACAGCGTGGCCGCATCGAGGATTTTCTTTCGAGTCGCAACGGCGACATCCACACCCACGGGACGTCCAGCCTTACGAGGTTGATTTGAGATTTTCATCGCCCGAATTAAGACCCATCCCCGCCATTCTGTCAATTAACTGGCCGGTTGATTGAAAAGGATAAAGTCATGAATCACTGAAAACCCTGTTAGCAATAAACGAAAACTGAAAAGTGTGGCGTATGCCCACTTCGCAGTAAAAATGACAGTCGTTTTTTTTGATCCTTTGCTATAGTCGCCCGTTGCGCTCTGCCTCGACCCGTTTCCATTCCAGGCAGGACACCCCGGAAATCCGCCAATACGGCAGCCACGAAAAGCAGCGAACACGCTCCACGCATCGCACATCGCACATACCTCCACCAGTGAAAACCGAATCAGGGAAGGTCTGACCGGCACGGCCATGACGACGAATTCGACAAGCAGCCTGGAAGCCTTCAAGCGGGAACTCCTGTTGCGCAGACTCCGGAAATCGGCGTCGACGCAATCGTCCCTGCCCCGCGCCAACGAGTCGACCCAGACCGTTCCGGACTACCACCTCCCGCCCGGCTGCACGCGGCTCACTCCCGAGATGCTGCCGCTGCTGCAGATCGACCAGACCCAGCTCGACACATTGCTCCAGCGCATCCCTGGCGGGCTTGCCAATGTACAGGACATTTACCCGCTCGCTCCGCTGCAAGAAGGCCTCCTTTTTCATCACCTGCTGAGCGAAGAATCCGACGCTTACATCCTCCCCGTCCTCCTGCGTCTGGACGGCCCCATCCTGCTTGACGCCTTCCTTGCCACACTGCGAGCCGTCATCCGGCGTCACGATGCCCTGCGTACCGCCCTGTTCTGGGAAGACCTCGACGAACCGGTGCAAGTCGTGCTGCGAGAAGTCGAGCTGCCCATCGAGCATCTCGGACTGCCCCCCGGTCAAGATCCGCTACCGCAACTGCGCGAACGGCTGAATGCCGGCCAGCACCGGATGGACCTGCACCAGCCGCCGCTGATGCGCGTACAGATTGCCAGTCATCCCCAAGCAGACATCTCCACCCGTTTTTACGTCCTCCTCCAGTTCCATCACATCGTCACCGACCACATCTCCCTCGACATCATCCTGGGCGAGGCGATGACCCTTCTTGGCGACCAGGAAGCCGTCCTGCCCCCCCCCCTGCCCTATCGCGATTTTGTCGCCCGCATCCGGCTGGACAACGGTGCAGGCAAAGAGAAAAGCGAAGGAGAAAACGGAGCGAACGAGGACAAAAACACCCACGATCGCTTTGAAGAAGCCACCCATTTCTTCCGGGCCCGTCTGGCCGGGATCGACGAAGCCACCGCGCCTTTTGGCCTGCTGGACATCCACGGCGACGGTAGCCGTCTTGACGAAGCCCATCTGCCCATCGACGCCTATCTGGCCGAGCGTCTGCGTCGCTGTGCCCTGCAACGGCGGCTCAATGTCTCCGCGCTATTCCACGCCGCCATGGCCCTCTTGCTCGCGCACACCAGCGGGCGAGATGACATCGTCTTCGGCAGCGTACTTTCAGGCCGCACACAAGAAACGGGCCAGCACGCCCCCGTCGTCGGTCTGTTCATCAACACCTTGCCCTTGCGCCTGACCCTGCGCGATTACAGCGTCCGTCAATTCGTCCAGCACACCCAGACCGAGCTGCTCGAACTGCTGCGCTTTGAGCAAACCGCCCTCTCCCAGGCCCAACGCGCCAGCAGCGTCCCCGCCGGCACGCCGCTTTTCAGTGCCGTCCTGAATTACCGCCACAGCGCAACCGCAGCCAGGCGACACCAGGCCGGCATCGAAGTCCTGGCCAGCCAGGAAAGGACAAACTACCCCTTCATGCTGGCCGTCGACGACCTTGGCGAAGGTTTCAATCTCGTCGCCCAAACAGACACCCGGGTTGCCGCCGCTGCCATCAATGCCTACCTGCACACTGCCGTGCAGGAACTGGTCCGCGCGCTCGAAATCACGCCGGACAAACCCATGATGGAGCTGTCCATCCTCCCCCCGCGTGAACGGCGCAAGCTCCTGCAGGACTTCAACGCCACTCATCGCGAATTCCCGCACGAAGCCCTGATTCACAATCTTTTTGAAGCCCGCGCCGCACAGCATCCCGATGCCCTAGCCCTGACCTTCGAATCCGCATCCGCGCACGATACGCCCGCCCCCCGCCTGACTTACGGCGAACTCAACGCCCGCGCCAATCGCCTTGCCCATCATCTGCGCGGGCTGGGCGTCGGCCCCGACAAACGGGTGGCCCTCTGTCTGGAACGCGGCCCCGATCTGGTCATCGGCCTGCTGGCCATCCTCAAGGCGGGCGGAGCCTATGTTCCCGTTGACCCGGCCTACCCCCGGGAACGCATCGCCCAGATGCTCGAAGACGCGCGTCCTTGTGTCATCCTCACCCAGCAAAACCTGGTCAAGGAGGTGGAGTGCGGCGAGCGTTCCATCCCCCGCCTCCTGCTGGACGCCCCGCCCCCCGAACTCAAACACAGCCCCGTCGACAACCCCGACCCTGCCCCTCTGGGCCTCGGGTCGCAGCATCTAGCCTATGTCATCTACACCTCGGGCTCCACGGGCCGGCCCAAGGGCGTGATGCTCGAACATCGCGGTGTGGTCAATTTCCTTCATGCCATGCAACAGCAACCCGGCATGACCGCAAACGACCGCATTCTCGGCATCACAACCCTCTCCTTCGACATCGCCGCGCTGGAAATCTTTCTGCCCCTGCTGTGCGGTGCAGAACTCGTACTGGCCTGCCGCGAAACGGCCAGCGACGGACAACGGCTGGCCGACGCACTCGTCCGCCACAACATCACCATGCTACAGGCCACCCCTGCAAGCTGGCGGATGCTGCTCGGCAGCGGCTGGACCGGCCAGCCGGGCCTCAAAGCCCTGTGCGGCGGTGAAGCCCTGACGGGCGAGCTGGCGGGCCAACTGGAAGACAAGGTTGGCACACTCTGGAACCTCTACGGCCCGACGGAAACCACCATCTGGTCAAGCTGCCGTCAGGTGCTGCCCGGCCCGGCGGGTTTTGAGGCGACCGAATCCATTGGCCGCCCCATCGACAACACGCAAATCCACATCCTCGACGCCCGGAACCAGCTCGTACCCGTTGGCGTCAGCGGCGAAATCCACATCGGCGGGGCCGGTATGGCACGCGGCTATCTGCACCGCCCCGAGCTCACCGCCGAACGCTTCATTCCCGACCCGTTCAGCGCAGAATCTTGCGCCCGGCTCTACAAGACCGGCGATCTGGGCCGCTGGAACGCCCGTGGCGAGCTCGAATACCTGGGCCGTAACGACCACCAGGTGAAAATCCGCGGCTTTCGCATTGAGCTGGGCGAAATCGAAGCCTGCCTCATCCGCCACCCGGCCTTGCAAGAAGCCGTCGTGCTCGCCCGCGAAGACCGTCCCGGCGACAAGCGGCTGGTCGCCTACTTCACCCCGCACGAAGGCCAGACCCCCGATCTTGACAGCCTGCGACAGCACCTCAAGGCCACGCTGCCGGACTACATGCAGCCCTCGGCCTGGGTGTCGATGCCGCGCATGCCGCTCACCCCCAACGGCAAGATCGACCGCAAACAGCTCCCCGCACCCGATGCCGGAGCCATGCAAAGCGAATTTCACCCTCCGCAAGGCGAACTCGAAGAAGCCATCGCCCGCATCTGGGCTGAAGTCCTCCACCTCGACCGCATCAGCCGTCACGCCCATTTCTTCGAGCTCGGCGGCCACTCGCTACTGGCCGTTCAGGTCAATACCCGCATCCGCCAACTGCTCGGCTGCGAGCTTCCACTCAAAGCCCATTTCGACCACCCCGAGCTGGCCGATTTCGTCCACCACCTGCAGATTGAAGTTCGCGCCGGACAGGACACCCCACCCATCACCCTGCTTTCCCCTGCGCAGCGCGCAGCCCGGCTCCCGCTATCCTGGAGCCAGCAACGTCTCTGGTTCCTCGACCGGCTCGACCCTGCCGCCAGTGCCGCCTACCACATCCCCGGCATCGTCCGCCTCGAAGGGCAGCTCAATCCCGCCGCCCTGCAATGGGCACTCGACCGCATTCTTGAACGTCACGACAGCCTGCGGACCACCTTCCACGAAGAGGACGGCCAGCCCTTCCAGCGCATTGCCCCGCCTGCGGGTCAAACCTTCCCGCTGCAAATCCTCGACCTGCGCGATCCATCCCGATCTGAAATCCACCAGGCCATGCAGCAAATGGCCCCTCTTCAGGCTTTCATCCGCCAGCCCTTCGACCTCGAACAAGGCCCGCTCATCCGCGGGCTGTGCATTCATCTGGCTGGCAAAGAAGCCGATGGCGAAACCGCAACCGTGCATGTTCTCGCCCTCGACATGCACCACATCATCTCGGACGGCTGGTCGATTGCCAACCTGATCCAGGAATTCGCCACGCTCTATCCGTCCTACCTCCATGGCCTAAGCCATGATGAACCGGTCGACCCGCTCCCCCCCTTGCCCCTGCAATACCCCGATTACGCCGTCTGGCAACGCCAGACCCTCCAGGGGAAACGCCTGCATGCTGACCTTCAATGGTGGCGCAGTCAGCTCGAAGGCGCACCCGCCCTGATTGAACTGCCGACCGATCATCCGCGCCCCGCCACGCAATCCCATCGGGGCGGCGCACAAGCCCTGCACCTCGATGCCGCACTCGTGCAATCGCTGCGCCAACTCGCGCGCGAACAGGGCCTCACCTTACACATGCTCCTCCTGGCGGCCCTGGCCATGCTGCTGACCCGCCTCGGTGGGCAAGAAGAAGTCGTCATCGGCACCCCCGTTGCCAACCGCGACCAGGCCGAGCTCGAAAAGCTCATCGGCTTCTTCGTGAACACCCTCGCCCTGCGTCTGCCTGTCGACCCGGAACAGCCCGCCGTCCACTTCCTGCAAGCCGTCAAAACCCGTGTGCTCGAAGCCTACGCCCACGCCCAGACACCTTTCGAACAGATCGTCGAAACCCTGAATCCGCTTCGCAGTGCGGCCCATGCACCGATCTTTCAGGTGATGCTCTCCTTGCAGAACACGCCGCAGCCACAGATCGATCTGCCTGAACTCAAGCTCACCCCGATCACGCCCGACACCGGCACAGCACAATTCGACCTGAGCTTCAATCTTTTCGAAGCGGGCGACGAAATCCGTGGAGAAGTGCAATACGCCACCGACCTCTACGCACCCGAAACCCTGGCCCGGTGGGTCGGGCACTACCAGCAGCTCTTGCAGGAACTCGCACGCCATCCCGCCGCCCCCGTACATCAGCTACGGCTGCTGGCCCCCGAAGAAGAAATCAGGATGCGCGAAACCGGCCGCCCGGCACAAGCCCTTCCTGCCTCCCTCACCAAGCCCACCGCAGCCGACACCCTCGCAGCCCGCTTTGAAGCGCAGGCCGTCCGCCACCCCGAAGCCATCGCCCTCCAGTGCGAAGATCAAACGCTCACCTACCGCGAACTCGATCAGCGCGCCAACCAACTCGCGCACCGCCTGAAGCGCGAAGGGGTGCAACCCGACGACCGGATCGCGCTCCTGTTCGACCGCGGTCTCGACATGATCGTTGCCCTCTTGGGCACGCTCAAGGCCGGTGCGGCCTACCTCCCGTTGGACCCGGCCGCACCACAGGAAAGGCTTGAATTCACCCTCCAGGACGCTGCACCGCGGCGACTGCTCACGCATACCCCTCACGCCCAAAGGCTGTCCCATCCCGGTACGCTCTGTCTCGACCGCGACGCCTCGACCCTTGCCCAGGAATCCACGCAGCCCCTTTCCTCCGAAGAAACCAGGCTGCAAGCCCACCATCTCGCCTACGTCATCTACACCTCCGGCTCAACGGGGCAACCCAAGGGCGTGATGATCGAACACCGTCAGGTCACCCGCCTGTTCGATGCCACGGAAGCCGCCTTCCACTTCAACGAAACCGATGTCTGGACGCTGTTCCACTCCTTTGCCTTCGATTTCTCCGTCTGGGAAATCTTAGGCGCGCTGCTCACCGGCGGTCGGCTTGTCATCGTCCCGCAGGACACCGCCCGTGCTCCACGCGACTTCTACCGGCTACTGTGCGATACCGGCGTCACCATCCTCAACCAGACCCCCAGCGCCTTCCGGCAACTCATCGCAGCGCAGGCCGAGTGGATGGAAGAACAGAAGGAATCCAAAACACCGCCGCAAGGCAATACTCCCCGCGCCAACTCCGCAATGGCGCACTGCCTGCGGGCCATCATCTTCGGTGGCGAAGCCCTGGACCTGCCCAGCCTGCGGCCCTGGGTAATCCGAAACGACCTGGCCCGCACCCGCCTCATCAACATGTACGGCATCACCGAAACCACGGTGCATGTCACCTTCCGCGAACTCCGGCACGAAGACATCGAACACGGACAAGCAAGCCTCATCGGCACACCGCTGCCCGATCTCCAGGCCTATGTCCTCGACCCGCACCATCACCTCGTCCCCCTTGGCGTCTGCGGCGAGCTTTACATCGGCGGAGCCGGGCTCGCCCGAGGCTATCTCAACCGTCCCGGGCTCACGGCCGAGCGTTTCATTCCG
>CAZCOS010000002.1:0-118241 GCA_964500605.1 uncultured Sterolibacterium sp.
TCACCTGCGTCAAGCCCAAGGCGACGCTGTACATGTTCCCACGACTTGATCCCAGGGTTTATCCGATTACCAACGATCAGGAATTCATTGCCGAACTGCTGGTGGCTGAAAAAGTGTTGCTGGTTCAGGGGACTGGATTCAACTGGCCCAATCCCGACCATTTTCGTCTAGTGTTTTTGCCCAATACTGATGACCTTTCCGAGGCCATCGGTCGCGTCGCCCGTTTTCTGGATGGCTATCGCAAACGTCATGGCACCTGATGACTTCTGCGGCGCGGGCAGAGATTCCTCTCGGGTTTTTCTTCCTCGCCGATCCTTTCAATCCTTACTCTTTCTCTGAAAAAACCATGAAACCCATCCACGCAGGACTCCTCGGTATTGGCACGGTAGGTGGCGGAACCTATACGGTTCTGGCCCGTAATGCTGAAGAAATCACCCGTCGCGCCGGGCGACCCATCCAGATCAGCGTCGTTGCGGATAAAAATCTGGAACTGGCCCGGCAGGTCACCCAGGGCAAGGCCAGGGTGACGGAGGATGCCTTCAGCGTGGTGAGCGATCCGGAAGTCGATGTGGTCATCGAACTGATCGGTGGAACCGGTGTGGCCCGGGAACTCGTGCTCAAGGCCATCGAAAACGGGAAGCATGTCGTGACCGCCAATAAGGCTTTGCTGGCCAAGCATGGCAACGAGATATTTTCAGCAGCCCGTGCGAAGAACGTCATGATCGGCTTTGAAGCCGCCGTGGCAGGCGGGATCCCCATCATCAAGGCACTGCGTGAGGGCTTGACGGCCAACCGAATTCAATGGGCGGCGGGCATCATCAATGGCACGACCAATTTCATTCTCTCCGAGATGCGCGATAAGGGCTTGCCCTTTGCCGAGGTGCTGAAGGAAGCGCAGCGTCTGGGTTACGCTGAAGCCGACCCCACCTTCGATGTCGAAGGTGTGGACGCTGCACATAAGCTCACCATCATGGCTGCTATTGCCTTCGGGATTCCAATGCAGTTCGACAAGGCCCATGTGGAAGGCATCAGCCGCCTCGAAGCGGACGATATCCGTTATGCCGAACAGCTTGGTTATCGCATCAAACTGCTGGGGATTACCAAGCGCAAGGAAAACGGGATCGAACTGCGGGTGCATCCCACCCTCATTCCGGCCAAACGGCTCATCGCCAATGTTGAAGGCGCGATGAATGCCGTGCTGGTACAAGGCGATGCCGTGGGCGCGACGCTCTATTACGGTAAAGGTGCAGGGGCCGAGCCCACCGCTTCGGCCGTGATTGCCGATCTCGTCGATGTGGCCCGCATGCAGATGGCAGATCCTGAACATCGTGTGCCCTATCTGGCTTTCCAGCCGCATGCCGTGCAGGACACGCCGATTCTGCCCCTGGCCGAAGTCCAGACGCGTTATTACCTGCGCCTTCGGGTCGAAGACAAGCCTGGGGTACTGGCTGACATCACGCGCATTCTTGCCGACCAGAGCATTTCCATCGAAGCCATGATCCAGCGCGAGCCCAGCGAAGGTGAGTCACAAACCGACATCATCATGCTGACGCACCAGACACGCGAAAAACAGATTGACGCAGCGATTGAACGGATTGCTGCATTGCCAGTCGTCAAGCGCGAAATCATCCGCCTGCGATTGGAAGAACTGGATAAATAAAAGACGCGCTGATCAGATCGAATTCGTTCGCGTTGGGCCCTTCAACAAGCTCAGAACGAACGGAATCAATCAGTGCTTCCTGAACACCCTACGCACGTCTGACGAAAGATTTTCATGCGCTACATCAGCACCCGGGGCCATTCCCCTGCCAAAACTTTCACGGAAATCCTGCTCGCTGGTCTTGCACCCGATGGCGGGCTTTATCTGCCGGAAACCTACCCGCAAGTCACGAAAGCCGAGCTGGCCCAGTGGCGTGCGCTTTCCTATGCGGATCTGGCATTTGAGGTGCTGAGCAAGTTCATCACCGACATTCCTGCGGCCGATCTGAAAACGTTGGTGTCCCGCACCTATACCGCTGCCGTGTATTGCAACACGCGTCCGGGCGAGGCAGCAGAGAATGCTGCGCAGATCACCCCGCTACGCACGCTGGAACCCGGGCTGCATATCCTTGAGCTGTCCAACGGCCCGACGCTGGCCTTCAAGGACATGGCCATGCAGCTCTTGGGCAATTTGTTCGAATTCACGCTGGCCAAGACGGGAGCTGAGCTCAACATCCTCGGGGCAACTTCGGGGGATACGGGCTCTTCCGCAGAGTACGCCATGCGTGGCAAGCGCGGTATTCGCGTTTTCATGCTTTCGCCGCATGGCAAGATGAGCCGCTTCCAGACGGCGCAGATGTTTTCATTGCAGGATGAAAACATTCACAACATCGCCGTCAAGGGTGTTTTTGACGATTGTCAGGACATGGTGAAGGCTGTCAGCAATGACCACGCTTTCAAGGAAAAATATCGGATCGGCACGGTCAATTCGATCAACTGGGCGCGTGTTGCCGCGCAGGTCGTGTATTACTTCAAGGGTTATTTCGCCGCGACGCAGACGAATGACGAAACCGTGAGTTTCAGCGTTCCTTCCGGAAATTTCGGCAATATCTGTGCCGGTCATATTGCCCGCATGATGGGGCTACCCATTCGTAAGCTGGTACTGGCGACCAATGAAAACGATGTGCTCGACGAATTTTTTCGGACGGGAGCCTATCGACCACGCGGTACGGCGCAGACCTTCCACACCAGCAGCCCTTCGATGGACATTTCCAAAGCCTCGAATTTCGAGCGTTTCGTCTTCGATCTCGTGGGTCGCGATGCCGCCACGGTGCGTGAACTCTGGGGGAAGGTGGACGCCGGGGGAGCCTTCGAACTGGCAGGAACACCCCACTTCGCGCGTCTGGGCGAATACGGTTTTGTCTCGGGTTGCAGTACCCATGCCGACCGTTTGGCCACCATCCGTGAAACGCGAAACAAGTATGGTGTCATGATCGACACCCATACGGCAGACGGACTCAAGGTTGCCCTTGAACACCGCGAGGCCGGTGTGCCCATGATTTGTCTAGAAACTGCGCAGGCGTGCAAGTTTGCCGACACCATTCAAGAAGCACTGGGTTGCGAGGCGCAGCGCCCGGTGGCCATGGAGGGTATCGAAAAGCTGCCACAACGCTTTGAAGTCATGGAAGCGAATGCGCAAGCCATCAAGGATTACGTCGCCCGGCACGCGGTCTGAGCCACGAATTTGAGCACAATCCGGGGAATATCCAGGTGATGGAGGCTGGGGGGCATGGGCGAAAATTGCGGGCATTCTCATCATCATGCACATCATGTTCACCCCGCCCCGCGTGAAGGGCACGGCCGTGCCTTCTTGATCGGCATCCTCCTCAATACCGCCTTCGTTCTCATCGAATGGGGTTTCGGGGTTGCGTCCCTATCCCTGGCCCTGATTGCGGATGCCGTTCATAACCTGAGTGATGTCCTGAGCCTTATTCTGGCTTGGGGTGCGGCGGTGCTGGCGCGGCGACTGCCGAGCGAACGCTTTACTTATGGTCTGCGTGCTTCCTCGATTCTGGGCGCGTTGGCCAATTCTATCCTGCTATTGCTCGTGACGGGCGGGCTGGCCTGGGAAGCCGTGGAGAGCCTACGAACCCCTCATGCTACCCATGGGGGGACCGTGATGATCGTCGCGTTTTGCGGTGTCCTCATCAACGGTTTGACGGCCTGGCTATTCATGGCGGGTAGCCAGCATGATCTCAACATTCGGGGTGCGTATCTGCACATGCTGGCTGACGCCGCCGTGTCGCTGGGCGTGGTCATTGCTGGGGGGCTGGTCATGCTGACCGGTTGGAGGTGGCTGGACCCGCTGGTGACGCTCCTGCTGGTTGTCGTCATCACTTGGGGAACATGGTCATTGCTGCGCGAATCCGTCCGTCTGGCCTCGCAGGGTGTGCCCTCGGGCATCCTCATGACGGAGGTACGGGACTATCTGGCCGGCTTGCCTGACGTAAAGGGCGTGCATGATCTGCACATCTGGGGCATGAGTACGTCGGAAAACGCACTCACAGCCCATCTCATTTGTCCGGAAGGACATCCGGGCGACAGTTTTCTCCAGCAGCTTTCACACGACATCGAAAAACGGTTCGGCATCCATCACGTTACCATCCAGATTGAGACTGGCGGGGCGGGGGAATGCCGGACATATTCGGCTTGCCGCTGAGCATTGCACGAATCCGGATGCTTCAAGCATGTACGCCGCCATCGATGCGGATGATTTCCCCGGTCATGTGGGCCCCATCTTCCGAAGCCAGCATGGCGATGACCCCGGCGACGTTTTCCGGTGTGCCGAAGCGGGTGATTGGCGTGAGGTGGGCAAAGAGCCGTGTGTCGGCGTCTTCCGGCAGTCCGGCGGGGGTTCCTTCGACGAGTGGCGTCATGATGCCGCCGGGTGCGACGGCATTGACGCGTACGCCCTGTTTGAGATATTCCCAGGCCAGGGCATGGGTGAGTGCCGCCACGCCGCCCTTGCTGGCGGAGTAGCCCGCCATGTAGGGATGCCCGAAATAGGCTGAGGTGGAGGCCGCATTGACAATGTTGCCGCGTGTTTTCAGTAGATGCGGCAGGGCTTCGCGACAGCACAGGAAAGTGCCGACGAGATTGACCTGGAGAATGTCGAGAAAACTTTGCAGCGTGGTTTCGGTGGTGTGAGAAGAACGCAGGAACCCCGCCATGTTGACCAGTACATCCAGTCGCCCGGTTTGCCCGATGAAATCGGCGAAGGCCTGTTGAATGGCCGCTTCGTCTGCGACAGAAGCCACGGCAGCATGCGCTTTCCCATTGTGTGCGGACTGGCTCGCAGCCTTTTCCAGCGTTTGAGCCAGCCCCTCTTCCGAAAGATCGAGCCCCAGAACTTGCGCGCCTTCGGAAACGAGGCGGACGACCGTCGCCTGACCGATGCCTGAAGCGGCTCCAGTGACGATGGCGGTTTTATTGGCAAAACGGGGGGCGGTGGTCATGATGGAGGAATCCTTTTCGGGAATGAGGGAAGAAGGAGGGATCGTTCGGTTTGAGAGCGCGTTGTGTGGTGTGGCTTGCAGGGAGGATTCTAGACTTTAGAATCGCGGAATGAATTCATCCACTTTTCCCCCGTCTTCTCCCTTTTCTTCGACACAAGCCGCCCGCTTTTTCGCGCTGGTACCTGCAGCGGGCAGCGGGACGCGAATGGGAAGCGAGCGTCCGAAGCAATACCTTCAGTTGCTTGGTAAGCCCTTGATTCATCATGCCTTGCTGGCACTTTGCAAGGTTCATCGTCTTAGTCGTGTTTATGTTGTTCTGTCACCGGAAGATGCGCAGTGGCGGCAGCACGATTGGTCGGTATTGGGTGAGAAATTGACTCCCCTTTATTGTGGAGGAAAGACGCGTGCGGCCTCGGTTAAGAATGGCCTGCGTGCCATTGCTCCCCAACTTCATCCACAGGATTGGGTCCTGGTCCATGATGCGGCGCGTCCTTGTTTGGCCCCATGGCATGTTGATGCCCTGATCGACGGCGTTTGTCGAGATGGGCATGAGGATGGAGGATTGCTGGCTTTGCCCGTGGCGGATACCTTGAAACGAGCGGATTCAACGGGCCACATCGTGACGACTGTGCCACGCAGTGATCTCTGGCAGGCGCAGACGCCGCAGATGTTTCGTCATGCTTACTTGCGCCGTGCTCTGGAGAGCACCGAAAACCTGGGTAGCATCACGGACGAGGCCAGTGCCATGGAGGCCCAGGGGTTTCGGCCCCGTCTGGTCATGTCTGATCCAACCAATCTGAAAGTGACGTATCCGCTTGATCTCAATCTGGCCGAGTGGATTTTGCAGCATCGCGGAGAATTGCCATGAACAAGCTCGTTTCCCCCCCTCCATTCCGAATCGGCCAGGGTTTTGATGTTCATGCCTTTGCACCGGACCGGAAGCTGATTCTCGGAGGGGTCGAGATTCCCCATCCCATGGGCTTGCTCGGGCATTCCGATGCCGATGTGCTGCTACATGCAGTGACGGATGCCTTACTGGGGGCAGCCGGTCTGGGAGACATTGGTCGTCTTTACCCGGATCACGATCCGCAGTATGCGGGTGCGGATAGCCGGGTTCTACTGCGTGGCGCGCTCTTGGCGGTACATCGCGCAGGCTGGCGTGTTGGTAATGTGGATGCCACCATCATCGCTCAGCTTCCAAAGATTTCGCCATACGCACCGAAAATGCGGGATCACCTCGCTGAAGATTTGCAGGTTGCGCCAGAAGCCGTGAACATCAAGGGGAAAACAACCGAGCGATTAGGCTTTACGGGGCGAGGCGAGGGGATGGCGGCCGAAGCCATTGTCCTGCTGGTTCAGTCGTTGTAGCCAGGAACTGAGCACGGGTCATCCAGGAAACCGTAGTCTGCGACGAGCCAAATTTAGGTAACTCCGGCTTGAAAAATTGGGTAACGATCTCGCAAATACCGCACGAACAGGCCGCGTGACTGGGAGGGTTCTGCATTTTCCGATGTGAAAATTGTGTATTATCCAAAGCCTGCAGCAGGCCATGACGCCCGGATTTGTCGGGCGCGTTTCTTGTTTCTCCCCACGTTTTTTTTACCCCGGCTCTCTTGGTCGCCTTCTCTTTTGCCGGGCATGTCCTGAAGAACGCCCCATGAAACCCTTGAACCCTTCCGCATCGGATCAGGAAAAATTGCTCAGCAAGACCGCATTGGCCGAAAAGCCTTTGCGGCTATTGCTTTGTTCGACGATGCCGGGGGCACTGGAAAATTTGGGTTCAGGCCTGCAGGAATGTGGTGGTTTTGAGGTTAAGGGAACCCTTGTTTCCTCGCAGGAGGCTCTGGAGGAGCAGCTTTCCAATTTTTCTCAACAGGAACAGGATGTCCTCGTGATTTGCCACCCGTTGCAGGGGGGGGCGTTGAATGAACTCCTGGCCGTGGTTGTCCGACTTGCCCCGGATTTACCCGTCCTGGTCGTGGCAGATGGGCTGGATGATGCACAGGTCGTTGAAGCAATGCGTGCAGGGGCAAGCGATGTGATCCCGCGTGAGCCACGGCCTGCTCGTCTGGCCATGGCTATCCGTCGGGAATGGTTGGCTTCACAGTTGCAGCACCAACGCTTGCAGGCGCGGGAAGTGGCACGGGAAGCCATGGCTGCGCAGATCAATGCGATCAATCGCTTTCGCCGTTTGACTGAGGCCATTCCGGAATGCGTATGGGTACTGGATCTGGACGAAGGCCGGATGAGCTTTGTCAGCAGTGCTTACGAGCGGATCTGGGGGAGCAGTGTTCAAGACCTGCTTGATGATCGCCTGGATTGGCTCCGTTATGTGCATCCGGACGATCAGCAACGGATGAAACATTTGCGTGGCCAGTCTTCACAGGGCGGCCTGGATACCGAATTTCGCGTCGTCCGGGCAAATGGCGAAATTCGCTGGTTGCACCTGGTGACCTTCCCGATCCATGATTCCACGGGGCGTTTGCAGAGTATCGGAGGTGTGGCTGCCGACATCACGGGCTTTATCCTGCAGCGTGAGGAACTTCAGGCCGCTCTGGCCGAACAGAAGCACCGCTCTGAAGTCCAGCGTTCCATCCTGGATGCGCTTCCTGCCGATGTGGCCTTATTGGACGAAAATGGTCTCATTACCGAGGTTAATGATAGTTGGGACAAGAATTCATTGATCGAAGGCTGGCAGCAATATGCATTGGGTCGATGCTATCTGGAAACCATTGAAGCCGCTTTGAGTCGGCCTCGCCTCGATTCAGCCCGTCGTCAAGACATGCAGAGATTTCTTGATGAATTGCGTGGTCTTCTGGCGGGGGGGTATGAACCTGTTTCGCGTATTTATCCAACCCGCCCGATAGAAGGGCAGGGGCAGCGGTGGTATCGCGTGAACATTGCGCCCATGCATACACAAACCCGTCGCGGTGCGGTGGTGATGCATGTTGAAATCACCGAAAGCATGCTGGCGGAACAGCGTCTTTTGCAATTGTCCCAATATGACAGCCTGACCTTGTTGCCCAATCGGGTATTGTGTCGAGACCGCCTGATGCTGGCTTTGGCCAATGCGCGGCGACATCAATCGGCTGTGGCGGTTTGCCACCTTGACCTTGACCGGTTCAAGGTGGTCAATGAAACCCTGGGGCATCAGGCGGGTGACCAACTTCTGCTGGAAGTGGTGGAACGTATCAAGGGCTGTATCCGGGATAGCGATACACTGGGCCGCTTCGGGGGGGACAAATTTGTCTTGCTGCTGCCGGAGCTGAATGAACAGATCGATTCTTCTGTCATTGCCGAGAGGATCATCGAATCCTTATCTGCTCCTTTCATGGTTAACGGCAATGAGCTGTTCATCAGTGTCAGCATCGGTATCGCCCTCTTCCCCGAGGATGCGTCGGATGAAGACACTTTGCTGCGTAATGCCGAAACGGCGATGTATCGCGTCAAGGAAAGCGGACGTAATCATTACCAGTTTTTCACGGCCGAGATGAACAAACAGGCCATGGCGGCCCTCGTGCTGGAGCGCGATCTGCGTCACGCCATCGACAAGGAGGAATTCGTTCTTCATTACCAGCCCAAGGTGAGCTGCCGTCATGGTGGTATTGTCGGTTTCGAGGCCCTTTTGCGCTGGAAACATCCCCAAAGAGGCATGGTTTCCCCTGCGGAATTCATCCCCATGCTGGAGGAAACCGGCTTGATCGTTCCCGTCGGTGCCTGGGTTCTCGAGACGGCGTGTCGGCAAGCGCAACAGTGGCTGGGAGCAGGACTTGGTCCCTTGAGTGTGGCGGTCAACGTTTCTGGCAAACAAATGCACCAGGAATTGTGTGCGACAGTGCAGTCTGCCCTGAATGACAGTGGATTGCCGCCCGAATGTCTGGAGCTGGAGCTGACGGAAAGCTATTTGATGCACGACGCCGAAAACATTATCAGCACTTTGCGTGATCTGAAGGCGATGAATATCGCCATTTCGGTTGACGATTTTGGAACGGGTTATTCCAGCCTGGCTTATCTCAAGCGGTTTCCATTGGATACGCTCAAGGTGGATCGGGCTTTCGTCAAGGACATCACCACCGATGCCAACGATGTCATCATCAACCGCGCCATCATCAATCTGGCACATGGATTTGATCTCGGCGTGGTTGCCGAGGGAGTTGAAACCGGGGAGCAGTTGGCTTTGTTGATCGAGAATAACTGCGATGTCATTCAAGGCTTCTATTTCAGTCGCCCCCTCCCTCCTGAAGAGGCGACCCGCTTGTTGAAGGAAGGACGTCGGCTGGAGCCGCTCCCCTTTGTCGAACAGGGCCACACTTTTCCCGGGAGTGCTTCATGAGTGGCGATGAGGCAAAGCCGGTCGATGCCTTCGAATCAAAAGAGTCGGAGCGTCTTTTGTCTGAACATGATACGGATTCCAGGGGGAGTGTCCGTTCAATCGAAGCCGAGGTGGCTGCTCTGTTTCGCCGGGCTGAACCCTCGCTTTTTAATCAGGCATTGACTCGAGCTGTTCTTGAATATCGTCTGGAGAAACAATGCCTGTGACGAACGTAACGGTGAGTGCCAACGAGCGGCTGACGCTGGAGAGGGTCACTCGTGATTTTTCACACTTGCCGCCTTTGCCTGAAGTCTTGTCTAGGTTGATGACTTATTTTCAGGGAGGAGGGGACGATGTGCGCCAACTTGTCGTCCATCTTTCACAGGATCCGGTACTCGCTGCCAGGGTTTTGCGTGTGGCCAATTCTTCGCTATATGGCCTGAGTCGCCGCGTATCAACCTTACAGGACGCAGTGAGCGTGGTGGGACTGGCGGGCGTGCAGAGCATCATTGTCGCAGCGGCAATGGCCGTCTTGTTCCAGTCGCTGGAAGAAACATTGGCCGAATCCGGACATGATCCTCACGCCTTCTGGCGTCACAGTATTGGCGCAGCCCTTTGTGCTCGACTCATCGCGCGCCAGACGGGAGCCCCGCCTGAAGCAGCCTTCATCGCGGGCCTTTTGCATGACATGGGTTACCTGATTCTGGCGGCCCGGTTTTCATCGCATCATGTGCAGCTTGTTCAATACCGTGAACTGCGCGACTGTCACCGTTATCAGGCAGAAATGGAATGGCTAGGATTCAGTCATGCACAGATCGGAGCCGCTTTTGCGGATCGCTGGAATTTTCCCATCGAGATTCATGATGCGATCACCTATCATCATTCACCGGAAAATTCTCCGCTTTCAGTCTTGCCCGGAGTGACCCACGTTGCGGATGCCATGGCGCATATCCTCAATTTTGACGGAAGGCCTCGTCCGCTGGCACCCGATATTTCAGAGACAGTCTGGCAGCATCTTGGACTGGACTGGACGCGATTCAAATCCCTGCTCGGTGAGGCCGAGCAGCAATTCAGCGAGATGCAGGCCCTGTTTCACTGAATTTGGAGGCGGCCTGCCTTGATCAGATGCAGCACTCGCAGCCTGGCCTTTCACGGAAAAGACATGAGCAAACAGACTTACGACGAATCTTCATTCCGCGTCCTCAAAGGGCTCGAACCCGTTCGCGAACGCCCGGGGATGTACACCGAAACCTCCTCACCAACCCATATCCTCCAGGAGGTCATCGATAACGCAGCGGATGAGGCCCTGGCGGGTCATGCACGGAATATCCATGTCCTGCTGCACGGAGATGGTTCGGCTACGGTAACAGATGATGGTCGGGGGATTCCTGTCGGGCTCCACCCCGAAGAACAAATTCCTGTAGCGGTGCTCGCCTTTACCCGCTTGCACGCGGGGGGGAAGTTTGACAAGAAAGCCGGAAACAGTGCCTACGCATTTTCGGGAGGATTGCATGGCGTGGGGGTGGCGGTAACGAATGCCCTGAGCACCCGCGTTGAAGTCGAAATCCGGCGCGATGGCAAGATTCACACCCTTTCCTTTTCTGAAGGCGGCGAACAGGTTTCTCCGCTGATTGTGACGGGGGAATCAAAGCGGCAGACGGGAACGCGGGTCAGGGTCTGGCCCGATGCCCGCTACTTCGACTCGCCGCGTTTCAATCTGTCCACGCTGGAACGCAGTCTGCGTTCCAAAGCCGTCCTTTTGCCGGGGGTGGCCGTTCAACTCGATATCGAGCAGGCGGATGGGAGTACGACCTCGAAATTGTGGAAATATGCGGAAGGTATTCGCGGCTATCTTTCGGATATTGCGGGGGGGGCGGAAAGCATCACACCCTTGTTTACGGGCGAGCGTCATGTGACGGAGGACGGGGATTACGCTATTGGTGAAGGGGCTGCCTGGGCATTGGGCTGGTTTCCGGAAGGTGCGCCAAATTCCGAATCCTATGTCAATTTGATTCCCACCCCACTGGGTGGCACGCACGAGTCCGGCCTGCGCGCGGGTGTTTTCGAAGCAGTCAAATCCTTTGCCGAACATCATGCTCTGATGCCGCGCGGTATCAAGATGCAGCAGGAAGACGTCTGCGGAAAAATGGCTTTCATCCTGTCCGTTCGCTTGCTCGATCCGCAATTTCAGGGGCAGATCAAGGAAAAACTCAACAGCCGCGAAGCGGTGAAACTTGTCTCGGGTATCGTGCGCGACCTGCTGGAGCACTGGCTCAACGGCCACGTCGAATACGGCAAACTCATTACCGAACTGGCCATCAAACAGGCCATGTCGCGCCAAAAGTCCGCCCAGAAAATCGAAAAGAAAAAATCTTCTGGTGTGGCGGTTCTGCCTGGGAAACTTTCAGATTGCGAATCGACGGACATCGCCTGCAATGAGCTTTTTCTGGTGGAGGGCGATTCGGCAGGCGGTTCCGCCAAACAGGGCCGTGACCGCGAAACTCAGGCGATTCTGCCGCTTCGCGGCAAGGTACAGAACGCGTTCGAGATTGATGCCAATCAGCTTTACGCCAACCGTGAAATTCACGATGTCGCCGTCGCGCTGGGTGTCGAGCCGCATACACCAGACGCGCCACAGGCGGTATTGGCCAATCTGCGTTATGGCAAGGTCATCATCATGGCGGATGCGGATGTCGACGGCAGCCATATCCAGACCTTGTTGCTCACCCTCTTTTTTCGGCACTTCCCCCGGCTCATCGATCACGGCCATGTCTGGATCGCCCAACCCCCCCTGTATCGCGTCGATGTGGCGGCCCAAGGCAAAGGCAAGCCCGCCCGGCGTCTTTATGCGCTTGATGAGGGCGAGCTAGAAGCAATCCGTGAACGGCTGGCCAAAGAAAAGGTTTTGGAGAAGCACATCGAAGTGGGCCGCTTCAAGGGGCTGGGGGAAATGAATCCACAGCAATTGCGTGAAACCTCGATGGACCCGGCGACCCGCCGCATGTTGCGTGTCGCCATTCGCCCACAAGCCGCCGAAGAAACGCGACGGATGTTTTCTCTACTGATGGCCAAAGGCGAATCCGCAGGCCGTCGTGTCTGGATGGAGCAAAAAGGGAACGCCGTCGAAGCAGATTTGTGAGCCGGGCGATGGTCGTTCCGGGGACGGACGGATGGGTGGATGGATGGGCGGTTGCGTGAATACCGGATACATCCGCGAGCACACCCCCAGCCTAATTTTTCCGCTTGTCCTTTTCGATCAGGGCGTAGGCGGAATGGTTGTGGATGGACTCGAAGTTTTCTGATTCGACGATGTAGGCGTCGATTCGCGGGTCGGCATTAAGGACGCCGGCGACGTCGCGGACCATGTCTTCGACGAACTTCGGATTGTCGTAGGCGCGTTCGGTGACGTATTTTTCATCGGGCCGCTTCAGTAGGCCGAAAAGCTCGCAGGAAGCCTGGCCTTCAGCCATTTGCACGATTTCCTCGATCCAGACGAATTCGTTGGTCGTGGCGGTGATGGTGACATGGGAACGCTGATTGTGTGCGCCACGGTCCGAGATTTTTTTCGAGCAGGGGCACAGGCTGGTGGCGGGAACGACAACGCGGGTAGATTGGTGATAGATCCCGCCGGCACGGATTTCACCGACCAGGGTAACGTCGTAATCCATCAGGCTGCGAACACCGGAAATTGGAGCCGTTTTCTGAATGAAATAAGGGAAGCGCATGGCGATGTGGCCAGTTTCGGCTTCCAGCCGTTCGACCATGGAACGTAGCACCGTTTCAAAATTCTCTACGGAAAATTCGCGCTCGTTGGCATTGAGCAATTCGACGAAACGCGACATGTGGGTGCCCTTGAAGTTGTGGGGCAGGCCGACGTACATGTTGAATTCTGCGATGGTATGCTGAACGCCACCGCTTTTGTCGAGTACTTTAACGGGGTGACGGATGTCCTTGATCCCCACCTTGTTGATCGGGATGGCGCGTGAGTCGGCACTGCTCTGGACGTCGGCGATGGTCATAGTACTGAAATCCCTGCTATTCATGCGTGAGGCTCCTGAAAGTTGTATCGCAACATTAAAAGGCTGCGATCAGGTCGGGAGCAGTTTAACAAATCCGACAAAATTACTCAACTATTGACGGTGTGTAGGCAATGGGTATGGGAGGCAAGTTGGGGGCAAGTCATTTCAGGCTGCAGCAGCTTGATTCCGGGCCAGTGTGATTTTGTTCACAATGCCGTCTGCATCCAGCCCGAGCTGGGCGAGCAAGGTGGCCGTGTCACCGTGGTCGATGAATTCGTCGGGTAGCCCCAGTCGCAGCAAGGGGGTGTCGATACCAGCCTGTTCAAGGCAGCGGGCGATTTCACTGCCTGCACCGCCGATGATGGTGTTTTCTTCGAGGCTAACGAGGAGGCCGTGCTCACGGGCCAGGGCGCAGACCGTGTCGATGTCGAGGGGTTTGAGAAAGCGCATGTTGGCAACGGTGGCGTCGAGTTTTTCGGCCGCAGCCAGCGCGGGAGTAAGCAGGCTGCCGAAGGCCAGGAGGGCGACACGCTGGCGGTTTGAGGGCGGCAGGCTGCTTTTCCGGCGGATTTCAGCCTTGCCGATGGGCAAAGCGGTCAGCGACTTTTCAATGGGGGTTCCCGGCCCGCTGCCGCGTGGGTAACGAACGGCACTGGGGCCGTCGTGGTGATAGGCTGTGGTCAGCATTTTCCGACATTCGTCTTCGTCGCCAGGAGCCATGACCAGCATGTTGGGGATACAGGTGAGGAAGGAGAGGTCGAACGCGCCGTTGTGGGTTGCACCATCTGCACCGACGAGCCCGCCCCGATCGATGGCGAATACGACGGGCAGGTTTTGAAGGGCGACATCATGGATAAGCTGATCGTAGGCCCGTTGGAGGAAGGTGGAGTAGATGGCGACGACGGGTTTGAGTCCTTCACAGGCGAGTCCGGCAGCAAAGGTGACGGCATGTTGCTCGGCGATGCCGACATCGTGGAAGCGATCCGGATATTGGCGGGCGAAAGCCCCTAGCCCCGATCCTTCGCACATGGCCGGGGTGATGCCGATGAGGCGCGTGTCGGTGGCGGCCATGTCGCATAGCCAGTCACCGAAAATCTGGGTGTAGCTGGCCTTGCCGCCTTTTCCGGGCTGGATGCCGCCGCTGCTGTCGAATTTTGAAACGCCGTGGTAGAGCACCGGATCAGCTTCGGCGAGTTTGTAGCCTTGCCCCTTGCGCGTGACGATGTGGAGAAATTGGGGGCCGGTCAGCTCACGCAGGTTTTGCAGGGTGGGGATCAGCGAGTCGAGGTCATGGCCATCGATCGGGCCGATGTAGTTGAACCCGAACTCTTCGAAGAGCGTGCCAGGGACGACCATGCCTTTGACGTGCTCTTCAGCGCGTCGGGCCAGTTCGAGCACGGAAGGGACGATGGAAAGAACTTTTTCACCAGCCTTGCGGGCGGCGTTGAAGGTGTGGCCGGATAGCAGGCGGGCGAGATACTTGTTGAGCGCGCCGACCGGCGGGGAGATCGACATGTCGTTGTCGTTCAGGATGACCAGCAGGTTGGCGTCGATGACGCCAGCGTTGTTGAGGGCTTCAAAGGCTTGCCCGGCAGACATGGCACCATCGCCGATGATGGCGGCGACACGGCGACTTTCTCCTTTGTTGCGGGCTGCAACGGCCATGCCCAGTGCGGCGGAAATGGAGGTCGAGGAGTGGCCTACCCCAAAGGTGTCATAGGGACTTTCGACGCGGCGCGGAAAGCCAGAGATGCCGTCCTGCATACGAAGTTGGGCCATACCCGCGCGGCGGCCAGTGAGGATTTTGTGGGCGTAGGTTTGGTGACCGACATCCCAGACCAGTCGGTCTTCGGGGGTGTTGAAGACGTAATGCAAGGCGACGGTCAGCTCGACGGTACCGAGGTTGGAGGAGAGATGGCCACCGGTTTTCGAGACAGACTCGATCAGAAAGGCGCGTAATTCCTGGGCAAGCTGCCCCAGTTGTTCTCGTTCCAGCTTTCGCAGGGCGGCGGGGCTGTCGATGGTGTCGAGTAAGGGGGTGCTGGGCATGGCAGGAGGACGGAGGAACAGGGTGGGCGTCAGAATTTGCGGTTGACCATGTAGTCGGTCAATTCACGCAGCCGCCGGGCGGCAGGCCCCAGATTTTCCAAGGCGGAAAGGGCTTCGTCACGAAGCTCGTCAGCCTTGGAACGGGCTTGGGGCAGACCCAGCAGGCTGACGTAGGTGGGTTTGTTCTGGGCGGCATCTTTGCCAGCGGTTTTGCCAAGTGTCGCGGTGTCGGCTTCGCTGTCGAGGATGTCGTCGATGACTTGAAACAGGAGGCCAACGACGCGGGCAAAGTGGTCGAGATGGCGATGTTTTTCTTCGTTCATCGGCGCGCCACAGGCTGCCCCCAGAAGAATGGCGGCGCGGATCAGCGCGCCGGTCTTGTGGATGTGCATGAGCTCGAGCTCGGGCAGGCTCAGGCTTTGATTGACTGCGGCCAGATCAATGGCTTGTCCGCCCGCCATGCCGCGTGATCCGGCGGCCTGGGCCAGCAGTTGCAGCATGTTGAGTTGTCGGGTGGCGGTATCCGGCCCATTTTGCAGAAAGAGGCTGGAAAGAACCTGGAAGGCCAAAGACTGGAGCGTGTCGCCGACCAGCAAGGCGGTGGCTTCGTCGAATTCGACGTGGCAGGTGGGCTTGCCGCGCCGGAGAATGTCATCATCCATGCAGGGCAAGTCGTCATGCACGAGTGAATAGACATGAATCAGCTCGACGGCGGCAGCGGCCTTGTCCAGCACTTCGGGTGCAGCTTCGCAAAGATCGCCCGCCGCGTGGCACAGGAGAGGGCGAAAGCGTTTGCCGCCCCCCAGCGTCGCGTAGCGCATGGCACGGTGCAGGCGTTGAGGCACGAGGGTTTCGGCAGGCAAGAGTTGCGAAAGTGTGGTTTCGCAGCGTTGCTGGATGAGGCTGGTCCAGGTGGTGAAGTCCATGGCCGTGGCGGGAAAGTCAGTCGGCACTTTGCCGGGAAGAGAGGGGAAAATCGCGTCGTTCGTTTCCTTCGAGGAGCTGCAGCTTCTGTTCGGCCGCATCCAGCGCGGTCTGGCAATGTTTGAGCAGCAGCGTTCCGCGCTCGTAAGCAGACAAGGCTTCTTCCAGGGGAAGCTGGGTGGATTCCATCGCTTTGACGATCGTCTCGAGTTCGGCAAGCGCGTTTTCAAAGGAGACCGGCTGTGCGGACGGTGGGGTTTTGGCCATGGCGGCTTGGTTTAAGCCAATGGGGCTTTGGCGGGCAAGGAGGAAACCCGTAAAAATAACTTATTCTGCCTTGTCTGGTCAAACTTCAGGGCAATTGCATTTGAAATTTTCCCTTCCCGTAGGGGCGAACCCTCACTCGGCCTGAATGGTCATTTGCTCTGAACCTTCTTCGCCACTTTGCGCGATGCTTCGAGGTGCGGCTTCATTTTCAACGCTGCCGGGACTCGCCCCGGCTGGCGCACGGGACAAGCTGGGGGGCAATCCATCATCGAAAATCAAATGCGATTGCCCTGGGTCAAACTTCAATCTGGAAACCGTCGTTGGAAACCTTCAAGTGTGCGTTTTTCCGATGGTCTGGCAAGGCGCGAGGACGCAGCATGCAGGGGGCTGCAAGGAGGGGCAACGCAGCCAGGGCAACGCAGCCAGGCCGACGGACCATAGGCAATGACAGGGTATTCGGGCTAAGATTCGGGTCATGCTGAACCATGAATCTCCAGATTACCTGCGTACCCGTTTGCAGGTTCTGATTGTCGAACACCGCGACCTTGATGCGGTGGTTGAAACCTTGTCATCCCTGCCGGATCGGGATGAGCTCTTGTTGCAACGCATGAAGAAGCGCAGGCTAGCCTTGAAAGATCAGATCGCACAGCTTGAGCGTTTGCTGGAACCGGATGTGCCCGCATGAAAATTTCCTGTTTTCTATACTGGCACTGTCCTTTTTTTGTCCGGTGGAAATAGCCATCATGACAACCAGTCCCTCTCATATTACCCAGGCAGAGTTTGTGCAATTTCAGACCTTGATCTACAAGATTGCCGGGATCAGCCTCTCCGATGGCAAGCAGGTGCTGCTGGTGGGGCGCTTGGGGCGTCGCTTGCGGTATTATGGGCTTTCCAGTTACGGTGAGTATTACAAGCTCGTTTCAAATGGCCGTAATGCGGATGAGCTGCAACTCATGGTGGATTTGCTGACCACCAACGAGACTTATTTTTTTCGTGAAACCCGCCACTTTGATTTTCTGACCCAGACGATCTTGCCCCAGCATCCGACTTCACGCCCCTTTGATGTCTGGAGTGCGGCCAGTTCGACAGGGGAAGAACCTTATACGCTGGCCATGCTTCTGGCAGAAAACCTGGGCCTGAAGGGGCACTGGACGGTGACAGGGTCGGATATCAGCAAGACTGTTCTGGCTGTGGCTGAACGGGGCCAGTACTGGTTGGATCGTACGCGCGGTCTGTCGCCGGAGTATCTCCGCAAGTATTGCCACAGAGGTACGGGCATGGACGAAGGCAGTTTCGAAATCATCCCCGAACTGCGCCGTCGAACCCGTTTTTTGCAGGTTAATTTGAATGGTAACTTGCCACCGCTTGGAAAGTTTCATGTCATTTTTTTGCGAAATGTCATGATCTATTTCGATGCACAAACCAAACGCAAGGTCGTGGAGCGTCTGGTTCGACAGTTACATCCCGGTGGGTATCTGATCATTGGCCATTCGGAGAGCCTCAACGGCATCACGGATTGTGTCACACCCGTCAAGCCGACCATTTACCAGCTGCCTGCCTCCTGAGTTGGGGATATTGAATGTCGTATGTGAGCCCGCAATCCGCTTCTGAAAGGATCGTGGCCATTGGTGCTTCGACGGGTGGAACGCAGGCATTGGAGAAGGTATTGGCGGCATTGCCCTTGAATTGCCCGGGGATTGTGATCGTTCAACATATGCCGGAAAAGTTCACGCAGATTTTTGCTTCGCGTCTCAATGAGCTTTGCCGGATCGAAGTCCGTGAGGGGCGAGAAGGAGATGAGGTTCTGCCTGGACAAGCACTGGTTGCGCCGGGGGGACATCAGATGCTCGTCCGCCATGTGGGCGGAAAGTTTCGGGTAGAAGTCAATAACGCCCCCCCCTTCAATCGCCATCAACCTTCGGTTGATGTGCTGTTCAATTCGCTGGCCCAGTGTGCCGGTATCGGAAAAAATGTGATGGGAATCATCATGACCGGTATGGGGGACGATGGGGCGCGGGGGATCAGCGCGCTACACCAAGCCGGTGCACGAACCTTGGCACAGGATGAGGCCAGTTGTGTGGTCTATGGCATGCCCAAGGAGGCGGTCAAGCTGGGTGGGGTGGATCGGATTGTGCCGCTGGACCTTATTGCACGCGAGATCATGGCCGGGATTTGACCGGACGATTTTGCGGGGGCTGGATGTGGGAAAGAGGGCGCTTCCTGTCTTACCCCCTCTTCCGGGGCATTGCGATGAGAGGTGGGCTTACTTGGCGACCTGTTTTTCGCGCAGCTCTTCGAGTGTTTTGCAGTCGATGCAGAGCGTGGCCGTGGGACGGGCTTCGAGGCGTTTCAGACTGATTTCGATGCCGCAGCTGTCGCAGTAGCCGTATTCTCCCTTTTCGATACGCTCCAGGGCTTCGTCGATTTTCTTGATGAGCTTGCGTTCGCGGTCGCGATTGCGAAGCTCCAGTGCGATGTCGGATTCCTGGCTGGCACGGTCGTTGGGATCGGCAAAAACGGTGGCTTCTTCCTGCATGGTGTGGACGGTGCGCTCGACATCGCCCAGCAGTTCATCCTTGAGGGTCTGGAGAATCTTCTGGAAATGAGCTTGTTGCTTGCTGTTCATGGCGTTCTCACCGTTTTGTGGAGCTGGTTTTGAATGGATGCGGCTTTATATACGAAATGACTTGCTCTCGCAAGCAAGCCTCGGCATGCCTCATAAATACAGGGCGCGTTAAAGAACGACTTGTGAGCCCATTTCGACGACTCGGTTGGCGGGTAGTTTGAAAAAATCGGCTGCACTGCTGGCGTTGCGGAACATGGCGATGAAGATTTTTTCACGCCAGTAGTTCATTTCGGAGTTCATGCGGGCGATGAGGGTTTCGCGGCCCAGGAAGAAGGAGGTGTCCATGAGGTCGAAATCCAGCCCTTGTTCAGCGCACCAGTCAAGAGATTCGGGAAGATTGGGGTCTTCCATGAAGCCGTAGAAGACTTTGACCCGCCAGAAGTTGCCAGAAAGTTTCTCCACATAAACGCGCTGGGCATTAGCAACACGCGGGATATCCAGCACGTTGACCGCGACCAGTACGACGCGTTCGTGGAGTACTTTGTAATGCTTGAGGCTGTGCAGCATGGCGTGTGGAACCCCTTCGAGGTTGCTGGTCATGTACATTGCCGTGCCGGGAACACGAATGAGCGTGTCGTCGTAGGCCAGGCTGCGGATGAAGGGCAGGAGTTCGATGGCGTCTTCGGACAAACGCTTTTGAAGAAGGGCGCGCCCCCGCTTCCAGGTCGTCATCAGGATGAAGAGTGTGAGTCCGAAGACCAGAGGGAACCAGCCGCCATCGGCAATCTTGACTGAACAGGCTGAAAAGAGGGCGATGTCGATGCAGATGAAAGGAAGCGCGCCCAGAAAGGCCAGCCAACGATTCCAGCCCCAGAGTTCCTGGAGGACAAAGACGGCCAGAATGCTGGTGCAAAGCATGGTACCCGTCACGGCGATGCCATAGGCCGCGGCAAGATTGGAGGAGGAACCAAAGCCGACAACCAGAATGATGATCATGGCCAGCATCATCCAGTTGATGGTTGGTAGGTAGATCTGGCCGATGGTGTTGTCGGAGGTGTGCTGTAGTTCCAGGCGCGGGCTGAACCCCATTTGCATGGCTTGCTGCGACATCGAAAAGGCTCCGGAGATGACGGATTGTGAGGCGATGACGGTGGCCGATGTCGCGAGGACGACCAGCGGGTAGAGTGCCCATTCCGGCGCGAGCAGGTAGAAGGGGTTTTCAATGGCTTCGGGGTTACTCAGCAGCAATGCACCCTGGCCGAAATAATTAAGGAGTAGGGCGGGAAGAACGGCATAGAGCCAGGCGGCCTGAATGGGGGGGCGGCCAAAGTGTCCCATGTCGGCGTAAAGGGCTTCAGCACCGGTGAGTGAAAGCACGACCGCACCCAGCGAGAAAAAGCCAAGCAGGGGATGGCTGATAAGGAAATGCGCGCCGTAATAGGGGTTGATGGCTTTCAGAACGCTCGGTTCGTGCCAGATGGAAAATAGCCCCAGTAGAGCCAGCGTTCCGAACCAGAGTGCCATGATGGGGCCGAATAGACGGCCCATTGTGGCCGTTCCTCGGCTCTGGATGAAAAAAAGTGTGACGAGAACGGTCAGGGTGATGGGGATGATGAAAGGTTTGAACGCCGGAGTGATGATTTCGATCCCTTCCACGGCAGAAAGGACGGAAATGGCGGGGGTAACGACGCCATCGCCATAAAACAGGGCTGCACCGATGAGGGCGAGCACGATGATTAGTTTGCGGCTGAAGCCATTTTCGGGTCTGTTTCGCGAGGCGCGGGCCATGAGGGCGATGATGCCTCCTTCTCCCTTGTTGTCGGCACGCAGGACGAAGAAGACATATTTGATCGTGACGACCACGATCAGAGCCCAGAAGATCAGCGAAAGAATACCCAGCACATTGTCCGGTGTGACGGGAACGGGGTGATGGGCTCCGCCAAAAACCTCTTTCATGGTGTAAAGAGGGCTGGTGCCGATATCCCCAAAAACGACACCGAGTGCGGCAAGAGAAAGCGCGGCAAGACGTTGATTGTTCTGGTGTGTGTATTCCACGAAAGACCCCATGGGGACAAAGTGCCAGCCGGGCAGCCGGAGGGGGGCGGATTATAACCTTGGGTCAGTCGAAACCCGGGAGCATCATGGCTGAATCCGTGAGTCAGGCCGTTCCTGTTCTGAAACAGGTTTGGGTGGGCTGTGGCGAGGTTGGCATCATGAGTGGGAAATCTTCATCCTTTTCCCGCAACCAGGTAGGTAGACCGAGCAAGGCCAGCCGCTCGAGGAAGGGACGGGCGGGTAATTGCTCGATATTGGCCATGCGCCGGACATCCCAGATTCCCTCGGCAACGAGCAGGGCGGCAGTGGCAGCGGGGACACCGGCGGTGTAGGCGATAGCCTGGCTGCCGACTTCCTGGTAGCACTCGGCATGGTCGCAGAGGTTGTAGAGGAAAATTTCCCTGGCTTGGCCAGCCTGCTCGCCTCGAACCAGCGTTCCGATGCAGGTTTTTCCGGTATAGGTCGGGGCCAGCGAGGCGGGATCAGGCAGGACGGCTTTGACGAGCTTCAAGGGGACGACATCGAGCCCTTCAGCCGTCCGGACAGTTTGTTCGGAAAGCAGGCCGAGATTGTTCAGGACGGTGAACACATTGATGTAGTGGTCGCTGAAACTCATCCAGAAACGGATGTCAGGGACATTGAGATGCTGGGAGAGGGAGTGCAGTTCATCGTGACCGGTCAGATAGGTGGTTTGCGAACCGACGACGGGCAAGACCCATTCCTTGCGATGTTCGAACATTTTCGAGGCTTGCCACTGGCGGTTTTGCCAGGACCAGACTGTGCCCGTGAATTCGCGGAAGTTGATTTCGGGGTCGAAATTGGTTGCGAAGTAATGGCCATGTTGCCCCGCATTGATGTCGATGATGTCGATGGAATCGACGCGATCGAAATACTCATCCACAGCCAGTCGGGCGTAGGCATTCACAACCCCGGGGTCAAAGCCCGCGCCCAGAATGGCTGTCACGCCTGCTTGTTTGCAATCTTCCCGCCGCTTCCATTCGTGATTGGCATACCAGGGTGGGGTTTCGCAGATTTTCGCCGGGTTCTCGTGAATGGCCGTGTCCAGATAGGCCGCGCCTGTTTGAAGGCAAGCCTGGAGAACCGGCATGTTGAGAAAGGCCGAACCCAGATTGAGCACGATCCCTGCGCGGGTTTCACGAATGAGGCGGGACGTGGCTTCGATGTCGAGAGCGTCGATTCGGTGGGCTTGCAACCGTGATTCGGCACAGGGGCGGTTTTGAAGGATGGAATGGATGAGGGCTTCGGCCTTGTCAGGCGTCCGGGTGGCAATGTGGATTTCGTCGAAACGCTTGCTTTGGGCCAGCTTGTGTGCGGCAACATGCGCTACACCGCCAGCACCGATGATGAGGATCCTGTTTTTGTTCATCAATGGATGGGCTTTCTGGAATTCAAAATGACGGGCCTCAGGAGAGGCTGCTGACGTAATCTTCGAAGGAGAATTGGCGGATCAACCGCTCTTGACCGGCTTCGTCACGCAGGGCGATGGCGGGCATGCTCAGGCCGTTGAACCAGTTTTTCTTCACCATGGTGTAGCTGGCCGCATTGCGCAGGGAGAGGCGGTCGCCGGCTTTCAGGGGAGCCGGGAAATCAAATTCGCCAAAAATGTCCCCAGCCAGGCAGGAACGACCACAAAGCACATGGCGATGCGGACCGAGATTGGGTTCAATCTGCGCGCTTTCTCGATAGATGAGCAGATCGAGCATGTGAGCTTCGGTGGAGGCATCGAGAATCGCCAGCGACTTTCCGCGGTCCAGCACATCGAGTACCGTGACTTCTAGGGTGGCGGCATCGTGTACGGCGGCTTCTCCGGGTTCGAGATAGACCTGAACGCCGTAGCATTTTGAAAAATCCTTGAGGCGGGCACAAAAGGCCGATAGTGGATAGGCGGGGTCCGTGAAATGGATGCCCCCTCCCAGACTGATCCAGTCAAGTTGGCGAATCAGTTCTCCGAAGTGCTCTTCGATTCGAGAGAGTTGGGCTTCAAAGCGGTCGAAATCGCGATTCTCGCAGTTGTTGTGGATCATGAAGCCGCTAAGTTGTCCCAGTGCTTTCGCGATTCGTTCGGGGTTTTGTTCCCCTAGACGGCTGAACGGACGGGCCGGGTCTGCCAGGTCGTGGCCGGAAACACTGAAACCGGGGTTGATCCGCAGCCCCAGCGGTTTTCCGCCAGCTTTGGGCGCGTAGCGTTCCAGTTGGCTCAGGCTGTTGAAAATGAGCTTGTCGGTATGGGGCAGTACGGCGTCCACTTCCTGGTCGGACCAGGCGACACTGTAGGCGTGAGTTTCTCCACCGAATTTTTCATGACCCAGACGGGCTTCGTAAAGTGAGGAGGAGGTGGTTCCATCCAGACAGGGGCGCATCAGATCGAACACGCCCCAAGTCGCAAAACATTTCAGGGCCAGGACGATTTTTGCACCAGAATCCCGGCGAACGGTATCGATGCGTTGCAGATTGGTTTGCAGACGCTTCTGGTCAATGAGGTAGTAAGGTGTTGGAATCATGAGCTCGGGTCTGGAAGGACGTGATTTCCGGATGGGCCGCTGTCACCTGTCACCAGTCGCGCAAGTTCTTGCGGAATGGCGCGGTGAGAGGGGGTAGAAGAGGAGGCGGGATGCAGGAGGTGAGAGCGAAAGCCAACGGCTTTCGTCGCTGCGCGATTGCGGCTCAGGGAAGTCGCTGGGCGCGCAGGATGGCGAGATATCGACAGGCGTGCTGCAGATGGGGCCGGGGGAGAGTCATCTCCCGCTGGAACAGGGCGTCGCTCGGCATGGCGTCCTCTCCAATGAAAGAGGCGCGAATTTTAGCATGCAAATTTTTCGTCCCCCTTTTTGTCCTGTTCCCTTTGCGCTTTGGGCTTATCATCCTAGAAACTACCGTAGGAAGATTTCGAGTCTTCGTTTTTCCGGTGCGCAGAGTGCCTGCAAGGAGGAGCAACGCAGCAAGGCCGACGGAAAAACGTGTAATCGGAGGTTTGGCGTTCTCACCCAGAAGGCCAAATGGTGAGGTTTAATGAGAGTCAAAATGCTTCAGGAAACAAGGTGTTCATGGTGAAATTCAGCGGTCAACTGCGGTTTCCAGGATCATGCAGCATGCGACTGATTTTCTTGCTCATGCTGGCTTGGCCATGGACGGTGGCCTGTTCTGCTCTTGGGCCTGTCCTTTCTCCTGAGAAAAGCCGTCTGCCTGGCCGGAAGGCTCCGCCTGTCGAGGAGCCGCTTGCCTTGCAGCAATTGGTAAAGGCGGATGTGGATCGTATGGCCGATATTGGCCGGAGGGAGGTTTTTTCCGGCTTGCGGGTGTTGGCCGAAAAGCTGTATCGGCGTAATCCAGGGGAATGGAGAAAATCAGGAGCAAGCAGTCTGGAAGAAGCCGTGGAGCGGCTGGCAGAAACGCAAGCCACATGGCACTTTCCCGAGTTGGAAGGAAAGCGGGGCGTGGAGGCCATACACCTTGCCTTTCGGGAAGACTTTCAGGGCGACCGTGTTCTGGCTCTGATGGGTGGATTGGGTGGGATGCTGCATACTTCGTTCAATGAAAAAAGTGGCTTTTTCATGACGGACGACCTGGACCCGCAACAGCTTTACAACAGCGCGCGAAATGTCGAAATCCTGGTCTGGAAACTTTCGAATACGCGGAATGCACAGGGGCAGCTTTTTTTGCTGTCCAATGAGGCCGCCTCGATGCAAAATCCGGCAAACCTGAGTTTCGAGCGTGAATTTGGCAAGATGATTGGCGAACTCGATATGCTGGCACTCATCATGGCCGGTAAAATGAACCGCACGATCGTCAAGGTGGTTCAGAGCCTTGCGACTGCTATCTTTCTTCCTGTAGGTTTTGTGAAATGAAAACCGTCGTCATCCTGATATCCGGACGTGGCAGCAACATGCGCTCACTCATCGAGGCCCGTTTTCCGGAAGGCTCTTGCCGCTGGGTTGTCATCAGTAATCGCCCGGACGCGGGAGGGCTTGATCTGGCGCGGGCACGCGGGATCGAGACGGCTGTGGTCGATCATCGCCAATACGAAAGCCGTGAGGCGTTCGATCAGGCTCTGGCGCAGACCATTGATCGCTATCAGCCAGACCTGCTTGTTCTGGCCGGTTTCATGCGCATTTTGGGCGAGACTTTTGTGAATCACTACGCAGGACGGTTGTTGAACATCCATCCTTCCCTGCTGCCGTCCTTCCCCGGTGTTCACACCCATGCCCAGGCACTGCGTGGAGGGGTGCGTTTGCACGGTTGTACCGTACATTTTGTGACTCCGGCACTGGATAGCGGGCCGATCGTGATTCAGGCGGCTGTTCCGGTTTTTCCCGGAGATGACGAGACCACGCTGGCCGCCAGGGTGCTGGAGCAGGAGCACCGTATTTACCCGCAGGCCGTGCGCTGGTTTCTTGAGGGGTGGCTACGATTGAGTGATGGACAGGTCATCTTGCAAGGCGAGCAGACACCGCCGGGCTCCGTGGCCTTGATTGCTCCCCGGGTCGAATGAGTGATTTCAACCAGCGGCCTTTTTTTATTGCGCTGCTGGTTTCGCTCCTCATTCATCTCTTGATCCTCGAATCGCCGGGTTGGCGGGTGCCGGATGGGGAAAGCCTGTCTTTGCACGGAGCTGGGATGGAAAATCGACTAAATGCCCGACTTGGAACATTGTCTGGTGGTCTTTCTTTCGCAGCACCGTCTGGCTTTGCACAAATTCTTCCTGCCCCCGCTCCCAGAAAGCCCCCTCAAGCCAAAAAACACACCCCTTCGTCGCATCAGACGACGAAGAGGACGGATTCGAAAGGCCTTGAGCATTCAGTAAATACGACCGACGCACAGGTTCGGGTTGCAGCCTCTTCATCCGGGGTGGCGACACCAGAAGGACTAGAGGGACCAGGAGCAGGGGCGGAAGGCTTTGAAGCGATGAGCGCAGCGCAGGCGCACGCGACCCAAATGAAAGGGGAAAAACCCGCCGAGGCGAATGGGGAAAAAGGAGAGAAGGGGGAGGAAGGGGAGAATGGAGCAGAAGTGCAGCATGCTGCATCCATCCTTTTTAGCTTGCCTCCCCGTGGGCGGGTGCATTATCAGGTCATGCGGGGCGAACGGGGCCTGGTTGTCGGGCAGTCGGTGCATCACTGGAATCACAACGGGAAAAATTATGTGCTCAATAGCGTGACGGAAACGACGGGTCTGATCGCCTTGTTCAAGCCTGTTCGGGTTGTTTGGGTGAGTCAAGGCGCGGTGGGGCCGGAAGGTTTGAGACCGCATGATTTTCGTTCGGAGAAAGAGGGCGGGCGTGCGGATTCGGCCCGTTTTGACTGGGCAAACATGACGCTTGATTTGAGTGGAGGCGGGCAGCGAACGGTACGATTGTTGCCTGGTAGCCAGGATGTCTTGAGCATGTTCTATCAACTCGGTAGCATGCTGCCCGGCTTGTTGCAGCAGGACGACACTGTGGCTAAAGAAGGATTCAGCCTGCCTGTGACGACGGGACGAAAGCTGGAAGAATACCGATTTCAATGGCTGGGTGAGACCTCTTTGGATTTGCCGCGTCTGGGGGTGCAGCGCACCGTACATTTGCGCGTTTCAGCAGGAGAACAGACGATTGATCTCTGGCTGGGCGAGTCGCTGCGTGCTTTGCCTTTGAAGATCCGTTATACGGATGGCAAGGGCGATAGTTTCGATCAGCTTGCAGACCAAATTGAATTTGAGGATACAAAAGGAAAAGGCCCTTGAACGGCTCTTGGACATCATGGAAGAAAAAAAGTCGAAGGTGATGAAGCGAAGCGGCGGAGCCGGGACAGGCGCAAAGCAAGGAGGGCAGCGGCGGCAAGAAAGGCAAGAGAAGCAAGGTGGGCATCTTGGGGCAGCGTCAAGGCGCGAGAATCAATCTCCCCGTGTTTCTCCGGCTTCCCATGCTTCCCATGTTTCTCAAGCCCTTCGCCCTTCGTCCCGTCCGGAATCAGACAAGACGGCTTCGGCTGGGCCCCGGATTTCATCGGCCATGATTGCGCATGCCAGTGATGCCTTGTCGGATTTGCTGGCTTTCGAGCAGCCTGCCGATGCGGTCTTGTCGGCTTATTTTCGCGAACACCGGCAGTTGGGTGGGCGGGACCGCGCCTTCATTGCCCAGACCTGTTATCTGGTGTTGCGTCATAAGCGTCAGCTTGAAAAGCTGGTTCAGCCTGCGAAAGGAACACGTTGGTTGCTGCTGGCCGCCCTGATGCGCTTCGGTGGATTGGCACAAAAACAGCTGGTCGATGAGGTGACGAGCACAGAGCGGGATTGGCTGCAAACCTTCAAATCTAAACCGGAACCGGAATGGAACTTGGCCGAACGGCTGGATTTGCCGGACTGGCTCGTCGCTCGTCTGCTGGCCCGAATGCCGGAGGCGGCCTTGATTGCATTGGCGCATGGACTTAATAGCCAGGCTCCACTGGATTTGCGGGTCAATACCTTGAAAATGCCGCGTGAGACGGTGCTGGCTCGTTTTCAAGCCGAGGGTCTGTCGGCTGAACTCTGCCCTTATGCTCCAACGGGAATCCGCTTGAAAGGCAAGCCCGCCTTGCAGAAGCATCCCCTGTTTCTGGAGGGTTGTGTCGAGGTTCAGGATGAGGGCAGCCAATTACTGGGGATGTTGCTGGCCCCTCGGCGCGGAGAGATGGTTGCCGATTTTTGTGCGGGTGCAGGAGGTAAAACCTTGCAGTTGGGCGCGATGATGCGCTCAACAGGTCGTCTTTACGCTTTTGATATTTCCGCAAAGCGGCTGGCCCGGCTCAAGCCGCGTCTGGCTCGAAGCGGCTTGTCCAATGTGCATCCGGTCTGTATCGAAAGCGAAGCGGATCCGCGCATCAAGCGGCTGGCAGGCAAGATCGATCGGGTGTTGGTCGACGCGCCGTGTAGCGGCTTGGGGACGTTGCGGCGCAATCCAGACATCAAGTGGCGGCAGACGGAGCAGGCCGTTGAGGAGCTGGTGCTCAAACAGGGCAGCATTCTCGCCAGCGCGGCGCGTCTGCTCAAACCGGGTGGGCGGCTGGTGTATGCAACTTGCAGTATTCTCGATGAGGAAAACGCACAAATTATCGAGGCTTTTCTGGCGACGCATCCTCAATTCCGGCGGCTGAATGCGTGCGAGGTTTTCGCCCAGCAAGGGGTCGCGCTGGACTGCGGCGAAGAAATGCAGCTTTTGCCGCAGGTGCATGGTACGGACGGGTTTTATGCTGCAGTTCTGGAGCGTTCCGAGTGAAGGGGGTGCGAGGGATCCGCTTGCTCGCCAGTCTTGCTCTGGCACTCTTGATTTCCTGCACGCCGCTTGCGCAGACGAGCTACCCGGCATCCGGAAGCATCGATGTGGCTTTCACGCCTTGGGATGACGCAGAAGGTGCCTTGCTCAAGGTACTGAAAGAGGCCAAGCACGAAATCTATGTGCAAGCCTATCTCTTTACGAGCCGAAATCTGGCCCGAGGGCTGATTGAAGCGGCGAATCGGGGTGTCAAGGTGGAAATTCTGGCGGATCAGGAGATGCTTCTGAGGGGGGAGAACAGCCAGATTCCTCAGCTGGCCCGTATGGGCATTCCCGTCTGGCTTGAAACGCGTTACGCGGTAGCGCACAACAAGATCATGCTGATCGACCCTCAGGAAACGGGAGGCGTTGTCGTGACCGGTAGCTATAACTTCACCTACTCAGCACAGGCGCGTAACGCTGAAAATCTGCTGATTCTGCGGAACAATCCGGAACTGATGCAGGCTTACCTAAAAAACTGGCAACGTCATCGCAGCGAAGCACTGCCTTATGTTTCCGAGGCTTCGCAGGAGAACGCGGCCAGCGAAAAGAAAAAGAACGTCAAAGAACACGATGGGCTGTGAGGACGGCCAGGAAGCAGGTTAATCATGAGTCACGAAACACGCAGTCTTCTCCTTGATTTCTGGCGCGATCTGCAGCAGCCGGATACGCTCTGGCAGGCGGCGGCCTTGGGTGTTTGCCTGCTTCTGGCCTGGGGGATACATCTGCTGGTGCGTCGTCATAAAAAGCCCACGGGAGAAGGCGTTTGGCAGGTCAGCCAGGGCGGCTTGCAGCGGGTGACTTTTCCGCTTGTGGCCTTTGTGCTGGTTGCGATTTTCAAGTCCTTGATGGTCAAGGGAATGGCCATGCAGCCCCATTTGCTGTCCATGGCCTTGCCCTTGCTAGGTTCGCTGGCCATCATTCGGACCGTTTTTTATGTTCTGCGCCATACTTTCCGGCAGGCGGGTTGGCTCGTGACCTTCGAGCGCAGCTTTTCCTTGATGGTCTGGAGCCTGCTGGCCTTGCATATTGTGGGTTTATTGCCGGATGTCATCGCCTTTCTGGAATCGATCGAGTTTTCGATTGGCAAGCAACGATTGAGCCTCTGGCAGATATTTCAAGGTGCTTTGACGGTTCTGGCCGCGTTACTGCTGGCCTTGTGGGCAGGCGGAGCCATTGAACGGCGGCTGATGGCGGCTCGTGAGCTGGATGAAAATCTCAAGGTTGTTTTCGCAAGGCTGACCCAGGCTTTGCTGGTGGTGCTGGCGGTTCTGATTGGTTTGCCGATGGTGGGGATCGATCTGACAACGCTCTCTGTTTTTGGCGGAGCATTGGGCGTGGGCTTGGGGTTTGGGCTTCAGAAAATTGCCAGCAGCTACGTTTCTGGCTTCATCATCCTGCTTGACCGCTCGATTCGTCTGGGAAACGTGATCGCAGTAGGAGATGACCGGGGGCAGGTGACCCAGATCACGACACGTTATACCGTCCTGAAGGGCGGGAATGGTGTTGAGGTGATTGTGCCCAATGAAATGCTCATCGGGCAGGTGGTCCGCAACGAGACCCTGACCGATTCCAGTGTTCGACTGACCCTGCCAGTGCAGGTGGGGTACGACTCGGAGATTGAAACGGTCATGCGTCTGATGTGTGAAGCGGCTCGTGCGCATCCCAGAGTACTGGCCGATCCACCTCCGGCCGCCTTTCTCAAGGAGTTTGCCGATTCGGGCATCAACATGGAATTGGGGTTCTGGATACGAGACCCGCATGATGGGGTCACCCAACTACGTTCCGACATCAATCTTTCCATTCTCCAGGCTTTCCGGGCGGCCGGGATCGAGATTCCCTATCCGCAACGCGAAATGCGTCTATTATCCGCGGGCTGAGTGATGTAGATGATCGGGAACGACGCATTTTGAGTGTTTGCGCGCACACTGAAACGCCTTGCTCGAAGAAAATGTCGTAATATGAAGAGCCGTGGTTTGAATGGCAGGCTTTGGGCGTCATCCTGCATGAAGATGCCTCGAAGGAGAGGGTAATGTCTGATTTGATGAAAAATGTAGACGAGCGAACCCGATTGGCGGGAACCAACAAGCTCGAGATTTTGCTGTTCACGTTAGGAAAGGATATTCGGACAGAACGGCGAGAAACCTTCGGAATCAATGTGTTCAAGGTTCGTGAGGTCATGCGTCGTCCTCCCATTACCGCCTCACCGGACATGCCGACGGCCGTCAAGGGCATGGTCAGCCTGCGAGGTGCGCTGGTTCCTGTGCTCGATCTGGCTGAATATGTCGGCATTCAGGCCGAAGCCCCGCGTGAGGTCATGATCGTGACGGAGTACAACGGCCACACCCAGGGCTTTCTCGTGGAGGCCGTGGATACCATCCTGCGTCTGGACTGGCAGCAGATGCGGGTTCCTCCCGATATGCTGTCTTCTGAGCTTGGTGGCATGGTGACTGCAGTCACCGAGTTGCAGGACGGGCGTCTGGTCATGATGGTGGACGTCGAAAGGGTGCTTGCACAAACCACTCAGGTGGACGATTCTTACCTCTACAAGGATTTGACCCCCGTTGATGCAGATGTGACGGTATTCTTTGCAGATGATTCTCCGGTGGCGCGTTCTCAAATTCAACGCACTCTGGATGTGCTCGGAATCAAGCACTCCAGTGCCGTAAATGGCCGGCTTGCCTGGGAAGAATTGCAAAAAATTGCCGATTACGCCAAGACCAGCGGACGCCAGGTTAAAGACCTTATCCAGGTGATTCTGACCGATGTCGAAATGCCGGAAATGGATGGCTACATCCTGACCAAACATGTCAAGTCCGACCCACGTTTTGCCGGTATTCCGGTCATCATGCATTCTTCACTGACGGGAATGTCCAATAATCAGTTGGGGCGTTCTGTCGGCGTGGATGAGTATGTTTCCAAATTCGAGCCTCAACGACTGGCCGAAGCACTCAAACGTTTCACTTTATCGGTGCAACGCAGGATCACTGCCTGATGGATGATGGAGCTTGCCACCATGAATAATCTTGCTGTCGCACAACCCGAAAAAGGGATGCTGGATATTGTCGATGCCCGAACCCGCTTGTCCAGTTCCAATTGCATGGAAGTGCTCCTGTTTTCCCTGGGAACCAAGGAAACCTTCGGAATCAATGTGTTTAAGGTCCGGGAAGTCAGCAAGACACCAAAAATCACCAAAACGCCCAATATGCCGATGGGTGTTGAAGGGCTCATCAGCCTTCGCGGTAATGTGATCCCTGTTCTATCCCTGGCCAGGACGATGGGGCTGGCCGATGCCCCCAGTGGTCTGGGAGGGGCGATGATGGTGACGGAGTACAACAAACGCATCCTGGGCTTCCTCGTACAAAGCGTTGACCGGATCACCCGGGTCGAGTGGGAAAAAGTACGGGCTCCGGAAGCCGTCGTCAGTGGTGGGACGCAGCGTTTCATTACCGCGATTACCGAGCTTTCGGGGGGGCGCATGGTCTCCATTCTGGATGTCGAACAGATCATGTCCTCGGCCTTCGGCGAAGCTCAGGTTCCCGATGTCGAGCGACTGGACGAAAGCCGGGAGTACAACGTCTTTTTCGTGGATGATTCCGTCGTAGCCCGAAAGAAGATTTCCGAAGTGCTGGATAAACTCGGGGCACGCCACAAACAGGCGGTTAACGGGCAAGAGGCCTGGACGCGTCTGCAGGGAATGGCCACCCATGCTGAACAAACCGGCAAGGATTTGCGTAACGATGTTCAACTCATCCTCGTGGATGCTGAAATGCCGGAAATGGATGGTTACACTTTGACCCGCAACATCAAGGCCGACCGGCGTTTTGACGAAATTCCGGTCGTCATGCATTCCTCGCTGTCTTCCGAAGCCAATCGTGCCATGGGCAAGCAGGTCGGCGTCGATTCCTATGTTGCCAAGTTTGATGCAGAGGTGCTTGCAGATACCCTGCGGCCGCTGCTCATGAAGTACCACAGAAACTGAGTCGGAGAATCACATGTCTGATCCGAGCAAGATCAAATTCCTCATCGTGGATGACTTTTCCACGATGCGTCGCATCGTGCGTAACCTGCTGAAGGAACTGGGCTATACCAGTGCCGATGAAGCCGAAGACGGGGCCGTCGCACTGCAAAAACTGCAAGGCGGAGGCTTCGATTTCGTCGTGACGGACTGGAATATGCCCAATATGGATGGCCTTCAATTACTGCAGGCCATTCGTGCTGACGCAAACTTGAAATCCCTGCCTGTTCTGATGATTACGGCTGAGGCCAAGAAGGAAAACATCATCGCCGCAGCACAGGCGGGGGCCAGTGGCTACATCGTCAAGCCCTTCACGGCGGCAACCTTGAATGAAAAATTGATCAAGATTTTCGAAAAACTGGGCCAGGCCTGAGGCCATGCCGGTTAATGCGGAACGATCAGGAACGGCTAGAACATCATGATTCAATCCAATAATCCCGGTTTGTCCAGCGAACCAGCGAAATTCGACGATTCCGGTGACAACGAAGACCTGCAAGCCTTATTTGACAGCATTGCAGCCAAGGCAGTCACTGCCCCCCCTCCGCAGCCCCCTATGGGGAAGACGGCTGCCGTGGCGGAGGATGTGTCTGGCGATACGCTGGAGCTACAGGCCCTGTTCGACAGCATCGTCGAACAGAAAACGGATATTCCTTCCCTCTCTCCTGCGACGCCTTCATCCTCGCCCACGCCCGCATCCCATGCGGCGGCGGGTTTGAATGAAGCGCAGGACGTTGCATCTGCCCAGGTTTTCAACCGGATCGGCACGATGACGCGCGAGTTGCACAATACGCTGCGCGAACTGGGTTATGAACGGGCTCTGGAAGATGCGGCGAAGGCGATTCCGGATGCGCGGCAGCGATTGGCTTATATCGTCCAGATGACCGAGCAGGCCGCCAGTCGGGTGCTGAATGCAACCGAAATCGCCAAACCAATCCAGACCAGCTTGCGCAATCAATCGCAAACTTTGGCGGGACGTTGGGACAAAGTTTTTGCCAATCAGCTTTCTCCTTCGGACTTCAAGGAGCTGGCCGCAGAAACCCACCGTTTCTTTCATGCCATGCCTGGCCAGGTGGATGCGACCAATGAGCAATTGACTGAAATCATGATGGCGCAGGATTTTCAGGACTTGACCGGGCAGGTCATTCGTAAGGTGGTTGATCTGGCGCAAAAGCTGGAACAGCAGCTTTTATCGGTTTTGCTGGAAACTGCCCCGGCGGAAATGCGTGTCGAAGCACCGGAAGGTTTGCTCAATGGCCCGGTTGTCAATGGCGAGGGTCGGTCGGATATCGTGCACAGTCAGGCCCAGGTGGATGATCTACTGGAAAGCCTGGGGTTTTAGCATCTGAAAAAGGGGAAGCCGGAATGCAACCATTGAAACCGGCATCCTGGTCATGGGCGGCGGGCCGGTCGCTGTCCCGCAATGGCTGGAGTGAGCGAACATGAGTGACTTTCAAGGAATGGAAGACCTGTTGCAGGACTTCCTGATCGAAGCGAACGACCTACTTTCTTCCGTCGATAACAAGCTCGTTGATCTGGAAAAAAATCCGCACGATCACGGCTTGCTCAATGACATCTTTCGCGGTTTTCACACCATCAAGGGTGGGGCCGGTTTTCTGAGTGCTACCGAACTCGTGACCTTGTGCCACCTGACCGAAAACCTTTTCGATCATCTGCGCAATGGCGAATTGGTGGTGACGCGTGAAGTGATGGACGTCATCATGAGTGCGACGGCGGCGGTGCGCCACATGTTCGGCGCACTGGAACACAGCCAGCAACCAACGCCCGCCCCCGAAGAATTGCTGGCCATGCTCAGGCGTGCCATTGCGGGCGAGCTCTTGGCGGAAGGAGCCTCTGCTTCTTCAGCATCCAACACGACTGCGCCTGTTGCCGTTGTCGCGTCGGCCGCACCCGCACCCTTGGAGGGAGCTTCCGTTCCGGATTGGGGGAATCTGTTGGCCGCTGTTACGGGGGGCTCTCCGGTGACCTCCCCCGAGTCTGCGCTGCCTGCCAGTGCCCCTTCTCCTTCTTCCACAGCCGCCCCGGTTGTAACAGCGCCGGTTGCCGTGGCTGAACAGATCATTCAGCATGCTACGGGACGACGCTCGACAGACAAACCCGGTTTTCAGGCCGGAGGAAATGTGGGGAGGCGGGATGGTGAAAAATCCCGCGATAACACGATTCGTGTCGATACCTCTCGCCTGGATCAGGTGTTGAATCTATCGGGTGAAATTGGTTTAACCAAGAATCGACTGAATTCCCTGCGTAGCGACATCCTTGCAGGGCGTTCCGATGCCGATACCATGGCTGCACTTGACCAGGCGGTCAGTCAGCTCGATTTACTGGTCAGTGATCTTCAAAGTGCCGTCATGAAGACGCGCATGCAGCCCATTGGCCGCCTGTTCCAGAAATATCCACGAATTGCCCGTGATCTGGCGCGCAGTCTCGGCAAGGATGTCGAACTGGTCCTCATTGGCGAAGAAACCGAAATCGACAAGACGATGATCGAGGATCTGTCCGATCCCATCATCCACCTGATTCGCAATGCAGTCGACCACGGTGTGGAACTTCCCTCCGACCGGGCTTCCTGTGGCAAGCCCGAGCAATCCATGGTGCGCCTTGAAGCGCGGCAAGAAGGTGATCACATTGTCATCCTCGTTTCGGATGACGGGCGCGGCATGAACCCCGAACGGCTGCGTGCCAAAGCCATTGAAAAAGGTCTCATCTCAGAAGAAGAGGCCAATTCCATGGACGATCGGCAAAGCTACAACCTGATCTTCCTGCCGGGCTTTTCTACCAACGATGTCGCTTCCGATGTCTCGGGCCGTGGTGTAGGGATGGATGTCGTCAAAACCAACATCCACAAGCTCAACGGCACAATCGACATCAAGACCGTGCCCGGCGAAGGAACTAGCTTCATCATTTCCTTGCCGCTCACCTTGGCCATCCTGCCGGTTCTGCTGGTCGAGTTGGGTGAGCAGCCTTTTGCCGTACCGCTCACCATGGTGCGTGAAATTCTCCCGATCAATCCTGCCCAGGTGCAGGAGGTGGGTGGAGCTGCCGTCATGGTCGTTCGAGGTGAAGTTTTGCCGCTCTTGCCCTTGGCCAGCCTTCTGGGGTGGCCGCTGGAGCAGACCCCGGAATACGGGGTGCTCATGCAGACGGTTGATAACTCCTTCATTCTCGCTATTGATGGTTTCGCGGGGCGCGAGGATGCCGTCATTAAATCGCTCGAAGATTTCCGCCCGCACGGGGTGGCTGGGGTGACGACGCTTTCGAATGGGCAGATTGTCCTGATTCTGGACATGAAAGAACTCTTGAGCTCCTTGGGAGATAGTCGCGGAGTCGCTCGTTCCGTTTTTTTGCCGGAACAAATCGAGGCTGCTTGAGGGAAAACAGGCCGATTCTGAAATACCCACTTTGATACGGCCAGAGATAAATGTATTTATTATCAGTTGGTTAAAAAAGTAATCTGAACCGTTTCCCGAATTAACGGGTTAAACCCGTTCTATTCTCGTGATCTTCCTTGCCGGCGGCGGCAATAATTGCCGCCATGCGAGGATGCGCCCATGGCCGAGGATAGTGATCTCGAACGTACAGAACCAGCGTCATCGCGCCGACTAGAGCAGGCGCGGGAGGAAGGTCGCGTCCCACAATCGCGGGAATTGTCGGCATTTTTAGTGTTGCTGGCGGGGGCAGGAAGCGTCTGGTCAATGGGAGGCTGGTACGTTCAGCATGCTTCCGACATTCTGCGGCATGGATTGAGTTTCGGGGCGCAGGCTGCTTTCGATCGAGATGCGCTGGCCAATACCTTTGTCAGTCTCTCCAAGGAGGCCGCGTTGCTGCTGGCCCCCATCTTTTTGCTGACGATCATCGCTGCGATTGCATCCCGTCTGGCACTGGCGGGTGGTTTTGTCTTCTCGCCCAAGGCCCTGCAGCCCGATTTCAATCGTCTCAATCCCTTGTCTGGCATCAAGCGGATTTTTTCCGTGCAGGGTGTGGCCGAAATGGTCAAGGCGATTCTCAAGGCCTTGTTGATCGGCGGGGTGGTCTATTGGGTTGTGACGCGTCAGCAGGATGGTCTGTTTTCCTTGCTTGATCAACCCCTGGAAAGAGGGTTGCTATCCTTTGGGCAGATGTTCGAATTTGCTCTGTTGGCACTGGTCGCCGGGGTGGCTCTGGTTGCCGCCATCGATGTGCCGTTTCAGCTTTGGCAGTATTACAGCAAGCTGCGCATGACACGCGAAGAGGTGCGTCAGGAGCACAAAGAGCAAGAGGGCGATCCGCAGCTCAAGGGGCGTATTCGCAGCCAGCAACGCGAGATTGCACGTCGCCGGATGATGTCCGAAGTCCCCAAGGCAAATGTCATCGTCACCAACCCGACGCACTATGCCGTCGCGCTCCGTTACGACAGCGGAAACATGGGGGCCCCTCAGGTAGTGGCCAAGGGGATGAATCTCGTCGCGCAGCACATTCGGGAGCTGGCGGCGGAACATGGCGTTCCCCTGCTGGAAGCACCGCCATTGGCGCGAGCCCTTTATCGCCACTGCGATATGGGCGAGCAGATTCCGGCTGAATTGTATGCTGCGGTTGCCGAGGTGTTGGCCTATGTTTATCAGCTTCAGCAATATCAGGCCGCACAACGCATGCAGGGGGCGGCTTTGGCCCATGTTGCACAAGTGGTGCAGTCTGTGCCGCCTGTACCTCCCTCAGACCTGGCTGTTCCGCCCGGGATGGACCCGGGAAGTCCGGACGAAGATGAAATCGCAGGAGAAAGCGTTCAATGAATGATGCGCTGACCCTGCAAGGATTTTTCTCACGCAACAATCTGCGGCAGCTGGCCGCGCCCATGCTCATCGTGATGATCCTTGCGATGATGGTTTTGCCTTTGCCGCCCTTTGTGCTGGATTTGTTCTTTACCTTCAACATCGCTGTTTCCATCATGGTGATGCTGGTTGCGATGTACACCCTCAAACCGCTGGATTTTTCAGTTTTTCCGACGGTGTTGCTGGTGACGACGCTTCTTCGGCTATCGCTCAACGTCGCCTCAACGCGTGTCGTGCTGCTCGAAGGGCATACCGGGCCGGATGCGGCCGGAAAGGTCATTGAGGCTTTTGGGCATTTTCTGGTGGGTGGCAATTACGCGGTCGGTATTGTCGTCTTCGTGATTTTGGTCGTCATCAACTTTGTCGTCATTACCAAGGGTGCGGGTCGCATTGCCGAGGTTTCCGCCCGCTTTACTCTGGACGCCATGCCTGGCAAGCAAATGGCCATTGATGCCGATCTGAACGCCGGCTTGATCGCCGAAGACGAAGCCCGAAAACGCCGGGCCGCCATTTCACAAGAAGCCGATTTCTTCGGGTCGATGGACGGTGCCAGCAAATTCGTGCGTGGCGACGCCGTAGCGGGCATCCTCATTCTTTTTATCAACGTGATCGGCGGCCTGGTCGTGGGCATTCTCCAGCACGACATGCCCTTTGCACTCGCGGCGAAGAACTACACCCTTCTGACCATTGGGGATGGCCTTGTGGCCCAAATTCCCGCGCTCATCATTTCCACCGCCGCAGGTCTGGTCGTTAGCCGTGTCACGACGGACGAAGATGTTGGACAGCAGATCAGCACCCAGATGCTGGGTAACCCCACCGTCATGATGCTGACCGCCTTCATCATTGGCGTACTGGGTTTGATTCCCGGGATGCCCAATCTGATCTTCATTTTGCTGGCACTGGCCTTTGGTGCGATGGGTCGTTGGCTCATGAAACGTCAGCAGGAAGACCGTGCAGCTCCTCCGCCCCCACAGGTCGCGCCTCAGCCCTCTGCAGAAGCACAGGAAGCGAGCTGGTCGGATGTTGCACCGGTGGATGTTTTGGGCTTGGAGGTGGGCTATCGCCTGATTCCGCTCGTTGATCGGGGACAGGATGGCGAGTTGCTCAAACGCATTCGTGGTTTGCGGAAGAAGTTTGCGCAGGAAATCGGCTTCCTGTGCGCCGCCGTTCATATCCGGGACAATCTCGAACTCAAGCCGAATGGTTATCGCATCACCCTCAAAGGCGTCGAAGTCGGTGTGGGTGAGGCGCATCCGGGCATGTTGATGGCCATTAATCCGGGGCGGGTCGCTGGTATTTTGCCGGGCAGCCCGACGACAGACCCGGCTTTTGGTCTGCCCGCCGTCTGGATCGAGGCCGGTCAGCGCGATCAGGCTCAGGCTCTGGGCTATACCGTCGTCGATGCCGGAACGGTGCTGGCCACGCATCTGAACCATGTCATCCTCTCGCATGCCGCCGATCTGCTCGGCCGCCAGGAAACCCAAGCCTTGCTTGACCATATCGCCAAGGATGCGCCCAAGCTCATCGAAGAACTGGTCCCCAAGCTGATTTCCGTCTCCATCGTGCAACGTGTCCTGCAAAACCTGCTCGAAGAAGGCGTGAATATCCGCGACATGAACACCATCATCGAGAGTCTGGCCGAGTTTGCGCCGCGTACCCAGGACCCGCTTGAGCTGACGACGCAGGTTCGCATTGCGCTGGGCCGCGCCATCGTTCAGCAAATCTATCCGGGCAACGCTGAGATGAATGTCATGACCATCGACCCCGGTCTGGAACGTGTGCTGGGCCAAGCCCTGCAAGGGCCGGGCGGCAATGGCGTCATCGAACCGGGGCTGGCCGATGCCCTGCTCAAGGAAACGGCCTTGGCTGCGCAACGTCAGGAAGAAACCGGCCTGCCTGCCGTGCTGCTCGTTCCCAACCATCTGCGCTGGCTGCTGTCGCGTTTCTTGCGCCGCGCTGTACCGACATTGCGGGTCATTTCAAATGCCGAAGTGCCCGATTCCCGAACCATCCGAGTGACCGCCATTATTGGAGCCGCCTCATGAGACACGCTGACTTTTCAAACCGGCGCAGTCGATTTTCCCCGCAATCCCGCCTTGACCGGGTTTTTACCCTGCTGTCGGCTTCGATGGTGATGGAGGGCGCGCGCTCATGAAGCGGTTTATCGCCCCCACTGCACGCGATTGCCTGCGCAAAGTCAAGGAAGAGCTCGGTGCAGATGCCATTGTCGTCTCCAACAAGCCGGTTCATGGCGGAATCGAAATCTTGGCGATGACCTCGGTCGAATTCGAGGCTTTGTCGCGCCAGATTTCGCCGGGCACGCGCGAGGCCCGGACTTCTGCCCCCCCTCCTGTGGCGGCTTCTGTGACTGCCTCTGGCTCGGGGACTGCCACTCGGCTACGTCCGGCGATGAATGAATCCCTACGTCAAGCCTATTCCTCCCCACCCCTCGCCCCATCCCTTCGTCAACCGACTGCGCCGCCTGCTGCAAACCGACCGGCTGCTCAGCCCGCCGTGGAGCGTGGTGACGATTACACCCTCAGTCTTTCTTCCCGGGCCGGGAGTGGAGCCTTTGCGCAGAACACCCCAGCGCAGAAAACACCTTTGTCGCAACAAAAAACGCTTTTTTCCGGGCAAGAAGCCTTTCCCTCGTTGCAGGAAGAAAAGCCACGCCTACGCCCCCTGCCGGGACGAACGCAGCCGCCTGCCGCAGTGCGTCCAGAAGCGGAAACCGCTCCCGCTTTCCTTTCACCGGCCACACCTGCTTCTTCCTCCGTGGCTGCCGAAGCCCTGCCGCAACATAACAGCGAAGTGCAGTGGCAAGTCAATCAGTTGATGGGCGAGGTGCATGGTATTCGTAACCTGCTGGAACGTCAGCTCGCCGGTTTCGCCTGGGGCGAAATGTCCCGCGATACGCCGGTTCGCGCCCTGGCTCTGGCGGAAATGCTGGATGCCGGGTTTTCCGGGCTGTTGGCGCGAAAGCTTTGCCAGGAAATGTCGGCTGATCTGACGATCGAAGAAGCGCGCAAATGGCTTCAAGGCGCACTCAATCGTCGTTTGCGAACTTTGAGCAGTGATAACGACATCATCGACCGCGGCGGCGTGTACGCTCTCGTTGGACCGACGGGTGTCGGAAAAACGACCACCACCGCCAAACTCGCAGCCCGCTGCGTCGTTCGTTACGGCGCAGACAAAATCGCCTTGCTGACCACAGACGGCTATCGTATTGGTGCATACGAACAACTGCGAATTTATGGTCGTATTCTCGGCGTTCCTGTTCATGTGGTACGCGACGGAGAAGACTTGCGTCATACCCTTGCCGATCTGCACGACAAGCACATGGTACTGATCGATACGGTCGGCATGAGCCAGCGAGATCGCATGGTGACCGAACAAGCTGCCATGCTGATGCGCGCCGGGGAAGTGAATCGCTTGTTGCTGCTCAACGCAACCAGCCGGGGAGATACGCTCGATGACGTTGTGCGCGCTTATGCTGGTGAAGACCTGGCGGGTGTGATCCTCAGCAAGGTGGATGAAACCGCCTCGGTTGCACCGGCACTGGATGTCGTGATCCGTCACGGCCTGTTGCTGACTTACATCGCCAATGGCCAGCGCGTACCTGAGGACATGCACCTGCCCAACCGGAATTATCTGATGCACCGTGCTTTCAAAACGCCCGAAGCACAATCTCCTCACCGTCTGCAGGAAGGCGAGGCGGGCCTGCTCATGGCAACGGCAGGTGCGCCCCGCAAGGCGGTGGGAGGTCTGCGTGGCTAAGTCCGGAAATCCGGGCGAGTCGGCCCCCGGATGGAAAGGGGACCAGGCCGACGGACTGCGACGTCTATTTGGCTGTCGCTCACCTCAGGTCGTCGCCTTCGCCGCGGGCCGTGAATCCAGCGGACGTACCACGCTGCTCGTCCAGACAGCCGCCGCATTGGCAGCTTGTGGTCAACGGGTGTTGGTTATCGACGAAAATTCTTCCGGAAATAATGTGCTGCGCTGCCTTGGGCTTGAAGCACGCCATGATTTGTTCCAGGTTTTGCGGGGAGAGCGCACCCTCTCGCAGACCATCCTCGAGGCGGCCCCGTCCTTGCGGGTTCTTCCGGCAGCACAGGCGGCGCGGGAGCTAGAACACGCAGACCGCGCTGCGGCCATGGCGCGTCGACATCTCGAGCCTTGTCTTCGTGAGATGCAAAGGGAGGTGGATTTCATTCTCATCGATGCCTCGGTGCGTGAAGGAGGGCATCTTTCTCCACTCGCACTGTCAGCGCGCCACATGGCCGTGATCGTTGCGGCCCAGGGAAGTGCCATTACGCAAGCCTATGCCTTGATCAAACGCGTCGTTCAGGAACGGGGACGCGAGGGGTTTCAGGTTGCCGTCACCCGGGCCCGGCAAGCGGAGGATGCCCAGGCCATTTTTGAGAACATGAATCGTGTAGCGCGCGAACATCTTGCGGTGCGGCTCGATCTGCTCTATTTGCCACCTTCCACCGCTCAGGAGAATCTGGCGCAAGCTCTCCTGCAGCAATTACCGCCGGTCGTGGATGACAATGGCTTTGGCTGGGCTCCGGTCTGGCAGGGGCGTGTCGAAGGACTGCGATCCCCGGCGGTTTCGCGCAAGCCCGTCGCAAACGCAAGAACCGCGACAACTCACGCGGAACGGCGCGAAACGATGGTATAGTTTTTTTCGGTCATCGCCTCGGCGAGACCGAAAACATGGGTTTGGGTGCGGATGAAATGCCTCGGCCTTCCCAGGACTACAGGTAGACAGGCAAGCCGTCGCGATATTGGCAGTTTGCCCGCCGGAATGGACTGCAATGAGCGTAACAAGCGTAACAAGTTCAACGACCGCAATGATTGCGCAGCCCGATCACCGATGCCCGATTCAAATCACCACGACGCCATGACGCCATGACGTATAACGCACGAGGCATTCTGGACAAGGAACAACTGGTGAACCAGTGCACGCCGCTGGTTAAGCGGATTGCCTATCACTTGATGGCTCGTTTGCCGCCCAGTGTGCAGGTGGATGACCTGATCCAGAACGGCATGTTGGGTCTGCTCGATGCCATCGCCCGTTACGACGAAGGCCCGGGGGCGCAGTTTGAAACCTACGCGGTTCAGCGTATTCGCGGAGCCATGCTTGATGGTCTGCGCGAGAACGATTGGCTGCCGCGTGGCTTGCGACGCGAAATGCGGCGGGTTGAAGCAGCGGTTTGTGCCCTGGAACAACAGCATGGCCGGGTTCCTCTGGAACGCGAGCTGGCAGAAGCATTGGGGATGCCGCTGGAGGAGTATCAGAAATTGCTGCAAGAGGCCCGGGGCCACCAGCTCGTGTATCTCGAAGACCTGGGCGATTCGGATGAAGGCGAAGGCGAGGGCTATCTGGAGCGTCATCTCGCTTCCAGCCATTCGGATCCGCTGGAACTATTGCTCGACCAGAATATGCGAAGCGTCTTGATCACCGCCATCGACGAATTACCCGATCGTGAAAAGATGATGATGGCTCTTTATTACGACGAAGAATTGAATCTTCGGGAAATTGGTGAAGTGATGGGGGTGACGGAATCTCGGGTTTGTCAGCTCCACACCCAGGCCATTGCACGCTTGAGAAGCAGGATGTTGGGTGCAGAGGCTACGGTGGGTAAGTCGTCGACCCGATCCAAAAAGAAGGGCGACCGGACAACGCCGAATAATTCAAATAATCCGAACAATCCAATGACCCGGACAGCAGGGGGGGCTTGAGAAAGATATGGCGGGACTCGAAAAAATCAGCCTGATCGGCCTCGCCATAGGCTTGGGGGCCATTCTGCTCGGGCAAATTCTCGAAGGTGGGCATATCGCTTCCCTCATCCAGCCTACGGCCTTTTTGATTGTGGTGGGTGGAACGCTGGGAGCTGTCATGCTGCAAAGCCCATGGCGGATTTTCCACGCGGGGCTCAAGATGTTGCGCTGGGTATTCATCCCGCCCGTGCAGGATCGTCAGCTTGCTGAGGAACTCATCAGCAGACTGATCAACTGGAGCTTGGTGGCCCGCCGGGAAGGCTTGCTTGCGCTCGAAGGCCAGTTGCCGCGGTTGGAAGACCCCTTTCAATTGCAGGCACTGCAACTTCTGGTGGATGGCACCGAGCCCGGCGTGCTGCGCGAGACAATGGAAGTCCGGTTGGATAGTGACGAGCAGCAATTGAAATTGTCCGCAAAAATCTGGGAGGCCGCGGGTGGCTATTCACCCACCATCGGCATTCTGGGTGCGGTGATGGGGCTGATCCATGTCATGGAAAACCTGACGGATCCTTCCAAGCTGGGAGCCGGAATTGCAGTGGCTTTCGTGGCTACTATCTACGGAGTGGGACTGGCCAACCTGGTTTTCCTGCCCGTGGCCAAAAAACTCCTGGTCAATATCAGCCAGCTTGTCGCTCTGCGCGAAATGTATCTGGACGGGATCGTCGGTATAGCCAATGGCGACAACCCCAGGGTTATCGAAACGCGCTTGCGCAGCTATCTCGTATGATTTCATCCTGTCGATCCGCTGCGATGGAGGACGAATGGAACGAGGAATAAATCAGCGCATCCCTAAGTTGAAATCCATACGTTAACTGCGGTAGCCGTCAAGGTTTGCCACTACAGGAAGGCGATTCGAACATCCTCGCAAATCATTTCGCACATCGTGAATACACCACTATCTCATTCTTCTCCCTCCGCACCTTCCGCATCTTCCACATCCCCCCAGGCCGTCGAGCTCCGGCTCGCAACCCCGCGCAAACGTCGGAAGCGGAACGAGGAAGAGCACGAGAACCACGAACGCTGGCTGGTTTCGTATGCGGACTTCATCACCTTGCTCTTTGCTTTTTTTGTTGTGATGTACGCGGTTTCGTCGGTGAATGAAGGGAAATACCGCGTCTTGTCGGATTCCATCGTTTCCGCCTTTCACAATGTTCCGGGAACGAGCGGCGGCGCACAGGTGTCCGTTATCCCGCCTCGTCTTAATCAGCCCCTGCCCAGCATCGTTTCCGTTCGCCCCGTCACCAGCAAACCCAAGGAAGAAGAAGTCCGACGCAAGACTCGTGAGCAGATGCGCGATATGGCCGGAAAAATCAATGAAGCACTCGGGCCGCTGGTTGAAAACGGACAGGTTCGGATTACCGAAGGCGCGCGTGGCATCACGATTGATATCAATGCCAGCGTTCTTTTCCAACCTGGTGATGCGCGCTTGAGTCTTGAAGCCGCCCACGCGCTGTCTGCCGTATCCAACATCCTTGCACCGACGGATTTTCCGATTTCAGTGGAAGGTTATACGGACAATATTCCGATTTCCAATTCTCAATTCCCGTCTAATTGGGAGCTGTCCGGCGTGCGGGCTTCCAGTGTGGTGCGCTTGATGATCGACAACGGTGTTGCCGCATCAAGACTGAACGCCACGGGATTCGCCGATCAACGACCCGTTGCAGACAACGATACACCGGAAGGCCGTGCGCGCAATCGTCGTGTTGCCATCACCATCGAGTCGAAGACCCCGGATGACACCGAAAGCGTTTCGGCCATCACGAAAGAGGGCAGCGTCCCCCTGTCGTCTTCGTCCGCAAGGTGAAGAACAAAAGCGATAAAAATAGGCCGAAAACAAAGGGCAAGTGCTTCAGCTGTCAATCAGCGTATCGGGATCGTGATGCTGGACTGATGCGAGGACTCACGCGCTTCCCAGGGAGCGGCCCTTGCCTTGCGTGTGGGTTTGCCCGTCCGGGCCATAGAGTGCTGCCTGATTGCTGGCGGCGAGCAAGGCGTTGAGGGCTTGCTGGTTATGCTGCAAACGGTTTGCGATCAGGATGCCGTTAGTAGCATTGAGTGTTTGCGCCTGGCTGGCCAAAGACAGAAGCGTATTCCAGGTCCGACCAAGCTCTGATGCCGCGACCTCCGGCCTCGCAAGCCATTGACTCATGCCGGAGCGATCCGCAAGCAGGTGCAGGGCAGCCAAAAGGCGGTGACGCGCGTCCGCGCAGGCTGCCAGCCGTGTGGCCAAACGGGTTTTGTCGCTGACCAGGGCGTTGAGTTGTTCGACATCGCCAAGGGTCAGGGCCGCCTGCTCTTGTTGAAGGATGTTGACGAACTGCGAGAGCACCGCCTGTTCGTCCCGAAGAGCGGCTGCCAGCTCTGTGTTCATTGCGCCAGATGAAGCAGAAGTTGTGCTCATGAGCAGGCCAGCCGGGAGACAAAAGAAAGAGGTACGGTGGCGGCGGGGGTTATTTCTGAGTCGAAAGCATCTGGCGGACGCTGTCGATCAGCCCGTCTGCAATACGGCTGGTGTCAATTTTGAAGCTGCCTGCTGCAATGGCTTCCCGAATGGCATTGACACGATCGAGATCGACCACGGCTTCGGTGGAGGAGGCCGCTCCAATTTCCTGAAGGCGGGTCGAAAGGGAGGACAGCGCAACCTCGCTGGCTTGCCCTGTAGCCGGGCGTGCCGTCGCCGGAGTGGTTTTAGTGTTTTCCTTGGATTGGCTGGCAGCTAGATTGCCAAGAGGGGCGGTTGTCGTGTTGATCTTCATGATGAAGTCCTTATGCGCAATTTTCCTACGCTGTTTAACGGCCTGAAAAGTGGAAACTTGAGGGGAATGTCGACAAATTGCATTTTAGAAGGCATGTGGGGCGGAGTGGAACGCAGAGTCAGGGCAATTGCATTTGAAATTATCCCATCCCGTAGGGACGAATCATTATTTGGCCTGAATGGCCATTCGCTCCGAACCCTCTTTGCCACTTTGCGCGATGCTTCGACGTGCGGCTTTATTTTCAACGTTGCCGGGACTCGCCCCGGCGGGCGCACTGGACAAGCTGGGGAGCAATCCATCATCGAAAATCAAATGCGATTGCCCTGAACGCAGAGTGAGTTGTTGCAGCCCCGGTTAGGCGATTTCGACCTTGCTTTATGTCTTCCTTGGCCTCTAGGCGCGGTCTCGTCAATTAAACCCGTTTGGGTTGAACCGGTGAGAGGATGCAATCCCAGAAGAAAGCCTCCGAGGGCGTGAAAGGGGATTCCTTGTTTTTTATTCGGGCTGGCGGGTGGATGGAGGCGGCACGGTTATCCGGTCCTTTTGCTTTCCTTTGTTTCGTCAGCGTGACGTTTTTTGAACTCCCGCAGCCGGGCGTCCACCTTGGACTGCTCGAAATAATCCCCCTCGCCGGATTTTTGGGCCAGCTGGAGTTGTTCAATGGCCATGAGTAGCTGGCCTTGCAGGGCATAGGATTCCGCCTGGGCGCGGTATTGCTGCATGCGTTTGCCCAGAGCGGCATAGGCTTGGGCCTGAAAGGCGTACATGCGCGCATCGCTCGGGTAGGTCTGCAGGTAATCCTGGCTGTAGGATAGTGCTTCCTGGGGCTGCCCGTTGCGTAGCTGGGCTTCCATGAGCGCGTAGGAGAGGGCGCGTTGCTGGGGGTAGCGGACGAGGGCGGTACGCAGGATATTTAGCGCATCCGGTAGGTCGTTTTGTTTGACGCGCAGTTCTGCTGCAAGGGTTTCCAGCATGGGAGAATCGAGCTTGAGCCGCCGCAGGGTTTGAACCTCTTTTTCTGCCGCTGAAAAATTCTGGTCGCGCAACAAGGCCCGAGCGTAGCCGTAACGGGTGGCAATTTCGTTTGTGTATTTCTTTTCCTTGATCTGTGAAGCGAAATCCACCACGGCATCGCGCGGGGTGCCGTCTTCGGCTTTCAGTTTTGCGCGGACCAGCAGGTAATCCTGGCTGTCTAGCACTTGCCGATAAGGCATGGACTGGATGCGGTTTTCCATGTCAGCGATCCGTTCGCTGGTCAGCGGGTGGGTACGCAGATAACCTGGTGCGTTGGATTCATAAACGCGGCTGTATTTTTGCAGACGGACGAAAAAATCAGCCATGGCTCGCACATCAAAACCGGCGCGATCCAGAAGCTGCAGGCCAAGGCGATCGGCCTCGCGTTCGAAATCACGGGAATAATTGAGTTGGTTCTGGATTGCTGCGGCCTGCCCGGTCATCAGTGCCCCTTGAGCAAGATCGGCGTGGTTGCGTGAAGCAAGAATCGCCACCGCGAGCGAAAGCAGCATGGGAAGCTGCCCCTGGCTTTGTGCACTGATCTGCCGGGCAAGATGATGTTGGGTGACATGAGAAATTTCGTGGGCCAGCACGGAGGCCAGCTCGGATTCCGAGCGGGTCGCCATGATGAGGCCGGTGTGAACGCCGATGAAACCGCCTGGCATGGCAAATGCGTTCAATGTTGGGTCGCGCAGGGCGAAGAAATCGAAATCCTGACGCAAGCCATCGCTTTGTGTGGCCAGACGCGAGCCCAGACTGTTCAGATAGGCCGTGATTTCCGGGTCGTTGAGATAGCTCGGTTCGTGCAGGCGGATGTCGCGCATGGCGACTTCCCCTGTGCGCTTTTCAACAGCCGGTGAAAAATCCACCTGGGAAAGGTCGCCCATATCGGGCAGGCCATCTGCTAGCGCGAAGGGCGTCATGAAAATCAGAAGGAGCAAGGCGTTCAGCTTCATGTTGCGTATGATAAGCCGAATAGGAAGACGTTCCGCATCACTCAAATGATTGCCTTGCGCCTGTGACATAATCCAAAGTTTCTCTGACAGGGCAGGACAGGAACCGGATATGAAATCGAAGCAGACGCCTTCCCCGCTCACGCATTTCGATGCGGCCGGACAGGCGCATATGGTCGACGTCGGCGCGAAGGACGAAACCCACCGCCTTGCCCGGGCGACGGGCTCCATCGTGATGCAGCCAGAAACTCTGGCACTTATTCAGGCGGGCAACGCCAAAAAAGGCGATGTGCTCGGGATTGCCCGTATTGCCGCGATCCAGGCTTCCAAAAGGGCTTCCGATCTGATTCCTTTGTGCCACCCCATCTCGCTGACCCGTGTGGCAGTTGAATTCATGATTGACGCGCCAAAGCAAACCATCCATTGCGAAGTCACCGCTGAAACACGCGGGCGCACTGGGGTCGAGATGGAAGCTCTCACCGCTACCAGCGCGGCTTTGCTCACAATCTACGATATGTGTAAAGCCACAGATCGTGGGATGCGGATTGAAGGCATTCGCCTCGTGGAAAAAATGGGTGGAAAATCAGGGCATTGGCAAGCCAGTGCGTGAAGGCTGAAAAATCAGTCGCCAAAATAATCTCAGGAGAAAACAGACCATGACGACAAATTTTGACCGGGAAGTGGATGCGCGCGGGCTGAACTGTCCGCTGCCCATCCTGCGAACCAAAAAAGCCATGACCGATATGAAAACGGGCCAGATTCTCCGCATTCTCACCACCGACCCTGGCTCCGTCCGTGATTTTGAAGCCTTTGCCCAACAAACCGGCAACACTCTGCTTTCCAGTACACAAAACGAAAGCAAGGAATACGAGTTTTTGTTGATGCGCAAGTAAATTGCCTGTTTTTTGTTCCATCCGAAACTTCGGACGGCTTACCGATGGAACTGCTGATGTAAATCAAATTAGTCCAGGCGCAGCGCAGGGCATACGGAATAAATCAGGGTTTCCTTGTCTCTGGGTTGAAGTGTTGCGCAATAAATGCAGCATTTAGTGACAATTTTGGCATCAACACCCGACTTGCGCCTTGAGGCAGCACTCAGAAAAGACGTTAATGATACGATGCCTTCCTTTACGCTGGATTTTTTCCGGCGGCATCGTTTTTTCTACTGACTGAATCACGCCTTACTGAATTACGCTCCGGACAAGAATGAAAAATCGCCACCGGCCCCACTGTCGGACTCGCTCTAATCCTTCATGCACGCCGTGCATTGGTGGAGCGAAGCTTGCGTCCAGGGAACCGCTGAATAAATCAGATTTGTTTGGGTTGAAACTGCCGAAGCCCTTGTTTTTACAGGCGGTGTCCTTCGACAAGCTCAGGGCGAACGGAGTAAATCAGGGCTTTTCTAGGCCGCTTGATGTCAAGAAACAGACTGGTTTCACCCTGGTGGAATTGATTGTCGTCATGATCGTGGTGGGTATTCTCGCCGTTGTCGCCTTGCCGCGCATGAGTCTCATGACCGGTTTTGACGAAATCGCCTATCGTGACAAGGTCAAGTCCGCGCTCGAATATGCCCGCCGGGGGGCGATTGCCCATCGGCGAGTGGTCTGTGTGACGGCTTCTTCCGGCATTGTTTCGATGGTGGTGGAAACAAATCAGCCCGAAGCCTCCGGGAGCGGAGCCTGTGCTTCCTCGAATCCGCTCAATCTCCCTGCGTCAGACAACCAATGCGGTGGCGGTGCAGCCAACCGGGTTTGTCCGCCTTCGGGGGTCACGCTGCCGGATACACAAATCGGTTTTGACGGATTGGGGCGGCCACTCAGCGCGGCGGGTGCGGTACTAACAGCCCGGACGACCTGGACTATCACAAACAACAAGACGGGCGGAACAACCGATCTGAAAATTGAAGCGGAGTCCGGTTATGTCTATTGATCAAACCGGAAACCGCCGCGCTCTGCGCCTCAGGAATCGTTCCAAAGGGTTCAGCCTGATCGAAGTCATCATGTTCATCATCATCGTCGGCGTAGGGCTGGCGGGGGTGCTGACGGCACTGAATGTAACCACCAAGAATAGTGCCGACCCACTCATCCGAAAACAGATGATGGTCATTGCCGAAGCCCTGATGGACGAAATTCAGATTCGTCCCTTCACCTACTGCGATCCGACCGATGCCAATGCTGCGACGGCGACTTCCCCCGCAGGATGTGCCACATCGGTACAGATTTTTGGGCACAAAGCCGGCGCAACGCGGGCGACCTATGACAATGTGGGTAACTATTGTAATGAAGCGGTGACCAACAGCGCGGCCTGCACGGCGGTAACGATTGGTACGGCCGGCAGTGCTGCCAGCGTCGTTGAAAGTCTCGACGGGATGACAGCCACTTCACCTCCCGGATACTGGGCAACGATTAGTCTTGCCGCACAAAGCCTTGGCTCGGGAGGGGGAGCGATTACTTCGGCAGCAACGGCCGCCGGGCTCAATGCCATCCTGATTACCGTCGAGGTAGGCTCGGTCCATTCCAGTGAAACTATCCGTCTTCAGGGCTACCGGACACGCTGGGCCCCTAATCCGCCATGATGCCGCGATCCACTTTAACGCTTTACCGAAACCGCGTTCAGCCTGAAGGTGCAGAAGGCGGCTTCACGTTGATCGAGATGATCGTCTCGATTGTCCTGCTCGGCATCATTTCTGCCGTCGTTGCCGTTTTCATCCGCAATCCGGTCATGGGTTATGTGGATACGGTCAAGCGGGCCGAGCTAACGGACAACGCCGATTACGTCCTGCGCCGTATCGCCCGCGAAGTTCATCTGGCTTTGCCGGGTAGTTTGCGTGTAAGCGATAGCGGTGGTGTGACCTACATCGAATTCATTCCCACCCAAGGCGGGGGGCGTTATTGCAGCGAAGTGGATAACGTGGATAACACGGTTTGTCCTAATCCACTGAGTTATACAGACAGCAGCAAAAAGACCTTTGACATCGTCGGGATGAACGCGGCTGATGTTCCGATTACCGCGAATGATTACATCGTGGTCTACAACTATGGTCGGGACAGCGTCGGAAACTCCTTCGCGCCCATGGACGCTTACGCCAGCTGTGCGGCGGCTACGGGCTGCAATATCGCACAAGTAGCCTCCGTAAGTGGTAAGTCGGTGACCCTGGCCTCGAATGTCTTTGCCTTGCAGTCTCCACCTTCCCCTTCCCCTTCCAGCCGCTTTCATGTCGTTCCCCGTAATCTGAAAGCGATCACTTATGCCTGCCCTTCCGCAAGGGGCTTTATGTACCGATATGCCAATTACGGCATCAACGCCGCCCAGCCCACCCCGCCCGCAGGCACCCCGATTGTTATGGCCAATCAATCCCGCTGCGATGTGAGTTACAACATTGTCGATCAGCGCACGGGGGTTCTGAGCATTGCCTTGACGCTTTTCGATTCCGATGGCGTGGAAAGTATTACCCTTCTTCGTGAAATCCATCTGGACAACACACCATGAACCGAGCAACGCTGCTGACGCAAAGGGGAAATGCAAGCCGCCCCGCCCGAATGCAGTCGGGCATGGCCATCATGACGGCGATTTTTATCCTGATCGTCCTGGCCGTTCTGGCCGCCTTTGTGGTGCAGGTTTCCACCATGCAGCACATGGGTTCCATCCAGGACCTCCAAAGCATCCGCACCTACCAGGCCGCCCGTGCTGGAATCGAATGGGGCTTGTTCCGCGTTCAACCCGCCAATGCAGGAAGCTGCGCGTCGGCAAGTGGCACTTTCACCCCGGTGGGCGATACTTTTTCAGGAATCACAGTCAAGGTGGAGGCCGCTGCGGGGGGCAATACGAATTTTTGTGAAATCCGCTCCACCGCCTGCTACCAGCCTGCGGGCGGGGCCTGCCCCAATACCGGTTCTTTTGATAGCAACTACATTGAAAGACGCATTGATGTCCGGTTGCGGACGGATATGGACTAAAAGATCGTTGGCTTTTTATTGCTAGAGCAGAAAACTTTCAAGGGAACCCCTGATGACGAACGGAATGAACCCGTGTTTCCCCGGGATATCACAACGTATAGGGTTGGCAGCGTAATGGGCAGCAGGTCAAGGAGGAATGCCATGAACGAGAGATCAAATCGCTTTTATCAGACACTCCATTCTGTTGCACCTCGAAAGCTGTGGGGCAGCTTGGGCGCAAGCAAAAATAAGTGGATACAAAACTGCTTGGGCTTGTTGTTGGGGATGCTGCTTGGTGGCCCCGTGCTTGCTTATGATTACCAGCTTTGGACAGCTGGAACCCCGCTGCCGGGTAGTGATTACGCGGGGACCAGTTACACGGTCAAATTGAAGAAAAACTACAGCTTAGCCTTTCCTGTTGATTCTTCATGCAATAAGGCAGCTCAAGTTAATTACGGCGGTGGATGTATCGGTACATCTCATGCAGTTAATGCGGGTGGAGGATCTAGAACCAGTACCGGAGACGGACCAGGAACTTGGCAACGTGCCTATATTTCTTCTGGGTGTAATTGGGTGGAGTTGGTAGCGGGCTTTCAACTGAAGCTGGATGCCACACAAGGATGTACCGTCACGGGCTATACAAAAAATAATTGTAATAATTGTGATGCAACGGGAGGCTCTCAACCTTCTCCCGGCAGCTACACGATCAATTTGAAGCAAAGAGCCGTCTGGTCGAATCTGCCTTATTTGTCCGGATTTTCAACGGCGGTCTATTCCATCGCTGCCGCGGCGTATGGAAAAGCGGTTGCCGTAACGGCGGACCCCAAAGTGGCGGACACCGGTACAGCGGCCACGGGGGCTACTGTGAGCTTTACGAGCCTGACTCCGGCGGTCTGTACGGTTACTGGCACAACCGTCACCAACGCCGCGCTGGCTGCAGACTCAACCTGTACGATACGGGCGACTGCAGCGGCGCATGCGGGTAACAAGCTTGAGACGGGTTACACGGATTATTCCTGGGCAGTGAGCAAGAAACTGCCACAAGTCATCAATTTCCCGGCGCAGCCTTCGCCGCAATCGTATGCGACGCTCCCCGCCACCTTTGAAGTTGATCCTTTGGCTTCAGGGGGAGCCTCTGGAAACACGGTGGTCTATGGTTCCTTGACCCCCGCCGTCTGTACCGTATCGGGGACAACAGTATCCATTGTCAGTACCGGTACATGCACCCTCACGGCTGATCAGGCAGGTGATGCGACGTATGGTGCTGCTGAGCAGGTGACACGCAATGTTACGATCAAACGTCAGTTGCTCATCAATTTCCCGACCCAGACGCAAACGAGTCGTTTGTTCGTTCTGAATCAGGTTTTCAGCATTGATCCCCTTGCTACGAGTAACGCCTACCCTAATGCGATTACCTATAGCTCGTTGAATAATGCGGTTTGTACTGTTTCGGGTACTTCGGTGACGATGAAAAGTGTCGGTATCTGCAAAATTGCAGCAAACCAGGCCGGCGATGCCACTTTTGAGGCTGCGACACAAGAAACCCAGAGTGTTGAGCTGACCAAGGCTCTGCAATATATCGTGGTCACGACGCACGCACCCGGCACCAAAATCAATGGGGGGACTTTCACCGTTAGTGCTGAATCTCGTGCCAAATCTACTAATGCATTGACGCATCTACCCGTTCAGATTCAGGGGATTGGAAGTTGTTCTGGGAGTGGCTCTGTGACTGATTCCGCCGGAAGCGTTACGATTACCATGACATCCAGTACAGGGATTTGTACGGTGCTCTTCACGCAGGCTGGGGATTCGAATTATGAAATGGCGGATCCAATAACGGAATACACCCTGCCGGATACCACGGGTGGCTCGGGTTGTTTTGGAGAGGGAACGTACACTTCTTTGCAATTTACGAATACTGGGGGGTATATCGGCTGGGCGTGTAATGACGGGAGCTTGCCTGGCGGCCCTAATGTGAGTTGCAATCCCCCGGTTTGGTGGAATGTCTGGCCGATTTACCAATCAGGTTGGTCTATTGGCCCGGGAAGCGGGCTCAAGGGGCATGTCCTGCAAACCTCATTGAACCCCGGAAAATCCTTCAAAATTCAGAAGGCTCCGGGGGGGGGGGATTTTTACAATATTCTGAATGTGACCGATCAGACCTGTTTGGCCTCTGGCGATGCCGTTTATGAAATCGGCGGTTCGCGCAAAGGCGCAAACGCAAGTGCAGGTTATTTAATTGCTTTCCGGGATACGGCAACCATGCCGGGAGCTTATTGTGATTACTCCCATGCCCAGACTAAGTGGAAAATGCATATCCAGGGGAGCTTTGCGACCTTTGAAACGGCGGGCTATCCTTCCTGGCCCAGTCACGGTTGTATCGGTTCAGAGAGCAGTGCCGGCTTGAGAAATCGTCTGATTGCTCCTGGAGATGGCAATTTCGGTCACTGGGGGGATAGTTGGGTGCGTAATGCAGCTCCTTCGTGTAACAGTAGTGGAGCCAGAATTAAGTGCGGCGGTTATCAACCGCCCCCTCCCAATCATATCCGCTTCGAATTTGATTCCGACAAAACCTATGTTTGCCAGGCTGCAGTGACCATCAAGATGTGCACCAATGATGCCCCTGCACTGGGGAGCGCGGGGACGTGCTCACCTTACCCGGGCTATGCCGTACTCAAGCCCGTTGTTTCCAAGGGAACGTGGTCTGGTTTGACTTTGCCGCCTCTGACTGGATTCACAGGCTCCTCAACCGGGGTTTATCTTTCGCATGATACGGTGGGCGGCACAGCGGTTAGCCTGAGTTATTCCAGCCCGAGTATGACCTTGGCTGATACGGCACTGGAGTGTTATGACACGGCAACCGACCAGCGGGTGGATTGCTCGGCAGCCTTTACCTACAAGACCTGCCCACCCTTCGATGCCGTGGAAAAAGGTGCGCCCATTGCCTCGAATCTTTATACCAAGCTGGCCGGTGAAGATTTCGAGTTTGATGCGGTGACGGGAAATGCGGCTTATACCGGCCGAGCGAAGATTGAACTGGTTGACGTTTCGTCCGCACAAGCTTGTGATTCACCACTTCCAGCCGCGCTGGCTGGGGTTAGTTTTTCTGTACCATCCGTATCGATAGGTTCAAACACATATAACTATGTCGCTGGCGATCTTGGCCGCAAGACCTTCAAAGCCAATTACGATAATGCGGTTGGAAAGGTAGCTGTCCGTGTCATCGAGCTTGATAAAGGTAATAAGTGCACGGCTTCGACGGATACCTTCACCATTCGTCCGACGAAATTGAGCTTGACGACTACACTTCCCGCTTCACCGGCAACCGCGACGGCAGGTCTGGATTTCAGTATCTCTGCCACGGCCAAGACTTCGACGGGAGCGAATGCCACCGGTTATGCGGGGGTCACCCCTGTACTTGACGACCGCTACGTTTACGATTGGGATAATGCAAGTATCTCAGGCTTGCTGGCAGGTCATTTTGCTTCGGCAGCAGCGGGTGTGGCCACAGGAACTGCTTTCAAGTTCAGCGGTGTGGGCGAGGTTCACTTCGTTGATTACAAAACTGATGCCCGTGTGATGTTCCATGCCAGTTCTGTAGGCGACGTGACTTTCACCACGCTTTCGGGGGATCAGGCAAAAGGAGATTGTATTGCCGGCTCCTTTGATGATGCGTCGGTTTTGGTCGGGGGCCTCAAGAAGTACGGTTGCAATATCGGTTCAACTGCACTCGATTTGCCTCGCTTTATCCCGGATCATTACGAAGTGGATAACCGTCTCAGTTCAAGATGCGGGGGTTCCGGACCGGATCTTTTGGGCGGTATGACCTACTTCGGACAAGCGTTCAGGCTGCCACCCACGGCTTGGGTTGCTGCAGTCGGGGCGGATGGCTCTGTATTGAAAAACTTGAATACGGGTAGCGGATACGCCTCGATGCCAAGCTTCACTGTGGAGGCCGTGGATAACAATGTCGTCAAGTTTTCGCCTGCAACGGCTGATGCAGATCCGGGCGCACCCGTCGTTCCCTTCATGGATCTGACACCTTTTGCGTTTACTTCAGGTGAGTACACAAATATCGCATCGGGAACCGTCTCCCGGATCGCACCTCAGAACTTTGAAAAGTTCGGCCTGAAAACGACAGTAACAGACCCAGATGGTATTTTGATCAAGAAGTGTGACGGAGCGGCGCACTCGGCAACGAGTTGTTCAACCGCAACGACTGTGAAGCTGCGTTTCGGCATTCTCAAACTGGACAATGCCTATGGCCCGGAGACCCTGCCTTTGCATGTGCCGGTTCGGGCTTTGTATTGGGATGGCGCAAAGTGGGCACTCAATACGGAAGACAGCTGTACGGTTTTGAATACCCGAACCAACGACCCGCTCAGTACGCCCAATGATCCTTCAAGTAATCTGGTTATTGCAAACTACAAGGGTGGGGGTTTAGCTGCTGGAAATATTGTCATCAATGCGGCTTCAACGACCCTGGCAGGTGGAAAAGCTTCCATCAGAATCGAAGCCCCCGGAGCCGGTGTTCACGGCAGTGCGGATGCCGTTTTGAACTTGTCTGGTGTGAATGCCCTGACTACGGGGGGGATGGGTAATTCCTGCGCACTGAATGGCAGTTCGGCAACGGGCGCGAATTTCTCTTATCTGCTTGGGAAATGGTGTGGTAGTGCTTATGACAAAAACCCGCATGCCACGATCCGCTTCGGCGCGCCGAAGAACCAGTTCCTCTACATGCGGGAGCGTTATTGAGCCGACAAAGCCTGTATCTCCCAGGATCTGCCAGTATCTGAGTATCTGATTCGTCTGGTCAGTAGGGCAACCTGTACGGTTGCCCTTGCTGGGCGGCTCGGGAGACTCCGAACAGCAGATCAAATGGGTTCAAGGGGTCAAATCCGCCTTGACGGTATTTTGAGGGGAATGGTTTCCAGGATTGTTTATCCCGTACCTGTGACGGGCGGGCTGGCAATTTCAAGGATCAAGAGGGCGGTGATTAGGCTTCGCTGATTTTGTTAGCGGATGCCCTTGCCCATTCTTGTTGAAGTCTTGCGCTGACCTGAGCACTGAGTTGTGCCGTTAATCCAGGTATGTTTTCTTCGATGACGCGGGCGATGAGACTGGGGAGCTGAGCTTCCGCCCAGTCTTTGAATTCGGGCGTGTATTCATTTTGTGGCGGGATACTGCCGGATTGCGGTGTGACGACTTCCGTAAGCAAGGGGATGTCGTCGAAATCGTCCAAGGTTTCTAGGGCCTCTGGTGCATTCGGATTGCTCGTGGCTTCCTGATGTTTCAGGTCATCCGGATTGTGCAGATTTTCAAGATTTTCAGGATGTTCCGTTTCGTTCAGATCGCTTGCAACGATTACATCGCTTGCATCGCTCGGGCGTTTTGCTTCAGCCGCGTGTGCCGCCTTTGCCGGGCTGGGCGTTTCGCTTTCTTCGCGTGCGGGGGCTTGCGGGGCGAGGGCCGGGGGCGGGCGGCGTCTTCGCATCAGGGCATCGGCCTGGTCAAGCAGTTTGTCGGTCACAGGGGGTCCTTTTGCAGGTCGCGAAACCGGACTTCGTGGCCTGCGTCGCGGTAGGTTTTGGCGCGTTGTCGTGCAGGGAGGCGGACTTCGTCTTCCTGGCTGACAATTTCAATGAGGCTGGGGAAGTCCTGGTAGCCGGGCGGGGGGAGGTTGCTGAGGTTGAGTAATTGCTGACCTTGCGGTAGAGGGGCCGGGGGGCAGGCAATGAGGATGGGCGTTTCTGCGGCGTGGGGGGCATGGACACGGCAATGGGGCAGGAAGCCGTTTGGGGGCTCCGCCCAGAGCCGATGGTCGATGTGGTTCGCGCTGGCTTCGTCTGGGGCATAGAGGATGATCGGACGGGTTGGCGTAGCACAGGACAGTGCCCGTTCCAGCCAGCGGGCGGCTGTTTGAAGCCGGTCGGCCGCGCCGTGGCAGAAGAGGATTTGGGTCATGCTGCGGGGGTCAATCGGTTCGGATGCCGGTACGGGCAAGGAGGAAGTGGGTCAGGAGGGGGACAGGTCGCCCGGTGGCTCCTTTTTTCTCGCCGGATTTCCAGGCCGTCCCGGCGATGTCGAGGTGTGCCCAATGATATTTTTTGGTGAATCGGGAGAGAAAGCAGGCGGCTGTGACGGTTCCGGCCGCACGCCCACCGATGTTGGCCATGTCGGCGAAGGGGCTCTTGAGCTGTTCCTGATAATCGTCCCAGAGGGGGAGCTGCCAGGCGCGGTCGTAGGAGTGTTGTCCGGCTTGTAGCAGTTCGCGGGCAAGGGTTTCGTCGTTGGCGAGTAGCCCTGAAGCAACGTGGCCGAGCGCGATGACGCAGGCACCGGTGAGGGTGGCGATGTCGATGACGCAGGCGGGTTCGAAGCGTTCGGCGTAGGTGAGCGCGTCGCAAAGGATGAGGCGGCCTTCGGCGTCCGTGTTGAGGATTTCGATGGTCTGGCCAGAGAGGGAGGTGACGATGTCGCCGGGGCGGGTGGCGTTGCCACCGGGCATGTTTTCCGTCGTCGGGATGAGGCCGATGACGTTCAGCTTGAGGCCGAGCTGGACGATGGTTTTCATCGTCCCCAGGACGCTGGCTGCACCGCACATGTCATATTTCATCTCATCCATTTCCGGGCCGGGCTTGAGTGAGATGCCGCCGCTATCGAAGGTGATGCCCTTGCCGACGAGAACGATGGGCTTTTCGCTTGCTTTGCCGCCTTTGTGTTTGAGGGTGATGAGTTTGGGGGGCTGGTGTGTGCCCTTGGCGACGGAAAGGAAGGAGCCCATGCCGAGTTTTTCAAGATCTGCGCGTTCCAGTACGTCAACCTGGAGTCCGTGTTCCTTGCCTAGCTTCAGGGCTTCTTCAGCGAGATAGGTCGGGGTGCAGATATTGCCAGGCAGGTTGCCAAGGTCTTTGGTCAGGGCCATGCCATTGGCGATGGCCTGTCCTTGTTTGAGGGCTTCTTCGGCTTCGTCCAGATCGGCGCGGCTGCCGATTGCCAGGGTGAGTTTGCGCAGTGGGCGGCGAACTTCGTCTTTTTTGGATTTGAAGCGGTCAAAACGGTAAAGGGTTTCCGCGACGATCAGCGCGGTCTGGCGGATGCGCCAGGAAAGATCGTGTTTTTTGACGGGGAGCTCCGTCAGGGTGAGGGTGGCATCGAATGCACCCGTTTCGTTGAGGGTGCGAACACTCAGGGCGATGGCGTCGCGATATTCTTTTTCGCGGAACTCTTTTTCCTTGCCCAGGCCGACGAGGAGAACGCGTTCGCAATGAATGCCGGGAACCTTGTGCAGGAGGAGGGTGGTGCCGGTCTTTCCCTCCATATCGCCCCGACGGAGGATGTCGGAGAGGTAGTGTTCGCTGGCTTTGTCGAGGATTTCCCCGGGAACGGAGAGCTTGCGCGGTTCGAAGACGCCGACAACGATGCAGGCACTGCGCTGCTTTTCTGGGTTGCCACTTTTTATGCTAAATTCCATCGCTTATGCTCCTTTTGTTCCTTTTTTCCTCGGGGCCTTTTTTCCTGGGGCCAGAAGGGATGCGGGAAGTCTGTTTGGGGACCGGTTACTTACTTTGACGCTTCACACTTCGTACTTTCCGGTTGCTCCAGTGCTTTCGTTACGGTGTCGTGCAAATAGATTCCGAGCGGGCAGCGGGCGGCGGGCAATGCCCGCACTTTCCTCTGGCCTATCCGCACTACACACTATCCGCACTATTCGTCGAGTTCTGGATTATCTCCAAATTTGTCGCTCATCGTCAAAATTGTCATGATTTACCAGCGTGTCGCTCGGCGTGAATTTACACAAACTTCAGTTGCGGTTTTCGTGACGTTGTTTTCCATCATGCTGACGACCCAGATCGTTCGTTTGTTGGCTGAGGCAGCGGGTGGAAAACTGGCTTCGGAGGCGGTGGCGGCCTTGCTGGGCTTCGGGGCAATCAATTATTTGCCGGTTTTGTTGTCGCTGACCTTGTTCATTTCAGTCCTGCTTTCGCTTTCCCGCTCTTATCGGGATTCGGAAATGCTGGTCTGGTTTTCCAGCGGGCTGCCCTTGACAGCCTGGATCAAACCGGTGCTTTCTTTTGCCCTGCCGCTGGTCTTCATCATTGCTGCCTTGTCGCTTTTCGTTTCGCCCTGGGCGATTTCAAAAAGTGTTGAGTTTCGGCAGAAAATGAAGAATCGTGATGACGTTTCGCAGGTGTCTCCCGGGAATTTTCGGGAGTCATCGACGGCGGATCGTGTCTTTTTTGTGGAAAGCGTGTCGGGCCAGGAAAGCCGGGTACGCAATGTTTTTGTCAGTTCGGTTCAGCATGGTCGTCTGGGCGTCATGGTGGCGGCGGAGGGTTTTCAGCAAACCCAGGCCAATGGAGACCGCTTTCTTGTTTTGGAAAACGGTCGTCGCTATGAAGGGACACCCGGTCAGCCGGATTATCGGGTGATGGAATTCGGACGTTATGCGGTCCGTATTGAAACGCGTGAATCGCAAGGGCTGGCGCAATCGCCGAAAAGTCTGCCTCTCATGCAGTTGATCCACGATCCAAGCCGCCAGAATCTCGCGGAGCTGATCTGGCGTATCGGTATTCCGCTGGCGGCAATCAATCTGGCTCTGCTGGCTATTCCCCTGTCTTTCGTCAATCCCCGTGCAGGCCGAACGAACAACATCATTCTGGCCATCCTTATTTATATGATTTACAGCAACTTGGTCAGTATCAGCCAAGCCTGGGTGGCGCAAGGGCGTTTGAGCTTCGCGCTAGGCTCCTGGTGGGTGCACGGCTTGATGCTGGTACTGCTCTTGCTGTTGTTTTCACGTCGCCTGCTGGTCTTTTCCTGGAGGCGCATCGCGTGGCGTTGAAGGTTTATGAGCGTTACCTCGCGCGTGAGATTTATGCGGGAACTGCCCTTGTTCTGGCCGCTTTTTTGATGCTCTTTGCTTTCTTTGACCTGATTCACGAGGTTGAAGATGTCGGCAGAAACGGTTATCAGCTTCAGCATGCCATTGTGTATGTTCTGCTGACCCTGCCAGGCCATAGCTACGAGCTTTTTCCCATTGCGGTGCTGATCGGCTCGCTTTATGCCTTGACTCAATTGGCCCGACATTCGGAAATTACGGTGTTGCGGACTTCGGGTTTATCCACGCGGGCGATGCTGAAATCCTTGATGCGTTTGGGGCTGGGGTTTGTGGCCTTGATTTTCGTTTTGGGTGAGTGGGTTGCACCACCGGCCGAACATGCTGCGCAGCAGTTGCGCCTGAAGGCAACGAGTGCCATGGTGGCGCAGGAGTTTCGTTCGGGTCTGTGGCTCAAGGATGAGGGGAGCATCGTCAATGTGCGGGACGTTCTTCCCGATACCCGTTTGCAGGGCATCCGGATTTATCAGTTTGATGCGCAACATCGTTTGCAATCCATTAGCGAGGCGGAAGGCGGGGTGTATCAAGCCCCCGAAGGCTGGCGGCTTGAAAATGTGGTGCAAACCCTCTTTCAGGAGGACCACACGGAGCTTCGCCGGATTCCTTCCATGACCTGGCATTCTGCGCTGACACCGGACATGCTTTCAGTGTTGATGGTGGTTCCGGAGCGCATGTCTTTTGTCAGTCTTTGGCAGTACATCCGGCATCTTCAGGAAAACCGCCAGAAAACGCAGCGTTACGAAACGGCGTTGTGGAAAAAGCTGATTTATCCGCTGGCGGTATTGGTGATGATGGCGCTCGCCTTGCCCTTTGCCTATCTACAAGACCGGATGGGGGCCGTGAGTATTAAGGTTTTCGCCGGGATCATGTTGGGGGTGACCTTCCATATGCTCAATGGCTTGTTTTCGAGCCTGGGGGCCATCAATGACTGGCGACCGTTCTGGTCGGCCATTACGCCGAGTGCGATGTTTTTGGCGGCGGCGGGGGGGATGTTGTGGTGGACGGAGCGTCGCTAACGGGGATCAGACGTGTTCCGCCGAGACGATCGTGAAGGAACTGATTTTCACGATCCAAAAGTGCCCAGAGGAGGCCAAGCCCGGCCAGGAGGAAGGAAATCCAGGCCAGCAGGTGGCGTGTGGCCGCACGGGAAAGGCTGACCGGTTTGCCGGAGGAGGCGTCGATAAGCCGGATTTTCCAGGTTTTCATCGCCAGTGTTTGGCCCATGTGCCAGAAGCCGATGAAATATGTGGCCAGAACAGCCATGAAATGGAGTTGTACGGCCCAGGGTGGGGCTGAGTGATGGGCGTACATGGCGTAAAGCGTCTGGGGAAGCAAAACCAGCGCAGCGACGACCGCAGTAAGTAGCAGGGTTTCGTAGAGCATGCTTGCCAAGCGACGAAACAAACCAGGTGCCTGATATTTCATGAAACCCGGTGAAAATCAAGGGGTTGTGCGAGGCGGTGTTGCCGAGTTGTTCGTCACTGCAGGGGCTATGCCTGGTTGGGTCAAGCCCGGTGGCAGTGATGGAGCCGGAGCGATTACGGAAGCTGGAACGCTCTGGGGTTGCGCAGTGGTAGCTTGTGTTTTTTCAGGTGGGCGGGGTGCAGGACGTTTTTCTGCAGCTTTCACGCGGGACTGCTGTCGCAGACGTTCTTTTTCAGCTTCGGGCAGTTCTTTGTACTCCTGCCATTTTTGCTTGAGCGCGGCGCGTTCTTCGGGGGGGGCTTTCTGGAGCGTTTTGAAGCGTTCGCGAATCTGATTGCGATCGGCTGCACTGAGATTGGCCCAGTCTCGCATACGACGTTGGATGCGTTGTTGTTCATTGGCACTCAGCTTGGGGTAACGCTGGGCGATGCCTAGCCATTTTTTGCGGCGGAAGTTTTCCATCTGGTCCCATTCATTGGCCAGAGGTTGCAAAATCTCACGTTGTTTTTCCGTGAGTTCCATCCAGTCCGGTTCGGAAAGCGGCAGGAGCAGCGTCGCATGCGCCGGGAATGAGAGCAGACAAACTGCAAGCAACAGGCTTATTCCTGCGGCAATGCGGTGTCGGATGCGGAATGAGGATGTTCGAGCCATGTGTGAAAGCCGTGGTCGAGGTAGGCATTGATCGGTAGGTCATCAGCCAGCAGGGCACTGTCGATTTCTTCGTTTTCTTCGGCTTGTTGCAGGTTGTTCCAGTAATAACTGCCCAAAACGCCGCCTGTCAGAGCCAGTAAGGTGAGTAGCGTACGGGCATAAGGCATAAAGCCTTGTTGAATCGTTTGCCCGATCCCGGCCAGGCTGAGACGGGTGACGGTGAGTGCGACTTTCTGATGAGCCAGAGCGCGTTGCCGAGCTTGCATGAGCTTGTTGAGTGTCAAAGCATCGATGTGGCCGAGGCTTTGGTCAAGGCGATGCTTCAGCCGATAGGCAATCTGTTGTTCGTCGTGTTCAATAGACTTGGCGTGGTCGCCGAGGCTGTTTGGTTGATGGTTGTTGTTCATGGTTCGATCCCTTTCAGTCGGAGGGCTGCAGCCAGTGTGTGCGTGGCCCGTGAACAGTGTGTCTTGACGCTGCCCTCCGAACATCCCATGGCGTTTGCCGTTTCGGCGATGTCCATGTCTTCCCAGTAACGCATGAGGAAGGCTTCGCGTTGACGTGGTGGCAGCTTTTCGATTTCCTTTTCAATGATAGCGACGACTTGTGATTGTTCCAGGCTGGCGTGAGGGGACAGGATGGGGTTGTTTTCGACCACCATGGTGTCGAGTGGGTCGTAGTCTTCCTCTTCTTCGTGTTGCTTGGGGGTGAGCGCGGAGAGTAGCGTGGTCCAGATGGAGCGAATTTTCTGGCGGCGATAGAAGTCGCGGATGGTGTTTTGCAGGATGCGCTGGAACAGCATCGGTAATTCATTGGTCGGCCGATCTCCATAGCTCTCGGTCAACTTGAGCATGGAATCCTGAACAATATCAAGGGCCTGTTCTTCGTTTTGCACGGCAAACAGGGCTTGCTTGAAGGCACGACGTTCTACATCTGCAAGAAAGTCGGAAAGTTCGGTGCGGGTAGCCAGAAGGGGCCTCGAAAAGAAGAGCGGAACGCGGCAGAGCCGGGCATTAGGGCCGGGTGTCGGGCGGTTCCGGTGATGAAATAAAAACCCTGCTGACGTAATATCTTGACCAAACGCGCGTCAGCCAGTAATGTTGCACGTTTTACGAATTACTGAGTTCTGGGAATCAAGATGCTCTTGACGGGTGCAGAAATTGTAATGAAGTGCTTGCAGGAAGAAAAAGTCGATTATATCTTCGGCTATCCTGGCGGCGCAGTTTTGTTTCTTTACGACGAATTGTTCAAGCAGGACAAGATCAAGCATATTCTTGTCCGCCACGAACAGGCGGCGGTCCATGCGGCGGATGCTTATTCGCGCTCTTCGCAAAAGACGGGTGTCTGCCTGGTGACTTCGGGTCCGGGTGTAACCAATGCGGTGACGGGAATTGCCACGGCCTATATGGATTCGATTCCGATGGTCGTCATCACTGGCCAAGTGCCCACACACTACATCGGCCAGGATGCTTTCCAGGAAGCCGATACCGTGGGGATCACCCGGCCTTGCGTCAAGCATAATTTCCTCGTCCGGAATGTCGAGGAACTGGCTTCAACGATCAAGAAAGCGTTCTACATTGCCCGGACGGGTCGCCCAGGTCCGGTGCTGGTGGATATTCCCAAGGATGTTTCGGCGCAAAAGTGTGAATACGCTTATCCCAAGAGCGTCAGCATGCGTTCCTACAACCCGGTGACCAAGGGCCATGCCGGGCAGATCAAGAAAGCTTTGCAGCTGCTGATGGAAGCTAAGCGGCCGATGATTTACGCCGGTGGCGGCGTGATTCTTTCGGATGCGGCGGAAAAGCTCACCAAGCTGGCGAAAACGCTGGGTTTCCCGGTGACCAATACGCTGATGGGCCTGGGTGGTTATCCCGCAACGGATCGGCAGTGTCTGGGTATGCTGGGGATGCACGGTACGGTGGAAGCCAATATGGCCATGCAGAACAGCGACGTATTGCTGGCCATCGGTGCGCGTTTCGATGATCGTGTGATTGGGAATCCGGACCACTTTGCCCAAGTTTCGCGCAAAATCATCCATATCGACATTGATCCTTCGTCGATTTCCAAGCGGGTCAAGGTGGATGTGCCCATCGTTGGCAATCTGTCCGATGTGCTCGACGACATGCAAAAGTTGCTGGAGGCGAGTGACACCCGGCCAAACGAGAAAGCATTGGCCGCCTGGTGGAAGGATATCGAGGGCTGGCGTTCGAAGAAGTGCCTCAAGTACAAGCAGGGCAGCAAGCTCATCATGCCCCAGTACGTCATCGAAAAGCTTTACGAGGTGACGGGCGGCGATGCCATTGTGACTTCTGACGTCGGCCAACACCAGATGTGGGCGGCCCAGTATTACAAGTTTGACAAGCCGCGCCGCTGGATCAACTCGGGTGGCCTGGGGACGATGGGGTTCGGTCTGCCTGCGGCGATGGGCGCGCGTTTCGCCAATCCGAAGGCCACGGTGGCCTGCGTGACGGGCGAGGCCTCGATCCAGATGAACATTCAGGAGCTTTCCACCTGCAAGCAGTTCCGTCTGCCCATCAAGATCATCAACCTCAACAATCGCTACCTCGGCATGGTTCGGCAGTGGCAGGAAATGTTCCACGGCAACCGTTATTCGGAATCCTATGTCGACGCCTTGCCGGATTTCGTCAAGCTGGCCGAGGCCTATGGGCATGTCGGCATGCACATCGAAAAGCCGGAAGATGTGGAATCCGCCTTGCGTGAAGCCTTTACCACGCACAAGAACGACCTGGTTTTCCTGAATTTCTACACGGATCAGACGGCCAACGTCTTCCCCATGGTGGCGGCGGGCAAGGGCCTGTCGGAAATGATCCTGGCCGAAGAACTGTAAGCGAACAAGCGAAGCAAGAGATTTAATCCATGCGACACATCATTTCGATTCTCATTGAAAACGAAGCCGGCGCGCTGTCGCGCGTCTCCGGGCTTTTCTCGGCCCGGGCCTACAACATCGACTCTCTCACCGTCGCGCCAACTGAGGATCCGACCCTGTCGCGCATGACCATCGTCAGCATCGGCTCGGATGATGTTATCGAACAGATCACCAAGCAGCTCAACAAGCTGATCGATATCGTCAAGGTGGTGGATATTTCCGAAGCTCCGCACATCGAGCGCGAGCTCATGCTCGTCAAGGTTCGCGCCACCGGCAAGGACCGCGAGGAGATGAAGCGCATGTCAGACATCTTCCGGGGGCATATCGTCGATGTGACCGATTCGAGCTATGTCATCGAGCTGACGGGCGATGATGTCAAGCTGGATGCCTTCCTGCAAGCCATTGACCGTAACCTGATCCTTGAAACAGTACGGACCGGGGTTTGCGGTATTGGCCGTGGCGATCGAATCCTGAAGGTCTGAAGAAGGCTCGTTTTGTCGAAGCGGGGGAAGTTCATCGCGACCTGTTTTGCCATTTTTTCATCCCGTATTCTGTTTATTAACCATTAACTCCCTGTAACTAAAAGGAAAAACATGAAAGTCTATTACGACAAGGACGCAGATCTCTCGCTCATCAAGGGCAAGCAGGTCACCATCGTCGGTTACGGCTCACAAGGTCACGCCCATGCGCAGAACCTCAAGGAATCCGGCGTGAATGTCACCGTCGGTCTGCGCAAGAATGGTGCTTCCTGGAAGAAGGCCGAAGCTGCCGGGCTGAAGGTTGAAGAAGTCGCCGCTTCCGTCAAGAACGCCGATGTCGTGATGATTCTCCTGCCGGACGAAAACATTCCGCAGGTCTACAACGATGAAATCGCCGGCAATATGAAAAAAGGTGCTGCGCTGGCCTTCGCGCATGGCTTCAATGTGCATTACAACCAGGTCGTTCCGCGTGACGATGTGGATGTCATCATGGTGGCTCCTAAGGGCCCCGGCCATACCGTACGTTCCGAGTACCTCAAGGGCGGCGGCGTGCCGACCCTGATCGCGGTCTATCAGGATAAATCGGGCAAGGCCAAGGACATCGCTCTTTCTTACGCAGCTGCCAATGGCGGGACCAAGGGCGGCGTGATCGAAACGAATTTCCGCGAAGAAACCGAGACGGACCTCTTTGGCGAACAGGCCGTGTTGTGTGGTGGTGCGGTTGAGCTCGTCAAGGCCGGTTTTGAAACCCTGGTTGAAGCGGGCTATGCGCCGGAGATGGCCTACTTCGAGTGCCTGCACGAACTCAAATTGATCGTCGATCTCATGTACGAAGGCGGCATCGCCAATATGAACTACTCGATCTCGAACAATGCCGAGTATGGTGAGTATGTCACCGGCCCGCAGGTCATCAATACGCAAGCGCGTGAAGCCATGCGTGCCTGTCTGAAGAACATCCAGAACGGCAATTACGCTAAGCAATTCATCCTCGAAGGTCGTACCAACTATCCGGAGATGACGGCGCGGCGTCGCCTGAATGCCGCGCATCCGATCGAAGTCGTCGGCGGCCAATTGCGTGACATGATGCCCTGGATCAAGAAAAACAAGCTGGTCGATCAAACCAAGAACTGAGTCTGGCAAGGAGTGAGGAGTGATGGGGTAGCCCGCCGCCTCTCCTCCTGCTCCCCCTATGAACTATCCTCATCCCATTATCGCCCGCGAAGGCTGGCCATTCATCGGGGCCACGCTGCTGCTGGCCCTGCTTGTTCATGCACTCGCAGCCTGGATGTGGGCCTTGCCGATCTGGCTGGTCTTCATCTTCTGCGTGCAGTTTTTTCGGGATCCGGCACGGCCCATTCCAGGGGGAGAAAAAAGCGTTCTTTCCCCAGCAGATGGCCGTATCGTGGCCATCGAACCGGTGCGCGACCCCTGGCTGAACCGCGATGCACTCAAACTCAGCGTGTTCATGAACGTGTTCAACGTCCATTCGAACCGTAGCCCCATTGACGGTGAAGTGCGTCAACGCTGGTATCACCCCGGCAAATTCGTTAACGCCGATCTTGACAAGGCTTCTACTGAAAATGAGCGTAACGCACTCTGGTTGCGTACTCAGGATGGCCAGGACATTACCTGTGTTCAAGTTGCAGGACTGATTGCTCGGCGCATTCTTTGCTATGTCGAGGCTGGCGCAACGCTAAAGCGCGGGCAGCGTTATGGTTTCATTCGCTTCGGCTCACGGGTTGATCTTTATCTGCCACCCGAGACGCGTGTCAAGGTCGTGATTGGCGAGAAGGTCAGTGCTTCGGCAACGGTACTTGCTGAATTACCCTAATATCTCCTTCGACATGACTTTCCCGCGTCATCGCAAACCTTTGATGAATCCCGAGTTGCGGCGACGCGGTATTTACCTGCTTCCCAATCTATTCACTACGGGCGCGCTCTTCGCCGGTTTTTATGCCATTGTGCAGGCAATGAATGGTCTGTACGAGTATTCGGCCATTGCCATTTTTGTGGCCATGGTGCTCGACGGACTCGATGGCAGGGTGGCGCGTCTGACGCACACCCAGAGTGCCTTTGGCGCGGAATACGACTCCTTGTCCGACATGGTTTCCTTCGGAGCGGCTCCATCTCTCGTCGCCTATGAATGGGCACTGAAAGGCATGGGTAAGCTGGGCTGGGTGGCGGCTTTCATCTACTGTGTCGGAGCAGCCCTGCGTCTGGCCCGTTTCAATACCAACATCGGCATCGTCGACAAACGTTACTTTCAGGGTCTGCCCAGCCCGGCGGCAGCGGCCCTGGTGGCGGGTCTGGTGTGGGTGCTGCATGATCTAGGCTATTCCGGTGAAGAAGCACGCTGGTATGCCTGCATCGTCACCATTTTTGCCGGTGTGACCATGGTCAGCAACATCCCCTACTGGAGCGGTAAGGAAATCAATCTGCGCCGTAGTGTCCCCTTCTTTTTTGTCGTCATCATCGCGCTGGCCTTTGCCCTGGTTTCGAGTTATCCAGAAGGGGTGATGTTCGGCCTTTTCCTGATCTATGCCCTGTCGGGATATGCGGTAACGATCTGGCGGTGGATGCAGAAAGATCGTGCCCAAACTGGCCGAAATACTTGACGCGAACCGCTTGAGCTCGATATATTCAGCCCATGGTGACCACATTCTTCTTTTCGGCTTTGTTTCTCGCGATCTCCGGCATCCTGCTGGCGAGAAAGCCCGTGCTGGCCAAGCTACGGCCGCTGCTGCGCTCCGCGCGCTAAATTCCCTCCCCCATAATTCGGTTTTGAGCAGGTGATGGCCAGTGCAGATGCTGCAACTGCCCTCTACCTCTGATTGCATTGCCTTGCATGGAGCACACCATGACGAAACAACATTTGACGATTTTCGACACCACCTTGCGCGACGGCGAACAGAGCCCCGGCGCATCCATGACGCGCGAAGAAAAATTGCGCGTGGCCAAGCAACTCGAAAAACTTCGGGTCGATGTCATCGAAGCCGGTTTTCCAGCGGCTTCGCCTGGAGATTTCGAGTCTGTCCGGGCCATTGCGGCGGCGATCCAGGATTCCACTATCTGTGGTCTGGCACGCGCTAACGAAAACGATGTTCGACGTGCGGGGGAAGCGATCCAGCCTGCGCGTTCCGGGCGAATTCACACCTTCATCGCCACCAGTCCCATCCACATGGAAAAGAAGCTGCGCATGCAGCCGGATCAGGTGGTTGAAGCGGCTATCGCAGCCGTCAAGCTGGCGCGGCAGTACACCGATGATGTCGAGTTTTCGGCGGAGGATGCCGTGCGTTCCGATTTCGATTTCCTCTGCCGGGTATTCGAAGCCGTCATCAACGCTGGAGCCAAAACCATCAATGTGCCCGATACCGTGGGTTACAGCATTCCTGAACTCTGGGGCGAGCGCATTCGCAAATTGATCGAGAACGTGCCGAATTCCGACAAGGTCATCTGGTCGACTCATTGTCACAACGATCTCGGTCTGGCCGTGGCCAACTCCCTTTCTGCTGTTCTTGCCGGGGCGCGACAAGTCGAATGCACCATCAATGGATTGGGAGAACGCGCGGGGAATGCCTCGCTGGAAGAAGTGGTTATGGCCGTTCGCACCCGTGGCGATCTTTTCACCTGCGATACCCGGATCGACACCACCCAGATTGTTCCGGCTTCCCGTCTTGTCTCGCAGATTACCGGTTACCCTGTTCAACCCAATAAGGCGATCGTGGGGGCCAATGCTTTCGCGCATGAATCCGGCATCCACCAGGATGGGGTGCTCAAGCATCGTGAAACCTACGAAATCATGCGGGCGGAAGACGTGGGCTGGACGACCAACCGTCTGACATTGGGCAAACTCTCTGGCCGCAGTGCTTTCAAATCGCGTCTTAAGGAGCTGGGCATCGATCTTTCCGGAGATGAAGCCCTGAATGCCGCATTTGCCCGTTTCAAGGAGCTGGCTGACAAGAAACGCGAAATTTACGACGAAGATCTCTACGCTTTGATGGGCGACGAAGCGGTCACACCCGAGCAGGAAAAGTTTCGCTTGGCCTATTCCCGTTTTCATTCCGAAACGGGCGAGACGCCCTCGGCCCACATTACGCTGGTTGTCGATGGCGTCGAACACGAGGTGCAGGCGCAAGGTAGCGGCCCGGTGGATGCCGCATTCAAGGCCATCGAAACTGTGGCAAAAAGCGGCGCGGACCTCCTTCTCTACTCGGTCAGCAGCATCACCACAGGAACCGATGCGCAAGGTGAAGTCACCGTCCGGCTGAGCAAGGAGGGGCGCATCGTCAATGGGCAGGGGGCCGATACCGACATCGTCGTTGCTTCGGCCAAGGCTTATCTGAACGCACTGAACAAGTTGAACAGCAATCTGCCGAGGGTGAATCCGCAGGTTTGAGGTTTTTTGCCGGAGAACATCAATGGATCAGCGACTGGATTACAAGACCGCCTCTCCGGAAGCTTTTAAGGCCATGTTGCACGTCGAGCAGCAGATTCATCGTAGTGGGCTGGAAACCTCGCTACTGGAGCTGGTCAAGTCGCGTGCGTCGCAGTTGAATGGCTGTGCGTGGTGTCTGGACATGCACAGCAAGGATGCACGGGCCATGGGCGAAACCGAGCAACGTCTCTACCTGCTGTCTGTCTGGCGTGACGCGCCTTGCTATACGCCGCGTGAGCGGGCCGCACTCGCCTGGACCGAGGCGGTGACGAAACTGGAAGGGCAGGATGTGCCGGATGAGGTTTATCAGGAAGCGCGTGCCCATTTTGATGAAAAATCCTTGGTGGACCTGACGCTGGCCATCATCACCATCAACGGCTGGAACCGTCTGAATGTCGCTTTCCGTACCACGGTCGGCGACTATGTCAGCCCCCATGTGTCAACGGGTTGAAGCGTCGCCGAGGCGGTCTCGTTCAATTCTGGCGGTTGCGGTGTTCGCTTTACTTCGCAGCGTGTGAATGGCCAGTGTATCAGGGCAATCGCATTTGAAATTTTCCCATCCCGTAGGGGCGAACTCTCATTCGTCCTGAATGGTCATTCGCTCCGAACCCTTTTGCCACTTTGCGCGATGCTTCGACGTGCGGCTTCATTTTCAACGCGGCCGGGACTCGCCCCGGCGGGCGCACTGGACAAGCTGGGGGGGCAATCAACCATCGAAAATCAAATGCGATTGCCCTGGCCAGCGTATCTGCCAGGCATCGCGGCGAGCAGTTTTTGGGTGTAGGGGTGCTGGGGGTGGTCGTAGAGGGCGTCTGCCTGTGCTTGCTCAACCACCCGGCCCTGATGCATGACGAGGATGTCGTCCGACATGTAACGCACGACGCCCAGATCGTGTGAGATGAAGAGGTAGGCTAGTCCCAGTTCGTCTTGCAAGTCGCGCAGGAGATTGAGCACTTGAGCCTGGACCGAGACGTCGAGTGCGGAGACGGATTCGTCGCAGATCAGTACATCCGGTTGCATCGTCAGACAGCGGGCAATGGCGATGCGCTGTCGTTGTCCTCCCGAAAATTCATGTGGGTAACGATGAACGGCATTGGCCGGCAGGCCGACGCGATCCAGGAGCCGATTCACAATCTGTCCTCGTTCCGCGCTGTTGTTTCCGATGCCGTGAAGCAGCAGGGGTTCGTCCAGGATCTGACCCACGGTAAAGCGTGGGTTCAGCGAGGCATAAGGGTTCTGGAAAATGATCTGCAGGCGGCGTTTGTAAGGCTGGAACGCCTTGCGGGACAAGGAGAGGATGTCTTGTCCTTCGAATAGCACGCGACCGGTGGTTGCCGGGTGCAGACGCATGAGGGTGAGGCCGACCGTGGTTTTGCCCGAACCCGATTCGCCGACGACGCCTAGGGTTTGTCCTCGATGCAGCCGGAAAGAAACTTCCTGAACGGCTTTGAATTCCTGTTTTCGAAACAGACCTTCCTGCCGGTAAAAGCTTTTTCCGAGCCCTTGCACTTCGAGCAGGGGGGAAGTGTTGGGTTTCTCCTGTCTGCGCGCTGGTAGGGGGGGGGCCTTGGCGGGTGGTTTTGCTTCAGCCTGAAGAAAATCTTCGATAACCGGAAGCCGGGCGGGACGCTCGCGGGCAGGGGGGCGACAAGCGAGCAGGGCGCGGGTGTATGGGTCTTGGGGCTTGGTGAAGATGGTTTGTGTGGAGCCTTGTTCGCGGATACGGCCATGCCGCATGACAACGACTTCATCGGCGATGTCGCTGACCACAGCGAGATCATGGGTGATGAAGAGGATGGACATGCGGTGGCGGGCCTGCACTTCGGCGAGTAGATCGAGAATTTGTCGTTGGATGGTGACATCGAGGGCTGTCGTGGGCTCATCGGCGATCAGCAGTTGAGGTTGGCAGGCGATGGCCATGGCGATCATCACGCGCTGTTGCTGCCCGCCCGAGAGCTGGAAGGGGTAAGCCCCGGCCCGTTGGGCGGGCTCCGGAATACCGACTTCGTGGAGCAATTCAATGCTGCGGGAGTGGGCTTCGCGCACGGAAAGGCCCAGATGCAGGCGGAGCACTTCGGTAATTTGTTCACCGACCGTAAAGACCGGATTGAGGGAGCTCATCGGCTCCTGAAAGATCATCGAAATTTTCTTGCCACGGGTTTTTCGCAGTGCATCCGGCGACAACTCAAGCAGATTTCGTCCTTCGTAAAGAATGCGGCTTTGTGGGTGGATGACAGCATTTTCGGGTGGTAGCAAGCCCATGATGGCCAGGGAGGTCACCGATTTTCCACTACCGGATTCACCTACCAGGGCGAGGGTTTTGTTCTCGGGAATGTCGAAGGAGATTTCTTCGATGGCGGGTACGGGCGGACGTTTCCGGTCTGGGCGAAAGCCCACGGAAAGATGACGGATTGAAAGCAGCGGGGAGGCGGATTCGCTCATTTCAGGCGGGGATCGAGGGCGTCGCGCAGGGCATCGGTGAAGAGGGAAAAGGCGGTGACGAGCAGGGCCATTGCGAAACTGGCGGCGACAAGTTGCCACCATTTTCCGAGGATGAGCTCGTTTTGTGCTTCATTGAGCATGCTGCCCCAGGAGACGGCATCGACTGGAACGCCGAAGCCGAGGAAGGAGAGAATGACTTCGGATTTGATGAAGCCAACGGCCAGCAAGGAGAGCTGTACCAGGGCCACATGGCTGACATTGGGGAGGATGTGCAGGAAGATCATGCGGGTGTGCGAGGCCCCCATGGCATCGGCAGCTTGAACGTATTCGCGGGTTTTATGTTTGAGGTATTCGGCACGCATCTGCCGGAAAACACCGGTCCAGCCGGTGAGGCTGAGAATCAGCACGATGCTGAGCAAACCCTTGCCTTTGGGCACGACGGCGGCCACGGCGAGAATCAGCAGCAGGTAGGGCAGGGAGGTGAAGATGCTGTAGAAGCCGTTGAGCAGATCATCCAGCCAGCCTCCGAAATAACCGGCCAGTGCGCCCAGAAGTGTGCCGATGGCTGTGGCGATGAGGGCGGCCATGAGGCCGACGATGATGGAGGTCTGGGATCCCTTGATGGTTTTTTGCAGGATGTCGCGTCCCCATTTGTCGCCGCCGAAGGGGAGTGTGGCGCGTCGCGCCGTGGTATCGGCAAGGGCTGGGCTCGATTTTTTTGCGGCATGGATGGCCCGCAATTCGTCTGCCAGTGGGTCCTCAATACCTTCATGATCGACCGCGAGAGCCGCCGTTGAGAGGGGAGCCGAAGCGGAAATGCCACGTTCGGCGTTGATTTCCGCAATGTCGGCCGCTAGGGGGTCTAGTGGATTTTCAGCGGGAGGGATGCGAGCCGGTTCGGGGAGGGGAGGGGGGCCGGGGCGACTTTGTGCTGGGCCGAGAAAGGAGGGAGGGGCGTAGCTTACGCCAGTTTCGCGTGACCAGTCTGCGGCGATCCACCCCGAGGCTGAGGCCAGCGTGAGCAGGAGAAAAGCGCATACGATGCCCAGGCAGAGCATGGCGAGGCGGTCTGCCCGGAGCCGCCTCCAGGCCAGACGCCACAGGCCGGCGGAATGGATCGGGGCTGGGGTTTGCAGGGTGGCTGTGTTCATTTGAGCTGCACCCGGGGATCGACGAGCCGGTAGAGCAGGTCGGCCAGGAGGTTGAAGAACACCGTGGCAAACGCGACGTAGACGGTGATGGCTTTGATGACGGGAAAATCGGAGCGGTCTACGGCCATGATGACTTCCCGGCCGATGCCGGGAATCGAAAAGAAACGTTCGATCAGGAAGGCACCGATTAGCAGACCGGGAAGATTGGCGGCGACATGGGTGATGAGGGGAATCGAGGCATTGCGAAGGACGTGCCGCCAGAGAATGCGATGCTCGGATAGCCCTTTGGCGCGGGCCGTCCGGACGTAGTCCTGATTGATTTCATCGAGCATGAAGGTGCGGTAGAGGCGAAGGTTGGGGGCGATGCTGACGGTCAGGGCGATCAGGATGGGCAAGGTGGCGTAGGTGAAAAGGTTTTGCATGAGGCCGTCTCCCCAACCCTGCACGGGAAACCAGCCGAACTGATAGGCAAAGAAATACTGGAAGACGATGATGTAGACAAGGATGCTGATGGACATGCCGGCCGTGCATAGAACCATGATGAATCGGTCGGTCAGGCTGCCCCGGACGTAGGCAACGGCCAGGGCCAGGGCAATGGCGATCAAGACTTCAAGAATCTGCAGGGGAATCAGGACGGTGAGAGAAGGCCCCAGCCGGGTGGAAAGAATGCGGGAGACGGGTTCGTTGGTGCTCCAGCTTGCGCCGAAATCTCCGGTGGCGATTTGCTTGATGAAAATCCAGAGTTGGACCCAGTAGGGCTGGTCGATGCCGAGCTGGTGGCGGATGTTGGCAATCTGTTCCGGGTTGGAGATTTTCCCGGCCAGCACATAGGCCGGGTCGCCGCCGACCCAGTTGAACAGGAAAAACACCAGCAGAACCACGCCGAGGAGGGTGGGAATCATCTGCCAGAGACGGCGCAGGATGAAGGCGGTCATGAGGCATTCACCGGTTCGTTGTCACCCAGCATGTCGGGCAGCCATTGCAGCAGCGTACCGAACCCGGGATCGTGAGAAATGATGAAGAACAGAAGCGAGGCGAGGAGGATGTTCTTGATGCTGACGTAGGCGGCCATGTCACCCCAGCTGGCGGGGCGGAAGCGTCGTTCCCACCAGGGGCCTTCGCGCACGATGGGTTTGGTTTGCATCCGTGCCGTGATTTCGTAAAGGCTCCAGATCAACCACCACGAGAGGATGGGCAGGTGATCCAGCCGCCCGGCTGCGCCTAGCAGCCAGGCCCAGCTGGTGAGCAGGGCGAGAATCATCCCCACGCCGTTCAGGAGGATGTCACGCTTTTCAAAGCGGCTGCGCCAGGGAAAGAGATCAAGGAGTTCTGCACCCAGCCATCGGGTGACGCTCAGACGAGGCGGGCGGTTGGAGACGGGCTGGGCGGGTGAAGTGGAAACAGGTGTGATGGGAATGAAGTAACCCCGTGCGTTGATGGGGGTCAGGGGCAAACCGGCTTTGTTTCTCTGTTTGCGTTCTTTCGAGAGGGGCGGGCAGGCGTGGTCGTCGTAGTACATGACCATGCAATCCAGACAGAGCAGGCATTCTCTTTGGTCGATGGCCCCGGATTGCTTGTCGATCGCCTGGGATTCGCAGCCGTGTTCGCAGGCTGTGCAGGGTCCGCATTCTTGCTTGCGCTTGAGTCCCCACCAGCGGAAGGTCGAAGGAATGGCCAGGCTGGCGCCTAGTGGACAAAGGTACTTGCAGAAAGGCCGTTCGGTGAAAAGGGCGGCGATAATCAGCACGGCCCAGAAGGTGACAAAGGGCCAGCTCCGGTTCCAGACCCCGACCAGAAAGGTGGTCTTGAAAGGTTCGACTTCGGCGAGCTGTTCGGCGAGTTCCATCGAGTGAAAGGAGGCCAGGGCAAGGACGACGAAAACGAGGTATTTGAGCCATTTCAGCTTGTCGTGCATTGCGCGGGGCAGCAGAAATTGCCAGCGTTTGAGGCCGATTTTTCCGCCGATCTTGTAGAGCAGTTCGCTCATCGTGCCGTAGGGACACATCCATCCGCAAAACAGGCCACGCCCCCAGAAGAAGACGGTGAGGAGGATGAACCACCAGAACAGGAAGATGAAAGGGTCGGACAGGAAGAGCGGCCATTCCCATTTGAACAGCAGGGCGTGGAGCAGGGTGAGAACCTGGGTGATGGATGGTTGGGCCTTTAGATAAATACCGGCAAAGGCGATGGCAACGAGCCACAGAGCATATTTCGGCAGGGAAACCCAGCGTTTGTCGCGGCGCGAGGAGCGACGCACGAGCTGATCGCGCAGGGCATAAACGATGCCACCGGCCAGCAGGAAGAGGAGAAAGAGGGCAATTTCGATGGGGCGACTCTTCCAGACACGCAGCCAGGTTGGATCAGGCGGCCGATAGTCTGGGTGGCCGCCTTCAAGATAATGCCCGGGTAGCCAGTATTCTTGTTCGAAGTTGGTGAAAACGAGGGCGTTGGTTTTTTTGTCGATCTTGCTGGCCCGGAAGATGAGACGCCAGGGATAGGCTTCCGAGAAATTGCCGCTTCGGAGGATGAAAATGGCTGTTTCGGAAAAAGGCGGCGCATGGGCAGCGTGGATGGCTTCGGGCAGCAGGGAGTCGATGTCACGGAAGGTGAAAGTGTCCATGTCCTGGCCAACCAGGATGCGGTCGAAAAGTCCGCCATGAACGAACCCCACGCCCTTAAAGGATTCCGTGCCATTTCCGGCGACGAAAATGGCGTGTTCGTTCTTCTTTAGCCGCGACATGAGGTTTTCGTAGCCCTCCTCGCCCAGGATGGCGCGGCCGATGTCCGGGGCGTTGAGAACACCGAAATACAGGTCCATATAGGGACGGCCCGTGGCGGGCAAGCCCAGTGTGGCGTTATCGACGGTCAGCTGGCGGATGGCCCCTTCCTTGAGAAGCGTGGGCCAGTCGGCAAGGTTGGCGGTGGCCGGGGCCAAACGGGCAGGGGGGCGTTCGCTGCCCTTGAGGATTCCGACCTGCTTGGCGATGGCGATGCTGGAATGAAGGATGATCTGGTTTTCGGAGATGACAGTGACCGTGGCTGCGCTGATGGCGTCTAATCCGACAACGCCTTCATTGGGTCGTGATTGGCCAATCTCGATCTTGTCGCCGACGAATTTTCCGACATACTGGTGGATGAAGTTCAGCAGGACGCTTTCGGGAATGCCGGAAAGCAGCAAGGGCTCGGAATGCTTGAGGATGCGAACGCCCGTGATGACGCCCTGTGGATCCATGCCGATCAGGGTGATGATGGGCTTTCCGGAATAACCGGGGATGTCGATGATGTCGCTGGAGAGAAAGACGAAACCGATACGTTTTTTCTCGCCAGAAGTGGCGATCTGATAACCCTCGACATAAGGCGGCTTGCCCATGCGTGGGGAAAACTGCGTCGCACCGGGCAGAACGTCGGCGCAGGGGGCGTAAGCACAAAGATTCGCGTCGCTGAAAAGTTGTTCGGGCAGGGTGATGTCAAAGGAGCTGGTTCCGGTTGCAGAAAGCGGAATGGCCAGAACACAGAAAAAGAGCAAGCACTTGCGCAGGGCGAGAAAACCCGCGCTGGCTCGCCTTCGCAGAAGGCTGATCCCGAGAAGTCGCCATCCTGTCAGGGCCGTAGGCATGACATCAGCTGAGCAGGTGGGCAGGACGGCGAGCCGGGGCCTTCTCGGGAGGGCTTCAGAAAGCGGAGAGGGTGGTCCCCGCCGCACCGACGGCAGCCAGACCGGAGATGCCTGCACTCAGGGCATTCAGGTCATTTGAAGTACCGGAGGACTGGAGCGTCCATTGGGTGCCATCGGTGCTGGTGTAGAGACTGCCGTTATTGCCAGCAGCGATGAATTGGCGGCCGAAGAGAATGGCTTTCAGGTTGTTGTTGCCGATATTACCCAGACGCCAGCTGGCTCCTTGGTCGGTGCTGATGAGTTGTGTGCCCGCTGCGCCAACGGCGATGAACGCGCCGGATGTGCTGCCGGTAGTGGCATCGGTGATCAGTCCGTAAGCAATGCCGTTGAGGTCGCGGTGGGTTAGCGCGGGAGCCGGAGTCCAGGTGACACCATTGGTGCTGGTCAGCAACAGGCCGCCTTGACCGACTACTATCCAGAGTCCGTCTCCGTAAGTGGCGGCGTAAAGATTCTGAGTCGTTCCGGAGGTTTGGGTGTTCCAGTTTATGCCGTCCAGACTGGTCAGTATGAGACCTCCCTGACCAACGGCAACGTAGCCCCCTGCGCCATTGGTGGTTATGGCGAGGATGTTGCGGGTGGTTCCGGTGGTTTGGAGTGTCCAGGTCTGGGCGTCTGTACTGCGCAAAACAGTGCCATTACTGCCCGCGGCCAGGAAAACGCCGCCGTAGACGACGGTGGAAAAGTCAGGCGTTGGTGTGGGCAGGGTCGGCGTGACGGCGGTCCAGCTGAGGGGGGTGTGGGCGTTGAAATAGTTGGAGGTGTAAATCGTTCCTGCATTGCCAACGGCAACGAAACGAGTGTTGCCGTTGGCATCACTTTGAGCGGCTACGCCATTGAGTGTGGTGTTTCCAAGAGCGGGGAGCAGCGTCCAGTTTCCTCCGGCCAGTCGGGGCGTGGCGGTGATGGACGGGCTGCCGGGGCCGCCGGGGCCACCGTCAATCCGGGCGTTGATGGTGAACGAGTAGGGCTTACCGTTGGTGAGATTGTGGATGACCAGCGGCGAGGTGGCCTTGGGAAAGGAAAAGCCGCCAATATTGAGCCAGTTCTCCGGCGTGACATTCTGGCCGGGTGCGGCAAAAACCCAGTATTCGGTCTTGGGCGCGGCCGTCCAGGTGACGGTGACGCTGCCATCTCCGGCGATGACGCGTACATCAGTGGGGGCGGGGGCGGAGGAACCCAGTTCGAATGCACCACCCAGACAGCCACTGAGAAGCAGGGTCAGGGAAGTGGCTGTAAGTAGGAGAAAGGCGCGTTTCATGGGAATCCTGTGGGGAAAAGTGAGAAAGAGTGAGGGTGAGGAAAGGATGGAGTGAGGCAAGCAGGATGGAGGGCAGACTGAGCGTCAGGATGGACAAATTTCGTGGCGGTTTGTGGCGATCGGACTTGCAGGATTGCAAGACTGCAATGATGTGGTCGCGATGGCGATGACGAGGCGGGGGATTTTAGCAGTCTGCCGGGAGGGGATGTGCCTGGATTCCCCATTCCCGGTTCTCCGGTTTTCAGGCGTGTTTTGTGCGGAGATGGGGAGTCCGGAAATGGGAAGCGCAGGTCGGGTGTGCGAGTTTGAAATCAGGCGCGTTTCTTCAGAATGAACTGGCATTTCCGGATAGAGACGAGTTCAACATCCGGGCAATCTCGGACGAATTCATCCACAGCACGTTTGACCCCCCCTTTCCACCAGCCCCCCTCGCCGTAGTCGTCGCCTGTGATGAGCCCCCCGGGACGGACACAGCGCAGGGCGTGTTCAAGGTCGCATTTGACATATTCGTAGAGGTGGTTTCCGTCGATGTACACCCAGTCCAGATGGGCGTCGGGCAGTTGGGCGAATGCGTCGGTCGAGGTGTTGCGCAGGATTTTGATGGAGCCGTTCTGGATGCCACTGGCAAAGCGTTGCTGGACGGCTTCGCAGCGTTGATCCATGCGCTTCTGGCTGCCGCCCATCCACCCACCGTACCAGGAGTGTTTGTATTCACTGGCATTTTCGAATTTCCAGGGATCGACGAGATAAAGTTGGCGTGGACGGGTTTTTTTCAGGAGGCGTTGCGTGAATGCACCTTTGTGAACGCCAATTTCCATGCCGATCCCTTCTTTCGGGAGTGAGTCCAGCAGAAAATTCCGTGCGTCAATGTCCAGCATGCGTTCAAATAGACCCAGGCTCATCAGGCATCCTCCATCATTGGAAATTGGAAGCCGGAATATAGCACTGGCATCAAACGAACAAGGCGACATCGGCGCGTTTTGCGGCCGGGAGGAAGGTGGCGGCTCCTGCGAAATCAACTTCTTCAATGAAATCAGCAGGGTTTAGTCCAAAGAGATCGACGCTCATCTGGCAGGCCGTGAACGTGACGCCGGCTTCCTGACTCATCTGACGCAAAGCGTCGAGGCTGGCGACGCCTTTATTGCGGAGCGTTTTTTGCATGAGGGCAGTGGCCAGGGTTTCAAAGCCGGGTAGGCCGGCTTGGATGAGGTTGGGAATGGGCCAGTTGATCCGTTGGAACCAGTCTGGGCCAAAGGGCATGTTCATTGGCATGGCCGGGTTGCCCAGGGGGCTGATCTGGAGGTTAGCCAGATCCTTTCTGAGCAAAGCCAATCCGTAGAATGTGAAGAAAATCCGGGCCTCCCAGCCTAGGGCCGCGGCCGTGGAGGCAAGGATGAATGGCGGATAGGCCCAATCCAGTGTGCCCTTGCTGGCGATGATGGCCAGGGAGGGAGTGGCAGTGGTGGCGCGGTGTTCTAGAGCTTCCTCGATTTTTTGAGGCAGAAGTTCGGCCAGCCGTTCGTCGACTCGTTTCTGGATCAGGGCTTCGAGGGCTTCTTCCGTGAGGCTCGGGCTCACGATTCAGGCCCGCCGCCAGAGTGTGCCCTGGGCCGTGTCTTCGAGGACGATGCCCAGTGCCAGTAGTTCTGCACGAATCCGGTCGGCTTCTGCGAAATTTCTGGCTTTTTTGGCGGCGGTTCGGGTCGCAATCCGGGCTTCGATGTCTTTAGCGGAGAGTCCGTCATCATGGGTGGGGTCCGCTTGCAGGAAGGCCGTCGGGTCGCGTTGCAGCAGCCCCAACACCCCTCCGAGTGCCTTGAGCTGGGTGGCAATGAGCGGGTCGTGCGTCCGGTTGAGTTCTCCGGCCAGATCAAAAAGAACGGCGATGGCCTCGGGGGTGTTGAAGTCATCGTCCATCGCGGCCTTGAAGCGTGAGGGCGCGGGCTGGTTCCAGTCGGGTTCTCCGGCCTGAGGCGGTGTGGTTTTGAGTGCGGTGTAAAGACGGGTTAACGCGCCCCGTGCGTCGTCGAGATGAGCGTCGGAATAATTCAGCGGGCTGCGATAGTGGGCGCGAAGGATGAAGAAACGCAGAACTTCGGCATCGTATTGCTTGAGCACTTCGCGGATGGTGAAGAAATTGCCCAGCGATTTGGACATTTTTTCGTCGTCGACCCGGACGAAACCGTTGTGCATCCAGTAATTGACGTAAGGATGGCCGTGCGCGCCCTCGCTCTGGGCAATTTCGTTTTCGTGGTGCGGGAACTGGAGGTCTTGTCCCCCGCCGTGAATGTCGAAATGTTTCCCCAGCAGGTGGCTGCCCATGGCGGAGCATTCGATGTGCCAGCCGGGACGGCCTTCTCCCCAGGGGGAGGGCCAGCGAGCTTCTTCGGGCTCGTTTTCCTTGCCGCGTTTCCAGAGAACAAAATCTAGCGGGTCTTGCTTGCCTTCGGTGATGTCGACACGTTCTCCTGCACGCAGGTCCTCCAGGGATTTGCCGGAGAGCTTTCCATAACCGTCGAACTTGCGGACATGGAAGCAGACATCCTGATTGGTGGCGACGTAGGCATAGCCCCGGTTTTCAAGCTGGCCGATCATGTCGAGCATCTGGGGAACAAATTCAGTCGCGCGGGGTTCGAAGTCCGGACGTTGCACGCCCAGTGCATCGGCGTCTTCGTGCATGGCGGCGATGAAGCGGTTGGTCAATGCGCGCAGGGTTTCGCCATTTTCACCAGCACGACGGATGATCTTGTCGTCGATGTCGGTGATGTTGCGAACATAGGTGACACGGTAGCCACAGGCCCGGAGCCATCGCGCGACCATGTCGAAGACGACCAGCACGCGGGCGTGGCCGAGGTGACAGTAGTCGTAGACCGTCATGCCGCAGACGTACATGCGGACATGGCCCGGTTCGATGGGCTGGAAGAGCTGTTTGTCGCGGGCGAGTGAATTGTGGATTTTCAGCATGAGGCATTGGGCAGCAGATTGGAATTTTGCAAATGCGATTCAAACAAACGAGAAACTAACGAGAAACAATCGCGGGTTAAGTGTGTTAAGTGTGAATTGAGCCGGGTCAATCGTTCGCTTTGCATGGGGCTGATTTTTCGTTTCCAGACGTTTTCAGTGCATCTTGTACGCCATACGCCTCGCTCATTTCCTTTCATCCCCTTAATCCGGCTTTCTTGTTAAAATAATGGGTTGGTGAAATTAGCATGAATGAAAAGGGTAAATTATACATGAGCACCACACGCTTCCGCCTGAAAACGCCTGTCGCCATTGCGGCGGCAATGCTTTTCGGGTTTGCTCCGCTGGCCCATGCCGACACCTTGCAGGATATCGGAAAGATGATGAAGCAGGGCCAGAATTCGCAGGCTCTGGAGCGTGTGGACCAGTACCTTTCATCGAATCAAAAAGACCCTCAGGCACGCTTTTTGAAGGGTTTGATCCTGACCGAGCTGAATCGTCAGCCCGAGGCGATTGTGGTGTTTACCAAGCTGACGGAAGAATTTCCGGAATCTCCCGAGCCTTACAATAATCTTGCTGTCATCTACGCCCAGCAGAAACAATATGACAAGGCGCGTCAGGCCCTGGAAATGGCCATCCGAACGCATCCTTCCTATGCGACGGCCCATGAAAATCTGGGCGATATTTATGCCCATATGGCCAGCCAGGCTTATGACAAGGCCCTTTCAATTGATTCGTCGAATACCAGTGCGCAGACCAAGCTGGCGATGATTCGGGACATGATGACGGGCGGCGGACGCACCCCTCCGATTGCAGGTGGGACACGACCAACTCCCAAGCCTGCACCAACACCCGTTGCCGTGGCGGCTGCCCCCTCCCCTGCACCTGCAGCGGCTTCGGCCGCTTCGAGTCCGGCTCCGGTGGCGCAGGCGTCGCAGGCCTCATCAGCGGTCGCTTCTTCGTCACCTGATTCGTCTGCAACGGCGGGGCAGGGTGAGATCATTGGTGCGGTTAATGCCTGGGCAGCAGCCTGGTCGAAGAAGAACATGAAGGCTTATTTGTCGGCTTATGCCCGGGACTTTGAAACACCAAATGGCGAGTCACGCAGTGCCTGGGAAGCGGAACGCCAAAAACGCATCGTCAAGCCCGGTAGCATTCAGGTGAGCCTTGAAAACGTGAGAGTGAGCCAGGATGGCCCGGAACGTGCTACGGCCCGTTTTCGTCAGCACTATCGGTCTTCATCGTTCAAAACCAGTAGCAACAAGGTGCTGACACTGGTCAAGCGGGATGGACGTTGGCAGATCAAGCAGGAGCGCGTCGGGAAGTGAAAGTGATTCCGGTGCGCGTGTGCGGAAAACAGTTTTGGGAGGGATTGTCGGCGTGATGTTGAAATCGCGGATCAAATCAGGACTTGCCCTTCTGGCCGTCGCGGCCATGGGAACGACTTTTGCCATTCCTGCACCCAGTGCCGTGCGCTATTCCGATGCAGGACCAGAAGCTCAGTTGGCCCGTGTTTTTGATAGCATCGACCAGAATCGTCTTGATGTCGCGCTCAAACAGGTCGAAGACCTGACGCGGGCTTATCCGACTTTCCGTTTGGCTCAGCTCGTCAAGGGGGATCTGCTCCTTGCACGATCACGCCAGATCCGGTCTTTTGGCAATGTGGCCAATGCGCCAGCGGATCGCCTCACTGATCTTCGGGACGAGGCCGTGGCCCGTCTCAAGGCTTACCGGGAAAAGCCGCAGTCCAATGTGGTTCCGCGTTATCTCTTGCAGATGCAGCAGGACCAGAAGTTTGCGGTGGTGATTGATACGAAGAAATCCCGTCTGTATCTCTATCAGAATGAGAAGGGAACGCCGCGTTTTGTCGCGGATTACTATGTTTCTCAAGGCAAACTCGGCGCAGACAAGCTGCGGGCGGGTGACAAGAAAACGCCGCTGGGGGTGTATCACGTTACGTCCAGTCTGCCGCGTCAGAAACTCGGTGATTTTTATGGTTCGGGAGCCTTTCCCATTAGCTATCCGAACGAATGGGATAAGCTCAATGGCCGAAATGGTCATGGAATTTGGCTTCATGGTACGCCTTCGGATACCTATTCCCGTCCGCCAAAAGCCTCGGATGGCTGCGTCGTTCTGGCCAATCAAGACCTGGATGCCCTTTCACGCAACCTTCAGGTCGGTGTGACGCCCGTCATCATCAGTGATGGGATCGAATGGTTGTCGCTGGATGGCTGGCAGCAGGAGCGTGCCGCGCTTCAGAAACAGATCAATCAATGGCGCGCAGACTGGGAAAGTCTCGATGTGGAACGCTATCTCAGTCATTATTCTGCCCGTTTCACCAGTGATAACCAGAATCTTGCCCAGTGGAGTGCGCATAAACGAAAAGTGGCTGCGGGCAAGAGCTGGATCAAGGTTTCGGTGAGTAGTCTCAGCATGTTCCGTAACCCGGGCAAGGATGAAGTCGTGGTTGTGACTTTCGAGCAGAACTACCGGAGTGATAACCTTAGTAACGTCATGAAAAAACGTCAGTACTGGCGCAAGGAAGCGGGCCGCTGGAAGATTATTTACGAAGGTGCGGCCTGAACGCCTGTCTGAAGTATTGTTCAATCCAGTTTTGATATCCATGAACCCCATAAAATCCATGAAATCAATCCAGTATGTGTTTCCGATCGTTTTCGCGCTGCTTTGGGGAGGCGTCGCTCTGGCGGCGAATCCTGTCGTTGAAATCAAAACCAGCCAAGGCCCTGTGACCGTCGAGCTTTATCCTGAAAAAGCACCTCAAAGTGTGTCCAATTTTCTGCAATATGCAAAAGATGGTTTTTATAACGGGACAATTTTTCACCGTGTCATCAATGGATTCATGATCCAGGGCGGCGGTATGACGCCGGACATGAATGAAAAACCAACGCGCCCCCCCATTCAGAATGAGGCAAAGAATGGTCTGAAAAACGCGGCTGGGACACTGGCCATGGCGCGTACAGCCATGCCGCATTCGGCCACTGCCCAGTTTTATATCAATCTGGTCGATAACCGTTCGCTGGATTATCCGAGCTTTGATGGCTGGGGTTATGCGGTTTTCGGAAAGGTGACCAAGGGGTTTGACATCGTTCAGAAGATTGCGCGGGTTTCCACAGGCAGCCGTGGCATACATCAGGATGTTCCCACAACACCGATCGTCATCGAATCCGTCAAGATCGTGTCACAATAAAGCGAAAGAGGTGGGTCAGCACGATTTCCCGATCTCCCTTATTATCCGTCTTCGGTTTTTTCAATTTCAGGAACGCTCATGATCAAGTTTCATACCAGCCACGGTGTCATCGCCATTGAACTCGACGCCGACAAGGCTCCGGAAACAGCCCGGAATTTTCAGTCCTATGTGGAATCCGGCCATTACGATGGCACCATCTTTCACCGTGTTATCGACGGTTTCATGATCCAGGGGGGTGGTTTTACGCCAGATATGCAGCAGAAACCGACCCAAGAGCCGATCAAGAATGAGGCGGATAATGGCCTGAAAAACACGCGTTACACGCTGGCCATGGCGCGCACCAACGATCCCCATTCGGCCACGGCCCAATTCTTTATCAATGTTGCCGATAACGGCTTCCTCGATTTCAAGTCCCCCACGGGAAATGGTTGGGGCTACTGTGTTTTCGGCAAGGTGGTGGAAGGCACGGATGTCGTCGACAAGATCAAGGTCGTGGCCACGGGCAACAAGGGCTACCACCAGGATGTTCCGCTGGAAACCGTGCTTATCGAACGCGCCGAAGTGGTTTGAACCGCACGATTTCCTGAAACTTCGGGTTCTTGAGACTTGAAAACGCCGCCGGAGGGATTTGAGATGGCGGTACGCGATACCTACATTTTGTCGGAGTGGTTTGTTGCAACGGAAGGCCTGGGCCCGCAGTTCCAACAACTTTTGAACCGCCTTCCCATCGGGGTTGCGGTGCTTCATCCGCAAGGCAGCCTGGTGGGGGTCAATCCCGCCTTTGCCAATTTGTTGGGGATGCGTGGTGCGGATCGTCAGCGTTTGCAGGATGCCTTGCTACATGGCGAAGTGGCTCTGTTTGAATCTGATGAACTCTCCGCTTCTGTTTTCGGGGACGGGCTTCTTGAAGCCCCAGGGTTTCCGGCCCCAGAGTCGGGTTCGGGCGCATCGGAGTCTGCTGTTCCCCTGAAATTGCGCCGTCATGATGGCCGAATAGTAGAACTGGAAGTCCGTTTCTGGTTTTTGCCGGTTCCCGAAGGCTACATGGCCGTCATTTTTTCCGAAATTTCTGCTTTGGCTGAAACAACGGACAGGGCGTCTTTGTCCTCCCAGACATCGTTGATCCCCCTGCTGGACGCGCATTACGATACCCTGACTTATCTGCCGAACCGGGCTTTGCTGGACGACCGGATCAATCAGGCTCTGGCTTTGGCAAATCGCAATGCGAACATGCTGGCGATTTGTCACCTCGACCTTGATAACTTCCGGAATATCAACGAGACCTGGGGCACGGCACTGGGGGATGCCCTGTTGCGCGACATCGGGCAACGTATCAAGGGAAGCCTGCGTGGGAGCGATACTATCGCCCGGATTGGTGGCGATGAATTTGTACTTCTATTGGGGGAGATTAACTCACCCCGTGAGCTTGAACAGACTTTGGCGCGGCTGATCGAAGCCTTGCGCGAGCCCTTTCAGATTGCAGACCATCGCTTGATGGTGACGGCGAGTCTGGGTGTTGCCATTGCGCCGGACGAAGGTTGCGATCCAGACCCCTTGCTGCGACATGCGGGGCAGGCTATGTACACCGCCAAGCAGTTGGGCGGAAATCGCTATCATCTTTTCGATGTCGCCAAGGATGCCGAGGCTCGCAAGCAGCGCGATATCCAGTCGCGTATTGCCCAGGCACTGGAACGCGGGGAATTCCGCCTTTATTACCAGCCCAAGGTCAATATGCGAACTGGTCGGGTGACCAGTGTCGAAGCCCTGATCCGCTGGCAACACCCCGAGCAGGGCCTGTTGTCGCCCGCTGCTTTTCTGCCACAAACAGAAGGCCATCCCAGCGACATTGCCATTGGCGAATGGGTCATTGCCGAGGCATTACGCCAATCCTGCCAATGGGCACGGGCTGGCTTGTCCATGCCCATCAGCGTCAATATTTCTGCTCACCATCTCCAGCACCCAGATTTTGTCCCCTATCTGGCTGAAACCCTCGAAGGAATGACCGCACTATATCCAGGGATGGATCCTCGTTTGCTGGAACTCGAAATTCTGGAAACGGCGGCACTGGGCGATGTGGCCTATGTCAGCAAGGTGATCGATGCCTGTCTGGAACTGGGCGTGAGCTTTTCCATTGATGATTTCGGGACGGGGTATTCCTCACTGACCTACCTGAAACGCCTGCAGGCGGGCACACTCAAAATCGACCAATCCTTTGTCCGGGACATGCTGGACAATCAAGACGATCTGGCCATTGTCGAAGGTGTCATTGGCTTGGCTGCCGCCTTTCGCCGGAAAGTCGTTGCTGAAGGCGTCGAAAGCGTTCCGCATGGCTTGATGCTCATGCATCTGGGCTGTGATCTCGCTCAAGGTTATGTGATTGCCCGTCCCATGCCACCCGGAGAAATTCCAGGCTGGATGTCTGATTTTCTGCCTCACCCCGCTTGGTCGAAAAGTCTTTCCTATCCCTGGCGACGTGAAGATTTTCCCTTGCTATCTGCCGATTTTGACCACCACCGATGGATCGAACAAGTGCTGCAGCTTCTGGAGAGCACCAAAGCCGATGCCTCAAGCGGGAGCGCGACGCTTCTAGACCCTGCTACCGACCGTTTCGGGGTCTGGTATCAATCCAGAGGGCTGGTCAAATTCGGACATATGCGCGAATTTTCGGTGCTGGGGCAACTGCATGAACATGTTCATCGCATCGCAAAGCGCATGATCCAGTTTCATCTCTCCGGTCAGTCCGAGATGGCTCAGGCCTTGATTGTGCCCTTGCGAGCAGCCAGCGGTGATTTTCTCGAAGCCCTGGATGAGTTTCGTCAGGAAATGGGCAATCTGATGGAAATGCCGCCGACCCACTGGTCACAAATTCGCGGAAGCTGATTTTTACTCTCCTTCTTTCGCCCGGCCCACCGTCTCTTCCGTCGCCCGAAAAGTGATTCATTTCCTTTCTGATCTCCATCTGTGCCCGGCTCGCCCGGAAATCCACCAGCTTTTTGAGCAATATCTGGCTGAAAATGCGCAAACGGCGCAAGCCATCTACATCCTCGGAGATCTTTTTGAATACTGGGCCGGGGATGATGACCTCGATGATCCTTTCAATGTCGAGGTTTGTACCGCGTTGCGACAATGCGCTGAAAAAACACTCATTCATTTCATGCCGGGCAACCGCGACTTCCTGGTGGGCGAGGCTTTTTCTGCTTTCAGCGGGGTTCGACTACTGACCGATCCACAAATGCTGGTTCTGGCCGGGATGCCGACGCTGCTGATGCACGGCGACACCTTATGCAGTGATGATCAGGACTATCAACAATTTCGTATGATGGTCAGAAACCCGGCCTGGCGTTCGGATTTTCTTGCCCGCCCCCTGGCCGCGCGCAAGGCGCAAATCGAGGCCTTGCGTCAGCGCAGCCAGATTGAAAAGCAGACGAAGTCGGCGGAAATTATGGATGTCAATGAACAAACCGTGGCTGATATCTTTCGGCGGCACGGCTATCCCCGTCTGATTCATGGCCACACACACCGGCAGAATGCGCACACTTACACAGTGGACGGCCATTCCTGCACGCGCTGGGTGCTGGGAGATTGGCACGATAGCGGCAATTATCTCGCCTGTGACGCACAAGGCTGCCGCTTCGTCATGCTTCCCCTTCCCTGATTATTCATGGTCACTGCGCTCGATCTATTGCATTCCGTATTTGGTTTCGGGGCCTTCCGGGGTGCGCAAGCGGAAATCGTTGAACAGCTTCGGCAGGGTGGGGATGCCCTGGTTCTGATGCCGACAGGGGGTGGAAAGTCATTGTGCTATCAGATTCCAGCCTTGCTCCGTCCCGGCTGTGGCATCGTCATTTCACCCTTGATCGCCCTGATGCAGGATCAAGTCGATGCCTTGTTGCAACTGGGGGTGCGTGCCGCATTTCTGAATTCCAGCCTTGATTTCGAAGCCCTTGTGGCTACGGAAAAACGCCTGCTGGAAGGAAAGCTCGATCTGCTTTATGTGGCACCTGAACGGCTATTGACCGACCGTTTTCTGGCCTTGCTGGATCGTCTTGAACAGCACGGGCAACTAGCCCTGTTCGCGATCGACGAGGCCCACTGTGTCTCTCAATGGGGGCACGATTTTCGTCCGGAATACATTCAGCTCAGTGCGCTGCACACGCGCTATCCCCGTGTGCCGCGCATCGCGTTGACGGCTACCGCCGACGCGCTGACCCGCCATGAAATCCGCGAGCGTCTTGGCCTTATGGAGGCCCCGGTCTTTGTCAGCAGCTTTGACCGACCGAATATCCGCTACACCATCGTCGAGCGCGACAACCCGCGCCAGCAACTGTTTGATTTTCTGGACGATCATCGCGGTGAGGCCGGTATCGTTTATTGTCTTTCGCGCAAAAAAGTCGACGAAACAGCCCTTTGGTTAAGGCAGCAGGGCGTGCAAGCCTTGCCCTACCACGCAGGGATGACGACGGCGGAACGTCGGGATCATCAGCAACGTTTTGTCCGGGAAGAGGCGGTGGTCATGGTCGCGACCATTGCTTTTGGTATGGGCATTGACAAGCCGGATGTCCGTTTTGTCGCACATCTCGACTTGCCGAAAAGTTTGGAGGCCTATTACCAGGAAACGGGCCGTGCCGGACGCGATGGCGAGCCTGCACAGGCCTGGATGACTTACGGCATCAGCGATGTGGTCATTCATCGCGCCCGCATCGATGAGTCGGCTGCACCGGAAGAACAGAAAATCATCGAACGCCAGAAACTCGAAGCCATGCTGGCTTATTGTGAAACGGCAGGTTGTCGGCGTCGTGTGTTGCTGAATTACTTCGGAGAAAGTTCGAACAACTGCGAAAATTGCGACACCTGTCTGGAACCTCCTCTGCTTTGGGATGGCACCATTGCCGCACAAAAGCTGATGTCTGCCGCCTTGCGTACCGGGCAGCGATTTGGTGCGGCTCACCTGATCGATATTCTTCGCGGTAAAAAAACGGAGAAAGTCCTCCAGTGCCAGCACGACCGCTTACCCACCTTCGGCATCGGTTTGGAACATGAAGAAACCCTTTGGCGCAGCATCGCCCGCCAATTACTCGCGGCGGGCTTGTTGTTGCCGCAGGCTCACCGACAGGGAGGCTTGATGCTGACTGCAGCGGCTCGCCCCGTGCTTCGGGGTGAGACGAGCCTGATGCTGCGTCGCCCACCCGTCCGTCAGCGCAAAAAGAAATCCACTCGGGTCAGCACAGGGGCTGCATCTCCGGCCTGGATGGTCGGCTCTTCTTCAGTTGATTCGCCGACTTCTGCGGCAGAAGACGCCCTTTTCCAATCCCTGAGACAGTGGCGAGCCGAACGGGCACGAGAGCAGGGTGTGCCAGCCTATGTCATTCTGCACGATCGGGTATTGCGTGAAATAGCGACGTTACGTCCGGACAGCCTGGACGCGCTGGCGACGATCAACGGCATCGGTACCGTGAAAATCGAGCGTTATGGCCAAGGTGTTTTGGCCGTTGTGAATCATTCGGGTTGAATAAGTGAGAGGGCATCTATTTTGTTTGCCCTGTTTCTTTGGCAATGTTCAGCCTCAATGGTTGGACTACGGATGGACTTGTTCAGTGCCGTGTCATTCCAGATGATCTCATTGGGCCGTGGGGGCTTGTTCAATATCTTGAAGAAGGCTGCCGACATTCAAACCGCGTTGTTTGAACCAGCCGGAGGGCATTTCGAGTGCGAATTTTGCTGGCTGCGCGGCGCAATGGGTGTCCTCGGTCTGGGGCAGCATTTCAGCGATATTGATGAGTCGTCCCTTTTCATCCAGAAAGGCGACGGCAAGTGGAATGAGCGTGTTACGCATCCACATGCAGTGGATGGCCGTTTGCGGAAAAACAAACAGCATGCCGTTATTGCCCGCCAGGCTTTTGCGGTGCATCAAACCTTGGGCGCGTGACTCAGGGGTATGGGCGACTTCGGCCTGAATCCGGTGAATACCGATGGAGAGCGTCAGGGATTCGGCGGCATGAACCGACAAGGAAAGGTTCAGCAATAGCAGCGCAAACAGCGCAGTTCGCCATGAAGCAGAGTTGGGCAGGTTCATTGACAGAATCTCGGCGTGTCGGTGACGGGTAAAGGGGCGTACCAAAGAGCAAAGAAAAAGGCAGGCGTGCGCTGCACCCTGCCTTTTTAGAAAGAGAGGCCCGATTACTTCTTGGCTTCAGCCTTCTTTTCTTCCTTCTTCTCTTCTTTCTTCGCTTCTACTTTCTTCTCTTCCTTCTTGGCTTCAGCCTTGTGTTCGGCTTTGTGTTCGGCTTTGTGGTCAGCCTTGGCGGCTTCGGTAGCGAAGGCCGTGGTGGAGGCGAATGCAGCAGCAATCAGTACGGCAAACAGCTTGTTCATTTGATACGTCCTTTGAAAGTGATTTGAATTGGCACTGCAGGGTTTGACCTACGTCGCGCCGAACGGATTAACGCGGCTGCCTGCGTCAGGTTGACAGGAAAACCTGATTTTCAGGAAAAAAGCTAACATGGGAAATGGAGTGATGGATGGCTGCACAGAGTCGAAGGAAGATAGCGGGTGCGGGGTGGGGGACGAGAAGGGTCATCCTGTTGATTCGGCAGAAAACGCTGACTCTGAACTGCGGACAGCCGTAAAGGCTGCCCCAACAGGCGATCATTGTGGATAGACAATGATAATGCGGACAAAAAAAACCCGGTGACTCGCACCGGGTTGAAACCAGCCAAATTGGCTGGAGGAGGAGACATGTGTCTTTTGAAGCTCAGCCTATTCAGGCAGCCTTCTTGGTCTTGGCTGCGGTCGAGGCATTGCCGACAGCCTTGACTGTGGCGTTGGTGGCAGCCGCGACATTGGCTTCGGTGATTTCGGCGACTTGCTTGGCGGCCTTGCTGATGCTGTCGTAAGCCGAGTTGGCGGCGGCGATGGCCGACTTCACGGCAGCAACGGCAACGTCGGAGCCGGCCGGGGCGTTCTTGGCAGCCTTGTCGAGTGCGCTGGCGACGTTCTTGTTCGCTTCGGTGAATTGAGCTTCAACGATCTTGGAGATTTCTTCTTGCGTTTGAGCCGCGATTTCGTACAGGCTGCGGGAATAGGAAACAGCCTTCTCGACGGTGGGCTGGGCCAGGGTCGTCTGGAGGGAAACCAGTTCCTGCACGTCACGAACGCTGAGCAGTGCCTTGGTGTTGGCAACGCTGTCTTCCAGCAGGCTGCGGGCCGTATTCAGGTTCAGGGCGGCGATGCGCTCTGCGCTGGCGAAAGCGGTGTTGGCCAGGTTCAGCAGGGCTTCGACGCTGGCTTTGTTGGCATTGGCGAATTGTTCGGGGGTGGTCAGCATGAGGATTCTCCTTGGGAAAGTGAGGGAAAGAATAGAGGAAAGATAGGGAAGCGGGTATTGCCTGACTGCAAATTGCTGCACTGCACGATCTGAACGAATTATAGGCGGGGAAACCGGGTTGTCAAGTCTTTTTTGCGCAGTGCACCACGGCAGGCTTGTTTTTGCTTAGTTTATGAATTTTAATGAATTATTCTATTTTCGTGGTTGTTTGTCATTGTGTAGATGTCGCGCTGCAGCAGATTCTTCAGGCGGTGGCAAGGGAAGGGCTCAGCGATTTTTGAAAATGGGTTTGCGCTTTTCGATGAAAGCGGCCATGCCTTCTTTCTGGTCTTCCATGGCAAAGGTGGCGTGAAAGCTGCGACGTTCGAAGAGTAGTCCTTCTTGCAGGGCGGATTCGTAGGCGCGATTGATGGATTCCTTGATCATCAGGGTGACGGGCAGGGAATAGTTGGCGATTTTTTCAGCGCAAAGCAGGGCTTCATCGATGAGCTTGTCGGCGGGAATGATCCGCGCGACCAGTCCGGCCCGTTCGGCTTCGGCGGCATCCATATTTCGGCCGGTCAGGCACAGTTCCATCGCTTTGGCTTTTCCGATGGCGCGGGGTAGGCGTTGTGTACCTCCTGCACCGGGCAGGACCCCCAGCTTGACTTCGGGTTGGCCGAATTGGGCGTTGTCGGCGGCCAGGATGAAGTCGCACATCATGGCCAGTTCGCAGCCTCCACCGAGCGCGTAGCCTGCTACGGCAGCGATTAGAGGTTTGCGGCAGCGGGCGACGCGGTCCCAGTTGTTGCTGATGTAGTTTCCCTTATAGACATCCATGTAGCTGAAGTCTTTCATGAAACTGATGTCGGCACCTGCTGCGAAGGCTTTTTCCGAGCCGGTGATGACGATGCAGCCAATGGCTTCATCGGCTTCGAAACTCGCCAGGGCTTGCCCGAGTTCGTCGATGAGGGCATCGTTGAGCGCATTGAGGGCTTTGGGGCGGTTGAGGGTGATGAGTCCGACTTTGCCGCGGGTTTCGGCGATGATGTTTTCAAAGCGCATGGGAGGCTCACTTTTCTTGGGAAGAGGATGGAGAGGAAGAGGAAGGTGGAGGCAGGCTTGATTCTGGGCGTGATTTGGGCTGGATGACGGCGTGAACACGGCCAGTGGTTTGGCCGGCTGGGGAGCTTGCGTCCGGGCCGCTGGTGACGAGATAGTTTTCGGTATGGCCGTCGTAGGAGATGTACTGGCCGCGCACTTCGTCGTGGCCGCTCTTGACGTAGGCACGCTGGAAGAATTCGGTTTTACCGGCTTTGTCGTCGTGGATGATGCGTTCAGCTTCGCCGTCGATATATTCATCCAGCCCTTCCCGTTTTTGCCGGAAACGGGCTAGACCTCCGGGGCCACCGGTTGCGATTCCTTTCTGGAAGCCTTCCTTGTCCTGGGTGACGACCAGTTTTTCGCAACGGATGATCAAGGTGCCTTGGCTAAGCCGCACATTCCCCTGGAGGATGTGTACTTTTTTCGCATCATCGACGGTCAGGCGATCCGCTTCGAGATGAACAGGTTTGTTGCGGTCGGCTTTTTCGGCCAGTGCCGGAAAAGCCAGCAAACTGCCGAGAAGCAGCAGAATTATGGGTCGTTGCATGGTTATTGCTTTCTGTTTTTCGGGGTCGGGCGGTTCATGATGCCGCGTACCTGTCCCGTCAGGAGGTAGGTTTGCTTGCGGTGGTCGGCTTCCAGCCCTTGTCCTTGAAGGGTGGTCAGGCCATTGATGAGTGTGACCGGTGTTTGGGTGCGGGCGATTTCTTCGTCCGGGAAAACATGCAGCTCGCTGCTGTTGGCGGTGAGTTCGGCCTGGTCGTCCGTGGCGGGGCGTGTCAGTTGAACCTGGTCGTAAAGGCGTATTTCCTTTCCGTCCTTGCTGATCCAGGCTTTTTGGGCTTTGAGGTGGGTCGGTGGGGTGTGGGCGTAATACAGCAGCGAGGGCGTTTCCACTTCTGTGGATTCGTCATCCGGATAGTGACGCATGCGCTTTGCATTGAGCTGGTGCTGGAGATGGCCGCTAAGGTCGAAGTGACGTGTTTCAAAGTCTTCCACGATGAAATCGGGGTCGTGGCGATGCCGACCGTTATTTCCCTGGAAATCGACATGACTGGCGCGATCAAGCCAGAAGGTGCCTCCGGCCAGAAGAGCCAGCAGAACCAGAGGAAAAACGGGGGCTGCGGTTTTTTTCACGACACCGGACAGGCAGGTGCAGCAAGATAAGGGGCCAGCGCGCTGCCGAGTTTGCCCTGGCTGAACAGGATCAGCTCGCAGACTTCCCGGACAGCACCATGGCCCGCTGCCGCTGTGGTGATGTGGTCGACATGTTCACGCACCAAGGGGTGCCCATTGGGAACGCTGGCGGAAAAGCCGCAGGCTCGTAGGAGCGGAAGGTCGACGACGTCATCACCCATATAGCCCGCTTCGGCGAAAGTCAGGTGGTGGGTGTCGAGGAGCTGTTGCATGGCTTGATGTTTATTTTCAATGCCTTGCAATAGCAGGGTGATACCCAGATTGGCGGCACGCAGCTCGACGGCACGCGAGCGGCGTCCTGTGATGATGGCGAGAAGGATGCCGCTATCTGCCAACATTTTCAGCCCGTGACCATCCAGCGTATTGAATCCTTTCATTTCTTCGCCTTGTGCGGAGAACCAGAGGGTGCCGTCGGTCAGGACACCGTCGACATCGAAACCCATGAGTCGCAAGGGGCGGGCTTTGGCGTGGGACAGGGCATTCATGGTCAGACTACCTTGGCTTGGAGAAGATCGTGCATGGTCAGCGCGCCGCAGAGTCGCCCGTTGGCATCCTGAACGAGGAGTTGAGTGATTTTCCGTGATTCCATGAGTTGTGCGGCTTCGACGGCCAGTCGTTCCGGGGAAATGGTGAGGGGGGCGTGAGTCATGAGCTCGCCGACCGTTTTGTTGCGCAGATCGCCGAATTTTTGCAGGGCACGGCGTAAATCACCGTCAGTAAAGATGCCGACCAGTTGGTTTGCGTTTCCCAGAACCGCCACCATACCCATGCCGCCGGTGGAGCTGGCTGCGAGCGTGTCGATGAGGGAGGTCGAGGTGGAAACCTGAGGGACGTCGGCCAATGGGCGCATGACATCCTGAACATGGGTGAGCAGGCGTCGTCCCAGGGCTCCACCTGGATGGGACCGGGCAAAATCCTGGGCGTCGAAACCGCGTGCATCGAGCAGGGCGACGGCCAGTGCGTCACCCAGTGCGAGTGCGGCAGTGGTGCTGGCGGTTGGGGCAAGGTTGAGCGGACAGGCTTCTTCTTCCACGCCTGCATCGAGATTGAAATCGGCCTCCCGGGCCAGTGAGGACTCCGGATTGCCGCAAAGGGTAATCAGACAGCCGCCCCGGCGTTTGATGAGGGGAACGATGGTGAGCAGTTCGCTGTTTTCACCGGAGTTCGAGATGGCGATGACGATATCGTTGGGTGTGATCATGCCCAGGTCGCCATGTGCGGCTTCGGCGGCATGAACGAAATGGGCCGGTGTGCCGGTACTCGCGAGGGTTGCCGCTATTTTTTTGCCAATGTGCCCGGATTTGCCCAGCCCGCAAACGATGACACGGCCACGGCAAGCGAGGATGGCTTCAATCGACTGAAGAAAAACCGGGCCCAGGCGGGATTGCAGGGCCGTGATGGCGCGTGCTTCGATCTGCAGGACGCGTTGCGCCATTTCGATTGGGCGAGGTAGCGCGGGTGGCGCGGAAGAGGGGGACAGCGCAGGAGAAGTGCTGGATTTGCTCATGGAGATGTTACATTCGCAGAATTTGAAATTATAACAAACCCTGTCTTTTCACCTTTCCGGGAAGGCTGGTGAGGCATAAGCATGAGTACGACTCTGGAGCCTGTTCTGTTGTTGCTGTTTGCCGCCGTGATGGTGGTGATCCTGTTCCGTACCTTGTATCTGCCGCCTGTGATCGGCTATTTGCTGGTGGGCGCATTCGTCGGGCCGCGCGCGCTGGCTCTGATTCCGGATGACGATGGCGTGCGGCATTTGGCTGAATTCGGGGTGGTGTTCCTGATGTTCACTATTGGCCTCGAGTTTTCACTTTCTCATTTGTACAGCATGAAACGCCTTGTTTTTGGTCTGGGCTCGGCACAAGTGGCACTGACCATACTGGCGACTTCGCTGCTGGCCGGCTTGACCGACTTGTCCTGGCAGGGGGCTTTTGCCCTGGGTGGTGCTCTGGCCATGTCTTCCACGGCAGTGGCCAGCAAGTTGCTGGTGGAGCGAGGGGAACTGGATTCGCCACACGGTCGGCAGATCATGGGGGTGTTGCTGTTTCAGGATCTGGCGGTGGTTCCTTTGCTGATTCTCTTGCCCGCCCTTTCTGGGCAAGGGGGGGCTTTGGCTGAAACTTTGCTGGTGGCGGGGCTCAAAGCTGCCCTGGTGCTGGTCTTGGTACTCTTTTTCGGGCAACGGCTGATGCGTGCCTGGTTTACCCTGGTGGCTCGGCGTAAATCAACCGAGCTTTTCATTCTCAATGTCCTCCTGATTACCCTGGGCTTGGCCTGGATGACGGACAAAGCGGGTCTGTCGATGGCACTGGGAGCTTTTCTGGCCGGGATGCTGATTTCCGAAACGGAATACCGTTTCAAAGTCGAGGAAGACATCAAGCCCTTCCGGGATGTGTTGCTGGGGCTGTTTTTCGTGACGGTGGGCATGTCGCTGGATCCCTTGATGATCGGCCAGAATTTTTTGCTGGTTCTAGGGTTGCTCCTGGGCTTGCTGCTGCTGAAACTACTGGTCATCTTTGTTTTGTCCCGCATGCTTTCCACCCCGCCGGGAGTGGCTTTGCGAACGGGCTTGTGGCTGTGTGCGGGCGGGGAATTCGGATTTGTGCTGCTGACCCTGGGTTTTGAACAGGGGCTGATTTCTTCATCCGTGACGCAGACGGTGCTGGCGGCACTCGTGTTATCCCTGTTGGCTGCGCCGCTTCTGATTCATTTCAGTGACAAGATCGTCTTGCGGCTGGTGGCTTCGGAATGGATGTTGCGTTCAATGGCACTGACACAGGTGGCGGCACGTTCCTTGTCTAGCGATAAACATGTGATCCTTTGTGGTTACGGGCGGACGGGTCAATATCTGGCGCGTTTTCTGGAAAAGGAGAACATTCCGTTGGTGGCCTTGGATCTGGACCCGGAAAGAGTGCGCGAGGCGGCAGCGGCGGGCGATTCTGTCGTGTTTGGCGATGCTTCTCAGCGCGAAATGCTGATCGCCGCCGGCTTGCATCGTGCCAATGTGATTGTGGTGACTTCCAATGACCCTCAGCTGGCCTTGCGGGTGCTGCATCATGCCCAGGCTTTGCGGCCGGAATTGCCGGTGGTTGTGCGTGCTGCCGAGGAAACCGATGTTGCCCGCTTTTCTTCTGCGGGGGCAGCCGAGGTGGTGCCTGAAGCCCTGGAGTCCAGCGTCATGTTGGCGACACATGCGCTGGCTCTCGTCGGTGTGCCGATGCAGCGGGTCATCACGCTCCTGCGTGAGGTGCGCGAGCAGCGTTACGCCTTGTTGCGCGGTTTTTTCCGCGGGATGAGCGATGCGGGTGAATTCGGTTCGGATGCAGACCTGGTACGTCTCAAAACGGTGGCCCTGGAGGCTGGTGCCCATGCCGTTGGACAGATGCTGGGAGGTTACGATATGGACGAGCTGGAGGTCACGGTTCTGGCTTTGCGCCGTCGTGGTAAGCGCAGCATTGAACCCGAGCAGGATACGCTGCTTGAAGAGGGCGATGTGCTGGTGCTGCAAGGCAGTGGCGTGGCGTTGGTGGCCGCTGAGGAACGCTTGCTTCATGGGAAGTGAGGGAGGTCACCCGGTTCGGAGGCATGTTTCGGATCGCCCGGGCCGTTAGCCTGAAACGGCACTGCAAAGCTTTTCGGCTTTTACAACAATCCGGGGTCGATCACGGCTTTTAGCCGTGCCATTCCTGTCCTGCTTGTTTGGTCTTCCGGAATGTTGAACCACCACAAAGCCCCTTTCCGAAAAGACCAGTCTTTTGTTTCTCCCGTCATGAGCCAGGCGGCCAGACGCCCCAACATGGGTTGGTGGCCTACCAGAAGTACCGTGTCTGTGCCGTTCGCCTTCGCCGTCTGCGCAATCAGGCTCTGAACGAACGTCAGCATTGCTGATTCTCCCGCATCCAGCCCGAGCCGAGGTTCCACATCGTAAGGAAGTGCAAGTTTGCGGGCGGTTTGCTGGCAACGGGTCGCCGGGCTGGAATAAATATTGTGTTCCGAAGCCAGCGACTGGTGCCCTTTTTGATGCAGCCAGCGGGCGATGCGCCGAGCCTGTTTTTCACCGTAGGGCGTCAAGCGTCGTTCGTGATCGGCTTGATGAAGACAGGGGTCTTCGGCTTCGGCGTGACGCCAGAGCAGCAGTTTCATGATTTCCTTCCTGCCCCGTTTTTAGGCGCGATCTTCGGGCAGCGCATCCGTTTTATCTGGCGGAGTTTTTTGGGTAGACCCTCCAGGAGGGTGTGATAAAGGGCAAGATGATGTTGTCCCACCGAGGCAACCGCTTCCAGCCGCGTCGGACGGTTCTGTGCGTATTGCAGCAAGGGTGGGCCGGCATGGGAGAGATCATTCAGGATGCCCAGATCGTCCTGAAGCGTGGTGAGTTGCTGGAGCAGCCGTCTGTATCGTTGTTTGTTTCCGGATTCGTCCAGACACGATGCGGAAAACTCCATGGCGTGGCGCAGTCGTTTGACGGCGATGCGTAGTCGGTGGAGCGATGCAGGATCATCGAGACAGACCGAGCGGGCGAGACGGCGGAGCTTTTTCAGGCCACGCTTGAGGGCTGGTCGAAGGAGCGTTGCCAGAGATTCTTCGGCCCCGGCCACTGTTTCAGCCCCTTCCGGTTTCCAGGTTTGAATATCTTGATGAAGGAGTCGCGTCATGTGCAGCATGAATTGCGCATGCTGAACGGACTGTAAATGTTTTCGAGCCTGCAGACGCGCGAGGTGGGCTTGCTGACGAATGTGCTGGTTCAGTGCTTTCAGGGCTGGTGTGGGTGGAAGTTTGTTCATCGCCGGGGCGAGGATATCCTCCATCAGAACATCGAGATTGCGGACGTTGCCCAGTTGTCCAGCCAGGTGACGCAGACTGTTTTCTCGCACTTCAAGGGCAGGCAGGGGGAGCCAGGGTGAAAAGAAACGCTGTGCAGAGCGTAGCCTTCGCGTGGCAATGCGCATCTGGTGAATGAATTCGGGGTGGTCATTGCAAAGCGCGGCTTCGTGATTGGATTGCAGATGATCTAGACATTCCTGTGCAACACGCTGAAAGGCGTGCAGGGGGCTTGAGCAGCCCTTCAGATCGACGGCGCGCGCTTTGCGCGGCTCGATTTTCATGTCATGAAAAAGTCGGTAGCCTCGCTCTGCCTTGCTTTGTGCGTTGGGGAGCAGGGGAAGCTGTGAGCCAAGCGATTGGGCAAGTGAAAAAAGAGCGTCCAGATGCCTTGATGTGACAAGGGGCTCGTGTTTCAGTGCGAGTTCGATCTCGATTTCACTGATCGGCGAGCGGCGGTCAGCAGAGCGTATCTCGCCCTCATCCAGCATCAGCAGCAAGGCACAATCCGGCAAAGATTCAAAACGCCAGGTCGTGCGCTGGAAGCGGGTTTCAAACAGGATCGAGAGTGCATTTCTGATTTCAGGCAGTTCGAGCAGCGCGCGGACAGCGGTGTCTTCAATGAGCGAGAAATCGAATTCCCCCTTGAATTCCGTTTCCCATTCCGGGCGACTCGAAAGCCCGCCTGACGTGTTTCCGGCACACTTGACCGTCTGAATCCACTGCCCCGCCTGCTCGCGACAGCGCAAGGCAACGCCATGACGCTGCAAATCCAGCCTGGGCGTATCGTAATAGCGATTAAGTAGAAATCCGGATTGACAGGAAACTGCCTGATTCAGGTACGGCAGGTTTCTGAAGCGTTGCTGCTGTTCTTCGGGCAGAGCAAGTTTGAGTTCGATTTCCCTGGGCATGAGGAGGTTCCCTGGTTTTTGTAGAAGAGAAGTCATTCGGGCTAAGCGGATAATTGGGCTTTGTGCCTCGCGCATTTGTGACTATGATGCCCGATTGTCCGAAAAGATATTCAGGAGATTACCCATCATGCTTTCCCGCTTCAGCCGAGAAGAAAAACTGGGCACCGTGATGAAATCACCCAAGGCCGTTGCGATCCATGACAAGCAGGCGTGGATGTCCATTTTTGCCCGCTACAACATCGTCGAGGACCCCGTTGGTGCGCCTGCACATGTCAGCGGGGTGTTCGATGCCCGGACGGGGGTGTGCGGTAATGGGCCGCTCGGGCGGTTTTACGACTGCTTCATCGCGCCGCGTGATCTGACGTTTCATGTGGATCGTGACATCGTATGCGGTGCGAGCGTGGTGCGCGACATGACCATCGAAATCCGCATGTCGCCGAAGATTACGCTGAATGTACCCATGCACGCTCATTATGAGCTGGTTGAAGAAAACGATACGCTCAAGGTACAACATTTGTCGGCCCACTGGGAATTGGCACCGGCACTGAAACAGCAGATGTCTTTCGGGCTGGAAAGCCTGGCGGTGGGGATGAAACTGGCACAGCGGATGGTGTCCGAACTAGGCTTCAACGGGATGCTGCAATTCATGTCCGGCGTGTTCAACATCGGCCAGGCAGGCAAAGATCGTGTCGCCGAATTCGTTTCGGCCTTTAACCAGCAGGCTTTCGGAAAAATGGCGATTTTATTGAGTACGGATTTTGCCGGTGTGGCCTGGCCGGCACAGCTTCCTTTGCAGGGGGTGGAATCCTTGGCGAATCGCAAGGGCAAGTTGAGCCTGCACAAGACCATGGCCTCGGGGAATTTCATCACGACCAGCTTCAGTCTGGAGGATGGCGGTGCGGTACAAAAGGGAGCGATCTTCTTCGAGTTCAATATGCGTGAGAAGAAAATCCACCGTATCCGTTTTTATGTTGAGGATGCTGCCTGAGCATTCGGACGGGAGGCCAGGGCAATTGCATTTGAAATTTTCCCATCCCGTAGGGGCGAACCCTCATTCGCCCTGAATGGTCATTCGCTCCAAATCCTCTTTGCCACTTTGCGCGATGCTTCGACGTGCGGCTTCATTTTCAACGTTGCCGGGACTCGCCCCGGCGGGCGAGTGACTTTCTTGTTGCACGACAAGAAAGTCACCAAAGAATCGTGCCCCACTTCATCGATCTGGCTTCGCCAGATTCCCCTCCTGCTGACCTTGCCGTGCGGCCAGCGATGCAAACTCGCCTTCGGCTCAAACAGCATCGCCGGACTTCCCCGCCCAGCAAGGCCATCACTCGGCGATTCAGAAGGGGAAGTGGGCGCGTTGATTGAACCTGGGATGCTCCGTAGGGGCGAATCATTATTCGCCCCGAACCCTCTTCGCGGGATGCTCTGACATTCGGTTTTATTTTCAACCCTGCCGGGACTCGCCCCGGCGGGCGCACTGGACAAGCTGGGGGGCAATCCATCATCGAAAATCAAATGCGATTACCCTGGAGGCTTGATTCGCCGCCCTCCGACGCGCAGAATTTCGTCGTCCAATCGAGAAGAGAGAAAAGCCATGACGACGATCACTTCGGTTATGCAGGAGTCCCGCGTTTTTCTTCCGCCGGAAAGTTTGGTTAAGCAGGCGGCTGTTTCCGGCATGGCGGCCTATGAAGCACTATGCCGCGAGGCCGAGCAGGATCACGAAGCCTTCTGGGCGCGTCTGGCGGGCGAACATCTGAGCTGGAAGAAACCTTTTTCATCAGCACTGGACGAATCTTCGGCTCCGTTCTATCGCTGGTTTGCCGATGGGGAACTGAATGTCTCCTACAACTGCCTCGACCGTCATGTTGAAGCCGGTCTGGGCGAAAAAACCGCCCTGATTTTCGAGGCGGACGACGGCGTGGTGACGAAAGTCAGCTACCGCGAATTGATGGTTCGCACGGCGCAATTTGCCAATGCCCTGAAGGCGCAGGGAATCGGCAAGGGTGACAGGGTGGTGATCTATCTGCCGATGTCTATCGAAGGGGTGGTGGCTATGCAGGCCTGTGCGCGGATCGGTGCGATTCATTCCGTCGTGTTCGGTGGCTTTTCGGCAAAAAGTTTGCAGGAACGCATTCAGGATGCCGGGGCAGTGGCCGTCATCACGGCGGACGCGCAGTTGCGTGGCGGCAAGGTGCTGCCGCTTAAACCAGCGGTGGACGAGGGCATTGCCCTGGGTGGCTGCGATTCGGTGCGTCGCGTGATCGTCTATCAACGCACGTCCCAGCCTTGTGCGATGCAGGCTGGGCGGGATGTCTGGTGGCACGAGGTGGTTGCCGGGCAAAGCGAAGTCTGCGAGCCGGAATGGCTGAGTGCGGAGCATCCCCTGTTCCTGCTTTACACCTCCGGTTCGACGGGCAAACCCAAGGGGGTTCAGCATTCTTCAGGCGGTTATTTGTTGCATGCCGTCATGACGATGAAATGGACCTTCGACATCAAGCCCGAGGATGTGTTCTGGTGCACGGCAGACATCGGCTGGGTGACAGGGCATACCTATGTGGCTTACGGCCCGCTGGCCTGTGCGTCCACCCAGGTTATTTTCGAAGGGATTCCCACCTGGCCGGATGCCTCGCGCTTCTGGCAGATCATTGCGCGTCATCGCGTCTCGATTTTTTACACTGCCCCGACGGCGATTCGCTCGCTCATTAAGCTCGGCGCAGAACTGCCTCGCCAACATGATCTTTCTTCCCTGCGCATTCTTGGTTCGGTGGGGGAGCCCATCAATCCCGAAGCCTGGATGTGGTATTACACGGAAGTGGGAGGCAGCCGTTGCCCGGTGGTCGATACCTTCTGGCAGACGGAAACCGGGGCGCACGTCATTACGCCGCTGCCGGGTGCGACCCCCATGGTTCCGGGTTCGTGCACCCTGCCTTTTCCGGGGATTGCGGTGTCGGTGGTGGATGAAACGGGTGCGGAGCTGCCTTGGGGCAATGGTGGATCGCTGGTCATTCGAAAACCATGGCCGGGAATGATCCGCACGATCTGGAATGATCCAGACCGCTATGTCCGTTCCTATTTTCCGGCAGAGTGGGGCGGGCGTCTTTATCTGGCTGGGGATGGCGCGGTGCGCGATGCGAAAACCGGCTATTTCACCATCATGGGGCGCATCGACGATGTGCTCAATGTGTCCGGACATCGGATGGGGACGATGGAAATCGAATCGGCCCTGGTGTCCAACCCCTTGGTCGCGGAAGCTGCCGTGGTGGGACGCCCGGACGATCTGACCGGCGAGGCCATTTGTGCTTTCGTCGTATTGAAAGCAAGTCGGCCCGAAGGCGGGGAGGCCACGCGTATCGCGGAGGAATTGCGCCAGTGGGTTGGAAAGGAAATCGGCCCGATTGCCAAGCCGCGCGATATTCGTTTTGGTGAAAATCTGCCCAAAACCCGCTCCGGGAAGATCATGCGTCGCTTGCTGCGTCAGCTGGCCAAGGGTGAGGAGGTCGCGCAGGATGTTTCCACATTGGAAAACCCGGCGATTCTTGAGCAGCTCCGACAGTCGATGTGAGGGCCGGGTCGGGGGTTTTGCGCTCCTGTCTACAACTTCTCCGTATCTTGTTTTTCGTCTACAAACTGCTGCTGGATTTCCTTGATCTTGGCAGCGTTGAAGATCAGGGCTTCAACGCAGTCTTTGTCGAACTTGGTCCGGGAAAGCTGCCTTAGCCAGGCGAAGGCTTCTTCATTGCTCCATGAGGTTTTGTAAGGACGTTGGCTGGTGAGGGCATCGAAGACATCGGCCACCGCGATAATGCGTGCTTCGATCGGGATGTCCTCGCCGCGCAGGCCGTGCGGGTAGCCGCTGCCGTCCATGGCTTCGTGGTGCGATTCGGCAATGTTTTTCAGCAGATCAAGATGGCTCAGGTGTTCGAGCCCGAAATTCTGGACGATGTCCTCGATCATCTTCTGGCCGCGCGAGGTGTGCAGCTTCATCAATTCTCGTTCTTCCGGAGAAAGCTGGCCGGGTTTGAGAAGGATGCGGTCGGGAATCGCGAGTTTGCCGATGTCGTGCAGCGGGGCGAACTGGAAGATGCGTTCGATGGTTTCATCGTCGAGATTGGCCGCGCCGATGGCAGCGAGGTGCTGCGCGATGAGCCGGGCGTAGCGTGACATCCGGTCGATGTGTCCGCCGGTTTCCGGGTCGCGGTAATGCACCATGTCGTGTGCAGTCTTGATGGCCGCAGCAAGGGTGCGGATGCTCATCATTTCAGCCGTGACCACGGCGGAAATGAGGTGGGCAAAGACGTCGAACAGGTTGAGCGTTTCTTCGGGCAGAGGGCCAGGCTGACGGGAATCGAAGAAAATGAAGCCCCAGCAGGTGCCATTGAGCATCATGGGCGTGGTGTAGCTGAGCCGGTGGCCGTCGTCGGCGATGATGCGGCTATGGACACTGCTGCTCGGACGCGAGCGTTTCAGGTCGTTGATGATGCGGGGACGGCCCGTTTTCAGAATTTCCAAAAGGGAAGGCGTGTCGGAAAGTCGGGCTTCGTAGCGGACGAGTTCATTGCGTCCCGGTGAGCTGGCCAGAAAAGTTTTCAGCAGATCGGTGGCCGGGTCGTAACTGGCCACGGAAATGCGATCGACACAGCCGGTCATGGTGTAAAGGGCTTCATGGATTGTGGCCAGTCGCTGGTCCAGCGGAGCACCTTGATCCAGCCGCTCCAGCAGGTCGATATGAGGATAGAGCGTGGTGTCGGATTGTTGTTCGGACATGAGGGTGGGAGGAAGACGAAAGAGGAGGGTGTTCAAAGTACTCAAAGTACTCAAGGGACTCAAGGGACTGAGCTTATCCGCTTGTGGCGATGGCTTCAACTCCGGGTATATTCTCACGGCTTCGGAAGGAATGATCATGACACAGGAAATGCGCGAACAGCCCGATGCCGCATCAAAACGGGGGGCCATGCTGGATGTCCCGGAACCTAATGCGCCCCCTCGGGATGAAAACTGGGCGGCTCGGCGGGAGACGGCAGCCGTTGCGCGACGGTTGATCGGCTTGATGGCCACGACGACCAGCGAAACAGCAGCCTTTCAGGAAGCGGCCCGCCACTTGCAGGCTGCGGTGGATTGTCTTTCCGGTGCGGATCAGATGCCGGGGCGCGCAGCGTTTGCTCAGTTTGACGGTGGGCGCATGGGAAGCTGGGGCGAGATTGCGCGGGAAACCAACCCGCTGAGCGGTCATGGTAATCCGCTGGCCCCCCCCCTCAGGCTCTGGCTCGAAGAGGGAAAGGCACATGGACGGGTGACCATGGGTTGGCAATACGAAGGGCCCCCTTCGAGTGTGCATGGCGGTTTCGTTTGCGCGCTGTTTGATCATTTTCTAGGCATGGCGCAGCGACTGACGGGGCAACCGGGCGTGACGGGGACGCTGACGACACGCTTTCATCATCCGACCCCGCTCAATACCGAACTGGAGCTGTTGGGTCAGGTGGTGAGCGTCGAGGGGCGCAAGAATGTTCTGCACGGTGAAATTCGTGCCAATGGCCTCGTGACGGCGAGTTGCGAAGGGTTGTTCATTTTTGTCGACAAGGATCGTTATCGTGCCATGGCACAGCGCAGCCTTACGCCGTCGGTCGCTGTGGAGGCGAAAGCGCGAGGGTCTTCATGAGGGTCATGCGCTGGGATTACGAGTCGGAACAGGTGAGTCGGCTGCTTTCCTGCTATCTGCAACTGACGGGCAGAAACCTGTTGGGCCGGGATTTACCGCCACTGGCTGCAGCACGAGAGCTTTACTTCGCGCCTTTTGCCGTGCTGTCTCATGATGGTGCTGAGGACCCGGTTTTTACTTATGCCAATCTCACGGCGCAGATTTTGTTTGCCATGCCTTGGCGTACGATCATTGGTTTGCCTTCCCGCTACTCCGCCGAGCCCTTGTTGCGCGAGGAGCGTCAGCGATTTCTGGACACGGTGAGCCGTCAGGGATTTATCGACGATTACCAAGGAATCCGGATGGGAGCGGATGGGAGCCGCTTCGAAATCGCTCGGGCGACGGTCTGGAATTTGTGGGATGTCTCCGATCAATCTGTGGGGCAGGCCGCCTGTTTTTCGGAGTGGACCTTGCTGGCTGCCTTTCGGGAGGAGACGGGCGCGCTGTAAAATGCGCGGTTTTTCCGAAGTCTGCAGGAATCTGCCGGAACATTCAGTAGATTCAGCCGCCACGTTCAGGATTACACATGAATTCATCCGATCTTTACGTCCTCGAAACGGCCCTGGGTTGGCTGGAAGAGGGCGCGCGTGTTGCGTTGGTGACCGTCGTCGAAACCTGGGGCTCTGCGCCGCGTCCGGTGGGTTCCATGTTGGCCGTGGCCGAGGACGGTCGTTTTGTGGGCTCGGTTTCTGGGGGGTGCATTGAAGAGCATCTGGTCGAGCGCATCGATCGGGATTTTCCTGTAAAGCCCTATACCACGTCTTACGGTGTTTCCGCCGACGAGGCGCGTCGCTTTGGTTTGCCTTGTGGCGGAACGATGGTCGTGGCCATCGAACCCGTGCAAGAAAGGGGAAGCATCGCGCAGTGCATTGAGGCACTACGCGAACGTCGACGGGTCTGCCGGGTGCTTTCGATGGACAGCGGGGAGGCCAGTGTCAGCGAAGCCGGGCGCGAAGCAAAGTTTTTCTTTGACGAAAAGACCTTGAGCAATGTCATCGGCCCGAACTGGCGGTTGCTGATTGTCGGGGCGGGGCATCTGGCCCGCTATTTGGCCCGCATGGCTCTGATGCTGGATTTCTCGGTTTATGTCACTGATCCGCGCCTGGAATATCGGGCGCAATGGGATGTGCCTGATGCCGTACTGCTCGAAGGCATGCCAGATGATGCTTTACTGGCCTTGGGGATCGATGACTGCACGGCCATCCTGACGACGGCCCATGATCCCAAAGTGGATGACATGGCCCTGCTCGAAGCCCTCAAGTCAGACGCTTTCTACATCGGCGCGCTGGGTTCGCCGCGAACCAGTGCTAAACGTCGCATTCGCCTGGGTTTGTTCGACCTGACCCCCGAGCAGATCGATCGGCTTCAGGCCCCGGCGGGGATTCCCATTGGCAGCCACACTCCGGCGGAAATCGCCCTTTCGATGATGGCCGAAGTCGTGGCGCGGCGCAGTGCGAGGGTTGCTGCCATTGCCGCGAGCCGGGCTTCGAATGCGGCTTGTGTCAGTTGAATCAATGGAACACAGGAAAACCATGGAATTTCTTGATCTGCCTTCTGCGTCAAAGGCGAGCGGTACGATTGTCCTGCCTGGCTCCAAAAGTATTTCGAACCGCGTTCTGCTGTTAGCCGCACTGGCTGAAGGCGTGACAGAAGTCCGGGATCTGCTCGATTCCGATGACACGCAGGTGATGCTCGATTCGCTGGGTAAACTCGGTATGGCTTGTACGCCTTGCGGTGAACAGGCCATCCGGGTACAAGGGTGTGGTGGTGTTGTTCCAGTGCGTGAAGCAGAGCTGTTTCTCGGGAATGCCGGAACGGCTTTTCGTCCCTTGACGGCCTTGCTGGCTCTTGCCGGGGGACATTACCGGCTTTCTGGGGTGGCGCGCATGCACGAACGACCGATCGGTGATCTGGTTGATGCGCTGAATGCGCTTGGAGCGCAGATTCGCTACATCGGCCAGACCGGCTACCCTCCGCTCGAAGTTTTCCCCGGCCAGGCCCGTTTTGATGCCCCCATCCGGGTGCGTGGTGATGTGTCTTCACAATTTCTAACCGCCCTGCTGCTGGCTTTGCCACTGGCAGGGCAGGCGGTGACGATCGAGGTGGTGGGGGAGCTGATTTCCAAGCCCTATGTCGATATCACGCTCAATCTCCTGCGCCGTTTTGGCATTGAGGTGGTGCGCGAGCAATGGCAGCGTTTTCATATCCCAGGCGGGAGTCGCTATCGCTCGCCCGGTCTTGTGCATGTCGAGGGAGATGCGTCCAGTGCGTCCTATTTCCTGGCTGCCGGGGTGGTGGGCGGTGGCCCGGTGCGGGTCGAGGGGGTGGGGGCGGATAGCATCCAGGGCGATGTCCGCTTTGCCGAGGCCTTGCAGACCATGGGGGCGTGCATCGAGATGGGCCCGAACTGGATCGAGGCCCGCGCGCCGAAATCCGGAAGGCTCCGTGCGTTCGATGCGGATTTCAACCATATCCCGGATGCGGCGATGACCCTGGCTGTATTGGCCCTGTTTGCGGATGGGCCTTGTACGCTGCGTAATATCGCGAGTTGGCGTGTCAAGGAAACCGATCGCATCGCGGCAATGGCCACGGAGCTTCGCAAACTCGGGGCGAGTGTGGAGGAAGGGGCTGATTTCCTGAAAGTAATGGCCCCACCGGGTGGCTCGCTTCGGGCGAATGCGGCTATCGATACTTACGACGATCACCGCATGGCCATGTGTTTTTCGTTAGTCTCCCTAGCGGGTGTGCCGGTACGGATTCATGATCCGGGCTGTGTGGCCAAGACCTTTCCAACCTATTTCGAAGCTTATTTCAAGGTGGTGCGATGACCGCTTCCTCTCTATCTGTGCCGGTCATTGCCATCGACGGCCCTTCAGCCTCCGGAAAAGGGACGGTGGCCGCGCGTGTGGCGCAAGCTCTAGGGTTTCATTACCTCGACAGTGGTTCGCTTTATCGCCTGACCGCACTGGCAGCCATGCGGGCGGGTATCGGGCTCGATGATGAATCGCGTGTGGCGGCCCTGGCTGCAGCCTTGCCGGCCCGCTTTGTCGATGGTGAGATTTTTCTGGCGGATGTTCTGGCGACGGAGGCGATTCGTCAAGAAGATTGTTCAAGCGGTGCTTCCCGCGTCGCGGCCTTGCCTGCCGTGCGGGCGGCCCTGCTGGAACGGCAGCGTGCTTATCGTCAGGCCCCCGGTCTGGTGGCGGATGGACGAGATATGGGTTCGGTCGTTTTTCCAGATGCCACACTCAAGGTTTTTCTTACGGCGAGTGCCGAAGAGCGCGCGCGTCGGCGTCATAAGCAGTTGATCGAAAAAGGGATAGCTGCTAACATTTCGACCCTTTTGCAGGACTTGCAGGAGCGTGATGCGCGCGATTCTGCTCGCAGCGTTGCTCCCCTGCAAAAAAACGCGGATGCCGAATTGCTCGATACGACGGAATACTCCATCGATCAAGCTGTTCAGGCCGTGTTGGCGTGGTATCAGGCTCAGGCCCGCTACACCGCTTGTGTCGGTTGATCTGCGTCGTAGCAAGGTTTTTGCCGGTGGCTTCGGTTTTGTTCCCGGTAAAGATTTCAGTATTGTCGGTGTCGTTTGTGGCCGGGTTTTTTGATTTGTCTGGCCGCGGGTGACGTTTTTCAACGTGCAGTTGCCGTGTGCATCGGGTTGTTTGCAAATGACCTTTTGCATCGACATGGCGACTTTTCTTCAGGTTCAACCTCCATCATGTCTCTTGCAGTCTCCACCTCCACTCCCTCCGGCATGGAAAGTTTTGCCGCCCTTTTCGCTGAAAGCCTTGAGCGTCAGGAAATGCGCGCCGGTGAAGTCATCACCGCCGAAATCGTTCGCGTCGATCACAACCATGTGGTTGTCAATGCGGGCCTCAAGTCCGAGAGTTTCATTCCCGTCGAAGAGTTCAAGAACGAACGCGGCGAAGTTGAAGCCAAGCCGGGCGATTACGTCAGCGTCGCTATCGAAATGCTCGAAGATGGCTACGGCGAAACCCGTCTGTCGCGCGAAAAGGCCAAGCGCATCGCCGCCTGGAACGATCTCGACAAGGCCATGAACGAAGGCACCCTGGTCAAGGGTCTCATCACCGGCAAGGTCAAGGGTGGTCTGACCGTCATGGTCAATGGCATTCGTGCTTTCCTGCCCGGTTCGTTGGTGGATGTCCGTCCTGTCAAGGACACCACGCCGTTCGAAGGCAAAGAATTCGATTTCAAGGTGATCAAGCTCGACCGCAAGCGTAACAACGTCGTTATGTCGCGCCGCGCCGTGATGGAAGCCAATCTGGGTGAAGAGCGTCAGTCGCTGCTGGAAAACCTCAAGGAAGGCACGATCGTCAAGGGTATCGTCAAGAACATCACCGATTACGGTGCGTTCGTTGATCTGGGTGGCATCGATGGTCTGCTGCACATCACCGATCTGGCCTGGCGTCGTGTGCGTCACCCCTCCGAAGTGCTGGCCGTGGGCGACGAAGTCGAAGCCAAGATTCTCAAGTTCGACCAGGAAAAGAATCGCGTTTCCCTGGGGATGAAGCAACTGGGCGACGACCCCTGGATCGGCATCGCACGTCGCTATCCTTCCGGCACACGCCTGTTCGGCAAGGTCACCAACCTGACCGACTACGGTGCATTTGTCGAAGTCGAGCAGGGCATCGAAGGTCTGGTGCACGTCTCCGAAATGGATTGGACGAACAAGAACATTCATCCCTCCAAGGTCGTTCAGTTGGGCGATGAAGTCGAAATCATGATCCTCGAAATCGACGAAGACCGTCGCCGTATTTCGCTGGGTATGAAGCAGTGCCAGGCTAATCCCTGGGATGAGTTCGCCATGAGCTTCAAGAAGGGCGACAAGGTTCGCGGTGCGATCAAATCGATTACCGACTTCGGGATTTTCATTGGTCTGGCCGGCGGGATCGATGGCCTCGTTCATCTGTCCGACCTTTCCTGGTCGATGAGCGGCGAAGAAGCCAAGCAGAACTTCAAGAAAGGCGACGAAATCGAAGCCATGGTGCTTTCGATCGATGTCGAAAAAGAGCGCATTTCCCTGGGCGTCAAGCAAATGGAAGGCGACCCCTTCACCAGCTTCGTGGCCACGCATGACAAGAACAGCCTCGTCAAGGGTAGCGTGAAGTCGGTTGACCAGCGCGGTGCCGTGATTGACCTGGGTGGCGACATCGAAGGCTATCTGCGTGCTTCCGAAGCCTCGCGTGATCGCATCGAAGATCTGCGCACCCTCTTCAAGGAAGGGGATGTCGTCGAGGCGATGATCATCAACGTTGACCGCAAGACCCGCGGGATCAGCTTGTCGATCAAGGCGCGTGATCAGGCCGAACAGAACGATGCCATGCAGAAGCTGGCCGCAGATAGCGGTTCCGCTTCGACGGGCACGACCAATCTGGGAGCCCTGCTTAAGGCCAAGATGAAGACTTCGTAATCCAGTAACCCTCAGGGTAAAGAGTCTGGCATGACAAAATCAGAACTGATTGATCGGCTGGCGGCGCGTTTTCCGCAGCTGGTCGCGAAGGACGCGGACATGGCGGTGAAAATGATCCTCGATGCGATGACCGAGGCACTGGCGCGCAGCGATCGTATCGAGATCCGGGGCTTTGGCAGTTTTGCCCTGAATCATCGTCCTCCCCGCGTTGGTCGTAACCCCAAGACGGGTGAAAAGGTGCATGTGCCTGAAAAGCATGTGCCTCATTTCAAGGCCGGAAAGGAGTTGCGCGAGCGAGTCGATCAGGCTTTGCTGGATTCGCAACCCTGAAGTGATGCGTTAAGAAGACAACCCATGCCCCGGTTGAAATGAGTATTACGCCGGGGCAGTCTTGAAATTCTGAGGGCGGCCTTTGGGTACTGCGACACGCGCCAGAACCGGCGATGACAAAAGTGCTCGAATGCCGCCTCTTTTTTTGTGTAAAAAACCATGCGTTTTCTGATCTGGCTGTTGCGGGCTGTCATTTTCGTCGCCTTGTTCGGACTGGCCATCAAGAATAGCGGCCTGGTTGAATTGCGCTTTTATTTCAGCAATGACTGGCAGGCCCCTTTGTCTCTTGTCATTTTAGGCAGCTTTGTCGGCGGGGTGGTCTTGGGCGTGACGGCAGGCTTTGCCACGATGATTCGTCAAAGACGCGAGATTTCCCGTTTGCAGGGTAAGCTTCGGGCACAGGAAATTGCAGCGCAATCGCCGCCGCATCGTTCCGCCCCGGCTCTGGCTGAACCCGCCCAACCCTACGACACGCCGGAATTTCCCCTGATATGAGTGGCGGCTTTGAGATTCAGCTCTGGTGGCTGCTGATTTTGCCCTTATTTTTTGGTTTTGGATGGGTGGCGGCCCGAATCGACATCAAACAATTAGTCCGCGAATCGCGGGCCTTGCCACGATCCTATTTCAAGGGCCTCAATTTTTTGCTCAATGAGCAGCCGGATCAGGCCATCGAGGCCTTTCTCGAAGCCGCTCGCGTAGACCCGGAAACGATCGAGCTTCATTTTGCGTTGGGCAATCTCTTTCGTCGGCGTGGCGAAACGGATCGTGCCATCCGGGTTCACCAAAACCTGATCGAGCGCGATGGCAGTGCTGTAGCCAAGCAGGGGGCGATTCGCCAGCTGAGCGATGAGCAACGCCTCCATGCTCTTGCGGAGCTGGGCCAGGATTATCTGAAGGCCGGTTTGCTGGATCGTGCCGAGGATATCTTCCTCAAGTTGCGCGGAACACCGCGTGATGAAGAGGCCTTGCAATTCCTGCTGGAGATTTATCAACAAGAGAAAGACTGGCTCCGGGCCATCGAAGTGGTGCGCAGCATGCCGGAACATGCCCGCCATCTCTGGCAAAAAGAGCTTGCCAATTTTCACTGCGAACTGGCGGCCTCCTGTCTGCTTCATGGCCAGATCGCCCAGGCACATCAACATCTGGACGATGCGCTGGCCGAAAACCGGAAATGTGTTCGGGCCGCACTTCTTCAGGGCGAAGTGGCCCTGGTGGAGGGCAATACCCCGGCGGCCATCGAATTCTGGAAACGGATCGAGCAACAGAACCCGGTTTATCTTTCCCTGGCCGCGCCCAAACTGCTGGAAGCCTTTCGCAAGGAAGGTCGCGAGCTAGACGGTATCCAGCTTTTGCGGGGCTGGTTCATGCAGCATCCTTCATTGGATTTGCTGGATACGGTTTATCAGTCTGAAATGCAGGCAGCTGGTCCGCAGGCCGCTTATAACCTGGTTCGGGACGAGTTGCGCCGCAATCCGACCTTGCTGGGGCTGGACAAACTCTACGAAGCACAGCTGCAGTTTGCACCTGTCGAACAGCGCAGTGATCTGGAACTGGTGCGCAGTCTGATTCATCACCATACCCGCCGTGTCGCCCGTTATCGTTGTGATGCCTGTGGTTTCAAGGCGCGACAGTTTTACTGGCGCTGTCCGGCCTGTGGCGGCTGGGAAACGTATCCGCCTCGGCGAACTGAAGAATTCGATCTGGCTCCCTGAGGATAGTCGAGCATGAAAATCACGGTCATTGGTACGGGCTATGTGGGCCTTGTCAGCGGTGTTTGTCTGGCGGATGTGGGCAACGACGTGCTTTGTCTGGATGTGGATGCTGCAAAGATTCGCTTGCTCAACGAAGGGGGGATTCCCATTCATGAGCCAGGGTTGGATGCACTGGTTGCCAGCAACCGCGCAGCCGGAAGGCTGGCGTTTACAACGGATAATTCGGTCGCGATGACGCATGGCGAGGTCATTTTCATTGCCGTGGGAACGCCGCCGGATGAAGATGGCTCGGCCGATCTGCAATATATCTTGGCGGCTGCACGCTCCATCGGCCGACACATGAATGGCCCCAAAGTCATCGTCGATAAATCCACGGTTCCGGTGGGTACGGCGGACAAGGTTCGGGCTGCCATCTCCGCAGAGTTATCGGCGCGAGCTTGCTCGATTGAATTCAGTGTCGTTTCAAACCCCGAGTTTCTCAAGGAAGGGGCCGCCATTGAGGATTTCATGCGCCCTGATCGCATCGTCATCGGCGCGTCCGACCCCCATGCGGTCGAGGTGATGCGGCGACTTTACGCACCTTTTCAGCGTAATCATGATCGGCTGATTGTCATGGATGTCCGTTCTGCCGAATTGACGAAATATGCGGCCAATGCCATGTTGGCCATGCGCATTTCCTTCATGAACGAATTGGCCCTTCTGGCGGAAAATCTGGGGGCCGACATTGAGCTGGTGCGTCGAGGTATCGGTTCTGATTCGCGCATCGGTTATCACTTCCTTTATGCCGGCTGTGGTTATGGAGGCTCCTGTTTTCCCAAGGATGTTCAGGCCCTGATCCGTACCGCGGCGGAATCGGGCCAGCAACTCCAGTTGCTGGAGACCGTTGAGCGGGTCAATGAAGCGCAGAAGCGGGTCTTGCCGGAAAAGATCGCCCGACGTTTCGGAAAGGATCTGAGCGGGCGTCACTTTGCTCTTTGGGGTCTGGCCTTCAAGCCGAATACGGATGACATGCGCGAAGCCCCCAGCCGGGTGCTTGTCAACGCACTGCTGGCGGCCGGGGCCACAGTTTGCGCGCATGACCCCGTGGCCATGCCGCAGGCGCGCCAAATTTTCGGTGAAGATCCCCGTCTAAGCTATGCCGATTCACCGATGGCTGCACTGGAAGAGGCCGATGCCCTGGTGATCGTGACGGAGTGGAAGGCGTATAAAAGCCCTGATTTTGCAGCCATCCGGGCCGCGCTCAAGCATCCGGTCATCATTGATGGACGGAATCTTTATGACTCCGAGACGCTACGTGCGGCGGGTCTTGAATACATTTCGATTGGACGTTCATGATTTTCAATTACCCAGATACCTCTCTGGCGCGCATCCTCGTGGTGGGGGATGTCATGCTGGATCGTTACTGGTTTGGCGAGGTCAGCCGGATTTCGCCAGAAGCCCCGGTTCCTGTCGTCAAGATCGAGCGGGTCGAGGAACGCCTGGGCGGAGCGGCCAACGTCGCGCGTAATGCGGCTGCGTTGGGAGCGCGTACCGGCCTTTTGTCTGTGGTGGGGACGGACGAGGCAGGGAAAAGGCTGGAAGTCTTGTTGGCCGGTGAAAAAATCGACGCCAATCTGCATGAAGATTCCCAGCTTTCGACAACAGTCAAGCTGCGTGTCGTGGGACGTCAACAGCAGTTACTGCGCATCGATTTTGAAACCTGGCCAACCCATGAGGTCTTGCGCACCAAGTTAGCCGATTTCGAAGCACGTCTGGCCGATTGCAATGTCGTGGTGCTCTCCGATTACGGCAAGGGCGGCTTGACCCATATCACTGACATGATCCGCCTGGCCCGCGAAGCGGGAAAGCCGGTGTTGGTCGACCCCAAGGGCGACGATTACGCGCGCTATGCCGGGGCGACCCTCCTGACGCCCAATCGCAGCGAGCTGCGTGAGGTGGTGGGGCGTTGGCAAAGCGAGGATGAGCTGACTGAAAAAGCACAGTCTCTTCGGCAGTCACTGGGTCTGGAAGCCCTTCTATTGACCCGCTCGGAAGAAGGCATGTCCCTTTTTCATGCGGAGGGTGTGCGGCATGAACCCGCCATTGCACGGGAAGTATTCGATGTCAGCGGGGCAGGCGATACCGTCATCGCCACGCTGGCCGTGATGCTAGGGAGTGGGCTGGCACTGGAACAGGCCATGTCCTGGGCGAACCGTGCCGCCGGGATCGTTGTCGGAAAGCTGGGCACGGCGGTGGCGACACAGGATGAACTGAAAGGATTGAGCGGAATATGAGTATGTACACCATCGTGACGGGCGCGGCCGGTTTCATCGGGGCGAATCTGGTGAAGGGCCTGAATGAAAGGGGTATCGACAACATCATCGCGGTCGATAACCTCACCCATGCGGACAAATTCCGCAATCTGGTGGATTGCCACATCGCGGATTACCTCGACAAGCATGAGTTCCTGGATATGCTGATCGACGGTCATTTCGATGGCTGCGTCGAAGCCGTCCTGCATGAGGGGGCATGTTCGGACACGATGGCGACGGACGGGCGTTACATGATGGAGAACAACTACCGTTACTCCGCCACCCTCCTTGATTTTTGTCTCGATCAGGAAATTCCTTTCCTGTACGCCTCTTCTGCCTCGGTCTATGGCGGCGGTAGCGTGTTCCGCGAATCGCGCGAGTGCGAGGCTCCGCTGAATGTTTACGCCTATTCCAAATTTCTGTTCGACCAACTCGTGCGCCGACGCCTGCCCGAAATGGCCTCGCCGGTGACGGGTTTTCGCTATTTCAATGTCTATGGCCCACGGGAGCAACACAAGGGACGCATGGCATCCGTGGCCTTTCATTTCACGAATCAGTACCGGGCGGATGGCAAGGTGCGGCTATTTGAAGGCTGTGATGGTCGGGGTCATGGCGAGCAGCTGCGCGACTTTGTTTTTGTCGAGGATGTCGTCAAGGTGAATCTGCATTTCCTGGAACATCCCCAATCCGGCATTTTCAACCTGGGCACGGGCCGGGCGCAGTCCTTTAACGATGTCGCCGTGGCGACACTCAACACCTGCCGGGCTGCTGAAGGCTTGCCCGCCTTGACGCTGGCGCAACTGCAACAGGAAGGTTTGATCGAATACATCGCTTTTCCGGATGCCTTGCGCGGCAAATACCAGAGCTTCACCCAGGCGGATCTGACCCAATTACGCGCGGCGGGTTACCGCGGTGAATTTGCAACGGTGGAAGAGGGTGTGGGTCGCTACGTTCGACAGTTATTGAAAACCTGATTTTTGATCTTCATGACAAGGAGAAACCTCATGAAAAAACTGCTTTTTGTACTTCTGGCGTGGTTTGTGGCGATGCAATGCGCTTTTGCAGCGGTCAACCTCAATACCGCCACGCAGGCAGAGCTCGAAGGCTTGTCTGGTATTGGCCCGACGAAAGCCAAGGCCATTCTGGACGACCGCGCAAAGAATGGTGTTTTTAAGACCATTGAAGAGATCAAGCGAGTCAAGGGGATTGGCGAGGCCACCTTCGAAAAACTGAAGAAAGACATCACCGTTTCCGGCGCGGCCGAAGAACGCCCGGCAGCGAAAAAGACAACGAAATGACGGGTAATTGATGAAGACCCGCGCCTGTTTCCGACAGGCCGGGCGATGAGGAGAGCATCATCAACACGTTGGAAAACTACGTTGGCCACACGCCGCTGGTGCGTCTGAAGCGCATTCCTGGGGCCGATAATGCACGCCGAAACAATACCTTGCTGGTCAAGCTGGAAGGTCATAATCCCGCGGGTTCGGTCAAGGATCGCCCCGCGCTCTCAATGATTCTCGGTGCAGAGGCACGCGGCGAAATCAAGCCGGGTGACACCCTGATCGAGGCGACCAGCGGGAATACCGGTATTGCGCTGGCCATGGCGGCGGCGGTGCGCGGTTATCGCATGATTCTCGTCATGCCGGAAAATCAGAGCGTCGAACGCCGCCAGACGATGCGGGCGTTTGGTGCGGAGCTCATCCTGACACCGAAAACCGGCGGCATGGAAGCCGCGCGTGATTTCGCTGAAAAAATGCGTGATGAAGGGCGGGGCATCATCCTTGACCAGTTTTCCAATCCCGATAATCCGTTGGCGCACTATCGGAGCACCGGGCCGGAAATCTGGCAGGGCACACAAGGTCGCGTTACGCATTTTGTCAGCAGCATGGGCACGACAGGAACCATCATGGGGGTGTCGCGCTACCTCAAGGAACAGAATCCGAAAGTGCAGATCGTCGGCTGTCAGCCGGAGGACGGCGCGCAGATTCCGGGCATCCGGAAATGGCCGGAGGCTTATTTGCCCCGGATTTTTGAACGCTCGCGGGTTGATCTCATCGAGTCCGTCGGTCAGTCAGCAGCCGAAGAATGCACCCGACGGCTGGCGGCGGAGGAGGGTATTTTTGCGGGAATATCCTCGGGGGGCGCGCTGGCGGTAGCCTTGCGTATCGCCGCGCGCGTCGAAAATGCCGTGATTGTTTCCATCGTTTGCGACCG
>CAZCOS010000002.1:118341-120583 GCA_964500605.1 uncultured Sterolibacterium sp.
GCCCGGTGGCCATGAGTACCTTGGGCTGGTAGTGGAGCACCAGCTCGTTTTGTGCCAGAGCCTGCCGTAGCCGCTCGCGCTGGGTGTTCAGGTCGCGCTTGCTGCGCTCTTCCTGCTCGTCAAAATACCGGGTTTGCTGATGCCCCGCTTGCTTGGCCTGGTACAAGGCGTGGTTGGCCTGCTGTACCAATCTGTCTGGGTCGATGGGCGCATCTTGCGGAAAGCGGCTGATGCCGGCGCAAAAATTGCTGGTGATGAGATGACCTTCTTCCTCCAGCCCCTGCACGGCAAGCTCTCGCAGTGTGTTCAGCGTGTTCTGAAGATTTTCGGGTTGATGGAGCAGGATAAGGAATTCGTCTCCGGAGGTGCGGGACAAAAGCCCCCAGGGGCCGAGCGCGCTCTGCCAGCGTTGCGCCAGCGCGGCAAGAAAACGGTCGGCAGCCGTTGTCCCGATCTGTTGATTGATCCGCTGGAAATGGTCCAGATCGAGGGAGACGATGACCAGAGGATGCTGGCCCTCCATGCGTTGACGCAGTTCGCGGATGAAACCGTTGAAGTTGTGCAGCCCGGTCAGTCGGTCGTGAAAGGCGAGGAAGTGCAGGTCGGCACGATAACCGGCTGCTTGTTGTTCCAAAGCGTCCAGAAGCCGCTGGTCATGGAGTCGTTGCAGTTCGGCTTCGGCCTTGCTGCGCAGGGCTTGTTCTCGCAGAAGATGGAGGGAGGTCGTGGATAGCCGTGCGTACATGCGCAGGATGGATTGAATCATCTGCTGGATGACGCCGGTCATGACTTGATTGGCGTGTTGGCGGGCCGCTTCGAGACTCATGCCGTGATCTCGTAGATCGATCAACATGATGGCTGCCCTGCGGTCCCGGTCGAGGATGTGATAAGCCAGCCAGTGCGTCAGGAATTCGAGGAGACGGCTGCAGCAGTCCTCTTCATCATGCGCGGTCGTGCAGATTTCCCGGATACGATTCAAAAAGGTTTCGTGCGCCTCGTGGTGTTTGTCGTTGAGGGCGTGATCGGGAAGGTATTGTGCCCAAATTTTCTCTTCGGTTTCGAAGTGATACGCCGAGTAATCGATCAGGGCCTGGCTCGCTTCGGAAAGTGAAAGATCAACCGTTCCGCAGGCGACGTGCCGCGCGAGGGCATTGAGTATTTCGACCAGTTTTTGATGCTGCTCGTCGATGAGTTCGATCCCGGTTTCGAAATGCGCGTCCCAGGGGAAAACGTCGATGGAGGCCTTTTCGCAGCAGCGATTTTCTTGGGGGGTGTGAGCGTTCATCAGGGAGGAGGAAGCGTTTGCCCGGGTGGTCAGCATACTGCCAGGTATTTTGAAGGTCAAGAAAATGATGAGTTTGTCATGCTCTGGGAAGGCTTTGAATCAAACGATCGTTTGATGAAAATTGAGCTGTTTGCCATGATTTCATTCGCTATAATCGCCCGGTTGCATTACTCGAGAACACATCATGGGTTTTCTTTCTGGCAAGCGCATTCTCATTACCGGGCTGTTGTCCAATCGTTCGATCGCCTACGGGATCGCCCAGGCCATGCATCGCGAGGGGGCGCAGCTGGCTTTTACCTATCAAAACGATCGTGTCAGGGATCGGGTCGGGAAACTGGCGTCTGATTTCGGCGAATCCTTGCTGTTTCCTTGCGATGTAGCCGAAGACGATCAGATCGACAATCTGTTTGTCGATCTGGGCAAACAATGGGACGGACTGGATGGCCTCGTACATTCGATTGCCTACGCGCCCAACGAGGCACTCGAAGGTGATTTCCTCGACGGCTTGACGCGAGAGGCTTTCCGCATTGCCCACGACGTTTCCGCTTATAGCTTTCCAGCGCTGGCCAAGGCGGCTCGTCCGCTCATGAAAGGACGTAATGGTTCTTTACTGGCCCTGAGCTATCTGGGAGCCGTGCGGACCATGCCCAATTACAACGTGATGGGGCTGGCCAAGGCCAGTCTGGAGGCTTCGGTTCGTTACATGGCAGCCAATCTCGGCCCTGAGGGGACGCGTGTTAACGCCATTTCCGCCGGGCCGATCAAAACCCTGGCTGCTTCCGGTATCGGCAATTTGGGGAAGCTGCTCTCCTACAACTCGCACCATGCTCCTTTGCGCCGGAACGTGACCATCGAAGAAGTCGGCAATGCCGCCGCCTTCCTCAGCTCCGATTTGGCCAGCGGTGTGACGGGCGAGATCATGTACGTCGACGGCGGCTTTAACACCACGGCACTGGG
>CAZCOS010000003.1:0-116128 GCA_964500605.1 uncultured Sterolibacterium sp.
TGCCAATGACGATCGTGTTGTCGCTCAGATACTTGTGCGGCGGAATCACCAGATTGTCCGGTGCGGGCTTGCTCTTATAGACCCGGCCTGCCAGATCGAAAGTGGATCCGTGACAAGGACAAAGAAAGCCACCTTGCCAATCCGGCTCAACGCCGGACTCCGCCCCCGTCTTGAATTTTTCGGTGGGCGAGCAACCCAGATGGGTGCAGATGCCGACGGCCACCATGTATTCCGGCTTGATCGAACGAGTTTCGTTCTTGCAATACTCCGGCTGCATGGGCTTTTCGGAATGCGGATCGGAGACCTTGTCGTCCAGCTTTTTCAGAGAATCCAGCATTTCCTTGGTGCGATTGATGATCCAAACAGGTTTGCCACGCCATTCGACCACCATCATTTGCCCCGGAGCCAGCTTGCTAATATCTACTTCAACCGGTGCTCCGGCGGCCTTCGCGCGCTCGGAAGGCAACATGCTGGCAACAAACGGGACAGCGGTTGCGACACCCGCGGCCCCCCCTACGGCAGCCGTTGCAACGATGAGACGTCGCCGACCGCAATTCACATTATCATCAGAACCCATGATCCGTTCCCAGAGTAAGGACAGGCACTAAAAACCCGAGATTGTACTTGAACCCTCATCAAAATTAAAGCTTTTCAGAAGGTTTCTGCGGATAAACAGGTGCGGGCCACGTTTGATCCGGGCTGCAATATCTTTTCGAGCCAGTGTGATAAATCCTCGCTCAGGGCACGCACCATCGCGGCCTGGGCAGCGACGCCGCTTCGGGCATCCGCACCCGCTTCCCGAACATAGCGCAGCGTTTGTCCCGCCAGAATGCGGGCGTCCTGTGGGGCAATCAGACTAGCCCGCACTTCCAGCAGGGCTTGGCTGCTTCCGGGCTGATTAAAACGCTGGATGAACTCATCCATATCCAAGCGGAGTCGACAGATTTGTACGCCTTCCCGTCCTCGGCGTGCGACCTGATTACGAACCAGAACGGTTTCGATCAATTCAGCGGGCGATGCAACCCAGCGGCTTTCAGCAAAAACATGACGCCGGTCAGGATCGGAATAGGCCAGACGATATTGCATCGAGGGACCTTCAAGCCAAGTCGGTGCATGAATTCCTTCCAGCAGAATGGATGGTGGAAGCGACGCAATGGCTTCCGGATTGGCCGATGGTTTGACGGCGGCGGACAGATCGTACAAGGCAACGGCCCTGCCCTGCCCGGCCGTGCTGGCACAGGCTGTCAGAAAAGTGATTGAGGCACACAGCAGGATGGACCTGAAAAGCGTCGAAAAGGTATTCCTGTTCATGGGGAGGACTGCTCAGGTGAGGTAAAACCCGCTTCTCCGGGGCCCGGTTGAGGAAGGGGCGGGCCAAAAAGCAGGGATTGGGGGGTTGTTTCCAGTTGGTCGAGTACGCGACGAAGCTGTCGGGAATTAGTTTGTAGATCGGTAACCAGGCCACCCAGTTGTGGAAGGGTGCGGTTGGATAATTCCCCACCCAGTTTTCCCGTGGTCTCGTCCAGATGCCGGGTCAAGCTTTGCATCGAAACCACCAGTTTTCGCATGTCCACAGTCAAAGGTGCTGTCTCCCCAGCTGTTTTTTCAAGGTGCATGAGGATGTTCTGTAAGCGTTGCAGATTCTCGGGAGAAAGGATGTGCTTGATCGATTCAACCAGTTGCGGCACGTCCCGCATTCCTTCGGAAGCCGTCGCGATGTTATCCAGCGTGCGATTCAGGTTACGAAGGTTTTTATCATCTAGAACACGATTCAGATTATTGGCCAGCAAGCCGACCTGGCCGGCGATGTCGCTGGCTTTGTCGCCGAGCGATTCCATCAGGGTTTGTTGCAGGGGAATGCGGGGGGGGTGATCGTCGTCAATCGGCAATAGTGCCGTGTTCTGGCCGTTATCGTCCAGATGGACATAGGATAGACCGGTGATACCCTGTGAATTGAGCTGTGCTGTCGTGCCCTGGGTTAAAGGCAAGGCGGCGTCGATGCGCACAAGCACCTCGATCGTGCGAGGGTCCTGCGGGTTCAAGCCGATACTGATCACTTTTCCAGCCGTGATACCGCGATAGCGGACCTGGGCCAAGGGATTGAGGCCGGTGACATTCCGCTGAGTAATCAGGATGAGGTCACGGGTGACCGTGTGAGTTCCACCAAACCACCAGACTGTCAGAGTGACGGCCAGACCGAGGAAGACGACAAAAAGCCCGGCCGCCAGTGCGTGAGCGCGATTTTCCATGCTTAAAGAGTAGACCCCTGTGGAGAACGCTCGTCGCGTTCCGTGAGGAAGAAGTTACGGATGAAGGGGTGATCGAAGCGTTTGATCTCTTCAATACTTCCGACCACAAGTATACGCTGTTCAGCCAGTACCGCGACACGCGCCGCGAGTGCCGACAAGGTTTCGACATCGTGCGTCACGAAAACAACGGTCAGCCCCAGTTCCCCGCTGAGCATGCGGATCAAACGGACGAAACTGGCGGAACGGTCAGGATCAAGTCCCGCCGTTGGCTCATCCAGCAAGAGTAATTCTGGTTCCAGTGCCAACGCACGCGCCAGCGCGACCCGTTTGATCATCCCCCCGGAGAGTTCGGCCGGCATCAGATGTGCATGCTGCGCTTGCAGTTCAACCATGGAAAGCTTCAGCATGACCAGATCGTGGATGAGTGATTCGTCGAGCACCTTGAGTTCGCGCAGCGGGAAGGCAACGTTGTCATAGACATTAAACGCCGAAAACAACGCCCCTTGCTGAAAGAGCATGCCAAATCGACGGCGCAAAGTCCGCTCACGTTCGATTCCACCACCGAACAGGGCATGGCCGAACATGCGGATCTGCCCTTGGCTTGGGCTCAAGAGGCCGACCATCTGGCGCAGCAAGGTAGTTTTTCCGCTACCGGAACCGCCGACCAATGCCAGCACATCTCCCCGTTCGACACGCAGATTCAAACCCCGATGAATCCAGGTTTTTCCGAAACGGGTTGAAAGGTCCTGCACTTCAATGACGGGCGTATTCATGAATCGTCGTAGTGTTCAGAAGAGCAAGCCGATCTTGCGTGTGGCGATGGCAATGACGGCATCGATGAGGATGACCAGGGTAATGGCAGTCACGACGGAAGAGGTTGTATTGGTGGAAAGACTTTCAGTGTTGGGTTTGACGCGCAGGCCGAAATGACAGGCCACGAGGGCGACCATGATCCCGAAGATCAAACCCTTGGTCAGTCCGATCCAGACATTGGCAAGCGGCACGACTCTGGGCAATGCGTCGATGAAATAGCCGTAGGTCACATCCAGTTGCAACTGGGCAGCGATCATCCCGCCGACAATCGCCACGGCACTGGTCCAGAGTACCAACAAAGGCATGGTGATGGCCAGGGCGACGACTTTGGGGAGGATGAGACGCAGACTGTGCGAAATTCCCATCGTGGATAGAGCATCGATTTCTTCCGTTACACGCATGACCCCCAACTGAGCCGTCATCGCTGAACCAGAACGCCCCGCTACAAGAACGGCCACCAGCACCGGCCCCAGTTCGCGGATGATGCCCATGCCCAGAATATTGACGATGAAAATTTCCCCACCAAACTGCTTGAGCTGCAAGGCAGAGAGATAGGACATGACGATGCCGATAAGGAAGCCGACCAAAGCCGTGACGGGCATGGCCATGACGCCGCTTTTGTAAAGATTGGCGAAAATTTCCCGACGCGGAATGTCGGCCGGACGCCGTAAGAGATGCAGGACATCCAGAGCCAACCGCCCAATCATGACCAGAAAATCGGCAAGATGGCTCCGAAATTTCAGTAGTGCCCCCCCCAGAGCCGAAAGCGGACCCAAAGGGGATTGAGGTGGGCTTTTCTGCGGATTCAACTGCGAAGCCCGGGCAACACGATCAAAAATCTTCAACAGCTCGGGGGAAGCCAGAAGCTGCGCGGGGAGTCGGTGTTGCCAGGCCCGCCATAGCAGGATGGCTCCCGCGCTATCCATGATTTCAATTTCCCGGCAATCCCAGATCAAGTCCGCGCGGCCAGCCTGCTGATTCAACTTCACCGAAAGTGAGCGCATCGCGGGTGTGAGGCTTCTCAAAGTCCAGCGTCCTTTCAGACGCAACAAGGGAGTTCCTGATTCCGTTTGCGAAACTTCGATCAGAGGCTGCGCAGAATGATTCATGTCCGACCTGCGCGATTGGAACGATTGGAACGATGGGTGTGATTGGGTCGAACAGAAAGGTTGGAAACCGTGAGGGGCGAGTGCTCCAGCGGAAAAGACGAGCCGCCCTCCCCTTCAGCAAGATTGTGGCTGCGGATTTTCATCTCCATTCCCAAGGATTTCCACTGAGCGGCTTCTTCTTCCAGACAAGCGGCGGCCAGACTTGAACGCTTGAGCCAGCCCTCATCGATGAGGAGATGGAATCCATCCTTGACGGAATGGATGTGAATTCGGGGCGATGGGGCTTCCCCGCGTGCCCGGTGCAGGACCGCTGACAAACGCAGGCAGAAGATCAGCAGCCAGTCGAGCATCTCGTTCGTGATGGACTGTACTCTTTCCAGCTTGCCTCGATGGCTCAGTACAAGACGGGACAGTCGATCCTGGTCTGTTTTTGAAAACCCGGGCATGTCCGCATTGGCGAGAATGTAGGCACCATGTTTCTGATAGCCGGAGTGCGCCACGAAAATCCCGACTTCATGAAGGCGGGCCGCCCAGACCAGAAAACGGGACTCGATTTCATGTGAAGGGGCCTCTTTGGGTAAAAGCTGGTCCAACAAACCCAGTGCTGTTTGCGAAATACGCGCCGCCTGACGGCGATCTACGGCGTAACGCTGCATGAATTGATTGACCGTTTCTTCACGCAAATCTTCGTGATGATGACGCCCTAGCAAATCGTAGAGCACGCCCTGACGCAATGCCCCTTCCGAAAACTGCATGCGATCCAGGCGGAAAGTCTTGAACACGGCCAGCAGGATGGCCAGACCACCGGGCAAAACCGCTACCCGGTCAGGGCGCAGACCCTCCAGATGCAGATGATCCGTGTGGCGGGCCGACAATAAAACCGTTTTCAATCGTTCCAGACCCGCCAGTGTGATCGTTCCCGGAAGGCAGCCGGGTGGATTGAGCCCATTGAAAGCCAGCAGGTCGGCAATGGACTTGGCCGTTCCCGATGAGCCTACGGCCTGTTTCCAGCCTAGACGGGTGTAAGCTTCGACGAGCGTTTCCATTTCCTTGCGTGCGGCCAGTTCAGCATCCTTGAATCCGGATTTGTGCAGCCTGCCCTTCGGAAAATGACGCAGGGTGTGGCTGACACAGCCCATGTGCAAGGATTCCAGCTGCAAGGGGTTGTAACGCTCACCGATAATGAATTCGGTCGAGCCCCCTCCGATATCGACCACCAGCTGGCGTACCGGCGGCGCATTCATCGCTTGTGCCACACCCATGTAAATCAGGCGGGCTTCTTCGCGACCGGAGATGACTTCGACTGGAACACCCAAGGCTTCCCGGGCTTTTTGCAGAAGTGACTCAGCATTTTGGGCAACGCGAAAGGTGTCCGTTGCAACCGCGCGCACCCGGCCCGGACGAAAACCTTGTAAGCGTTCGCCAAAGCGTCGCAAGGCTTCGAGTGCGCGTCCTTGGGTTTCTTCATTTAGCATGCGATGGGCATCGAGCCCGGCCGCAAGGCGTACCGGTTCCTTGAGACCATCGAGCAGGTAGACCTGATTGCCAACGACGCGCCCTACTTGCAGCCGAAAGCTGTTCGAACCCAGATCAACGGCAGCGATCAGATCATCGGTCACAAAATTCCCCAAGGTCATACAATCAAGCGGGCGATTTTACACGCTCGCCTCTTCGGCGATCCGGAGAAACAGTTCGTATCGGCGCGTATCGATTTCGCCTGACAAAACAGCGGCCTTGATTGCACAGCCCGGTTCATTCAGGTGGTGACAATCCCGGAATCGGCAATTCGGCAAATACGGTCGGAACTCGAAGAAACCCTGTTCAATCCGGCCGCGCGTCAGATGGTGCAAACCAAATTCTTGAAGACCGGGGCTATCGATCAGGATGCCACTTTGCCCAACCCGGTAAAGACGGGCATGGGTTGTCGTGTGCTTGCCGGAATCGAGCGCGCTCGAAATTTCTCGGGTGGCGGCGGCGGCATCGGGGATCAAGGCATTGACCAGCGTGGATTTGCCCATGCCAGATTGACCCACCAAAACGGAAACCTGATTTTCGAGATACCCCAGCAATTCGCGGGCATCATTTTTTGCAGAAAGTTCGATGACCGGGTAGGCAAGTCGGGACAAAGACCAAAGCCGCTGCCGGGCTTGTTCCAGATTTTCGGTTAAATCGGTTTTGTTGAGGACGATCAGACTGCGCAGCGATTCTGTTTCCGCAGCCACGAGTGCACGGGCCAACAGTTCATCGCTGAAAGAAGGTTCTGTTGCAACGACGAGAACTAACTGTGTGGCATTGGCAACAATCAGTTTCTGCCGCCAGGCATCTGAGCGATACAAAAGCGAAGTGCGCGGCAAAGCACGGATCATCTGCGCCTGATTGTCGGAAGCGGGTTCCAGTTCCACCCAGTCTCCACAAGCGTAAGTGCTTTTTTTTCCACGCGGGTAGCCGGTAATGCGCCGTCCCTCCGGCAATTCGATTTCGTATTGCCGCCCAAAAGCGGCGACGATCCGGCCTTGCAGGGTGGAAGCCACGATGTCAAAGCCTTTTCAGATGATTGATGCGCAAGGCGGCGGGGGGGTGGCTGTCATGAAACAGGGAATGCAGCGGGTCAGGCGTCAGGGTCGCGGCATTATCACGATAGAGCTTGACCAATGCGCTCATCAGGTCTTCAGCCGCGGTCTGGCTCGCAGCGTAAGCATCCGCCTCGTATTCGTGGCGACGGGAAAGCTGCGAAGTCAGCGGTGAAAGCAGGAAAGTAAAGCTGGGAACCACCAGAAAGAATAGCAACAGGGCCATTGACATCTGCCCCGGAGAAGACATCATGGCCGGATCAAAATGAACGCCCAGCCCTTCATAAAACCAGGGCGCGTCGATCAGGATGCCCAGCACGAAAAAAAACAGCAAAGTCAAAGTTGCCAGCAGTACGATCCGCTTCCAGACGTGCCGATAACGGTAGTGCCCGAGCTCATGGGCCAGAACGGCATCGATTTCCGCAGGGTTTAGGCGTTCGAGAAGCGTGTCGTAAAACACGATGCGTTTCCCTTGCCCAAAGCCGGTGAAATAGGCATTGCCATGGGTAGAGCGTTTCGAACCATCCATGACGAACAGACCATTGGACTGAAAACCACAACGGGCCAGCAGGGCTTCGATACGCGATTTCAGGTCAGGATTGTCCAGCGGCTGAAACTTGTTGAACAAGGGGGCAATCAAGGTGGGATAAAGCAGGAGGGCCAGCAGATTGAACCCCATCCAGAACAGCCAGACCCAGAACCACCAGAGATGCCCCATGCCGCTCATCAGCCAGAGGATGCCACCCAAAACGGGCGCGCCAATCAAGCCCGCCAGCAACGCATTCCGGAATAAGTCCGCAAGATACAGCCGCCCGGTGAGCGTGTTGAAACCGTAACGTGCTTCAAGTACAAAAGTGCGATACAGATCGAGTGGAAGATCGACCAAATAACTGATGACGATCACGCTGCCCACCAGTGCCAAGCCATAGGAATACCCTGTCTGATCCATGAATTGTGCACAGAATGTCGCCACGGACTGCACGCCACCACCGACGGTCAGACCCAGCAAGAGGACTGTGCTGAATACCAGTTCAAGAAGGGCAAGGCGGGATTTTTCGATGGTGTAATCCGCCGCTTTTTGATGATCCACGAGCGTGATTCGATCCGAAAATCCGGATGGAACGGTTGCCCGATGTGTTTTGACATGGCCAATCTGGCGCAAGAGCAAGTAGACATGCAAAAGAAAACTGGCGGCAACGGCCGTCAGAAAAATCGATACGAATAGCTTGGTCGTCATCTGAATCAGGGCCCGGGAACTATGACAAAATAACGTTTTGACGTAAAAAAAGAAAAGGAATGGCGCAGGCTTATGGCTCAGGATCAGAACGCACTCGTCTGGCTCGACATGGAAATGACCGGACTCAGCCCCGACACCGACCGCATCATCGAAATTGCGATGGTCGTCACCGATTCCCAGCTCAATACGCTGGCTGAAAGCCCGTCCTGGGTGGTGCACCAGTCCGATGCCGTACTCGATGGCATGGATGACTGGAACAAGAATACCCATGGCCGCTCCGGCCTGATCGACAAGGTTAAGGCCTCCCCAATGCTTGAAGCCGATGTCGAAGCGGCCTGTCTCGCGTTTCTCAAACAGCACGTTCCGGCGCGTGTCTCACCCATGTGCGGTAACTCCATCTGCCAGGATCGTCGTTTCATGGCCCGTTACATGCCCAAACTCGAAGATTACTTTCACTATCGCAATCTGGATGTCAGCACGCTCAAGGAGCTTTGCAAGCGTTGGAAGCCGGAAATCGCCAAAGGCGTGGTCAAGAACGGCAAGCACACGGCTCTGGCTGACATTTACGAGTCGATCGAAGAGATGAAATACTATCGGGAGCATTTCATTAAGCCCTGATCTTTCCCACAAAGCCCAAGCGGGGGCGGGCTGACCGATTTTGGCCAAGACCATCTCATTCGGCATGGCTCACAAGCCTTTGATATAGTGAAAGACGTTCGCTCCGGTCTCCCGGACGATGTCCTTCCCAGGTTTTCTTCCAGCCCGGCATCGGTTTTTCTTTCCGGGCCGAACGTTGTACCAACAACCACGAACAGGTCTGACCTCTTTTGTCCGAGGCAGGAATCATCTGCAGGCCAGCGAAGTAATGGATCGAAACCTGCTGCGCAAACCCAACCTCGCGCACCGCGACACAAGAGATCGGCTCCGGTAGTGCTTGGCGAAGCTGCAAGGCCACACCTCGGTAAGTTTTCCCGTAATCGATCCAGGGCATCCACAGTGCCGATAACAAGACCCAGGTCATGGTTAGCCCTGCGGCCCAATGGCTAATGCTTCGCCAGGGCGAGCGGGGGCTGGCGAAAATCATCCAGAGCCAGGCCAAGGTCAACGCAAGTGCCACCCCATACACCAGCGGCGAGAACACCGCAACAAAGCCCGGTTCGAGCTTGGCAAAATTGTGGGCAATTTTTGCGGGTACACCTGCCGTCATCGCAATCGCACCCAGCCAGATCATGCCTGCACAGAACGTGAAGGTCATCATGCCAAACCAGTCAAATGCATTGGCCGCTCCGCGTCGCAGCAAATGCGCACTGCTGGCGGCTTGAAGGATCAGGGGAACCAATAGCGGCAAGGCCTGCAAGGGACGTGGCTCGCCAAAAAAAAGCAGGACGAGCAGGCTCAAAATTGCACCCAGTAAGGGCAAGGCGATGGCAGGTCGAGCCAGTTGGTGACGATTGAGCACCAGTGCCCAGATTGCCAACGGCAAGGCGGGCCAGGCGAACCAGGCCAGAAGCTCAGCAAACTGCGGCAACTTACCCCACGTTTCTGACTGGAGGTGCAGGACTTGAAAGGTCTCCAGAACTTGCCCAAACCATGCGGATTCCTGCCCGGGATATTTCAAGGCTAACCAGGCCGGCCAAATCAAGGCAATCAGCACAGACAAGGTGGTCGCCAGCAATAATCCCATCAAGCTGGCCTTGCTTCGCCAGTGCGGGTGTAGCGGCATAAACAACAGAAGCGGGAAAAGATGGAGTAAAGCCACCTGTCCCGAGGCCAGAAAACCCAGCCCCAAGCCCAAGCCTGTGAGGAGCCCCCCGGCCAGAGGTCTTTGCGGCAAGAGGGCCAAACCGCCATAGGCAGCTGCACTTGCTGCGAGATAGGCAGTCAGCGGCTGGGTGTCATGTAAGGGAAGCAGGAGTCCCAGGCAGCCAATGGCAATCAGCGGCGCAGCATTGCCTGCCAAACGACGAGGGGAAAAGGCAGTGTCATCATCCAGTGGCGTTGCAAATGTGGGTTTGTAAAGAAGGCGGCTTGAAAAGGCCAGCAAGGTCAAAAACAGTGCCCCAAACAGGCCGGAGGCCAAACGTACGGCATCATGCAGCGGCAGAAGCGCGCCGAAAACACGCCCACAAGCAGCCGCTACCCAGTAAAACAGTGGAGGCGTTTCAAGCCAGAAAAGTGAAGGCGTTTTCGGTAATCCGCCCCCCTCCCCTTCGATCAAGCTAAGTGCAACGCCAAAGTGGAAGGCATCATCATTTTTCCAAGGATCGTGCCCCAGTAGCCCTACAAAAAGATACAGCGCGCAGACCAGTGCCAGCGAAAGCCCTCGCCAGGGAGGGAGAAGGGGAAAACGGGGTAATTTCATGAGCTCACGCGGAACAGGAATACGCCAGGGATACGCCGCGCCTTTTTTTCAGCCTGTCAAAACACAAAAGGCAGCCTTGGCTGCCTTTGCTTGTTGATGCGGCCAGATCAGATCCGGCCGGATCAATGGGTGAGATGGGTGAGATGGGTGAATCAGGCACGCTGGACGTTGCCGTATTTCTGACGGAAACGTTCAACGCGACCCGCCGTATCGACGATTTTCTGTTTACCGGTATAGAAGGGGTGACACTCCGAACACACTTCGATGTGCAAGGGTTTGCCGCTGGTCGAACGGGTCTTGAATTTGTTGCCGCAGCTGCAAGTGACATCGATTTCGGCATAGTTCGGGTGGATGGATTCTTTCATGATGATTCCTGTCTCGATCCTGTTTCGTGAGGGTTGCGTATCCATGCGCCCCAATCTGCTTCCCTTTGCAAGGAAAACCATGGGCCATGGGCGCAAAGAAGACGGGATTATCATTGATCACATTCAAAATTGCAATGCAAGCGAGACAGTAAGGAAGGGAAAATAGAGCCGGAAAACAGGGTTTTTTTTCTGCTTCGCTTGCGTTAGCATGTCGGACACTGTGTTTTTTGCAGTTTTGTTTGGGGATGGGGCATTGTCGTATGGTGAATGTACTGGTCGTTGAGGATCACGCGCTGGTTCGCGAGGGTTTGCTGCAAACCCTTCGCAAGCTAGAGCAGGATGTTTCCTGTTCTGGTGTGCGCGATGCAGAAGAGGCATTGGCCCTGCTGGAGCGCGAAGGGAGTGAGAAATTCGATTTATGCCTACTCGACCTGATGTTACCGGGCCTCAACGGGATGGGTTGCCTGGGCGTGTTGCGCAAGCGTTATCCAGATATGCCGATCGTCATTATCTCGGCACTGGACGACCGTAGCACCGTCGATCGCGCCATGCGGGCGGGTGCTTCCGGATTCGTCAGCAAATCCAGCCCTGGTGAAGTACTGCTGACTGCCTTGAGACAGGTTCTGGCGGGTGAAATCTACGTTCCTGACGCGCTGAACGAGGAAGTTTCGATTACCCGCCGTAAGCGTGGAAATCGCTCACTGGCCGAAGAATATGACCTGACAGCCGCCCAGATGCGCGTTCTTGAGCCCTTGATCCAGGGAAAAACAAACCGGGAAATCAGCGAACTACTGGGTCTGACCGAAGGAACGGTCAAGGTGCACGTCTCCGCCATCCTGAAAGCACTCAAGGTCAATAACCGATCGCAGGCCTTGCTGCTTGCCAAGGAACACAAATCCATCAAGCTGTAGTTTGCCGGTGTACGGCGCATGTGATGATCGGCGTGCGGCGTGTATTGCGTACATTGCAGATGCAATGCACACAGTGCGCAGCGTTGTACGTTCAGGGTTCGTCCTTGTGACGATCGTTCAGGTTGCCTTGCAAAAGCTGTTGCAACAAAGCGCGTAGCCGTGCGGGTCGAAGAGGCCGATTGATTCGCGTGCAAGGCAGAAGGCTTTCCGGAGGCTGTGGATCATCCGGGTCTGCCAGAAGAATGAAGTGCGCGGCGGGAACATGGCTTGTAGCCAGATTGCAGGCCGCCGTCAGATGATCTTTTGTGAAAATCACAACGTCTGCCAGTGGAGCGCCCTCCTGCAACATGAGCGCATAACGCTGAGCCTGATCCACGCACAAGGGGCGCGCGCCCCAGCCTGACAAATACCCTTCCAGCGCAGAACAATCTGCCTCTGAGTCGACGAGTAGGACGATATCTGCATCAAAATCAAAGAGGATCTTTCCTAGCAAAGAGCCTCCAGCAGACTTGGCAGCGTCGGCAGTCCCTGCCGTCGAATAAGGGTCTTCTGGAAGTGAAGACAATGTCTCTTCCGCCATTCTCGGCATGTCGATGCTGAAAACCGTTCCTCGCCCAGGTTTGGAGCGAACCCGGATGGGGTGTTCAAGAAGATGTCCCAGTCGGGTCACGATGGAAAGCCCTAGCCCCAGCCCTTTCTGGGCATCGCGCTCCGGATTGCGTATCTGGTAAAACTCTTGAAAAATCAATGGAATTTGATCAGAGCTGATCCCCATGCCGGTATCCCAGACTTCCAGGCAAACTCGTTCACCCCGTCGGCGCACGCCGATCAGGATTCCACCATATTCGGTGTAACGAATGGCGTTGGAAACAAGGTTGCCCAACATGCGTTCAAGCAGTTTCGGGTCCGATTTCACGCACATACGGGTCGAGGGATGGCGCAGGCGTAATTCCTTGGCCGCAGCATCAGGCGCATGCAGTGCCACGACACGTTCGATCAGTGGCTGAAGTTCCACCATCGACAGAGCCAAACGGGTGTCGCCCAGGTCAATGCGGGAAATATCGAGTAGGGTGTTCAATTGTTCGTTGAGCACGCTCACGGCACTGCGAATTTGTTCCACCATGCGCCGCTGCTGCGCATCGTTGGCCTTTGGATCAAGCCCTTCGGTAAACAAGGTCAGCGCATGAAGCGGTTGGCGAAGATCATGGCTGGCTGCGGCTAGAAATCGGGACTTGGCCTGGCTGGTGCGCTCAGCTTCGTCCTTTTGAAGCCGCAATTCCTGGGTTGATTCAGCAATACGTTGTTCGAGGTGTTCACGTCCCGCCTGCAAAGAGGCCGCCATCTCATTGACACCTTCTTCCAACGTGCGCAGGGTTTCGGAAGGATGAAGCGCGACGCGTGCCTGCAAATCACCTTGATGAATGCGGGACACCGTTTTTTGCAAGGCCAGAATAGGTTCAGTGACATCCCGGCCAAGACGATAGGAAAGCAGAATCCCAATGGCCAAAGCCGCGATGGAAAACAGGAGGGTAATACCAAGAATGTCACGTTTTTCCTTGTCAGCCCGATCGCGCGACATTTCCACTTGCACAAACCCCAGGGTTTCTGTTTCTCTTTGTGCGGTCGGCTTGGGTGAAGTCTGAAAGGGGTCGTCGAACGCGGAAACGCCGTGAAGAATTCCTTCCCGGAAGGTCAGAAACGGAGATGGGGTGGCATACTTGGTTTTGGGTGTACTGAAAGTCGAAGCAGAAGATACGAGACGGACAAGTGTTTCATTGTTCCGGCCATAAAAACTGACTGAAATGACATCCTGTTCCCGGATCGCAGCATCGGCCAGCCGCAACAATTCGGTACGGTTTCCCGAAAAAGCTCCGTATTCAGCTGCGGAAGCAAGTTGTCGGGCCATGGAGGCCCCGCGTGCCTGCAAGGATAGCTCGACTTCCTGGTATCGCAGTGCAATGAAATACAGGGAAAGCGTCGTGCAGATGAGTAGTGCCGGTGCCAGGGCCACGAACAACACACGCCATTTGATATTCGGTGTTTTCAAGAACGATTCCGTTCTCGTGTTAGATCGATAGCATTCTCCGGCATGTCTGATCGCCGGGCAAGCCTTCGGTCAGAAAATCCGGGCGGAGCCATTCCTGCTCTCAAAGCGCAGCGTGGTATGTGCCGTAATGAGAAGAGGAGGCACACTCCGGCCGCGATTGGGCTCTCGCAGAAGACATGGGAGCACTCCCCTCGTTTTGGGACAGATCACGGCTGCGTCGGGTTGGTGTAACAGGTTGATGGGTGACAGAAAGCTGCAGCAGATCGACAACCTGGTGCGCCACACTCCGGCAGGCATTGGCCAGAGGCGCAGGAAATGTAGTTGTCAGGTGTTTTTGGAGCAGCAGCTTGCTGACGGAAAGCGCGAATACAGGATCCAGGATGCGATCCTGATAAGCCGCCAAATGTTCGCGGACGGTACGTTCAGCACTTTCACGCTGCCAGGCATTGCTAGGCCACTGCATGGGAACGGCATAAGCACAGGGAAACATCTCCAGATCACGCATGACGGTGCGGATATCCTCATGCGAATCTCGAAACGGTAGCAACACCAGGTCTGCCATACCGTAAAGGCGACGATCCATTTCAGTGCGATTACCGCCACCGTCGATGACCCCCAGCCAGGCATTGAGGGAACGAATCTTGTCCGTGACCTGGTTCAAAGCCTCGCGGGAACGTGCATCGGCCGTCAGATAGCGGCGATGAGTGGAATCGAGCGGTTCACGGTCCGTATCGGTCAGCACACAGACCGAACGCTGACCCAGAAGGCCCAAGCCCTGACAGAGCATGTGAGAAAGTGTGGTCTTGCCTGTTCCGCCCTTGTTGCCGATAACGCAAATGATGTCCGCCATGAAAGCCTCTCCGGAAGAAAAAATTCCGTCTTTGAACAGGATGGAATTATTGGCGAGACCCGGGCAAGTCGATGCAGCGAAATGGACGGAATTCAGCAATCTGTTTTATCGCTATCTCGGGCTTTGTAGCGGCGAAAGGCCCGGCTGATAAACATGAAGCAAGGTGGAACGACGATCATCCACCTCGATGAGCCGCGTGGCCTTGATCTCTGGAACTTCAAAGCTATTACTCAGCAGCAGCGCGTCCGGTTGCATTTGTGCCCTCGCTTGCTGAAAAAGTCGTGGCATCGGTGCGGGTGAGAGAAAGGCATAAACCACATCGAACTCTGCCAGCGAGATTTTCCAGAAATCACCATGGCGAATTTCCAGATTGGCATCACGACGGCTGGCCAGCTTGGCCCATAACCAGGGCAGCGGTGCATGCTCGATGCCGACGAACTGACAATCAGGCCGCGCCCGGGCCAGGATACGCAACAGACCACCATGACCACAGCCCAGATCAATGATTCGGCAGGGGCGCGCAGGCAGGCATTCCAGAACCGCCTGGGCTGTTTTGGCATTTGAGAGATACAGTGGAACCTGGCTTTGATCTGTACGCCAGTAGATCAACAGGAGCAGGGCAAAGCCCGCCAGATACCAGCCTGGTGAAAGCTCAAGGCGAGCAAGTAACACAGCGGCAGGCAGGAAAAAAAGATGCAGCGGCGTCCACCAGCGTGGCGCACCCAGCGTCCGGCTGATGATTGCAGCACAAAAACCTTGCAGCAGCGCAGCAAGCAAAACGGAAGACAATCGCCCCGGGAAGAAGAGCGGCACCATTCCGACCAGAACGATACCCAGTAATTGCGCCAAAAACGCAGCACGCAACGGCGATACAACCCGAAGGGAATCCGAGGTTTTTTTCATCCGGGCATGATACCCGGAGCCGACCGTTATAATCATCGGCTATGTCCAGCACACTGCCCTCCCCTGCTCATCACACCGCGCTTCTGACCGGACTCAACACCGAACAGCATGACGCCGTCACCCTTTCAGCACAACACGCCTTGATCCTTGCCGGCGCAGGCAGCGGCAAGACACGCGTTTTGACCACGCGCATTGCCTGGCTGCTCTCACAAGGGCTGGCCAAACCGCAACAAATTCTGGCGGTGACCTTCACCAACAAGGCTGCCCGGGAGATGCAGACCCGGCTGGGGGCCATGCTTCCCATCAACACGCGCAGTATGTGGATCGGCACGTTTCACGGTCTGTGCAATCGCTTCTTGCGGGCTCACCATCGGGAAGCGGGGTTGCCGCCACTGTTCCAGATTCTCGATCAATCCGACCAGCTTTCCGCCATCAAGCGGCTGCTCAAGTCGCTCAATGTGGATGACGAAAAGTTTCCACCACGCGAATTGCAGTATTTCATCAATGCCTGCAAGGAAAAAGGCGAACGCGCCAATGTTGTGGAAGCCTGGGACGACTTCACGAAACGCCGCGTCGAAATTTACGAGGCCTACGAGCAGCAATGCCAGCGTGAAGGCGTCGTGGATTTTGCCGAACTCCTCCTGCGCAGCTTTGAGCTACTGGAACGCAACGAACCCGTTCGGCGTCATTACCAGCAGCGTTTCCAGCACATCCTGGTCGACGAATTCCAGGATACCAATCGCTTGCAATATCGCTGGTTGAAACTACTGGCGGGGGATGGCGCGACGGCTTCCGTTTTTGCTGTCGGCGACGATGACCAGTCCATCTACGCTTTCCGGGGAGCAGAAGTCGGCAATATGCGCGACTTCGAACGAGAGCTGAAAGTCCGGCAGGTAATTCGCCTCGAACAGAATTACCGCTCGCAGGGCAATATCCTCGATGCAGCCAACGCCATCATCAAAAACAACACGCATCGACTCGGCAAAAACCTTTGGACTGACGCCGGAAGCGGCGAACCTCTGCGCATTTTTGAAGCACCCAGCGATTTTGACGAAGCCCGCTGGATTGTCGAAGAAATCAAGGCTCTTGTGAGAGAGGGCCACGCACGCAGTGAAATCGCCTTGCTCTATCGTTCCAACGCCCAATCCCGTGTGCTTGAACACGCGCTCTTTTCCGCCGCCCTACCCTACCGCGTCTATGGCGGGCTTCGCTTTTTCGAACGACAGGAAATCAAGCACGCTCTGGCGTATCTGCGCCTGCTGGCCAACCCCGATGATGATACGGCCTTTGCCCGTGTAGTTAATTTCCCTACACGAGGCATCGGCGCGCGCTCGCAGGAACAACTGACCGATGTCGCCCGTGAGAAAGGATGCAGCCTCCATGCCGCTATCGCTCACCTGGGGGGCAAGGCACAAAGCACTCTTAGCGGTTTTTCGCAACTGCTTACACGTCTACACGAAGGCATTTCCGGACTCGCCTTGCCGGAAATCGTTGATCACGTCATCGAGCTTTCCGGTCTGCGCGCACACTACCGCAACGAGCGTGAAGGTGAGGAACGCCTGTCCAACCTCGATGAACTCATCGGCGCCGCAGCAACTTTCGTTCAGGAAGAAGGCGGGCGAGCCGTGGAAGAGGAAACAGGTACGGGTAACGACGGCAGTGAGCTGGCAGCCTTCCTGACCCACGCGGCTCTCGAAGCGGGGGAACATCAAGCCGGTGACAGCGACGACGCCATTCAGCTGATGACCGTCCATTCTGCAAAAGGCCTGGAATTCAACATCGTATTCATCACCGGGCTCGAAGAGGGCTTGTTCCCCCATGAAAACGCACTGCTCGAAACCAAAGGCATCGAGGAAGAACGCCGCCTGATGTACGTCGCCCTCACCCGCGCGCGTCAGCGGCTTTATCTTTCTCTTGCCCAGACTCGTATGCTGCACGGTCAGACCCGTTACAACATCGCCTCGCGCTTTCTTGAAGAAATTCCAGAGCCCTTGCTCAAATGGCTCACCCCCTGGCATAGTTACGGCCAAGCCACCCCACGCTTTGCCTCTCCCTCCTCTCCTTCCTCTCCCTCCTCCTCGTTCATTTCATCAACCACACCAGCCGCAGCAAGCCCATCAATCGCTTCATCAAGCAGACGAATGCAAAGCGACTCGGGTTTTTCAATTGGACAAAGCGTCATGCACAGCAAATTCGGGCCGGGCGTCATCCTGAACCAGGAAGGCTCGGGAACCGACGCGCGTATCGAAGTCAATTTCAAGCACGCCGGCAAAAAATGGCTAGCCCTTTCCGTTGCCAAACTCACCCCGCTCTGACCTTCAGGAACCACTCATGGCCCAGAAAAAATCCGTTCTCGTCACAGGTGCTTTTGGCCGTCTTGGCCAGATGGTGCTGGCCGAACTCAAACAACGTGGCTACCGCGTTGTGGCGATGGATCTCGACAACCCTGTTAATCGCAAAGCCGCTGGCAAACTGACAACCCATTACGACGAGGTGCTTTGGTCGGACCTGCGCAAGGCGGATTTCAACCCACTGCTTTCTGGCCTCAGTGCGGTCGTGCATCTTGGGGCCATCCTTCCTCCACTCACCGAAACAGCCGCCACGCTGGCTCATGACGTCAATGTCAAAGCCACCTTTCGCCTGATCGATGCCATCGAAAACTGCGCCGAAAAGCCCCTGCTGGTTTATCCCTCCTCCGTCACGGTTTTCGGCTACCCCGAGCCGATGACCCGGCAGATGCGCAGCGATGATCCCGTTGCCCCCAGCGACAACTACACTCGCCACAAAGTCGAGATCGAACAAAGGCTGGCGGAGAGCCACATTCCCTGGTGTGTTCTGCGCGTTGGCGTATCGGTCGATTCACGCACGCTGGGGGCCGATCTGGTCACCTTGCGGCAACTGTTCAACGTTCGTCCGGATAATCCGCTTGAATATGTTCATCCTTGCGACGTTGCCACCGCCGTGGCCAACAGCCTCGACAACCCGCGTGCCATCGGCCGCATCCTGCTGCTGGGCGGTGGTGGGGATTGTCAAGTCACCCAGCACCAATTTCTCAGCACGGCCCTCAACGCGCTCGGTGTCGATCTACCCCAAAACATGTTCGGGCGTGAGCGGTTCTACACCTCCTGGATGGACACCACCGAATCCCAGGACATCCTGAAATTCCAGAATCACCGATTCAGTGATTATCAGACCGACATGCAAAAACGCCTGGGGAGTTTGCGTTGGATCCTGTCGCCGCTCTCGCCTCTCGTCATCTGGACAATGCGCAAAATCCTGAAAGGTTAAGGAAGGGCCCAGAAGAAAGAAAAGGGATCAACCCCGCTGGCGGGCCGCCGTCTTCGCGGTTTTGCTTCCAGCCTTCTTGCCAGCCTCGAGCGTATCGAAAAGAGCCACAAACTCCTGCGTCAGTTTGTGGCGGGGGTCCAGGTGAATCATGGGCTTTGATTGCTGGTGCGACTCCTTTATTTTTACCGAAGAAGACAACATGGTGTCCAGCACAGGCAAATCTTCAGCGCGCAAGGCTTCGACCAACTGTTGCGGCAAGCTGGCGCGAGACTGGAACTGATTGATGATGATGCCCTCGACCTGCAGGGCATCGTTATGGTCCGCACGGATTTCTGCAACATTATCGAGCAGCGCATAAAGGGCACGCCGGGCAAATTCATCGCAATCAAAGGGAATCAGGCAGCGATCCGCAGCAATCAAGGCTGATCGGGTATAAAAATGCAGGGCAGGTGGCGTATCGATCCAGATCTGATCGTAGCCCTCTAGCGCATCCAGTGCCTCGCGCAGTTTGTAAATCTTGTAACGCGATTCCAGCTTGGCTTGAAGCTCTTCCAGTGATGCATGGGAAGGCAGGACGGACAGATTTTCAAACGGCGTCGACACGATGAATTCCTCCGTCGTCCGTGGACGCAGCTTGAGGCTGAGCATCTGGTCAAAAAACTCCGTGGCACTGACTTCTAGCTCATCGGCTTGGTCCCCGAGCAGATAACGGGTCGAATTCGCCTGCGGATCGAGATCGATCACCAGCGTCTTCAAGCCTTGCGAAGCCCCAACCGCAGCAAGATTGCAGGTGATGGAGCTCTTGCCCACCCCGCCCTTCTGGTTGAAAACGACCCGACGCATGGTTCCACCTCAAGTTAAGTTAACCGACGCATTCTGCCACAGTCATTCTGAATTTTCGAGAACGCATCCTCGATTGTCGTCGCTATGGCCGGCGAGTCAGGAGATGACTATCGGGTATTTCCAGCCCAACCTCCTTTCGCGCGGAAAGCTACGCAAGATTTTGTGAGAAAATCCGTCGAACCGACCTCGCCTCGCGCAGTGAAACAACGGGAAATTCATGAAAGTTGCCTCCCTTTTCAGCCAGGAAAATCTGCTACCTACGGCACCCAAGGTCGTGCAGGAGCTTATTGAAAGCTTCAGCAAGGACGATCTGACCATCGAAGAGCTATCGGACCGCATCGCGCTGGATCCGGTGCTCAGTGCCAACCTGTTGCGCCTGGCCAATTCCGCTTATTACCGCTCCTCCCGACAGATCGGCAGCGTGGAGGCTGCGGTTACCATGCTGGGATTCGTGACGGTCCGCACCCTGGTCATCACCTGCAGTCTGGTTAGCCGCTTTAAGTCTGCGCAAGGGATCGATCTACGCCAGTTCTGGCGTTACAGCCTGACGACAGCGGTGGTTTGTCAATGGTTGGCCCGGCAATGCGGCGAAGACGAGGAAACAGCCTTCACGCTGGGGGTTATTCACGCCATTGGCGAATTGATGATGCACCTTGGCATTCCTGAAGAAGTCACCACACTGGGGAAGATCGTCCATTTTTATGCCGATACCCGCTTGCAAACTGAAAAAGATGTTTTTGGATTTCATTATCTGGAAGTCAGTGCAGAGCTTCTGGGTCGCTGGAAATTTCCGGATTCCTTGATTGCAGCCCTGCGAGCTTCTTCTCGACGTTTCGATCCTGAATCCTTTGACCGCCTTGGTGCAATCCTTCATCTATCATCCGGAATTGCCCGTGCCAGCGAGCGCGACGGGAAATTTGAAGCCGGGCGTACTGCCCTGCCTGCTGCGGTACTCACCTTGCTTAGTTTGACCGCAGAGGCCCTGTCCCTGGAAATGCCGTCCCTGGACGAGCTTCGTGGCGGGCTTGAAAATCTCCTTCCCTATTGATCCGGCACGAAGAAGGTTAAATCCTGTCTCTGAACTGCGGGTAGCAGTAAAGGCTGCCCTTACAGACGGCAGTTCATCCATCATCGCGCCGAATCCATAAGAAAACGCTGAGTAAATCAGCGGTTCCCTAAGATAAACCCTCGCTCCGCCCGTATCCTGCCCAGTCCGGCAAGGTAGAATCCCCGACCATGTCTGCACCGAAGTTTGTCCATCTCCGCCTGCACAGCGAATACTCCATCACAGACGGGATCGTCCGGCTGGATGCCGCAGTCAAGCAAGCCCTCAAGGAGGGTATGCCTGCTCTGGCTCTGACCGATCTGGGCAACCTATTCGGAATGGTCAAGTTTTACACGACGGCTCGTGGTGCCGGGCTCAAACCCATCATCGGCTGCGATGTCTGGGTTCAGTCCTCGGGCCACTCGACCCGTTCTTCGCTTGAGCTCGATGAATCACACCGCCTGTTGTTACTGGTTCGGAATCGCCAAGGCTATCTGCGTCTTTGTGAACTACTCAGTGCAGCCTACCTGAGCGAACGCCAGCAGGGCCGCGCCCGAATCAGTTGGGATCAACTCTCTCGGGGGGATAACACCGGTTTGATTGCCCTTTCCGGTGCGCACACTGGAGAAATCGGGACTTTGCTGCTCGCCGAAAAATTCGAGCAGGCAGGCGAACGGGCCCGCGATTGGGCCGCTCTCTTTCCGGATAGTTTTTACATTGAAATCCAGCGGTATGGTCAGCCGCAGGCCGAAAATCTAATCTCCGCCAGCGTTGCACTCGCCGGGCAGCTCGGGCTACCGCTGGTCGCCACGCATCCGGTCCAGTTCATGCAGACGGACGATTTCAAGGCCCACGAGGCGCGTGTCTGTATTGCCGAAGGCTATACCCTGACTGACAAGCGTCGCCCTTGTGATTTCACCGAACAACAGTATTTCAAGTCACAGACCGAAATGCTGGAATTGTTTTCAGACCTACCGGAAGCCATTGAAAACACGGTTGAAATCGCAAAGCGTTGTAATCTGACCGTAGAACTGGGCAAAAGCCGTCTTCCACAATTTCCGATTCCGGACGGCCTCAGTGACGACGCTTACCTCGATCAACAGGCGCACGAGGGCCTGGAACGCCGTTTGACCCAGCTTTTCCCTGACGAGACCCTTCGTGCTGCAAAGCGTCCGGAATATCTGGAGCGACTGGCTTTTGAAATCAACACCATCCAGCAGATGGGGTTTCCGGGTTACTTCCTGATCGTTGCTGACTTCATCAACTGGGCTAAACAAAACGATGTCCCCGTTGGGCCGGGACGTGGTTCGGGGGCGGGTTCGCTGGTGGCTTACGCCATTGGAATCACCGATCTCGACCCACTGGCTTACGACCTGCTTTTTGAACGCTTTCTGAATCCGGAACGGGTTTCGATGCCCGACTTCGATATCGACTTCTGCCAGGATGGCCGGGATCGGGTCATCGATTACGTCAAAAAGAAATACGGCGCACACGCGGTTTCACAGATCGCCACATTCGGAACCATGGCCACCAAGGCCGTGATTCGTGATGTGGGTCGGGTACTCGATCTGCCTTTCAATTTTGTCGACCAGTTTGCTAAGCTGATTCCGAACGAACTGGGTATCACGCTGGCCGATGCGCGGGAAAAGGAACCGGCCATCAATGCCCGCATCGAGCAGGAAGAAGAAATCCGGGAGTTGTGGAGTCTTGCCGAGCGGCTAGAGGGCCTGACACGCAATATCGGCATGCACGCCGGTGGGGTGTTGATCGCACCGGGCAAACTGACCGATTTCTGTCCGCTGTATTCGGCGCAAGGTGAAGTCGATGGTGTTGTGCAAAGCGTCGTCAGTCAATTCGATAAGGATGATGTTGAAAAGGCAGGGCTCGTCAAGTTTGACTTCCTAGGCCTGCGCACGCTAACTATCCTGAATGAGGCTATTTTTTGGGTCCGAAAACTGAACCCGGAGCTTGAGCATTTCCGGCTCGAAGACATCCCGCTGGATGACAAGCCCACTTATGCCCTCTTCGCTGCGGGAAATACCACGGCCGTTTTTCAGTCAGAGTCCAAGTCCGCCAAAGACCTTGAAAAGCGGCTCAAGGGAGATACGTTCGAAGATATCATCGCCTTGATGGCCTTGAATCGTCCGGGCCCGTTGGGTTCCGGCATGGTGGACGACTTCATCAACCGCAAGCATGGCCGGGCGAGAGCCGAATACTTCCATCCAGACCTTGAGCCGGTGCTCAAACCGACCTACGGTGTCATCGTCTATCAGGAACAGGTGATGCTCGTCGCCCAGGTGCTGGCGGGTTACACCTTGGGTGGCGCAGACATGTTGCGTCGCGCCATGGGTAAGAAAAAACCAGAGGAAATGGCCAAGCAACGCGCCATTTTCACGGAAGGCGCGGCCAAACGGGGCGTTGCAGAGAATCTGGCCACACAACTATTCGACCTGATGGAAAAGTTTGCCGAATACGGCTTCAACAAATCGCATTCGGCCGCTTATGCTTTGGTTGCTTTCCAGACCGCCTGGCTCAAACATTACCACCCGGCCGCGTTCATGGCAGCGACGATGTCTTCCGAAATGGCAGACACAGACAAGGTGATGCTCTTTTACCAGGATGCCCAGGCCAACGGCGTATCTTTCCTGCCGCCCGATATCAATGCCAGCGATATCCGTTTCGTCCCCATCAATGCCCGAACCATCCGTTATGGTCTCGGTGCGATCAAGGGAACGGGCGACGCCGCACTAGGGGCCATCCTCCGTGCACGCGCCAACGGCCCTTTTCTGGATCTTTTTGATTTTTGCCAACGGATCGACAAACGGGTCGCCAATCGCCGCGTCATCGAAGCCTTGATTCGCGCGGGCGCATTTGATCTGCTCGATATCGAGCCCCATACGGGAGATGCACGAGCGCATCGCGCCCGTCTTCTGGCTTCGGTCGGGGTGGCACTTGAAGCAGCAGAACAGGCCGAACGCCATGCCCGTCAAAGCAGCCTATTTGGTGATGAAACATCGAACGATGGAAAAAACCCGCACTACGTCGAAGCCGCACGATGGAGCGAGCGAGAGCATCTTCTTAATGAGAAACAAGCACTTGGTTTCTTTATTTCCGGTCATCCTTTTAATATCTACCGGGCTGAGCTTTCGACCTTTATCCGGAAATCGCTGGTGCAGCTTCAGCCTCAGCGTGAGCCAATTTTGCTTGCCGGGATCGTGGTTTCCGTCCGAACCCAGATGACACGCCGGGGGAAAATGGCCGTTGTCACGCTCGATGATGCAACCGCCCAAGTAGAACTCAGCGTTTTCAATGAACGTTTTGAATCCGATCGTTCAAAAATTCGTGTCGATGAATTACTGCTGGTCGAAGGCAAAGTGTCGGCAGATGATTTCAGCGGGGGACTGCGCGTTTCGGTCGATAAACTTTTAACACTCGGTGAAGCCCGCAGCCGCTTCGCAAAATCCCTGACGCTTGCGCTCAATGGCAAGGCCGATGCGCGTGAGCTGCATCGTCTGTTGTCCCCCTATCGGGCTGCGGGGCAGGACGCATCCTGTCCGGTCCGTGTGTCTTATCAAAACCGCAGTGCCAGGGTTCAGCTCGGCCTGGCCGAAGCCTGGCGGGTTCGGCTTGATGATGAATTACTGACCTGCCTGCGCGATACCTTGTCGCCCGAAAATGTGAAGGTTCTTTATTCATGACCACACCGAATACGCCTCCCCTGCCCCGCCTGATCGACGACGGATTGCTTGATGCCACCGTGCTTGCCGCGCGCAACAGCCCACGGCGACGGAAAAATCACAACTTTCACCCTTCAGACGAATTTCCTTCGCACCGTCTACTCAACGCCATTGAACCCGATTCCTACATCGCACCTCACCGGCATCTTGATCAAAACAAGGATGAAACCATGCTGGTGCTTCGGGGCTGCCTCGGCTTGCTCGTTTTCAACGACGAAGGAGAGGTCATTCAGGCGATCGCGCTGAAAGCAGGCGGGAAAACGATGGGTGTGGATATACCGCACGGGTGCTGGCACACGGTTCTGGCTCTGGAGAGTGGAACCATTTTCCTGGAAGCCAAGGCGGGGCCTTATCTTGCGCTCGATGAAGCAGAGCGAGCGCACTGGGCCCCACAAGAAAATGAGGCCAACGCACAAGCCACTCTGGCGAAATGGCAGGCCTTATTCTGAAATGGACGCGGTGGATGGTGATAGGGAAAAGCTGACTTCTTCAGCAGTGACCCGGTTCCGGCCTTCGGTCTTGGATATGTAAAGAGCCGCATCTGCGGCTGCAATCAGCCGGGCTGGATCACCCGTGCGCGTAGGAATGGCACAGGATAAGCCCACGCTGATCGTCACAAAATCCCCCGCTGTTGAACGCGGATGCCGCAACCCCAGGCCGACCACTGCCGCCCGCATACGTTCAGCCACGACCATGGCCCCTTCCAGAGGGGTTGCCGGAAGAATGACCGCAAATTCTTCTCCACCATAACGAGCTACGAGATCGCTGACCCGTAAACGATGCTCGTCCGCCATGGCCCCAGCCACGAATTGCAAACAGGCATCACCGCCCTGGTGGCCAAATGTGTCGTTGTAATGTTTGAAGTGATCCACATCGATCATCAAAAGCGATAAGGGCGTTGCTTCGCGTATGGATCGGCTCCATTCCTGCTTGAGCACTCTGTCAAACTGGCGACGATTGGCCAGCCCCGTCAAACCGTCACAGTTGGCAAGTTCTTGCAATTGAGCCTGCGCCTGCTGAAGTTTGACGATCAGTTCTTCCTGCGCGGTTTTTTCGTCATCGAGCTGGTCAATCGCCTGAACGAGCTTTTTTTGGTAGATCGCAATATCGGTTGCATCGACGACGGAAATACAAACCTGTTCAACCGCGTTATCCTCGTTCCTGATGGGCAGAAAGGTGCAATTCTGCTGCATCGCATCAACCCCGCCGGTAATGGGGCGGTTATGGTGAAAACGAAACAGGTAGGGGCGTTGTTCCCAGGAAGTGAAAGCGTAGTTTTTCAGGACGAAAACACTGCGAATCTTCTTTTCCAGCCACTTGGCCGGAAGCTCCGGAAAACATTCGAAAAGATTGCGCCCGACAACTTCTTCAGCAGGACGCCCGCTGTAGGTTGCCATGAACTGGTTCCACAGCGTGATTCGCATTTCGCTATCCACCACCAGCAAGCCTATTTCCAGTCGATCGACCAGAAAATCCAGTGCTGGAGGAGGAATGGCAGATGCAGTCATCAGTAATTCTCAAGGAAGCGGTCGAGTGCAGCGGTCAAGGACTGGATTTCTTCCTCGGTCATAAGGATCAGCAGGTGACAAGCGAAGTTGCGCTTTTCAAGGCTGAAATTGACTTCGACCAGCAAGGCATTGTTCCAGTTGGCCCGGTTGTCTGCGAGAAGGTTTTCGATCGGTACGCGATCCGCCATCAGTGAAGGCGGTGAAAAACTCATCTTTTCCTGTAGCTGGTCACCGATCCCGGCCAGACAAGCCCCTACGAGGATATTGGTGATATCGAGAAGGAGTTCGAGTTCTGCGGCACGATCAAGATCATTTTCATAACCCATCAGATCGGCCAGATCGTTACAACGCTGCTCGCCAAACACAACCAGGGCTTCGCCACGTATGCCGCTATGAAAAGCCTGACGAACGGCTGAGACCTGGTTCTCACCCACGGCCCCACGCAAGGAAGCCGCTACGTCATTCTGGGTCAAAAACAGGATGCGTGGGATCGAAAGACAAACAAAGTGATCGAGTACCTCCGCAATGGATGCACCCGCCTGGCCCATGCCGATATTGGCAATTTCTTGCAAGGCCTCTTTTTGGTCATTGGTTAGGAGCATATTCAGACCACGATTCCGTATTTTTTCAGGACGGCCTCAATTTTTTGTGCGTCGACCGGCTTTTTGATAAAGGCAATGGCACCCATGCCCAAGACGCGTTCCTGTGCACGCGGCTGGATATCTGCAGAACAAACGATCACCAGGCAATTCAAATCCTCCTTGCGGAGTGTTTCAAGCACCTGATAACCGTCCATTTCTGGCATTGTCAGATCAAGAAACATGACATCGACCTTGCCTGCCCGATAGGCTTCGAGAGCCTCAAGGCCATTACTTGCCTGTGAAATTTCGATATCCCAGTTTGGCGGCAAGGAGCGAATCAGCATCTTGCGCGCCATGGGAGAGTCATCAACAACAAGAACGGAAACTGTCATGGGTGTGATATTCAAATGATCAAAAACAGGATTGCACCGTAAGCAGGGATACGCCAAGAATACGCACCCTAACTGTGTTGATTCTACCTTGTCCGAACAGGTTGAGAAACGCGCGCAAGATTACGTGGTTTATTCCACTCTTGCAACGTAAAAATGACATCATGGAGAAATGACGAAAGAGCCAGAATCTCCTGGCATTTTCTGGATAAAAATCAGGACAACATCCCCACAATTCTCAAGGGTTGCAGAAAATCGCCGTTCTCGTTCTTCAAGAACAATCAGGAATCCGAAGAAGTACACAAAATTGGGCGATACCGGGTTACTGCAGAACGTATCGAATCGTGTCGGATTACGGGGTCTTTGGCGTCTCAACGCGCCGGATGGTGAAGACGGAGTCATCCTCGGAATAGTCCAGTAACAATCGGGCCACACGCACCTGCCAGAGATCGCCAAAACGTCGTTGTTCCTGTTCATCCCCCGCACCGGTTAGACAATGCTGCATGAGCGTCATCATTTCAGGATCAGCCGGAACCTGGCGAGGGTTTGCCGCAACATCAACCGCCTCCCCCGTATCTTTGCGGGTGAAGCGGATTTCCAGCGGAATTTCCGCCTTGAAAGCCAGAAGACGACGTCGATCAAAACGTCCGGCCAGCCCCTTGAACCCGGTATCTACCGTCGCCCCCGTAAGCATGGAAACGACATTGGCCATGACGCCGGTCACACCACTGAGGGAATCATCCCGAAACTCAACCTGAATTGCCCCCCGTTCCGGCAAGCTGTCGCCATACAGTGCCAGCAAAGCCTGACGGGTCATCCAATAGCTCGCCGCAACTGTCGGGCAGGAATGCCCCGCCAGTTTGACCACATCCAGATAGCTATATTCGATCACCCCATCTTGACTGGCTCCAAGAAAATGGGCAAGGGGATCACGAACTCTGAGTGTGGGGATATGGTTATAAAAATCGGGAGTTTGCATGATTCACCCTTTCTGTTTTGAAGATGGATTACGGCTACGAAACACCGACCAGAGGATGGTCAAAATGAACAGGGCCAAGGCGATGCCGTTGAAGGATGCAGCAATCTGCCGGATTTCTGGTTTTGCTTCCCATAACAAGTCGGCCGAAAGCCTGAGCAAAAGCGAAGCATGAAGAGCGATCCAGGGCGCATAAAACAGGGGATGGTAAGCGATCCGGATTCGCGCAACTGCCGGAAGAATAATGGGCGCATGGCCGAAAATCATCGAAAACACAAAGCCAAGAAAAATGGCGTGCAAGGCTGCGTCCCGCAAGACGGTTCCAGCAGCTTGGGCGGAAAACCCACCGGCCACTCCCAACACGCCTCCGAATGCCAACCAGAAATAGCCCGAAAGCAGACACAGGGCCACAAAACGGGTCAAACCATGCTGCTTGACGGTTCGACGTGCAATGTCGTATCGCCAAAGCCAGAAAGCCAGTGCCACATCGCTGGCCGCGTGAAGCCGCAAGCCTTCCTCCGGCCACCAGAACGCAAGCAATAAACCCGTCAGCGCAACGCCAATAATTCCGAGAAACAGTGCCTTACCTTTGGGGGAGGGAGGTAAAAAACGGGTCAGCTCAAGTCGCTCACCTGCAATGGTCAAAACCAGGAAGGCCATCCACCACGGGGCAGCCAGAGGAATATTGTTCGTCATACTCCATGTCACGCTGCCCACCAGCCAGCACAGTGCGCCAATCAACAAGGTCGCCAGATACAATGCAGGCTGACGCCGAACGAGGCCAAGGCTACCTCCAGTCAGCACCAGAGCCGCAAAAATTCCCATGCCTTGCGCAATTTCCCAAGGAAAACCGGCAAGAAGGGACAGCCCGCCCAAACCTGCGGCAAGCGGTGCTAGAAAAGGCCAGCGTCCGCCCAGCGCAACCGCCCGTTCAAGGCTGATGACCGTTCCAAGAAATGCAGGGATCATCAATACACCATGAACCCCTGCATGAGCTGCTACTAAATCTGGCAAACTCGGCGACAAACCCATCCGCGCCAAACCCGACAACACGCCGGCAATCAACGCGACAACACCGAGAAAAAGCAGGGGGAGCCGGGCAAGCGGCGGAAGGGAGGCCGAGGACGGGGAGGAATGTGGGCTTGCGGAAACAGTCTGCGTTACGGGATCCATGGCTTCCCTGCCGTAAATGTCAGACAAGCAAAGAAAAAATCGGCAAATCGCGTCGCTCAATGATGGCAGCAACTCGCAGGGGGAGCTCGGTGAGCTTGCGTTCCTTGAGAAATTTTTCCGATCCGAACTTGCCAAACCTCCGGGCCTTGCTGCAGATATTCCCAGGAAAACTCGCCTTTGGACTCAGCCTGAAACTGATAAAACAAAGGTTTAGGATCATGGTCATTGATGAGCAGTAAAGAATCCCCGGGGGCGAGTTCATCAAATGTGCCGAAAATCAGTGGATGACGTTCGCGCGGCGGAATCATGCGTACATCAATGGTCGGTTCCTGATGGGTCGTGGTGCTCATGATGGGTCTCCGGTTGAATGATGATGTCAATCACCAGCCATAATGCCGACGCGCTTCCTCGCTCATGAGTTTCGGGTTCCACGGCGGCTCCCAAACAAGGCTCACCTCGATCTGCACATTTTCCGGCAAGCTTTCGTGCAAGACCGATTCGACATCTTCGACAATCATCTCCCCCATAGGGCAAGCCGGAGACGTCATCGTCATTGTCACTTTCACGCACGAACGCTGTGGTTCATGAACGATATCGATGGCGTAGATCAAACCCAGATCGACAATGTTCATGCCAACCTCCGGGTCGATCACACGGCGCAAGGCTTCCCGCAGACTGTCCACAGAAGGAAAATTTTCGGATTGGATCGAATCATGCATCATGGCTGTTAAAGGTGTATCAACGATACATCGACAGGCTAACACCCCATGAAAATTAATTCAACAATTTTTTTTACATCTTTACGGCGTGCGGACAAAGAGGGATGCAAAGAACGTGAGCGGAGGCGTGAAGCCCTAAAGCGATAAATCCCCTGAAGTTCCGCTTACTCGCACTCCGGTTGTCTATCCTTGAGACACCAGCAAACCCGGAGCCCTGGAAACCTTACAGCAAAAGAGGAGAACGATTCCCCTCTACCCTTCCTTGCCCTATCTCCGCGATTTCGGATTTTCAATTCGAAGAATACGGTTCATGCTTCGCTCGTTGCCCATGAGATCAGCCAATGTGTACTGATCCAGCGTTTCGTAGAAAGCTGAAAACGCACTCTCAAGAATGCCGCCCAACTGGCAAGCTGGAGCAATGCAACAGGTGTTGCTTTCCCCAGCCATACATTCCACGATGGCTCCTGTCCCCTCGCTGGAACGAACGACCTGGCCCAGGATGATCTCCTTGGCAGGCCGGGCAAGGCGGATTCCACCTCCCTTGCCGCGCATTGAATCCACAAAACCATTACGAGCCAACTGATGAACAACCTTCATCAGATGGTTCTCTGAAATCCCGTAAGCATTCGCCACCTGAGGGATGGTCGCCAAGCGATCGGGTTCAAGAGCTAGATACATCAACACCCGCAAGGTGTAATCCGTAAAAGTCGTCAAGCGCATGATGGTCAGAACTTTAAGATGTAATAAATTTATTGCTTTATTTCAGCCAGACTGCTAGCATGAAAGCGTAGCTTGAATATACCTTATGTTGCCTGACAAAAGGAGAGCTTGCATCATGAAAACCTCATTCAGCCATTCTGTTCGTATCGATTTGCGCAAACTACCCGCTTCGGCACGCAGGCCGCTTGTCTTCGAAACATTCGAACAGTTGCAACCGGGCGATACGCTGCTGCTGACGCACGGCCATCACTCTACACTTTTGCACTACCTTCTTCTTGCTGAAGCCCCGCGAAAGTTTTCGTGGGAATACTTGGAGGAAGGACCGAAGGTATGGCGGATACTGATCCAGAAAAACGCGTCCCAGGCTAACCACGCCAGCTGCACCAGCCACGACCGCCACGCCGATCCTCACCAAACCCGCCTTCATTGACCATGGATACCGAGTTAATTTCGCAGGCTCATGATCCCTCCCATTCTCCGGTGTCCAGTTTGAAGTCAAGTGAGTTACGCTGGACAGCGGAGCGCGTCATTGACATCCGCTGCTGGACGCCCAAGCTGTTCTCCTTCCGTCTTACGCGCTCACCCGCTTTCCGGTTTGCGCCTGGTCAGTTCGCACGTCTGGGTTTGCAGATCAAGGCCCCGAATGGAGAAACCGTCTTGTGGCGAGCCTATTCCATGGTTTCGGCCAGCCACGACGAGCACCTCGAATTCTTTTCCATCGTGGTACCCGAAGGCGAGTTCACCTCACGCCTGCAGCACATGAAACCCGGTGACACCCTCCTCGTCGAAAAATCAAGCTACGGTTTTCTGACCACTGACCGCTTTGTGCAAGGCCGCGATCTCTGGCTACTGTCCAGCGGAACGGGCATCGCCCCTTTTCTCTCCATCCTGCATGACCCCCAAATCTGGACGCAATACGAAAACCTGATTCTGGTACATAGCGTCCGCGAATTTGACGAACTGGCGTATCGCGACGAGATACAAGCCCTTCCAGACAACGCGATCCTGCATCCTGCAAAGGCAAAACTCCATTACATCCCCATCGTAACTCGCGAAAAACGAGAAGGGTTGCTGGGTGCACGAATCACTCATCTCATCGAAGATGGACGACTGGAAAAGGCCGCAGGAATCCCTATTCACATTGAGCACTCGAGATTGATGATTTGCGGCAACCCTGAAATGGCCAGCGATCTACGGAATCTTTTGAATGAACGCGGATTCCAGGTCGGCCGCCGTGGCATACCGGGTCAGCTGGCCTTTGAAAATTACTGGTAGAAAGCCCCAAATCATGAAACGTCGCCCAGAACTACTCCAGCTTTCACGCGAGCATCACACCGCACTCGTCCTGGCCAAACGTGCGCAACGCCTAAGCAGCACCTCACCCACCCAAGCTCAGGACTTCATGCACGAGCTCCCCGAGCTTTTCGCACAGGAGCTCGAACCCCATTTTCAGGTCGAAGAAATCGCCTTACTCTCCGCGCTCCAGGCCTCCTCCACGGAAACTGCACAAAACATGGTGGAACGCACCCTGCTTGAACACACCGCCTTGCGTCAGCTTGCCCAACAAATTGGCCAACAGGACTTTTCCAGACTAGGCCAGTTTGGAGAGCTGCTGAGTGCGCACATCCGATTTGAAGAACGCGAACTGTTCAATCTTGCTGAATCCCTGCTAAGCCCCGAAGCACTGGCCCGTATCGAAGAAGCCGCTCAACAGCTTGGTGCAGGCTGCTACTCCACCCTGCCCTCCTGAACATCACCCTCAAAAAGGAACAAACATGTCCATCCCACATGCCGCTTCCGGAGAAATCATCGGTCTTCAACCGCTTGGAGACAAACTGAAAATCACGCCCTCCAGCACACTGGTTCGCGCCAGCCATCTGGAAGTGTTTCGCTTGATTCTTCCCGCTGGCAAAACCACACACGAACACCGCGCTGCAGGGGCGATCACCATCCAATGCCTTGAAGGTCAGATCGAATTTAAGGCACACGGACGCACTCAGATCATGCAGACAGGAGACCTGGTTTATCTCGCGGATGCCGAGCCGCACGATGTTCTGGCACTCAAAGATGCGGCTTTGCTTGTCACCCTCCTGCTACACCGCGAATGAAGCGAATGAAGCCCACAGACAGCAAGCCAATGCCCTCGCCAAAAAATACAGAGTTTTTGAAGAGTTTTTGTTGACAAAGAACGAAGTGCGTCTATAATTTGCTCCTGTCTTGCGGCAGTAGCTCAGTTGGTAGAGCGCAACCTTGCCAAGGTTGAGGTCGAGAGTTCGAGACTCTTCTGCCGCTCCAAGGTTTCAAAGGGAAAGCCAAAGGGAAAGCGACTGCTTTCCCTTTTCTCTTCATAGGCTGACAAAATCATTGTCAACCCCTGGCGGGGTAGCAAAGTGGTTATGCAGCGGCCTGCAAAGCCGTCTACGCCGGTTCGATTCCGGCCTCCGCCTCCACTTCCCTCTTTCTCTTTCTTGCTGGGATATTGCAAAAAATAGGGCTCGGTCGTATGGGGCGTTTTCAGCTTCAGAGCCCAAACGGTGCCAAATCTCCCCGCCCCGCGCGTATCAGTACAGGAGCTCCACCAACCAGATCGATCACGGTCGTTGGCTGGTTGGCGCAGAAGCCACCGTCGATGACCAGTTCGAGCTGGTGCTCCAGTCGGTCGCGGATTTCCTGGCTGTCTATGAGTTGCTCTCCTCCTTCGCCACGCGTTTCGTCCGGCAGGATGAGGCTGGAAGTCAGGAGGGGTTCGCCCAGTTCCTTGAGCAGGACTTGGGCGATGACGTGGTCGGGGATGCGCAGGCCGACGGTCTTGCGTTTGGGGTGCAGTACCCGTCGTGGGAGTTCACGGCTGCCTTCGAGGATGAAGGTGTAACTGCCTGGTGTAGTGGCCTTGAGCTGTCGATAGGTGGCGTTATCGACCCGTGCATAGGTAGCAATTTGCGACAGATCGCTGCACATCAGGGTGAAAAGATGTTTTTCATCCACTCCCCGGATACGACGGATGCGGTCTAGAAGCGCGGCATCGCCCAGATGCCCGGCCAGCGCGTAGGCGGAATCCGTGGGCAGCGCGACAAGCCCTCCTTCGCGAATGATCTCGGCGGCGTGGCGGATCAGACGAGGCTGAGGATGCTCGGGGTGGATGTAAAACAGCTGGGCCATGAAAATTTCTTGCCTCGATCAATATACGATCACAGGGTTACACGAATACACGAACACACGATTACATAATCACAGGATCGCAAAACAATACGCCTTGGTTTTCAGATCAAGGCACGCCAGATGGGGTCCAGACCCTCAGGCATGGGCGGGAGTTTTCCCAGATCGATGCGGCTTTCGTTCGGGCCATGAAAATCCGACCCGCGCGAGGCCATGAAACCGAATTCGCGGGCATGACGTGCCATGAGCAGCATTTCTTCATCATTATGGGAACCCGACTGGACCTCGATGCCCTGCCCGCCCAGATCGCGGAATTCGCCTAACAGACGCCGGAGCTCTCCCTTGGTGATTCGATAACGCCCCGGATGGGCCAGCACAGCCACGCCTCCCGCGCCATGAATCCAGCCCAATGCCGTGGCGAGATTGGTCCATTCATGGCTGACATAGCCTGGCTTGTCCTTGGCCAGCCAGTGATCGAAGACAGATTTGACATCCCGGGCATGACCGCATTCGACGATATAGCGTGCGAAATGGGAACGTCCAACCAGGGCCGGATTGGTCACATAGCGCAACGCGCCTTCGTAAGCCCCATGAATGCCGACTTGATCGAGCTCTTCCGCCATGCGGCGGGCTCGCTGATCCCGCCCGCTGCGTAGCTGGGCCAGGCCGATATCGAGCACGGCATAAGTGGGATCGATCCCAAGCCCCACGATGTGTAAGGTCTGGTCATTGCCCCAGGTTACGGAAATTTCCACGCCATGAACGAAATGCAAGCCGAGTTCTTCGGCCCGGGCACGCGCGGGTGCCAAGCCTTCCAGTTCGTCATGATCAGTCAGCGCGAAAAGATCAACCCCGTGAGCATGAGCGCGCTCGACCACGGCCGCAGGCGTCAGGAGGCCATCCGAAATGCAGGAATGGCTGTGCAAATCGGCGTTCAGGACGCTGCTCATGCGAGAAACGCCTCGATCAGCTGCGCCAATGCTTCAGGCTGGTCGTGATGGATGTTGTGCCCGGTCCCGTCCAGCGTGACATGACGCAGCGAAGGAAAACAGGCTAGACGCGCCTGAAAATCCTCCTCGCCAAGCCCCAGGTACATGGCCATGGCGGAGGATTCACGCCCGGAAACCCAAAGCGTCGGGGCACGCACGCGACGCCAGCAGGCTTTGGCTTCTTCGAGTCGATAGGGATAGGGGGCGACCAGCTTGTGAAACGGGTCACTGGCGACGACGATGGTCGGTATAGCTCCCCACCTGCCCCTCTCGGCATTCTCATCCTGCCCCTCTTCAACACCAAAGTGCCGAGCGAGAAAGGCGGCCCGATCATCAGACAATCTTGGATTAAGTCTTTGCAGGCGCAAGGACAGTGCAGCGTGGTCGGCATAGCGACGATTCGATGGCACATCGCGTAACTGATCCAGCCAGCGCGTATAACGTTCCGGTGCGGCTTCTGGATCGCTGGCAGGAAGTCCAAATCCTTCGAGAGAAATCAGCCGGCAAACCCGCTCAGGCCGGACACCGGCATAAACACAGGCCACATTGCCACCCATGCTGTGTCCGATGAGCTGTGCGGGCGCGTCAGGCGTGTAGTGATCGAGCATCGCATCGAGATCAGCCACATAGTCTGGAAACCAGTAGCAGTCATTGTTCCACTGCGATTGACCAAAGCCGCGCCAGTCCGGGGCGATGCAGAACCATTCCCGTTCAAAGGCATCGACCAGAAACTGAAAGCTGGCGGAGAAATCCTGCCAGCCGTGCAAGAGAAAAAGCTTGGGGGCTGAAGGATTCCCCCAGGTTCGCACATGGATGCGCCTGCCGCGAAGGTGAAGGAAGGTGGAGGCACTAGGGTTCATGCTCAAAGCCGGTCAAAAATCGACCGACAAGCCGGGCCAGATCTTTTTCAGGGCTTGACGGAATTCCTTCTGGATACGGGCCAAGGCTTTTTTCGTGTCGGCCTCGAAGCGCAGGACAACAACGGGCGTGGTATTGGAAGCCCGCGCCAAACCAAAGCCATCTGCGTATTCCGCCCGGACGCCGTCGATACAGTTGCGCTCGACCGAGGTGGGAAATAGTTTGTCGCTATCACGAATGAGTGCGGCAATCAGGGCATGCGGCTCGCCTTCCTGCATTTTGATGTTTAGCTCGGGTGTCGAGATCGCATTGGGCAAATGCTTGAGTGGCCAGTTTGCATCTTCCCAGCGGGAGATGATTTCCAGCAGACGTGCGCCGGCATAAAGGCCGTCGTCGAAGCCGTACCAGCGTTCCTTGAAAAAGACATGGCCACTCATTTCCCCCGCCAGCGGCGCGCCAGTCTCCTTGAGCTTGGCCTTGATGAGCGCGTGTCCGGTCTGCCACATGAGGGGCACTCCGCCCTGATAACGCACAGAAGCCGCTACGTTGCGGGAACACTTAACGTCGTAAATGATCTGTGCGCCCGGATTGCGGGTGAGGATGTCCGCGGCGAACAGCATGAGCTGCCGGTCGGGAAAGATGATTTCCCCATCTTTGGTCACCACGCCGAGACGGTCGCCATCACCATCGAAGGCCAGACCCAGCTCGGCATCCGTTTCCTTGAGTGTCCGGATGACGTCACGCAGATTTTCCGGCTTGGAAGGGTCAGGGTGATGGTTCGGAAAGCGGCCATCTATCTCGCAGAACAGGGGCACCACTTCACAGCCCATGCGGCGGAAGAGTTCAGGGGCCAATTCCCCCGCCACGCCATTGCCGCAATCGACCACGATTTTCATGGGGCGCGCAAGGCGGACATCCGACACGATGCGTTCGAGATAAGCCTCGCGAACATCGGCATGTTTCAGCTGCCCCTGTTTTTTGGCGCGATAGAGATCGCCAGTCTGAATGCGCTGACGCAAGGCTTGAATCCGCTCGCCGTAAAGCGTCTCCCCCCCCAGGACCATCTTTAGCCCGTTGTAATCCGGCGGATTGTGGCTCCCTGTCACGGAAACCGCACTGTTTGTTCCCAGTTGATAAGCCGCGAAATACGAAAGCGGCGTCGGTACGCAGCCGATATCCAGCACATTCACGCCGGCCAGATTGATGCCTTCGGCCAGGGCAGCCGCGAGCGATGCCCCCGAAAGGCGGCCATCTCGTCCGACAGCGATGGTTTTCTGGCCACGACGGCGAGCTTCTGAACCCAGTGCGTGCCCGATGAGCCGGACCGAATCCGGAGTCAAGGTTTTACCAACGATGCCACGAATGTCATAAGCCTTAAAAATTTCGGGAGCAGGGAAAGTCATGATGAAGAAAACAGGTCGATTAGAAGAAGATCAGTGCAGCGTTGAAGAAGCCTCGCTCAGGATGCCTTCACTTTGCGTTGGGGAAGCGTGATGAACCATCAGACGCCAGCCCAGAGCACCGCGGATGTAGATATTCGTCACCAGAATAGGCACGATCTGGCCCTGAAGCTCGGGGTTGTCCCCCGCCAGCATGACTGTCGCCTGAAGGTTATGGACGGCAAATAGCGGCCCGGGCATGACCATGGTATTCAGCAGGCGCATCGTGAAACGCTGCCGTCCATCGAGAATGTGACGCCAAGTCTCCCGAACATTGCTGTAGCCGACGATGCGCGGGCCACCCGGCAGGATGCAGAGAATATCCTCATCCTCGGCCCAGACATTCATGAAGGCTTCAATATCGGCACGATGAATGGCATCGTAAAAAGCATGCTCGGCATCTTTGGAGCTTGCGTAAATGGCTTTGGTTAAAGGCATCGTCATGACTCCAGCACGCCGGATTCCTGAATGGCGTTCATTATCATATCGGCTTCCAGCTCTTCCATACATTTGAAGTGCCCCAAGGGACAGCTACGTTTGAAACAGGGACTGCAATCCGCATTCAAGGTCAGAATACGGGCTCGACCGGACAAAGGCGGGGTATAGACCGGGCTGGACGACCCATAAAGCGCGAACAAAGGGCGATCCAGCGCGGCTGCAACGTGCATGAGACCGGAATCATTGCTGACGACCAGCCGTGCGCTGGCAATCAGATCCAAGGCTTGCAAAAGCGTCGTCTTCCCACACAAATTTTGTGCAATACCCTGCGACATCTGGACAATGCCCTCTCCCAGCACCGCATCCTTCCCGGAACCGAGCAGCCAGACGGGAGTGTTTCTTTCCGCCAGCAGACGCGCCAGGGCTGCAAAATGGCGTGAAGGCCAACGCTTGGCAGGGCCGAACTCGGCCCCCGGACAAAAAATGGCAGGCCGCACCTCAACAGCGGAGGGTAAGCCCAAAGCCTCCCGCGTGGCCTGCTGCTGTTCTATCGTCGAAGTCAGGCCCGTTTTGGGCAAAACGGATGAAGAAGCCGCTACGGTGCGGCTTCCCGCATCTTCAGCAAGTTGCAAATAACGCTGGGCCAGTTGCGGGGTCGTCGCCGCATCGAATTTGTGGCGACGATTCAGCAGACCGATGCGTGCCTCCCCCACAAAACCGGTTCGCAGGGGAATGTTGGCAAAGAAGGGGGAAAGAGCCGATTTCCAGGTGTTCGGCAAGACGATGACTTCGTCGTATTTTCGCTCGCGCAGTTGCCGTCCCAGACGCCAACGGGCCGCGAGGTTGAATTCACCATGCGCAAAAGGATTGTGCAGTACATTCAGTACTTCAGGCATCCGTTCCAGCAAAGGAGCCGTCCAGGGGGGGGCAAGCACATCCAGACGCAGCTTACGAGCCGCATGTTTTTCGTGCAGCCGTGCGAAAAGAGGCTGGGCAAGGAGCGTATCGCCAATCCAGGATGGAGCGACGATCAAAATCCTCAAGGCATTATGAGTATCCGGCATCAAGCCACCCACCGCGCGGCATCCCAGGTTGCCCCGGGTCGCCTGCTTAGTGATGCCCCTTTGGTTTTTCGCCAGAGAAGGTGTAATGCGTACTGCAATAGGGACAGCTCACCTCCCCGGTTTTCAATACATCGAGAAAAACGCGGGGATGCCGCGCCCACAAAGGGCTTTCCGGGCGCGGGCAATGCAGCGGCAAGTCATGCGCCGTCACGGCGACATTCAAGGAAGTATCTTTGGCTTCGCTCATGATCAGAACCTCAGGCAACCGGGGTCAGCCAATCGGCATGGGCAGGCACTTTGCCATTGACCACATCGAAATAAAGACTCTGCAAACGAGTGGTCACCGCACCACGCCGCCCCTCACCGATCTGGCGGCGATCAAGCTCACGAATAGGCGTGACTTCAGCCGCCGTACCCGTGAAGAAAGCTTCGTCGGCTGTGTAGACATCGTCCCGTGTCAGACGCTTGGAGATCACGGTCAAACCCAGTTCACGGGCCAGGGTGATGATGGTCGCACGGGTAATCCCCACCAGAGCCGAGGCGATTTCCGGTTCATAAAGCACACCATCCTTGACGATGAACAGATTCTCACCCGCACCTTCAGCCACAAAACCATCGACATCCAGCAACAGGGCTTCGTCGTAACCGTCATCCAGAGCCTCCATATTCGCGAGGATGGAATTGGCATAGGTTGCCGCAAATTTCGCTCGCGCCATGGTGACATTCACATGATGACGCGCATAAGAAGAAGTGCGAACCCGAATCCCACGCTCCATCCCTTCTTCGCCCAGATAAGCCCCCCAGGGCCAGGCCGCAATAGCCACATGCACCTTGGCTCCGCGTGGAGAAACGCCCATTTTTTCAGAGCCATAAAAAGCAATGGGACGCACATAACCGGATTCCAGCCCATTGGCGCGAACAACCTCCCGCTGCGCCTCGATCAACGTCGCCTTATCAAACGGCATGGCCATCCGGTAGATGTGCGCCGAATTGAACAGACGATCCGTGTGTTCCTTCAGCCGGAAAATCGCCGTGCCATTGACGGTCTTGTAAGCACGCAAGCCCTCGAAAACCGAAAGACCATAATGCAGCGAGTGAGTCAGGACATGGGTATTGGCCTCGCGCCAGGGAACCAGCTTGCCGTCATACCAGATAAAGCCATCGCGATCGGACATGGACATGATCGTATCTCCGGAATCTTTCTTTGAAGTTCGCTAAACGTTGGATTCTAACAGTCTGCAAGGCTCAAACTCAAAAACAGCGACTGAAAGCAGGGCAATCTCATCGAATTTTCGGTACGCCCAACGATGAAAACTGCCCCGCATCCCATCCCCCTTCATGAAGACGCGTTATGAAGATGCGTTTTGGACATCTGCACCCTATCCAGCCAATCCTTCTTCTCTCAAAGCCTGCAGAACCGCCGGGCGAGCGGCGATGCGCTGGAGATAAGCCACGATATTCGTCCAGCTCGACAGGTCGAGGGAAAGATAGCTCGACCAGCCCAGTACCGTGAAAAGGTAAGCATCCGCCACGGTGAATTGCTCGCCCGCCAGCCAAGGGCGATCCTTCAGAAGGGATTCGATGTAATCGAGACGCCGTCCGAACAAGGAAATGGCCCTCTGTTTTTCTGCATCCGTGATCTGGGGATTGAACATCGGGCCACAGGTTTTGTGGAGTTCGGTTGCGATGAAATTCAGCAAGGATTGAAGCTGATAACGCGCCATGGTTCCATTAGCAGGCGCAAGTTCTTTTTCGGGAACCTGATCGGCCACATATTGGAGAATGGCGGGGCCTTCCGTGAGGGTTGTGCTGTCATCCAGTGCGAGCAACGGCACATAGCCATTGGGATTGATCTTGCAGAAATCCTCGTTGCCTTCCGTTTTCTTGCTGCCCAGATCGACCTTGACGAGTTGAACCGGCAAACCGGCTTCGCGCAGGGCGATATGGGAAGCCAGCGAACAGGCCCCGGGGGAATAAAAGAGCTTCATGGTTTTCCTTTCTGTTTGAACGGCTGAAGTAGTGAAAGCAAGGGCATGGGTTGCAACGATCAATCCAGATTCGCTCCCGCCCACTGCTGCCAACGCCAGGTATCCTGACACATCTGCTCCACCCCCAGACTCGCACGCCAGCCCAGACGCTCGTGCGCCAGTGTCGGATCGGCATAGCACTGGGCGATGTCCCCCGGTCGCCGCGGAGCAATGCGATAGGGAATGGGTCGCTCGGAAGCCTTCCCGAACGCTTCCACCATTTCAAGAACACTGTAGCCACGCCCCGTTCCGAGGTTGACGGCCAAGGGCTCGCGCACGGGTTCCAGCGCATTCAGGGCCGCCAGATGACCTTTTGCAAGATCGACGACATGAATGTAATCCCGCACCCCCGTGCCATCCGGCGTCGGGTAATCGTTACCGAATACAGAAAGCTCGCGCAGCTTCCCGTGTGCCACCTGGGCCACAAAAGGCATCAGATTATTGGGGATGCCTGCCGGATCTTCGCCGATCAGACCGGAAGCATGTGCGCCGACCGGATTGAAGTAGCGCAGCAGGATAATGCGCCAGCTCTCGTCGGAACGTGCAATGTCCCGAAGCATGTCTTCGATGATCAACTTGCTGCGGCCATAGGGATTGGTCGCCGATAGCGGAAAATCTTCCCGGATGGGCACGGCGTGCGGGTCGCCATAAACCGTGGCCGAGGAAGAAAACACCAGATTCTTGACGCCGGCTTGCGCCATGCACTCGAAGAGGACGAGGCTGCCCGTCACATTATTGTCGTAATAACGCAGCGGCTGACTGACGGATTCCCCCACAGCCTTGAGCCCTGCAAAGTGGATGACCGCCGAAAAGCGATGGGTGGCGAAAAGCTCACGCAAGGCGGCACGGTCACGAATGTCACATTGCGCAAATTTCGGGGTACACCCGGTGATCCGAACAATCCGTTCCAAAACAGAAGCCTTGCTGTTGCAGAGATTGTCGAGGATCAGAACCTCCTGTCCAGCTGACAGAAGTTCAACAACCGTATGAGAGCCGATATAACCCGCCCCCCCTGTAACCAAAATCATGATGCCTCCCGAAAAATGGAAGCGGCATCATATCGGATTCCTGGCGGGTTCTTCAAAGGCTGAAACCGGCCTAACTGAAAAGTGGATCGCGCAGAACGATCACACCTTCGTGCAGAAACTTTTGGATATTTTCCGTAGATGTGGGTAAATCCGCGCTTACCGATGTGCTTCCATGATCCTGGGAAGAGGATCAAACAGAACTGGAATACTTTAGAAACCGAGGCCTTCATGCCCGAATTCAGCACTCAACAGCGGTTCTCTGTTTGATGCCTCCGGAGCGTGCCACGAACACCATGAATACCGAGCCCCCCGTCCTGACCATGGCTGTTTTGCTTGCTGGATTGACCGCCTTCGCCCTACTCACCCTTATCGCCGTGCGTCGCGGTAAGCAAATTCAGGGAACATGGCAAAAACTGGCCGTGGCGCGTGGGTGGCGTTACGAGCAGACGACTGAACCCGGCGTGGATATTCGGCTGCTTGGCCGCACACAGGACATGGTATGGTCCTGCAGCCTGGTTCATGCGCCAGTGGTCAATACGCCGCAAACCATTGGCAAAAGCAGACCACTGGAAACGCTGTGGCGTACCCAACTACCGGACGAATCACTGGACGGTCACCTGAATCTTTACGACGCCGTGAGCTTCAGACGACTGCGTCGGGCTGTAGATTCACCGCTGATGGACGTCATGGCCCATGTCTCACCAGGGCTTGCAGGCAAAGCCTTGGCTGCGGGGATCACTGCTGCGCGGGCATCGGCCACCCCCATCGGGGCAAACCACATGGCCATCGGGACAGAAAACGCTATCCAGAGGCTCATCGACCGTGAGCGGGAAATGGCTTTCCAATGTTTTGTCATGGAAAACGCTGCCCCTCAACTACGCATTTTCATCGATGCACGCCAGATCGAAATCGCCCTGCTTGGTGCCATCAAGGATGCTGGGCAACTGGAAAGGTTCATTGCCTCGTGCGTGCGGCTTGCTGAAGCGACGCGGCAACGCAGACACGGCTGATAGCGCGGATGGCCCACGTCGCCCATGTGAGCGGCGGAGATTATCTGATCCAGAAGCCGCTCCCTGACCTATTTCGGATCGACGTAACACTGTGCTTTGATTAGCGAGGACAGCGCAGACAAAGCGCAGGCTTGGAAACATCCGGGCTTTTGTAATCAGGAATGCTGGTGAATTGCGGCGAAACCGAAAGATTCGCCGCAATCCCAAGCCCGGAAACAAACGGTCTTACATCCGCTCAAAAACGCCGGCGGCTCCCATGCCCGTACCAACGCACATGGTCACCATGCCGTATTTCAGGTTCCGGCGGCGCAAGCCATGCACCACCGTTGCGGCGCGGATAGCCCCCGTCGCTCCTAGCGGATGCCCCAGCGCGATGGCCCCACCCAGCGGGTTCACCCGAGATGGGTCGAGCTGCAAATCCTTCAATACGGCGAGCGACTGGGCGGCGAAGGCTTCATTGAGCTCGATCCAGTCCAGCTGATCCTGGGTGAGGCCCGCACGCTGGCAGGCCAGCGGCACGGCGGCGGAGGGGCCGATTCCCATGATTTCCGGGGCAACGCCACGAACTGCAAAGGAAACGAAACGCGCTAGCGGGGTCAGGTTGAACTGCTTGAGGATTTTTTCAGAAACCAGCAACAAGGCCCCTGCCCCGTCCGAAGTCTGTGAACTATTCCCAGCTGTCACACTGCCTTTGGCGGCAAACACCGGCTTCAACTTTGCCAGCGAAGCCAGATTCGTATCGGCACGCGGGCCTTCATCCTGGGTGCAAAGACGTTTTTTCACTTCGATTTCGCCAGTCGACAAATTGGGAACGCGCTCAATGGCTTCAACCGGTGTGGTTTCGTCCTTGAACTCACCGGTCTGCTGGGCGGCAATGGCCTTCTGGTGCGATTGCAGGGCAAATTCATCCTGCGCTTCACGGCTCACCTGCCATTGCTGGGCAACCTTTTCTGCGGTCAGCCCCATGCCGTAAGCCATACCGATGTTTTCATCCTTGAAGATGTCCATATTCATCGAAGGATGGTGGCCCATCATCGGTACCATGGACATGGACTCCACCCCGGCGGCAATCATGACGTCGGATTGCCCGGTACGGATGCGGTCAGCCGCCATCGCAATCGCCGTCAGGCCCGAGGCACAATAACGGTTGATGGTCACGCCCCCCACGGTTTGTGGCAGGCCGGCCAGCAGCACCGCCACGCGGGCGACATTGAGGCCCTGCTCCGCTTCCGGGAAGGCACATCCGACAATGGCATCCTCGATCAGGGCCGGATCCAGACCAGGAGCCTGCGCCACCACGGATTTCAGGACATGGACCAGCAGATCATCCGGACGCGTGGTGCGGAGCATCCCGCGCGGAGCCTTGCCGATGGGCGTGCGGGTCGCCGCAACGATGTAGGCGTCTTGCAGTGCTTGGGTCATTTCGTTCTCCTCTTTTCAGTTCCGGACCGGCTTGCCGGTTTGCATCATGCCCATGATGCGTTCCTGGGTCTTAGGATGGTTGAGTAGTGCCATGAAGGCATGCCGTTCGAGGTCCAGCAACCACTGTTCATCGACCAGGCTGCCTGGCTGGATGTCGCCGCCACAGACAATTTCAGCGATTTTTGCGCCCAGCGTGTAGTCGTGCGCAGAGATGAATCCGCCATCGCGCATATTGACGAGCTGCGCCATGATGGTGGCGATGCCATAACGCCCTGCAACCGGGAAGCTGCGGCGCAGCGGCGGACGATAACCGGCTGCGGCCATTGCCCGAACCTCGCTACGGGCCACGTTCAACAGTTCATAAGGGTTGTAGACAATGATGTCGTCGGGGGCGAGATAGCCCATCTTCTGTGCCTCGAATGCCGATTTCGAGGCATTGGCCATCGCTGCGTTGATGAAATTGCCCTTGAGGAACTGCAAGAGATCGTTCCCCTGCGCTGCCAGGGCTGCACGGCGTGCGGCCTCCTTGAGTCCGCCCCCTGCCGGGACCAAACCTACGCCGACTTCCACCAGCCCGATATAAGACTCCAGCGCGGCCACACGACGATCGACGTGCAGCAGCAACTCGCAGCCCCCACCGAGTGCCAGACCGGCCACGGCAGCCACGACCGGAACCTGTGCATATCGCAGGCCCAGATAAGCCTGTTGCAAATCATGCACCACGGGCCCAATGGCCTCGACCCCGCCGGACATGAAAAGCGGCAACACCGCCTGAAGATCGGCCCCGGCAGAAAAAGCTCCGCCTTCGGCAGCGTCGGTGTTCCAGATGACCAGCCCCTGATAATTCCGCTCCGCTTCGGCCACGGCGCGGTTGAGCCCTTCGATGACCTGTGGGCCGATGACGTGCATTTTGGTTTTCATGGAGAAAACCAGTACTTCGTCGTTCTGGTGCCAGAGCCGGACCGCCTCATCCTCGAATACCGTCACCCCGGCCTGTGCTGCGGACGGCCCGCCCTCGCCCACCAGCGAGGCCCGGAAAGCCTGACGACGGTAGACCGGCAGATTGCTTCTGGGCAGATCCGTTTTCTGGGAAGCCGACCATGAGCCTGTCTGACCATGCACCCCATTGCGTCCATCGAACACCCAGCTCGGCAGCGGTGCGGCACACAAGGCACGGCCCGCTTCGATGTCTTCCTTGATCCATTGGGCAATCTGCGACCAGCCTGCCGATTGCCAGATTTCAAAGGGCCCCGTGCTCCATCCATAGCCCCAGCGCATGGCGAAATCAATGTCGCGCGCGCAATCCGCGATGCTTTCCAGATGGAAGGCCGCGTAATGGAAACCGTCACGGAAGATGGCCCAGAGGAACTGGGCTTGCGGATGATCGCTGGCACGCAGCGCAGCAAGCCGCTTGGCCGTATCTTTTTCCTTGAGGATTTTCAGAACACCTTCATCCGCCTTGGCCCCTGCCGGAACGTAATTGCCCGTGGCCAGATCGAAACGGTGGATTTCCTTGCCAACCTTCTTGAAGAAGCCCGCGCCGGTTTTCTGCCCCAGATTGCCTGCCGCAATCAGCTTTTCGAGGAGGACCGGCGTACCGTAAACCGTCTGGAAAGGATCATCGGGCAGGTTTTCACGTTGCGTCTTGATGACATGCGCCACGGTGTCCAGACCGACGACATCGGCCGTGCGGAAGGTGGCAGACTTGGCTCGCCCCAGGCGCGAGCCGGTCAGCTCATCCACCACATCCGGTGTCAGTCCGAATTTTTCGGCTTCATGAAGGGTGGCCAGAATGCCGAAAATGCCGACCCGGTTGGCAATGAAGTTAGGCGTATCTTTGGCGCGCACCACCCCTTTACCCAGCGTCGTCGTCATGAAACCTTCGAGCTGATCGAGGATTTCCGGACGGGTCTGTGCCGTTGGAATCAGCTCGACGAGCGGCATGTAGCGCGGTGGATTGAAGAAATGCACCCCGCAGAATCGCGCCTTGAGCGCGTCTTCAAATCCATTGGCCAATTCATTGATCGACAGGCCGGACGTATTGGAGGCAAAAATCGCATGAGCCGCCAGATGGGGCGCGACTTTCCGGTAAAGATCGTGTTTCCAGTCCATGCGCTCGGCAATGGCTTCGATGACCAGATCACATTCCCCCAGCAAGGCGAGGTGGTCGTCGTAATTAGCAGCCTGGATGAGCGCGGCATCCTCGGCATTGCCCAGCGGAGCCGGGTTCAGTTTTTTCAGGTTTTCAATGGCGCGTAGCGCGATGCCATCTTTGGGCCCTTCTTTGGCGGGTAGATCAAAGAGCACGACTGGCACCTTGGCATTGATGCAGTGGGCTGCAATCTGCGCACCCATGACACCCGCCCCCAGGACGGCCACTTTACGGACGATGAAATGACTCACGGTGTTTTCCTCCGTTCAAAAGAGATCAGCTTCGAGATCGAGCAAACAGGCGGCTCCCGAACGTGCCTGACGGATCAGGCTTGCGGTTTCGGGTAGCAGCCGCGCAAAGTAAAAACGGGCCGTTGCCAGCTTGGCCTTGTAGAACGGGTCGCCCGTACCCTGCTTTTCCAGGGCAATCTTCGCCATGCGGGCAAAGAGCCAGGCATAGACGAAATGTCCCGCTACACGCAGGTAAGGAACGGCGGCAGCCCCCACTTCCTCCTGGTTTTGCATCGCCTTCATGCCCAATTCCATGGTCAGCTTCGTGAGCTTGTCACCCAGATCGGCCAGCGGTTCGATGAATTCTTTCATGGCCTCATCGGCTGCATTTTCAGCGATGAAGGACTGAACGATCGCCCCAAATTTCTGGAGCTTCGCGCCGCCGTCCATCAGCACCTTGCGTGCCAGCAGGTCCAGCGACTGGATGGTATTCGTTCCCTCGTAAATCATATTGATACGGGCATCGCGGACATACTGCTCCATGCCGTTTTCGACAATAAAGCCATGGCCGCCGAAAACCTGGAGGGATTCAGAGGTGGCGATCCAGCCGTTATCCGTCAGGAAAGCCTTGACGATCGGCGTGAGCAAGGTCAGTAGATCGGCGGCATCCTCCCGCACCTTCGGATCAGGATGCTTGGTTTCCAGATCGGCCTGCAAGGCAGCGTATAGCGCGAAAGCACGTCCACCTTCGGCATAGGCCCGGGCCGTCAACAACATGCGGCGCACATCGGGGTGAACGATGATGGGGTCGGCGGCCAGCTCAGGAGCCTTAGCCCCGGAAAGACTGCGCATCTGGAGACGATCACGGGCGTAGGCTACGGCGTTCTGATAAGCCACTTCCGTCAGGCCCAGCGATTGAAGTCCGACCCCCAGACGCGCTTCGTTCATCATGACGAACATGGCATTGAGCCCCTTGTTTGGCTCACCGATCATCCAGCCAGTCGCCTCATCCAGATTCATCTGGCAGGTGGCATTCCCGTGGATACCCATCTTTTCCTCAATCGCCCCGCAGCTGATGGGGTTGCGCACTCCCGGTTTGCCCTGGGCATCCGGCAGGAATTTGGGGACGAGAAAGAGCGAGATCCCGCGCGTTCCAGCGGGCGCATCAGGCAGACGAGCAAGGACGAGGTGAAGAATGTTGGCCGACATGTCGTGCTCACCCGCAGAAATAAAAATCTTCGCGCCGGTGATCTTGTAGCTTCCATCTGCCTGCGGTTGTGCCTTGCTGCGCAACAAACCGAGATCGGTTCCACAATGCGGTTCGGTCAGGCACATCGTGCCCGTCCACTCGCCCGAGATCAGCTTGGGCAGATAAAGTGCTTTCTGCTCCGGGGTTCCGTGCGCACGCAGACAGGCATACGCCCCATGCGAAAGACCCGGGTACATGGTCCAAGCCTGGTTCGCCGAATTCAGCATTTCCAGCATCGCGCTGCTGAGTAGATGGGGCAAACCCTGGCCGCCATATTCCGGGTCGCAGCCCAGAGCCGGCCAGCCTGCCTCAACATATTGCTGATACGCCTCCTTGTAACCGCGCGGCGTTGTGACGGATTGCGTGGTGCGATCGTAGTGACAGCCTTCCCGGTCGCCGCTGTGATTCAGGGGAAACAGCACTTTGCTGCAAAACTTGCCCATTTCTTCCATGAGCTGATCGAGGGTTGCCGCGTCGATGTCGGTATGCGGAGGAATCTCGCGCAAAGCGGCTTCGACATGGTGCAATTCGTGCATGACGAACTGCATGTCTCGCAAGGGGGGGGTGTATTGGGCCATCTGCTCGCTCCTCGAAAAAATCACTGACAGGAAAACAGGAAAACAGGCGGGGTAACCGCCCGGCGTACCAAAAATCAGGTTCCGGTCCTTTTTTTAGAAACCGGTGAGGCAACCTCCGGCAAGGGGGCGCGCAAGCCACCCAAAAGGAAGCTCATCAGACGTGCGTGAAGAGCCTCCGGATCGCTGTCGTCGAGCCCGCCCAGCACATTCAGGGCATCCGATCCAGAGATTGCGTAAGACATCGCGCCCAGCATGAAATGGAACCGCCAGAGAATTTCATCGCGTGGCACATCCGGCAAAGCCTTGAAAAGCGCGGCCTTGAAACGTGGAACCGCGCCAGCGTACTCCCGCGCCAAAAAGTCGCGGATAAAGGGCGTAGGCGAAGCATAAGTCCGCCCCAACAGCCGCATGAAACTATTGCCACCGTTTTCCTTGTCGGCTGCAAGACGGATCGCCACACCGAAAAAAGTTTCGAGAATCTGCCGTGCGCGCAAAGGCGACGCTCCGGCAGCCGCTTCCAACGCATCGAGCTGCTTGAGGCACTGTTCATTCAACCAGCCCAGACGTTGCCGGAACACTTCTTCGATCAATCTTTCCTTGGAACCAAAGTGGTAATTGACCGCAGCCAGATTAACGCCTGCCTGGCTGGTGATCTGGCGCATCGTGGTTGCTTCGAAGCCGTGCTCAATAAAAAGCAGCTCGGCTGCGCGCAGGATACGGGTACGGGTATCGGCTTCCAGCATATCGAGGATCCTGGTGTTTCAAACGGTTGTTTGATTTCAGCAGAAGCCCGAAGCAAAGTCAAGGATAAAAAATGTCTGAAATGTCTGAAATGTTTTAACCCTGATTTTTGTCAAATGATTGCAAGCAATCCGCAGGGGCGTAATAATCGGCAGACGGGCCATTCCGACCGCATTCCCTGTCGATGATTTCTTTTGTCACTCCTGATTCCCCTGCTAAGCCTCCCGCCCCTGGTCGGCGGCTGCTGGCCATTTTCCTTCTGGCTGTCCTGCATGGTTTTACCGCACTGGGAACGCTCCAGCTTTTTCAGTATTTTCAACACGCCCAAGCCGTTCAATCTGCCGGGATCGTCCCCACATTCTGGATACCCGATGGGCTTTCCCTGGGTTTCATCCTCCTGTTTGGGGCCTGGCTTTGGCCCGCTGTTTTGCTTGGTGCAGTGGCGGCGATGCTGCTTGCCGGTTTTTCACCCGCCGAAGCGATTGGCCTGTCCTGTGTATCTCTTTTCAATGTCATGCTCTGCCGCGCACTGCTGCTGCGCTACGGGAAGTTTGACCCCCATCTGGCCACACTCCGGGATTTCTTTCTTCTTGTCTGGAACAGTGCGCTAGCTGCTTTCCTTTCCGCGCTGCTTGGAACGCTGATCCAGTACCTGGGCGGCAGCCTGCAAGACAGCTTCTTTTTCTTGAACTTTCTGCGCTGGTGGCAAGGCGTTGTTCTGGGCTTGATCCTGGGAACCTCCCTTGTTCTGGCCTTCGGCAATCCCGTCGAACGCCCGCTACACCCCCGCTGGACGATCGAATGCGTCCTCTGTCTGGTACTTGGCGTCCTTTTTGGTCACCTCATTCTGGTAGACAAACACTTCGCCCCCATCGCCCCGCTCGCTTCGGACAACTGGATGTTCCTTTTCACGGCCTGGGCGGCGGTGAGCTGCGGGAGGCGCGCGGTCACAGCCATCGTCACCCTGTTTGCGATACAAGGTCTGCTCGGCGTTTTCACGGGCGAGGGATATTACGCAAAAGACCTGATCCAGACCGGGCTGATGCAATACTGGTTTCTTCTCATTCTTTGTGCTTGCATCGGCTTTTCGCTGGCCACGCTCCTGTTTGAACGCAAGCGGAAATCCGCTGAAACCACCCGCGCCCTTCAATACGCCGAAGACGTGCTGAAAAGCCTCCCCGGCATTTTTTATGTCATCGATCAGGGCGGTCGCCTGCTGAAATGGAACCCGGCTTATCGCGAAAAAACGGGCTATTCGAACGAAGAACTCAGCAACGATTTTTCCGTACTGAATCTTTTTCAAGGTGAAGAAAAGAACCTGATTATCGAGCGGATGCGCGATGTTTTCATCCATGGTGAAGCCCAGGCCGAAGCCCTGCTCTGTTCAAAATCCGGCAAGCTCACGCCTTACCATTTCACCGGCCGTCGTACCGAGCTCAATGGGGAAGTCTGTCTGGTAGGGCTCGGACAAGACATATCCGAACGCAAACAAGCAGAAACCGCCATTCGCGAAAGCGAGCTGAAATATCGGCAGCTGATCGAAAACGACACGACCTTCGTCACCATCCTCGACGGCGATGGGAAAATCCTGATGGCCAATTCGGCCAATGCCCACATGTTTGGAGCCGAACCTGATGCTTTGATTGGCCGTTCGCTGCGCGAGCTTGACCCGGATCATGCCGAACAATTCATCGAGCGTTATCGTCAGATCATCGCCACCGGCGAATCGATGACCACGGAAAACCCCTTCCCGGTCAAAGATGGCACCATCCGCTGGTTCCGCGCCCATCTATGCCCCATACGCGACACAAACGGTAAAGCCGTTGCCGTTCAGGTGGTCGCCTTCGACATCAGTGACCGCAAGCACGCTGAAGAAGCCCTGCAACGCAACGAAGCCCTGATGAAATTCGCACTGGATGGCGCGGGAGATGCCATTTGGGATTTAGACATCCCCACCTGGCGCGCCACCTTTTCTCCGCGCTGGAAAGAAATGCTGGGCTATGGGTCCGATGAAGACGTTGAGGGGCTGGAAAACTGGATGGAACGCATCCACCCTGAAGACCAGGAAGACGTCCAGAAAACCGTCGAAGCCATGCTCAGCGGAAAGATCAATACGACCTCCAACGAAATCCGCGTTCTTTGCAAGGATGGCCATTGGAAATGGGTGCTGTCACGCGGCATGGTGACTGATTTCGATGCCGAAGGCCGACCCTTGCGACAAGTCGGGACCTGCGCAGACATCTCCCTCATCAAGGATCATCAATATCAGCTCGAACATCTGGCCCATTTCGACCCACTCACCGATCTGCCCAACCGTGTTCTGTTAGCGCATCGGCTCCAGCAGGCCATGGCCCAGACCTTGCGGCGCGGCCAGACGCTGGCGGTGGCCTACCTCGATCTGGACGGATTCAAGGAAGTCAATGATCTTCACGGCCACCAGGCGGGCGACGACCTGCTCGTCGCTCTGGCCCAGCGCATGAAAGACACCTTGCGCGAAGGGGACACCCTGGCCCGTATCGGTGGAGATGAATTTGTTGCCGTTCTGACGGACTTGAATGACAGTAAAGACTGCATGCCCGTACTCAGTCGCCTCCTTACGGCCAGCTCGAAGCCTGTCTCTTTGGGCAACCTTTCGATGAACGTCTCCGCCAGCATCGGCGTCACGCTCTTCCCTGGCGACGGTGGCGACGCGGACCAACTCGTCCGTCACGCTGACCAGGCCATGTACCAAGCCAAGCAATCCGGCAAGAATCGCATCCATCTTTTCGATGTCCGTCACGATTCCGCCATTCAGGCGCAGCACGAAACCATCGGCAACATCCGGCGCGGACTCGCCTCGGGCGAATTCGTTCTCTACTACCAACCCAAGGTCAACATGAAGACCGGTAAGCTGATCGGAGCCGAAGCCTTGATCCGCTGGCTACACCCGGAACGTGGCCTGATCCCCCCCCTTGAATTTCTGCCCGTCATCGAAAACCAGGAAGCCAGCCTGGAGCTTGGCGAATGGGTCATCGACACGGCCCTGACGCAAATCGAAGCCTGGCAAAACGAAGGGCTTGAAGTCTGTGTCAGCGTCAACATCTCCGTCTATCAGCTTCAACAGGAAAATTTCATCGCCCGGCTAAGCGATGTCCTGGCCGCCCACCCCATGGTCGATCACGCCCTGCTGGAGCTGGAAATTCTGGAAACCGGGGCCATTGACGACCTGCCCCAGGTCATCCGGCTCATGCGCTCCTGCCAGGCTTTGGGCATCCGCTTCGCCATCGACGATTTCGGAACGGGTTATTCCTCACTCAGCTACCTGAAACGTCTACCGGATGCCGTCCTGAAGATCGACCAGGGTTTCGTTCGTGACATGCTCGAAGACCCGGATGATCTGGCCATCGTCGAAGGGGTCATCGGTCTGGCGCGAGTCTTCCGCCGCGAAATCATCGCCGAAGGCGTGGAAACCGTCGATCATGGCGAATTATTGCTGCAACTGGGCTGCCACCTCGCCCAAGGCTATGGCATCGCCCGCCCCATGCCTGCCGAAAGGCTGCCTGGCTGGGTCGCGAGCTGGCAGCCTGACCCGCGCTGGCTGGCCTGGTCCGCCATTTCCTTTCCCAATCCAGACACCTCCCTCGTGCTGGCTGAAGTCCGACATCGCCGCTGGCTAAGACAACTCAATCAACGTATTGAAGGCCTCATCCACAGCACTACGCCCAGCACCAGCCCGCTGTCAGACTGGCTGAACGAACGAGGGAGCCGGTATCAAACCGCATTTGACGGTTTCGATACGCTCACCCAGCTCCTGGAGCAGATGCACCAACTTGCCTTGACAGCACTCTCGGAGCACGCAAAAGGAAGCGAAGCAGAGGCACTGGAAACACTCCGGCAGATGGACAAACTGAACGAAACGCTCCTGGCCCGCCTGCGCCCTTTGGCACTTGCCGCCTGCTGAGTCACGGCCTCAGTGCAGCCGCTTCAACTGCATGATTTCCGTCCACAACTGCGTATTTTCGATGAACAAATAAGCCATCATCGCCATGAGCTGCAAGGTCTCCTCTCGATGCGGCATATCCTTGAACAACTCGATGGTGTGTGTGATCGCGATGGCCTTCATCGCGTCATAATTCAGCCCTTCCCAGTCGAGTGGTTTGTCTAGGGCCGTTTCATCGACAATATCCGAAAGCAGCTCCATCAGATTTACAGTCGTTTCCATGACACCCTCCCGACCAGATACGGTATAGCGTGCGGACGATTTCAGTATGGCACAGGAAACCCCACAGCAAGATCGTAATCTTTCCGGCAATCTCTCGTGAATCCCACCAGCCCCGACACTTACCACGCCATCCAGATTGCCTTGCTGATCCTCGGTGCGTTCACGCTCTATGGAACGATCAAGGGAATGAGTGCCTATGGGCGTCTGCAAAACCCCAATGACACGGCCTGGACCCTGCCTTCGCCGATGGCCTGGCTGCTTTTTGAATCACCCCAGCTGTTCGCCTTCGCCCTGACCTTCTGGTTGAGTGCCCAAACCCATTCGATCACGGCAATCACGCTCTTTGTGCTTTGGCAGACACACTATCTGCATCGTGGCCTGCTTTATCCCTTGCGCAGAAAGAGCCAAGGGAAGCGTTTCCCCATTCTGGCCGTCGTTTTCGGCTTTGCTTTCAACCTGATGAATGGTTACGCCAATGGCTATGCCGTTGCCCATGCCTCCCATCTTGGCGGTAACGACTGGCTACTCAGCCCCTGGTTCATCGGCGGTCTGCTGATCGCTCTTTTGGGTTGGGGGATCAATTTTCAGGCTGACAATCTGCTGATTGACCTGCGGCGCGATGGCTCAACGGGCTACAAAATCCCTCATGGCGGACTCTTTCGATATGTATCTGCAGCCAATTATTTCGGTGAAATCCTGCTCTGGTGCGGCTGGGCACTGATGAGCATGACACTGGCCGGAGGCGTTTTTGTCCTCTTCACCCTGGCCAATCTGGTACCCCGCGCCTTGAACAGTCACCGCTGGTATCGGCAAAACTTTCCCGACTATCCCACCGAACGTCGGGCGATTTTTCCCTTCATTTTGTGACGTTCAAGCCCTCAGGAAGGGCCACGGCAAGACGACAAAAATGCAAAAATCGGGCTGCCGGAAACATGCCGACAACCCGATTTCTGACCGCTTTTTCGATGAATCCCGACCTGCTTTGTTCAGGCCGTAAGGGTGTTCAGGCCGTAAGGGCCGACATCAAAGAATGGGCTCACCCAAAATTATTTCTTACCACCTGCCGCCTTGGCCTTGGCCGCATCGGATTCGGCCTTGTGCTTGGCAATGATTTCCTTCATGGCAGCCTCATTGCCTGCTGGGGTAAAAGCTTCGCCCACGGCCGGGGTTTTAGCTTCGGCAGGGGCTGCGGGAGCAGCCGGAGCCTGAGCCGGAGCCACGGTAGGCTTGGCCGCTTCGGTAGCCAGTGCCGGTGCAACAAAAACGAGGGAGGCAGCGGAGAACAGCAGGGGCAGCAACTTTTTCATGTTGTTTCCTAAATAGAAAGGGAAGAGAGCACGGAACCGGAAGGGTTCTGTGCCAAGATACGATTAAAGCAGCAGAATTATAGGGCCGCGACAAGGGGCAACCCCATTCAAAATCAGCCAGATTCACCGTCTTGGGGCAAAAGACCTTCTGCAACACCGTGCACAAAAATCCCCTGTGCCCGCGCCGTAACTTCACCTTTTGCGGAGATTTCCCCAACGAGTACGTTATACGGACCGCGTACAGACTTGACTCGTCCGGTCAGAACCAGTTCGGTATGCAAGGGCGTGGGGCGAAGAAAGCGGATATCAAGTGCGCCCGTCACCCCCGGCTGACCCGTAATGCGTTGCGTGATGCCTAGAAAGTGATCGAGCAACGCGCTCACCACGCCCCCGTGAGCCACCCCCGGCGGCCCTTCGTGGGCCCAGCCCAGGGTCACCCGTCCATGTCCACCCACTTCGTCGGTCCAAGTCCGCAAAGGCGGGGCCAATGGATTGCAGGACCCATCAAAGGGGTTGAATGCCTCGTTCAATTCGCGCCATTGACGATTGCTCCAGCCTCCGGGTAAGGAAGGAGATGGAACAGGTTCGCGTCCCGGCAGGAAAGGAGCTCGTTGCAAAAATCCGTTTTGCTGACGCAAGTGAGCTGCGATTGCATGTAAATCGGCCACGTCAATGTCACGGATCAGCAAGGTTTCCGTGAATTCCCGCAATGCTTCGGCCAGTTCTCGCCGAGCCTCCCAAGCTTCATTGCTAAGTAACGGTGAGTCCGATGCGAGGCAAGAGTCGGTTTGCATGAGGTGAAGAGTTTTTCCGGGAACAGTCAGGATTTTATCCATCGGTATTAACCTTCACAAAAGGTCACGCATCACGGGCCCGTTTTTTAGCATTCCACATTCATTTCAGCATGCTAGACTGAACCGGTTTAGCTATCACCCAGTTATCATTAGCCCTCATTCTTGTCCCGCTTGAACCGCTCTTCATCTTCCTCTTCAATACCTTCTGGAGGCTCGCCATGTCACTCATGGATTTCATCAAGAAACAGTTTATTGACGTCATCGAATGGCAGGAATCCGAGGATGGCGTATTGGCGATGCGCTACCCGATGGCGGACAACGAAATCCAGTACGGCGCGCAGCTGACCGTGCGCGAATCGCAGCTGGCCTTGTTCGTCAATGAAGGTATCTGTGCCGATGCCTTCTCTCCGGGCTTGCACAAACTGGAAACGCGCACCCTGCCTGTACTGACCAACTTGAAGAACTGGGACAAGCTCTTTGCTTCGCCCTTCAAATCAGATCTTTATTTCTTCAGCACCCGTCTGCAGCTCGACCGGAAATGGGGCACACCGCAGCCTATCACGATCCGTGACAAGGAATTCGGCATCATCCGCCTGCGGGCTTTCGGCATCTTTTCTTACCGGATCGTCGATCCGAAGAAGTTTTACCTCAATGTCTCGGGGACGCGTGAACGCTATACGAGCGAGGAAATGGAAGGGCAGCTGCGTAATTCCATCGTGGCTTCCATGTCCGATCTGTTCGGGGAATCCGGCGTAGCCTTCATCGACATGGCCGGCAATCAGGAAGAGTTTGGCCGCCGGATCAAGGAAAAGATGCTGCCACAATTCGACAATTACGGCCTGGCCCTCGATTCTTTCGTACTCCAGAACATCTCTCTGCCCGAAGAATTGCAGAAAATGCTAGATGCCCGGATTGGCGTGAACATGATGGGTGGCATGCAGGGCTTCACACAGTATCAGGCTGCAACCGCTATTCCGCTGGCGGCGCAAAACGAAGGAGGCATGGCAGGCATGGGGGCAGGCATCGGCGTTGGTCTCGGACTGGGACAACAGATGGCCCAGACCTTGGGGCAGACCCTCAATCCAACGTCTTCCGCACCCGTCGCTGCGGCTTCCCCAGCGGCTTCCCCTGCCCCCTCCATCTCCCCGGATGAGATTGTCGCTACCCTCGAAAAGCTGCACGGCCTAGTTGAAAAGGGTATTTTGACGCAGACGGAGTTCGACAGCAAAAAGGCCGAACTGTTACAAAAACTCGCTTGATGCCGCGCCAAGACTGACGCAACACGCGACACTTCACCCCCGTACCCATGCCTGTTCAGAACGCCCTGTGCCCTTCCTGTGGCGGCCCGGTGGAATTCCGTGCCGGGGCCTCGGTCATGCTGGTCTGCCCCTATTGCCGCTCCACCCTCCTGCGCAGTGCCGAAAAGGTGGAGAGTATCGGCAAGATGGCCGAGCTGATTGAGGATTTTTCACCCATCCAGCTGGGAACAGAAGGACAATTCCGGAATCGCCATTTCACCGTCATCGGACGCACCCAAATGCGTTACGAAAGCGGGGTCTGGAACGAATGGTACTTGCTGTTCGACGACCAGAAGGACGGCTGGCTGTCCGATGCCAATGGCGAGTACACCGTCAGTTTCGTCGAACCTTCTTCGGAAGCCATTCCGCCTTTTGAACAGCTTCGCCCCGGCGAAATGCTGAATTTGGCTGGACAAGCCTTCACGATCAGCAATCTGGAACGCGCTATCTGTGTTTCCGGCCAGGGTGAGCTGCCTTTCAAAGTGGGCGCGGGGTTTGAAGCTCCGGTCGTTGATGCCCGTTTTGGCAGCATTTTTGCCACGATCGACTATTCCGAATCGCCGCCCCTGATTTTCATTGGCGAATCCGTCGAACGGGAAAGCCTGAAGTTGGTGAATTTGCGCCAGGACGTTCCCGGTTCCGGGCCCGTCGAAAAAGGGCTGAGCGCGCTGGATTGCCCAAACTGTGGCAGTCCCATCCAACTCAGCTCAAACGCTATTCAACGTGTGGCCTGCAGTAGCTGCGGCAGCCTGCTGGATGCGGCAGATCGACGGCTCGAACTGGTCGATCGGGCCCACGCCACGCAGCAAATCCCCCACCCCCTGGAACTGGGCAAGAAAGGCCGACTCGATGGCGTCGAGTACGAAATCATCGGTTACCTGCTCCGGGAGACGAAAATCGATGGCATCACCTATCGCTGGCACGAGTATCTTCTGTTCGATCCTCGCGGTGAATTCCGCTGGCTGACCTGTTCCGATGGTCATTGGAACTTTGTGCGTGTTCTCAAAAATCCACCCATCCTGCGACGCGAAGAGGCCACTTTCCAGAAAACGACCCCGATGACCATCACTTTCGATCGTCAGGTCTACAAGCATTTTCAGCATTGCACGGTGCGGGTGGCTTTCGTGCTTGGCCAATTCAACTGGAAGGTTTGTGTGGGCGAAACCGCAAATCTTCAGGATTACATCGCCCCCCCTAAAATGCTCTCTCGCGAGGCCACCGAAAAAGAAATCGTCTGGAGCCTGGGGGACTACATCGAACCCGAAAAAATCGCTGCCGCTTTCAAGCCGGCCAAGCCTCTGCCCAAGGTTTTTGGTTTGTACGCCAATCAACCCAACCCGCTGGAGGAAACCCACCGAAGGACACTGAGCGTTTTTCTGAAGATTTTTGCACTGGCCATCGCCCTTCATCTCGTCTTCATGCTCTTCAATCTGGGGGGAACTCTCGATGACGAAGTCTTCGTTTATGGCTCGAACAGCAAGAGTTACGAAAGCAAACCCTTCAAGATCGAAAGCGGCGGGCGTTCCCTTCGCATCAACAATCAGGCCACTTTTGAAAATGCCTGGATGGGTCTGGACATGACCCTGGTGAATGAAACAACGGGGGAGTCCTGGAATACCCAACGTGAAATCAGTTATTACCACGGTGTTGACGGCGGAGAATCCTGGAGCGAAGGCTCCCAAAACGATGAGATCGTCTTCACGGATTTGCCTCCCGGAACCTATCGCCTGGCCATCGAAGGCGAGCCCGCACCAGAGCTCAACGGAGTAGCCACCGCGCGCATGAATATCCGTCGTGGCGGGGCACAATGGAGCAATTTCTTTCTGCTCGCGCTCTTTCTCGCAGCCTTTCCGCTGGGAACCTGGCTACGCCAGCGTGGCTTTGAAACAAAACGCTGGATGGAAAGCGATCACCCTCCCGTCAGTAATGATGACGATGACGACGATTGAAACTAGAAAAGCCGCCATCATGTTTTCACGCTTCTACCTCGTCCTTGGACTGATTGCATTGGGTCTGTTTTCCTATGCTCAGTATCGCGGCGTCAGTCCCTTTGACACCTATGCCAACACGCCTGGCAACATGACGCGTGGCGGAACATCCAACACCTACCACAAGTGAGGTCTCATCATGGATATCAATCTCCAACAACTTGCCAACTCGCTGATTTACTCCCTGCTGGGCGTGATCATGTTCTGGCTGGCCTTCATCATCATCGACAAGATCACGCCCTACGATCTATGGAAACAGATCGTCGCAGAAAAAAACGTCGCGCTGGCCACCGTCGTTGCCGCCATGTGCCTTGGCATCGCCATCATCGTGGCTGCTGCCATTCATTGATTCCGAACGCCCTGCCGCGGTTCAGTGCATTCCTGAATCTCCAGGTCGAACCGGGACAAATCAGAGCCGGATTTTCATCATCAGCAAGTCTTCAAAGCTGTAAAAGCCATTGTCACACTTTGCCAGTTCTTCCAGCGCGTAAGCAGCACCGGTTCCGAATGCTTCGCGCCGGATGGATTCATGAACCAGTCTCATGGTCTGATTCGGGAATCCGAAGATAACTTCATGGTGTCCAACAATTCCGCCAAGCCTGAGCGACGTGATTTTTTCATCATCCAATTCAAGTGATTCGGCAATTTTTCGGGCTGTCCCTGAAATTTCCGACTTCTCACGAAAATGTTGTTCCACCACTTCGACATCCGCAAAAGGGGCGATGCTGCGAAGCAATTTGCCAGCCAGCATGAGAAAGTTAACGCCGAGCGTGATATTGGGCGAGCTCATCACTCTCGTTTCACGGCTCAATGTCCGAAGGTAGTCCAGATGCCTGCTTTCGTAAGCCGAGATGGCCGTCACCAGCATGATCCTATTTCGACGTAACAGCTCACCGTATCTGAAGACCGTATCTGCGCTGGAAAAATCGACCAAAGCATCGACCTTGTTTTTTTCGAACCATTCATCCAGGTCCAACCCGTCCATGCCAATGACGGGGATGTCCGGTCGCCCCTCCAAACTACTGGTTCCAGAGCTGCGCCTCAAAATCCAGCATAACGAATAGCGGGGATCGGTCGATAATACGTTGGCAACGGCACGGCCAGCCTTTCCATAACCTATCAATCCGACTCTCATCATCCTGTCTTTTCCTTTTCCTAAACGCTGATCGATCAATCAATCTGAAATCATTCTCATGGAATTGATTTGTGTACAAACATCAGCCACTAAAATGGCTTCCCATTTGTAAACAAAAGGCTTTTTGCTTTATACCTCCCGTTTATCCCTGCTTCATTCCTGCAAAGCAGGTCGGACAGGATACTCATAACGACGCCGTGCTGGCAACCTTTTCTGGCTTTTTCTCCATTCATCTTGCAATTCACCCTCCTCGCCTCCGTTTTCATCGTTGCCTCCTGCGGTCTGGCTTACGAGCTGATCGCCGGTGCGCTGGCCAGTTATCTGATTGGGGACTCGGTCACCCAGTTTTCCACCGTCATCGGAACCTACCTCTTCGCCATGGGCATCGGCTCCTGGCTTTCGGGGTTTGTCGGGCGCGGTTTGATTGCCCGTTTCATCCAGATCGAACTACTTGTCGGGCTGCTGGGGGGCTTCTCCGCGGCCTTTCTCTTTCTGGTTTTTGCCTGGCTCTCCGCGCCTTTTCGCCCACTGCTCTATCTCATCGTTCTGTTACTGGGCATTCTCGTTGGCATGGAAATTCCACTGGTCATGCGCATTCTCAAGCGCGACCTGACCTTCAAAGATGTCGTTTCCCAGGTTCTGACCTTCGATTACCTTGGCGCACTTCTCGTCTCTATCCTTTTTCCTCTGCTGCTGGCCCCCGAACTCGGCCTGATCCGTACCGGCCTGCTTTTCGGCCTGCTCAATGTCGGCGTCGCGCTCTGGGCCATGCACCTATTTCGGGAACATCTGCCCGCAGGCCCCGGGCTTCGTCTGCAAGGCGGGCTGGCCTTCTTCCTTTTGCTGGGAGGCTTTGCTGGTGCGGAACGGCTGACCACCTTTGCCGAGCAGCATGTCTATACCGACTCAGTGATTTTTGCCAAAAGCACGCCTTATCAACGTATCGTCCTCACTCGCTGGCGTGATGATTTGCGGCTTTTCCTCAACAACAACCTTCAATTTTCCTCCCAGGATGAATACCGCTATCACGAGGCCCTGATTCATCCGGCACTGGCGACCCTAGCCCATGCCCGGCGGGTTCTCGTTCTGGGTGGCGGCGACGGTCTGGCCGTGCGGGAAATTCTAAAATACCCTCACATCCAGCACGTTACCCTGGTCGATCTCGATGCCGAGATGACTCAGCAGTTCAGCACCCTGCCCATGCTGACCGAGCTCAATGATGGAGCATTGACCAGCCCGCGTGTGACTGTCATCAATACTGACGCCATGACCTGGCTGGAAGGGCAACATGAAGCGTTCGATCTCATCGTCGTCGACTTTCCCGATCCTTCCAATTTCAGTATTGGCAAGCTCTACAGCAGTGCTTTTTACCGGCTGCTTGATCGCCACATCGCGCCTCAGGGGCTGGCCGTCATTCAATCGACCTCGCCGCTTTACGCAAGAAAATCTTTCTGGTGTGTCGTCAAGACGCTGGAAAGCGTGGGCTTGCAAGCAACGCCCTACCACGCGCTCGTCCCTTCTTTTGGTGAATGGGGCTTTGTCATCGCCGGACGCAGTGAGTATCGTCCGCCTGCAAATTACCCTATTGCAACCCGCTTCCTTACCCCAGAAATCACGCCCCAACTCTTCCAGTTCCCCAAAGACATGAATCGGGCCGGAGTAGAACCGCTGGAGGTCAATCAACTCAATAATCAAGTTCTCGTGCGCACCTTTGAAGAGGAATGGCGCAAAGTAATCCGCTAATGCACATCGACTTACGATGAAACGCCGAGAGTTCCTTGCTTCCTGCGCCGCACTGGGTCTGGTTGCCTGTAGCCGCACCATCTCCCCACCGCTGCCACCGGGTGAAATGAATGGAACAGGCTACGCACGCGGACATCGCCTCTGGTCACTGACGACCTCGCCCCTGCCCACTCCTTCGGAAACCCTGCGCCTTCCCTTGCTGATCGCCGGTGGCGGCGTGGCAGGTCTTTCGGCCGGTTGGCGTTTGCAGCGGGCCGGCTTCAAGGATTTTCTCATTGCCGAACTCGAAGACCGGATTGGGGGAAACAGTCGCTACGGTGAAAACAACGTCAGTCGCTACCCCCTGGGCGCGCACTACCTCCCCCTGCCCGGTCCGGAGGCCATGGCCGTCCGAACCTTGCTGGCGGATTTCGGTATTCTGCAGGGTAACCCTCAAGCCTTGCACCCGGAATACGATGAACGCTATCTGTGTGCCACGCCTCAGGAACGCCTCTACCAGAGCGGACGCTGGCACGAAGGCTTGATGCCCCTGGCCAGACAATCCGGCGAACAAGCGCGAATTGAAGCCTTTCAACAACGGATTGAAAAGCTCAAGCAATGGCGCGACCCACAAGGGCGACGTGCTTTTGCCATTCCCGTGGAGTATTCCTCGCGCGATCCGAATCTGCTGGCCCTTGACACACTCACCTTCGGCGCATGGCTCAAACAGGAAGGCTACGATTGCCCGGCCCTGCGCTGGTATCTCAACTACGCCTGTCTGGACGATTTTGGGACCAATCTGAACCATGTTTCAGCCTGGGCTGGTTTGCACTATTTTTGCTGTCGGGATGGACAGGCCGCCAATGCCAGTAGCGACACCGTCCTGACTGCGCCTGAAGGCAACGGCTGGCTGATCCGTAAGTTCGAAGAACGCCTCAAAGACCACCTCCTGCCCGGTGCAATGCTCACCGCCCTGCACGAAACCCCGAAGCACGTTGCCGTCGATCTCTATTTGCCTCATGAAAATCGCAGCCTGCGCGTTGAGGCTGAACAATTCATCTGGGCCGGGCCGGTGTTCATCCTGTCTCAACTCTGGCCCGACGCCCCCAAACCCATTCATCAAGCCGCCCGAGTTTTCAGCTACGCACCCTGGGTGGTGGCCAATCTGACCTTGCGTGAATTGCCTCACACCCGTACCGGTGCACCGCTGGCCTGGGACAACGTGATCCACGAAGGACAAGGGCTGGGCTACGTCGTCGCGACCCACCAGAATATCCGCACCCACACTGGCCCGACCGTCCTCACCTATTACCGTGCGCTGGAAGGTTCCGACCCTCGCCTCATCCGCCAGCAACTCCTCCAATCCACCCGGGAATCCTGGGCCGAGGCGACCTTGAGCGACCTGGAAAAGGCACACCCGGAGCTGCGCGAAATTACGACCCAACTGGATATTTTCCGTCATGGTCACGCCATGATCCGCCCCACACCCGGCCTGCTCTGGGGAAAAGACTCCCCCCGTCTTGCACTCTCCCAATATTTTGGCCGCCGCCGTACACAGCTGGCCCATGCTGATCTTTCCGGCATGTCGCTGTTCGAGGAAGCTCACTTCCAGGGGGTTCGTGCTGCAGAACAAAGCCTGCGCACGCTGGGCATTTCTTCACCCTCTCTTCTTTTGACCAAATCCTGAGCACAATCCATTCAGGCTATGGCAAACTTACCCGATCCACACTCTGCACGATGAGGTTTACACCATGAAAAAACTGCTTTCCACCCTGCTTCTTTCAGCGGCCTTGCCGCTCGGTCTTGCGGGTTTTTCGTCGGCTCAAGCTGAATCTGCCGGGATTTCCAAACCCGCCTCCCCCAACATTCACGCCCTCATCATGGCCATTGGGGAGTATCGGAACGGCGTCACGCCGCTCAATGGCGTCCAGTACGATGTGGAAACCGCCTCCAAAATTGCCAGAAAGATGGGGGTGATGGACGAAAACATCCACGTCTATCGTAACGAGCAACTCACACTGGCTGGCATGAAAAAAGCCTTCGACGACCTGGATGCGCGGGTGCAGGCCGATGACCAGGTCTTCATTTATTACTCCGGCCACGGCGGTCGCCAGAAGGTGAACGATCCAATTCTGGGGGAACGCTGTTCGGCTGCCTTCATCACCGTAGATGGCGACGGCTTTGTCGACTCTGAAGTGAAGGAAAAACTCAATCACCTCTCGCAAAAGGCACAGAAGGTCATTGTCATGATCGATGCCTGCCACTCCGGAGGTATCGCCACACGCTCACTCAAGGAAAATCAGGAATTCGCCCCGAAATTCTGGTTCAAGGGCGGCAGTGGCGATGCCTGTGCCAAACCCGTCAATCTGGTCACCCGCAGCATCAATGCCGACCTGAAAAAACCGGGTAGCGGAGCCAACAACTACACCTACATCGCCGCGGCCCGCGAGAACGAAATCTCGCTCGACCAACCTGGCAAGGGTGGCGTTGCCTCACAGGCCTGGCTAGCCTGCATGGAAGGAGATGCGGTCGATGCGGATGGGAGCGGCAGTCTGAGTGCGGAAGAAATCCGGACTTGCGCTCAAGACAAGATCAACACAAAACTCTCCAAGGCCCGTAGTGTCACGCCTCACCACGTCACCATCACCGGCAATTCCGGGCTGACCGTGGGCTTCACCGAAAAGGCGGCGACTCCGACCAAGCCTGCCGCTACACCCTCCTCTTCTTCCGCTTCCAAACCGATCCCACCGGTCGCCAAACCCAACCCCCTGGCCACCCTGACAGATATTTTCAGCAATCGGGACGACAAGCGCGTCGTCGAATTCAGGGCGGCCAAACCTAAACTGACCATCGACAAGGATGTCTTCGATTTCTCTCTGAAATCCAGTCACGATGGTTATGTTTACCTTCTGATGGTCGGCTCGGATGGACACAGTTTTGACCTGCTTTTCCCCAACCAGCTCGACCGTCGTAATGAAATTCGTGCCGGAGAAACCCTCAAACTCCCCCGTGCGACCTGGGAACTTGGTGTCCAGGGGCCAGCGGGCAAAGATACGCTGCTGGCCATCGTCGCAGAATCGCCCCGTGATTTTTCCCAGATCGGCATGCAGCCCACCGGCCCCTTCTCTTCGATTGATGCCCAGAGTAATCCCGGCAGCGGGCGCGACATGCAGATGGCCAGCAGCACCTCGGCCAATGCCAAATCCGAAGAATGTCTGATGCCCAAAACGCGCAATCTGGCCATTCGCAAACGCTGCTCCATGGCTTACGGTGCGGCTTTGCTCACGATCGAAGAGGTCAAATAACCATGGAACAGCACACCCCCAAAGACCACCAGAACCATGAACCGGGCGAACCTTGTGGCTGTTGGCTGGGCGAGGGGGAGGCCATCGTCTGCCGGGGCTGCGGCGCGGCTTATCTGCCTTTCAATGTCAAACACTTTCCCCGCTGGCACTGCTACGACTGCGAAGCCTTGGTCTGGATGCAGGAAAGCGGGATGTCGCCGGCCGCCTTTTTCATGCAGGAGGAGGAGCCACTTTGATGACTTCTTCGAGCGTCGTGATACCGGCTGCCACCTTGATGGCACCGGAAATGCGCAAGGGCTTCATGCCCTCGCGTGCCGCGAGATCACGGATGGCCAGCAAGTCCGCACCATGATTCATGATCTGCTGCTTGATTTCCGGCGAAAGTTGCAGGATTTCATAAATCCCCACGCGCCCCATAAAACCCGTCATGCGGCATTCAAGGCAGCCCACAGCCCGGTAAAGTTTTGAGGGTTTCTTCGATTTCCAGGGCGAAACCAGGGCATTCCAGGCCGCCTCGTCGTCTGCACTGAGTTCAGCCGCCTGCTTGCAATGCGGGCAAAGTGTACGGATCAAACGCTGGGCCATGATGCCGTTGATCGTGGAATTCAGCAGATAAGGCGGCACGCCGAGATCCAGCAGACGGGTGATGGCCGATGGAGCATCATTGGTGTGCAGGGTGGAAAGTACAAGATGGCCCGTCAAGGCGGCCTGAATGGCCATTTCCGCCGTTTCCAGATCGCGGATTTCACCCACCATGATGATGTCCGGGTCTTGCCGCATCAGTGCCCGTATCCCCTCAGCAAAACCCATGTCGATACTGGATTGCACCTGAACCTGATTGAAGACGGGCTCGATCATTTCGATCGGGTCTTCAATGGTGCAAACATTCACCTCGGGCGTAGCCAGCTGTTTGAGTGTGGAATAAAGGGTGGTCGTCTTACCCGAACCCGTTGGCCCCGTCACGAGCACGATGCCATGCGGCAAGCTGGTCATCTGCTGCCAGCGTTGGCGATCTTCTTCCGAAAACCCCATTTCCTGAGCATCACGCACCAGGACTTCGGGATCGAAAATCCGCATGACGAGTTTTTCACCAAATGCCGTCGGCAGGGTGGATAGCCGTAGCTCAACCTCGTCCCCTTCTGGTGTGCGCGTCTTGATGCGTCCGTCCTGGGGGCGACGTTTTTCGACCACATCCATACGCCCGAGAATCTTGATGCGGCTGGTCATGGCCGTCAGAACCTGCATCGGGATCTGATAGACCTGATGTAACACCCCATCGATGCGAAAACGCACCACTCCGATTTCACGGCGCGGTTCAATGTGAATGTCGCTCGCGCGCTGGTCGAAAGCGTACTGCCACAACCAATCGACGATATGGACAATATGCTGGTCATTCGCATCCAGCGTCCGGTTACCACGCCCCAGCTCGACGAGCTGTTCGAAATTGGACACCCCCGAGGTTCCGGCTACCTCGCCGGCTGCAGTGGCTTTCTTAATCGAACGCGCCAGGTTGTAGAACTCGACCTGAAATCGGGCGATGTCTTCCGGATTGCTAATGACGCGCCGGATTTCCTTGCGCAAAATGTTCTTGAGCTCGGGCTCCCAGGTCCGTTGGAAAGGCTCTGCCGTGGCAATCACGACCTCATTGAGCCGAACATCAACAGGAAGAATCCGAAAGCGCGTCGCGTACGCACTCGACATCACCTCGGTCACCGCAGAAAAATTGACTTTTAGTGGATCAATATGGAAATAATCCAGCCCGCTCCATTGGGCCAGCCATTGCGTCAAGGCTTCCATATCCAGCGTCCGGGCAGGGCGACCCGGCTGTGCAACAGTCTTCCATTTCTGCTCGGCCAAGAGGACTAAGGGGTGCTGCTCGCCACGAAAATATCGTCGTTCCTGCTTGAGTTTTGCGCCTGATTCAGCAGAAACGAGACCATCACTGACCAAGGCATCGACCAGTTCAATCAGGGAGAGGCGTCGCTCCTCCTGGCTGAGCTGCTTCGTCATCTCTGCATCCTTCATGGGCTCCACTCCACACACAAACGGGTGCCGGGACTATAACGCCGAAACGCCCCGGAGTATGATGCTGAACTTTGATTTCTGGAGAAATGCCATGTCTCGTCCGGCAAAATCCCTGTGCAGCCCTTTTTTCCTGTTTGTGCTCATGTTTTCCATCCCGCCGGCCTTGGCGCAGGGTGATTTGCGTTGTGAACAGGCCCGAGACCCTGCACGCTGCCTTGCACGCCAGAAAGCACAAATTGATTGCCAGGAAAAACGTGGGCGGGCTCGTCAGCAATGTTTGCTGGCCCATCTGCCCCCACCGGATTGCAGTCGCACTGAAGATCCACAACGATGCGAAGCCCGGCAAGAAGCTCGTATTCAGTGCAAGGACAAGAGCGGCCGCGCGCTACGCGCCTGCCTGAAAGAATATGGGCTGCATTGAGCAGCCCATATCTGAAGAAGAGAACCGCAAAACCGGCGACTTATCCTTGCATCTCCAGCATTAGCTGGTTGATGCGACGAACAAAACCAGCCGGATCGTCAAGTTGTCCGCCTTCGGCCAGTAGAGCCTGGTCGAACAGAACGGCCGCCCAGTCATCAAACCGCTTTTCTTCAAACCGGAGCCGCTGAACAACCGCGTGCTTCGGATTGATTTCAAGGATGGGCTTGGAATCCGGAGCTTGCTGCCCCGCGGCCTTGAGCATGCGTGCCAGATTGCCACCAATATCGTGAGAATCCGCCACAAGACAGGCCGGGCTTTCCGTCAGACGGTGGGTGATGCGGACTTCTTTGACCCGATCGCCGAGTGATTGGGCGATTCGGTCTGTGAATTCCTTGAATTCACCTGCTTCCTTTTCCTTTTCCTGTTTCTCGGTCTCGTCTTCGAGCTTGCCCAGATCCAGTCCGCCACGCGCTACCGAAACCAGTTGCTTGCCATCGAATTCCGGCAGATTCCCGACCACCCATTCATCCACACGCTCGGAAAGAAGAAGAACTTCGATTCCTTTCTTGCGGAAGACTTCCAGGTGCGGGCTATTCTTCGCAGCATTGAAGGATTCGGCGGTGACATAGTAAATCTTGTCCTGTCCTTCCTTCATGCGCCCCAGATAATCCTTCAATGAAACCGACTCTTCTGCTGTGTCGGTGTGTGTCGAAGCAAAACGCAAAAGGCCGGCAATCCTTTCCTTGTTGGCATAGTCTTCACCAATGCCTTCTTTCAGCACCCGCCCGAATTCGCGCCAGAAGGTTACGAATTTTTCAGGATGGTTTTCGGCCAGATCCTCCAGCATGGCCAGCACCCGCTTGGTGCTACCGGAACGAATCGCCTCGATATCGCGGCTTTCCTGAAGAATCTCGCGTGAGACGTTGAGCGGCAGATCGTTGCTGTCGATGATGCCGCGCACGAAACGCAGGTAGATGGGAAGGAGCTGCTCCGCATCATCCATGATGAACACACGGCGAACGTAAAGTTTCACGCCATGTTTCGAATTCCGGTCGAACAGATCAAAGGGGGCGTGGGATGGAATGTAGAGCAACTGGGTGTATTCGGAACGCCCTTCGACCCGCGCATGGCTCCAGGTCAGCGGTTCGGAATAATCGTGGCTGACGTGTTTGTAGAACTCGATGTATTCGTTATCTTCGATCGAGCTCTTGGAGCGTGCCCATAGTGCGCTCGCCTGATTGACGGTTTCATCTTCTTCGGTGATCTTCTGGGATTTGCTCTCTTCGTCCCAGCTTTCCTTTTTCATGACGATCGGTTGAAGGATGTGGTCTGAATACTTCCTGACCAGCGCACGAAGGCGATAACCCGAGAGCAGGCTGTCCGGGCCTTCAGTGACATCATCACGCAAATGCAAGGTGATTTCCGTGCCGCGTGAAGGCTTGTTCACCACTTCGATGGTGAATTGACCACTGCCCTCATCCTTCATGTCGCATTCCCAGAGGATGCCCTGATCTGCCTTTTCGCCAGCCCGACGGCTATAGACAGTTACCTTGTCGGCAACGATGAAGGAAGAATAGAAGCCGACGCCAAACTGGCCAATCAGGTTGGCATCCTTTTTTTGATCGCCGGAAAGTCGGGAGAAAAATTCGCGTGTGCCGGATTTGGCAATAGTGCCTAGATTCTGGATGGCATCATCGCGGTTCATGCCGATGCCGTTATCTGCAATCGTCAAAGTTTTCGCCTGCGCATCGTAGCTAATCCGGATTTTCAGGTCGCTGTCTTCTTCAAACAGGGCCGCATTGTGCAAGGCTTCAAAACGAAGCTTGTCGCAGGCATCCGAGGCATTGGAAATCAGTTCGCGCAGAAAAATTTCCCGGTTGCTGTACAGGGAGTGAATCATCAGCTGCAGCAGTTGTTTGACTTCGGCCTGAAAGCCCAGGGTTTCGCGTTCGGCGTGGGGGGTCACGGACATCGGGTTCTCCTGATAAAAAATACCATCGCTGAAATGGAGATGAGTGGTCAGATTTCAAGCCCTTCTCATTTCACTGATAAACGATGGCCTCGATTTCCAGCTCACGCAACCCGGCCGGGCTCTGAAAACGCACGACATCCCCTTCACGCGCCTTCATCATGGCCCTTGCCAGCGGCGATACCCAACTGATCCGCCCGACCGAGACTTCGGCTTCGTCAATACCGACAATCTGATAAGTCAAACTTTTTGCCGCTGTGTCATTCAGATCGACGAGAGTGACAGTCGCGCCGAAAAAAACCTGCTCCAGATTGGCCTGTTCAGCCGGGTCCACCACGACGGCATTTTCAAGACGCTTGGTCAAGTAACGGATGCGGCGATCCATCTCACGCAAACGCTTCTTGCCATAGATGTAATCCCCGTTTTCGGAGCGATCCCCATTACTGGCAGCCCAGGAAATGACCTGCACCAGGGCGGGGCGTTCGACCTTGACGAGCCGCTCGAACTCTTCACGCATGGCTCGATGCCCGGAGGGGGTCATGTAATTGGGCTGGCCCGGAGGCAAGGCCGGGAGCAGCACGAGATCGTCCTCATCCGCGCCTTCATCCGTCTCGCGTGTAAATGCCTTGCTCATGTGGCTTGCTTGATCGCCAGAACAGCCTGGTTTCTCAAGGTTCTCAAGAGGTTCAGCTCCCGTTCAGGAATTTTGATCTCCCCGGCCCGACGTCGGTCACAATAAATCATGGCGACAGGAGTGCCTTTGATCACCAGCGGAAACAGCACAAAAGTTTCAGCCGCCATCCGGCTGCGATACCAGTCGGGAATCCGGCTCCGGATATTGGCCTCGTTGATGTCGCTGATGATCAAATCCACCCCTTTCTGCGCAGCTACCTGAAAAACATCAGACTGTGCAGACAGGGAAAAACGGAAATGCCGGGCGATTTCGCTGGTGTCCGCGCCAAACCCGAAACGCCCCACCATGGTATTGGTTTTTGCATCGCGCAAACAAAGTAATACCCGCTCGAAGCCCATGGCACGATACATGGTTTCGAGGATGATACGTAGCACGTCATTGAGGGAAAAGTCATCCACCAGGGAGTTGCTGATATCCTGAATACCCGCCGTCAGGATGGACTGCATTGCCTCAACATCTCCTTCCCTTCCTCCCCCCGAAAACATTGGCGCAACCGGCAGTGAAGCGGAGGCCGGGAGCCCGGAAGGATCGGCAGAATCCGAAGAGACGGACGCTTCGCCGATTCCCCGAGCTTCTTCCGTGCGCCCCACTGAAAGCGAATCCGGATCAGTGGATTTTTTCCCATCGACCGCAGGTAAACCTCTTTTATCTGTCTGGATGGGCGAGGCCACCACCTCCTGCTGACTCCAGGCTCGCGCTTGTCGGGCAAAGGCACTTTGCTTGAGGTTGACTTGAAGGCTGGCTGCAATCTGGTCAAGCTCGGAAAGGGCTTTTTGCGTCAATCCTTTGATCTGCGCATCTGAAAAAGGGGTCACTGCCGCATAACGCTCAACAACCTGTTTAAGCTCCCGGCTTCGAGTTTCAAGAGTCGCATCCTGCCCGCTCGTTGCAATTTGCTCACAGATCTCGCTGGACAGACTGGCCAGCGTACGCAACATTTCTTCGTGCGTCGAAGGCTTTCTGACTACACCCGGCGATAAAGGGCGCATGCTGTTGACGACCGAAGCAGGGAAGCCCCAGTGACGGGCAATGGCTGCGCCCAGCTCCTCAAAACCCATCCCCAGAACCTGCAAAACCGCAGCCTCTTCGCTGCAATTCCGCTGCATGACAAGACGCTGAATTTCCTCGATTTCGTCCGGAAAATAGAATTGAACCAACAGGCGTCCCAGATTGTGGAACATTGAACAAACGAATGCCTCTTCGGCGTCGCGCGGCATCAGTTTCAGGGCAAGCTCACGGCCGATCAGCCCGGAAAGATTGGCGCGCAGAAAGGTTTCCTTGATTTGTGCGGCATTGGCCTTGTTCTGTAAATGCTCGAACATGATGACCGTCAACACGACATTCCGGATGGTGTCAAAGCCCAGCACAATGACTGCCCGCGAAACGGTACTGATCGAACCGCCCCCCGAGGAACGATAAAAAGGGGAATTGACGATACGCAATATCTTGGTCGTCAGGGCAAAGTCTTTGAGAATGGTGTTCGACAGCTTGTTGATGCTTTCCTTGTCTGAATGGGTCAAGCGGTTAATGGCTGAAACGGAATCAGACAAAGCCGGAAAATCGGATTTGTGTCGCATGCGCCGCAGAAGAAAATCCACGGCTACCTCCTGCCCCGCACGATTCCCATCCCCAGATTCTGTCGCCTCGGCTTTCGTCAAGGGCGGCGTGACAAATTCCCGCAAGGCCGCAGCCATTTGATCTGCGGTCTGATAACGCAAAGCGGGATCCTGCGCCACAGCCTTGAGAATAATGCCCCCCATGCGCCCATCAATATCCAGATTGTCTGGTAAGCGAACCGGTTCCTTGAGAATGCTCTCCAGCATCGTCGGCAAGGTTTTGGCCTGCCGGGCGCGACAGCCTGTCAGCATCTCCATCAAGATCAGCCCGACCGCATAAATATCGGTGCACTCATTGACGATCCTGTCCCGTACATATTCCGGAGCCATGTAAGGCGGTGTACCCATCAAAGCCTCCTGGCCCGTTGCCTCTCCACCGACCCGAACGGCAATGCCGAAATCCATGACGCGCGGCGACCCTTTCGGATCAATCAAGATATTTGAGGGCTTGAGATCACGATGGATGATTCCTTGTGTATGTGCATCCGACAAGGCTTCCAGCACGGCAATGATGAGCTCTGCAGCAGGCAAGGGCTCGAACAACTGTTCTTCAAGAAGCTGTGCCAGGCTTTTTCCGGCTACGTACTCAAAAACAAGATAAGGATCCCCATCCTGCTCACCCGCCTCGAAAATAGGTACGATGTGGGCGTGCTTCAGTTTGCTGACCGTGCGTGCTTCAGCAAGCAAATGCGCATTCAGAAGGGAATCTGCCTTGGAAAAATGCAGGGTTTTGATGGCGACCTCACGCTGCAAATGCGGGTCATTGCACAGATAAACCACACTCTGCGCACCACGCCCCAATTCACGCAGCAATTCAAAACGCCCAATAGTCTTGTTCATTCAGACAGAAAACCGGAGTGAAAACCTGATGGAAAACCTGAAAACAGCCGAAAAAAACAGCCGCAAACTATAACGCATCCGGATGCTTGCGCCGCATCACATGGCAGCGTGCGCAACGCAGAACACCCCTAGGCAAAGCAAATTTGACTGCCCGAGAAAGCCAGCGCGCCCACACTTTCTTCCCCTTCTGAATCGCCGAGTGATGGCCTTGCTGGGCGGGGAAGTCCGGCGATGCTGTTTGAGCCGAAGGCGAGTTTGCATCGCTGGCCGCACGGCAAGGTCAGCAGGAGGGGAATCTGGCGAAGCCAGATCGATGAAGTGGGGCACGCTCGATGGTGACTTTCTTGTCGTGCAACAAGAAAGTCACTCGCCGGGGCGAGTCCCGGCAACGTTGAAAATGAAGCCACACGTCGAAGCATCGCGCGAAGTGGCGAAGAGGATTCGTAGCGAATGACCATTCAGGCCAAATAATGATTCGTCCCTACGGGATGGGAAAATTTCAAATGCAATTGCCTTGACGGCAAAGCCTCAAAGACGAAGCCGGGTTCGTGTAGTCGTGTAGAATGGCGCGTTCGATTTTTGAAGCCTGCCTCACCCGGAACGGCGTTTTCATTCCTTGCCGAGGGACTAGAGCAGACTGAAACGCTCTTTTCTGATCCATCCTGCACGATTTGCACGATTCTGTACGATTCGCAGGATGGGGTCATCCATGTTAATCATGGATGACCCTCACTTCCGCCTTCAATCACTTCACAAACTTCACAAGCCCAGCCTCAGGAACTCTCATGCAAACGAATCAAGAAACCAGCACCCCGGAAACGCCTGTTGCCCAGATCAACCCGCTGGAGCGTCGGCTCGATGTCTCGATTTCGATCGAAGCGATCGACAAAGACGTGGAACAACGTCTCAAGAAATTATCGCGCACCGTCAAGATGCCTGGCTTCCGCCCTGGCAAAGTGCCCATGAAGCTGGTGGCTCAACAATACGGCTACCAGGCCCGCTCCGAAGCCATTGGCTCTGCGGTTGAAACGACCTTCGGCGAAGTCGTCCGTGAACAAAAACTGCGTGTGGCTGGCTATCCGCAGTTTGAAGCAGCCACCACCGCCCCTGAAGCCGGAAAAATGGCGTTTTCCGCTGTTTTCGAGGTGTATCCGGAAATCGCTCTGAACGATGTGAGTAGCTGTGAAATCGAAAAGGTCGCACTGAATGTCAGCGACGCCGAAATCGACCAGACCCTGGAAGTACTGCGCAAACAACGTACCACCTATGAAGAAGTCACCCGTCCAGCTGCCGAGGGAGATCGAGCCATCATCGATTTCACCGGTCGCCGCAATGGCGAGATTTTCCAGGGCGGTGAAGCCAAGGATTTCGCCATGCTCTGCGGTGGCGGCCAGATGCTGCCGGATTTTGAAAAAGCAGTGCTGGGCATGTCTGCGGGCGAAACGAAAACCTTCGACCTGACCTTCCCGGAGGATTATCACGCCAAGGATCTCTCGGGCCAGACGGTTCAATTCGAACTGACCTTGAAGCGCGTCGAAGGCCCGGTTCTGCCGCCGGTTGACGCTGAATTTGCAAAGATGCTGGGCATCACCGATGGCGATCTCACCAAAATGCGTGAGGAGGTCAAGGAAAACCTCGAGCGTGAAGTCAAGAAACGCATCAGGGCCCGTGTCAAGACGCAAGCCCTGGATACCCTGATCAAAACACATCCTTTCGACGTGCCCCAAACCCTGGTTACAGCTGAATCCGGGCAAATGGCTCGCGCAGCCATCCAGGATCTTGAATCGCGCGGGCTGTCCACCCAGAACATTCCGGTTCAGCCTTCCTGGTTCACGGAACAGGCAACCCGTCGCGTCAAGCTGGGGCTGATCGTTTCCGAACTGGTCAAGGAAAAGGACCTCTACGCCAAACCCGAGCAGATTCGCACCGTCATCGAAGAATTTGCAGAAACATACGAAGACCCCTCGGAAGTCGTTCGCTGGTATTACTCCCAACCGCAGCGCATGGCCGAAGCCGAAGCACTGGTCGTCGAAAACAACGTCGTGGAATGGGTGCTGGCTCATGCCAAGGTCACCGAAAAACCCGTGAGCTTCAATGAACTTATGGAAGTCAACGCATCATGATTTTCTCAAGTGCTCAGGAAATGTCCGCCCACCGGGAAGAGCCGAGCATGCTCGGTCTCGTGCCCATGGTGATCGAAACCAGTGGCCGGGGCGAGCGCGCTTACGACATCTATTCTCGTCTGCTGCGTGAACGCGTGATCTTTCTGGTCGGGCCGGTCAATGACGCGACCGCCAATCTGGTCGTTGCCCAGTTGCTCTTCCTCGAATCGGAAAATCCGGACAAGGACATCCACCTTTACATCAATTCTCCCGGTGGATCCGTCACGGCAGGCCTGGCCATTTACGACACCATGCAATTCATCAAGCCGGATGTCTCAACACTATGTATCGGGCAAGCTGCCAGCATGGGGGCTTTCCTGCTGACGGCGGGTGCGAAGGGTAAGCGGTACTGCCTGCCCAACTCCCGCGTCATGATCCACCAGCCCATGGGTGGCTTTCAGGGGCAGGCCTCGGACATCGAAATCCATGCCAAGGAAATCCTCTATCTAAAGCAGCGACTCAATCAGATGATGGCCGACCACACCGGCCAACCCATCGAACGCATCGAGCGCGATACGGATCGTGACAATTTCCTTTCAGCCACCGAAGCGGTCGAATACGGCATCGTCGACCGGGTTCTGGAAAAACGCACGGGTGAAAGCAAGGAAAAATAAGCTGCAATATCAATAAACTGTATTGATTTGCCAGACTGCCTTGCAAGGCCCAGGATATTGACGAACAAAGGGGAGGCGCACACTTTGCCCCTTCCCCTCGTGACAAGGAGCGGACATGTCGCAAAAAAAATCGGGCCAGGAAAAAATGCTGTACTGCTCTTTTTGCAGCAAGAGTCAGCATGAAGTCAAAAAACTCATCGCTGGCCCCTCAGTGTTCATTTGTGATGAATGTATTGATCTGTGCAACGATATCGTCCGTGACGAAATCGCCGCAGGCCTCGCAGAGGGAAAGAGCAAGGACAGCCTGCCGACTCCCAAAGAAATCTGCAACACGCTGGACCAATACGTCATTGGTCAGGAGGCGGCCAAGCGCACACTCGCCGTGGCGGTATACAACCACTACAAACGCCTCCAGCATCTTGCAGACCTGAAGAAGGACAAGGATGGCGTCGAGCTTTCCAAGAGCAATATCCTGCTGATCGGCCCGACGGGTTCCGGAAAGACCCTCCTGGCCCAAACTCTGGCGCGCTTGCTCGACGTTCCCTTCATGATGGCGGACGCGACCACGCTGACCGAAGCCGGTTATGTCGGGGAAGACGTCGAGAACATCATCCAGAAATTGCTTCAAAAATGCGATTACGAAGTCGAACGTGCTCAGCGTGGCATTGTTTACATTGACGAAATCGACAAAATTTCACGCAAATCGGACAACCCCTCCATCACCCGTGACGTTTCTGGTGAAGGTGTTCAACAAGCCCTGCTCAAACTCATTGAAGGCACAACGGCCTCCGTTCCACCACAAGGCGGGCGCAAGCACCCGAACCAGGATTTCGTCCAGGTTGATACCACCAATATCCTGTTCATCTGCGGTGGTGCTTTTGATGGTCTGGACAAGGTCATTCGTAACCGTTCTGAACGGAGCAGCATCGGTTTCGGTGCAGAAGTCAAAAGCCGTGATGCAGGCAATATCTCTGATACCTTGCAGCAGGTTGAACCGGAAGACCTCATCAAATTCGGTTTGATTCCCGAGTTTGTGGGTCGTCTGCCCGTCGTCGCCACGCTCAACGAACTGGATGAGGCCGCATTGATCCAGATTCTGGTCGAGCCCAAAAATGCACTGGTCAAGCAATATCAAAAGCTTTTCCAGATGGAAGGCGTCGAACTGGAAGTCCGTCCCAACGCGCTTCAGGCCATCGCCCGCAAGGCCATCGCCCGCAAAGCCGGCGCACGCGGACTGCGATCCATCCTCGAAAACGCACTGCTCAATACCATGTACGAGCTTCCTGGCATGGAAAACGTGAGCAAGGTCGTCATCGACGAAGGCATGATCGACAACGGCTCACCCGCCCTGTTGATCTATGCGGACCCACCAGCTAGCAAGATCGCCAGCTAACTCGCCGAATGAGCCACTGGAACCACTGGAACCACTGATTTATTCAGTTCGTACTGAAGGGTGTGGGGGGCAAACCCCCATCCGTTTTACAATGAACAATCCGGACGGAATCCTTCCACTTCCATCCGGTTTTTTTGAGCGGATATTTCCCTTCAGAATGACATCCCCCCTATGTTCTCAATCGGGCTATGATCCTACTGCCCCAGCGCGATAACATACGAATCGCCACCTGCAGGGGCAGCCTTTACAACTGCGACTGCGACTGCGGCTGCCCACTGTTTAATGGCAGAATTTGACCAAGAAACCGCAGTTGGAAGCCTTTGAGTGGACGGTTCTGCGGCACTCATGGACATTACTGATCACACGCTTGAAATTCCGGGGGCTGCCCCCACCTGCCCTTCCAGCCGCACTTTCAAACAAGGATTACGACATGTCTAGCGAAATGGAAAAATCGGGTACCCCCCCCGAAGCCCTTGAACTTCCCCTCTTGCCCCTGCGCGATGTCGTCGTTTTCCCGCACATGGTCATTCCGCTTTTTGTTGGCCGCCCAAAATCGATCAGGGCACTCGACCTAGCCATGGAGTCTGGGCAGGGATTACTGCTGGTCGCCCAGAAATCGGCCGCCAAGGATGAACCGGACATTGGAGACATGTACCGAATTGGTTGTGTGGCCAACATTCTGCAAATGTTGAAGCTCCCTGATGGCACCGTCAAAGTGCTGGTTGAAGGAACTCGACGGGTACGCATCAATCGCATCGAAGACCGCCAGGAATTGTTCATAGCCACGGCCTCGCCTGTTCCGCTCATCGAAGGCCACGACCACGAAGTCGAAGCCATGCGTCGCGCGATCCTGGCGCAGTTCGACCAATACATCAAGTTGAACAAGAAAATCCCGCCTGAAATTCTCTCCTCCTTGTCCGGAATCGAAGAAGCCGGGCGTCTGGCTGACACGATCGCGGCCCATCTTCCGCTCAAGCTCGAAAGCAAGCAGGAGGTGCTGGAAATTTTCGATGTCACCTCGCGCATGGAAAAACTGCTCTCGCAGCTCGAGTCGGAACTCGACATCCTTCAGGTCGAAAAGCGCATCCGTGGTCGCGTCAAGCGGCAGATGGAAAAAAGCCAACGCGAGTATTACCTGAACGAGCAGGTCAAAGCGATCCAGAAGGAACTTGGCGAAGGTGAGGAAGGTGCCGAGCTTGATGAGATGGAGAAAAAAATCAAGGAAGCCGGCATGCCCAAAGAAGCCCTGGCCAAAGCTCAGGGCGAAATGAAAAAGCTCAAGCTGATGTCGCCCATGTCGGCAGAAGCGACCGTCGTCCGCAATTACATCGACACCTTGATCAATCTTCCATGGAAGAAAAAAAGCCGTACTGACAAAGACTTATCTGTTGCTGTTAAAGTTCTTGATAAAGATCATTATGGCCTCGACAAAGTCAAGGAACGCATTGTCGAATACCTCGCCGTCCAGCAACGCGTCGATAAACTGAAGGCTCCAATTCTTTGCCTTGTCGGGCCACCGGGTGTCGGCAAGACCTCGCTGGGACAATCCATCGCCAAGGCAACCAACCGTAAGTTCGTCCGCATGTCGCTGGGCGGGGTGCGCGATGAGTCCGAGATTCGGGGGCATCGACGCACCTACATCGGATCGATGCCCGGCAAGATCCTGCAGAACATGACTAAAGTCGGCGTTCGTAACCCGCTTTTCCTTCTGGACGAAGTCGACAAGATGGGCCAGGATTTCCGGGGCGACCCCAGTGCTGCCCTGCTGGAAGTGCTTGATCCGGAACAGAACTCAACATTCGTTGATCATTACGTCGAGGTCGAATACGATCTTTCCGACGTCATGTTCGTGGCCACGGCGAATACCCTCAACATTCCCGCCCCCCTGCTTGACCGCATGGAAGTCATCCGTCTTTCCGGCTATACGGAAGACGAAAAGGTCAATATCGCCATTCGTTACCTGCTCCCCAAACAACTGAAGGCAAATGGTATCAAGCGAGACGAGTTGACCGTTACCGAAGATGCCTTGCGGGATATTGTCCGCTACTACACCCGCGAAGCCGGCGTGCGCTCGCTCGATCGCGATATTTCAAAAATCTGCCGCAAGGTGGTCAAAGCCCTGGTGCTGCGCCAGCGCAAGACCAAGGTCGTCGTCAACGCCAAAAATCTCGACAAATACCTCGGTGTCCGTCGTTACTCCTTCGGTATTGCCGAAAAGGAAAACCAGATCGGGCAAGTCACCGGCCTCGCCTGGACCGAGGTGGGCGGCGAACTGCTGACCATCGAGGCCGTCGCCGTACCTGGAAAGGGCAAGACTGTCACCACCGGAAAACTGGGCGAGGTCATGCAGGAGTCCATCCAGGCTGCGCTCACTGTAGTTCGCAAACGGGCCAAAAATTTCGGGATTGCCGAAGATTTCTACCAGAAGAATGACCTGCACATTCACCTGCCAGAAGGTGCCACTCCCAAGGACGGCCCATCTGCCGGGGCCGCCATCACCACCGCCCTCGTTTCCGTACTGACCGGCATCCCGGTACGGGCCGACATCGCCATGACGGGTGAAATCACGTTACGCGGCGAGGTTTTACCCATCGGTGGGCTCAAGGAAAAACTGCTGGCCGCGGTGCGCGGAGGGATTCGTACCGCGCTGATTCCAGAAGAAAACGTAAAAGATCTGGCCGAAATTCAGGACACGATCAAGAATCGCATCGAAATCATTCCCGTGCGCTGGATCGACAAAGTGCTGGAACTGGCCCTGGAGCGCATGCCGGAACCCATGCCGGATACGCCTGCAGAAACCGCAGCGGTCCTGCCCACGGGCAATGATCCTGCCGGTAGCGGCCTCATCACACATTGATCCCTCCCCTTCCCTCCGTCTCTGGAGTCGCATTCCTCATGAAAAAATCCGAACTGATTCACCTCATTGCCCAATCCGCCGATATTTCTGATGCGGCGGCAGGTCGCGCACTGGATGCAACACTGGGTCACATCAAGGCTGCCTTGCGGCTGGGGCAAAACGTCGCCCTGCCCCGCTTCGGCACTTTTCATGTCACAGAACGCCCGGCCCGCAAGGGGCGTAACCCGCGAACGGGTGGGGTCATCGACATCAAGGCCACTCGGGTTGCAAAATTCCGCCCTGGCAAAAACATGAAAGATGCGCTAAAATAATTCGCTTTCGGGCGCTTAGCTCAGTTGGTAGAGCGTCTGCCTTACACGCAGAATGTCGGCGGTTCGACCCCGTCAGCGCCCACCAGATTTTCACCGAAGCCCGCCCTGCCTCAGCGCGGGCTTCGGTGTTTTTAAGCTCTTGTTTTTAAGCCATTTTAAGCCCTCACGTTTTCAAGACCTTGTTTTGGCAGTTTTGATGGATCAGTCGCTATAATTCGCGCTTTTTCCGGAAGGCTGAACGCGCCTCCTCGACTCCGTCGCTTTCGCCTTTGTTCCCTTCTCAAATCCAATGATAACGAGCCACGTTCGCTTCCCCGGCGGAATCGTGACGACTGGCCTGATCCCGACCTCAATGCAGCATATCCGCAATTTTTCGATCATCGCCCATATCGATCACGGTAAATCCACCTTGGCCGATCGCATCATTCACCTGTGCGGCGGCTTGGCTGACCGCGAAATGGAAGCCCAAGTTCTCGATTCAATGGACCTCGAACGTGAACGCGGCATCACGATCAAGGCCCAGACCGCTGCACTAAAATACAAGGCGCGTAACGGTGAAATCTATAACCTGAACCTGATCGACACACCCGGTCACGTCGATTTCTCCTACGAAGTCAGCCGCTCGCTCTCGGCCTGCGAGGGGGCCTTGCTGGTTGTCGACGCTTCACAAGGAGTCGAAGCTCAAACGGTGGCGAACTGCTACACGGCCATTGAATTAGGGGTCGAAGTCGTCCCGGTCCTCAACAAGATCGACCTGCCCGCTGCCAATCCGGATGGCGCACGTCAGGAAATTGAGGACGTCATCGGCATTGATGCCACGGACGCCATTCTTTGCAGTGCCAAAACAGGCTTGGGTGTGGAAGACATCCTCGAAGCCGTCATCGAACGCATACCGCCCCCTAAAGGAGACCCGGAAGCTCCGCTCAAAGCCCTCATCATCGACTCCTGGTTCGATAATTATGTCGGAGTCGTCATGCTGGTGCGTGTGGTGGATGGCACCCTTCGCCCCAAGGACAAGATTCGACTAATGGCTGGTGGCACAACGCATCTTTGCGAACAAGTCGGGGTATTCACACCCAAATCACAGTCCCGCCCCCTGCTTTCAGCAGGCGAAGTCGGCTTCATCATCTCCGGAATCAAGGATATTCAAGCTGCCAAGGTGGGCGACACCCTCACCCGTACCGATCAACCGGCGAGTGAACCTCTGGCTGGTTTCAAGGAAATCAAATCACAGGTCTTTGCCGGTCTTTATCCCGTCGAGCCCAACGAATACGACAACCTGCGCGACTCGCTCGAAAAACTCAAGCTCAACGACGCCTCCCTCCACTACGAACCCGAAGTTTCTCAAGCCTTAGGCTTTGGCTTCCGCTGCGGTTTTCTGGGTCTGTTGCACATGGAAATCGTGCAGGAAAGACTGGAGCGCGAGTTCGACCAAGACCTCATCACCACCGCACCCACCGTCGTTTATCAGGTTGCCCTGCGCGACGGCACGGAAATTTTCGTCGAAAACCCCTCCAAACTACCGGATGTTTCGAAAATTGCCGAAACACGCGAGCCCATCATTACCGCCACCATTTTCGTTCCTGAAGAATATCTAGGTGCGGTCATCACCCTTTGCGAACAAAAGCGCGGGACGCAAGTCAATATGCAATATCGTGGCCGACAAGTGCAACTCACCTACGACATGCCCATGGCTGAAGTTGTGATGGACTTTTTCGACCGCCTGAAATCCGTCTCACGCGGTTATGCCTCGCTGGATTACGAATTCAAGGAATATCGTGCCGCCGACGTCGTGAAACTAGACGTTCTCATCAACGGCGACCGGGTCGATGCCCTTTCCGCCATTGTTCACCGTGCCAATGCCCCCTTCCGGGGCCGTGCCCTGGCGGCCAAAATGCGTGAACTGATTCCTCGTCAGATGTACGACGTTGCCGTTCAGGCTGCCATTGGCTCCAACATCGTGGCCCGTGAAAACATTAAAGCCCTGCGCAAAAACGTCCTTGCCAAATGTTATGGCGGCGACATCTCGCGCAAACGGAAGCTGCTGGAAAAACAAAAGGCGGGCAAAAAGCGCATGAAACAGGTCGGAAGCGTTGAAATTCCCCAGGAAGCCTTCCTGGCGGTCTTGCGCGTGAGCGACAAATAAATCTTCGGAACTCACCTCAACGTCATGAACTTCGCCCTGATACTCTTCGTCCTGCTGGTCGTCACTGGCATTATCTGGATGATCGATCATTTTTGGCTCAAGAAGCATCGTTCCCCCGACGCCAAAGACCCATGGTGGGTCGAGTATGGTGCGAGTATCTTTCCGGTCATCCTTGTCGTATTCTGCCTTCGATCCTTTCTCGTCGAGCCATTCAAGATTCCTTCCGGCTCCATGACCCCAACCCTGCTGGTCGGGGATTTCATTCTGGTCAACAAATTCACCTACGGCATCCGCCTGCCGGTGCTCAACAAGAAAATCATCGAAATCGGAAACCCACAGCGCGGTGATGTCATGGTGTTCCGCTACCCCGAAGACCCCACCCTGGATTACATCAAGCGTGTCGTCGGCGTACCAGGTGACAAGGTGGCTTACCTGAACAAACGTCTCACCATCAACGGCGTGGAAGTGCCGATCCGGCAATCCACGGATTTTCTTGATCCGGACAAATTGATATCCACGCCACGCTATGTTGAAAAACTAGGCGAAATCAGCCACGAAGTCCTCATCGAACCGGAAAGCCCCGAAGCCCCAGCCTACATCCGTCAAATCAGCACGTTCCCCTTCCAGGATAATTGTCATTACAATGCCGCTGGCGTTCAATGTGAAGTACCCGCCGGGCATTATTTCATGATGGGTGACAACCGTGACAACTCGCGAGACAGCCGTTTTTGGGGCTTCGTTCCGGACGAAAACATCGTTGGGCGGGCCTTTTTCATCTGGTTCAATTTCAGTGATCTGAAACGCATCGGTGCTTTCAACTAACTAAATAGATTCACTCTTTTCTTTCTTTCAAGAACAAAGGAATTACGCATGCGCTCGATGAAAAATCAAAAAGGCGTCAGTCTGCTGGGCCTGATCTTCGTTGGCGGACTGCTCATCATGGTGGCCCTGCTGGCCATGAAAGTCTTCCCGGTCGTCGTTGATTACTACACCATTCTGGAAAACGTGAAGGCAACCGGCGCAGACCCCGGCCTCAAGGGAGCCAGCGTTCAGCAGGTTCGCGACGCTTACAATAAACGCATGCAGGTTTCCGGTGGGTCCGACATCCTCCCGGAAGACCTGGACATCACCAAGGAAAATGGCGACATCGTCATTTCTTTTGAATACGCCAAAAAGGTTCACCTCTTCAAGAATGTCAATCTACTAATCGAATTCAAAGGGGGCAGCTCCAATACCGGCGCAGCCGCCAGCAGCGAATAAACCTGCACTCTCCAATGCAATTCAGCAAGCCGGATCACGTCGAACGGGCACTGGGCCACGCCTTCGCGGATCGTCGCCTGCTGGAACAGGCACTAACCCACCGAAGCTACGGGACGCCGCACAACGAAAGGCTTGAATTTTTAGGGGACGGCGTCCTCAACTGCATCGTCGCTGCACAGCTTTTTTCCCAATTTCCTGCTCTGCGAGAAGGTGAACTCTCCCGTCTTCGCGCAAGCCTCGTTCGGCAAGAATCCCTGGCCGAAGTGGCTCAAACCCTGAAATTGGGTGACCACCTCCGACTCGGCGAAGGCGAACTCAAAAGCGGGGGCTTTCGCCGCCCCTCCATCCTGGCCGATGGTCTCGAAGCCCTGATTGGTTCCATTTATCTCGATGCCGGGTTCAGCACGGCCCAGCAAGTCGTCCTGCGACTCTTTCAAGACCGCTTTGCCGCCATCGATCCAGAGAATGCCCGAAAAGACCCCAAGACCGAGCTTCAGGAACGTCTGCAAGCACGTCGTCTGGCCTTGCCGCAATACTTGTTGAAATCAACCCGTGGCGATGCCCACGCACAGGAATTTGAAGTGGAATGCCAGATTGCCAGCCTTGAAATCCTCGCCCGTGGCACGGGTGGCAGCCGCCGCGCCGCAGAACAGGAAGCCGCCAAGCAGGCCTGCCGCATGATGGATGTCCTTCCTTCCGGCAAGGTCTGAGCATGGAAGACGATCTTCACCCTCGTTGCGGCACACTGGCCATCGTCGGGCAGCCCAATGTCGGCAAATCCACCCTGCTCAACCGTCTGATCGGCCAGAAAATCAGCATCACCTCCCGAAAGCCCCAGACCACACGCCACCGCGTGACGGGGGTGCTGACGCGCAACCACCATCAATTCGTCTTTGTCGATACCCCGGGCTTCCAGACCCGCCACGGTGGCGCACTCAATCGCGCGCTGAACCGACAGGTCACCCAGGCACTGGCCGAAGTCGATGTCATCCTCTTCGTCATCGAAGCGGGCCGCTACACAGCGGCCGACCGTGCCATCCTCAAGCTCCTGCCGCCCGACCGCCCTACCCTGCTCCTTATCAACAAAATCGACCAGATCAAGGACAAGACGCAACTTCTCCCCTTCATCACACAGCTTCAAACCGATCATCCCTTTGCCGAAATCGTTCCGCTTTCCGCCCAAAATGGCCAAGGCACCGAAGCATTGCTGAAGACCACGGCAAGCTATCTCCCGGAACAAGCCTTCTTCTTTGATGAAGACGACATTACCGACCGTAGCGAACGTTTTCTCGCCGCGGAACTCCTGCGTGAAAAGCTCTTTCGCAATCTGGGCGACGAGCTTCCTTACGGCATGACGGTCGAAATCGAGCGTTTTGAACAAGAAGGTGCGCTCCGGCGCATCTTTGCCGCCATCATCGTGGATAAGGCCCAGCATAAATCCATCGTCATCGGACGCGGTGGCGAAAAACTGAAACTCATGTCCTCCGACGCCCGCAAGGACATGGAACAACTCTTCGGTGGCAAGGTCTACCTGGAAACCTGGGTCAAGGTCAGAAGCGGCTGGGCGGATGACGAACGCGCACTCAAAAGCCTCGGCTACGACTGACGTGACACACGCAACAAGCGCATGAGCGGCAAGCAGCGCATCGATGGCCAGCCAGCCTACATTCTGCACAGCCATCCCTATAGCGAAACCAGCCTGATCGTCGACATTTTCTCCCGCGATCATGGCCGCCTGCCCTTGCTCGCTCGTGGGGCACGCCGCCCCCGTGCTGCCCTGCGTGGCATCCTTCATGCCTTCCAGCCGATCGAGCTGGGCTGGTTTGGTGCTGGAGAAGTGCGAACCCTGGCCAAAGCCGACTGGGTTGGCGGCATGCCTCTGCTCAGCGGCCGCGTCCTGATGCTGGGCTATTACCTCAACGAATTGCTGCTGCGCCTTCTGCCCCGCGAAGACCCCCACCCGCAGCTCTTCGACCACTACGCCGCCACCCTGAAAGGCCTGAGCCAAACCCGCGCCGCCGAAGAACAAAAAATCCCACCGCTTTTACGCTGCTTTGAAAAGAACTTGCTCAGTGAATTGGGCTATGGCCTGCTATTAAACCAGGAAGCACAAAGCGGCCGTCCACTCGAAGAAGAAGCCTACTATCATTACCGGCTCGAACAAGGCCCTGTGCCCCTCTCCTCCTCCCCGTCCGACCCTTCCGTCTCTGCGGTACACGGCAAAACGCTTCTGGACCTATCGCGTGATGATTACTCGGACCCACGCACCCTGAACGAATCCAAACAACTCATGCGACGACTGATCCAACACCATCTGGCCGGACACCCCCTGCTATCCCGCCGAATCTTCATGGAATTACTGGAACGCTCATGAACAAATCCCCCCTTCTGCCGCTCGAACTCGGCGTCAACATCGACCACGTTGCCACCTTGCGCCAGGCGCGTGGTACAAGCTACCCTGACCCCATCCGTGCCGCCCTGCTAGCCGAGCAATCCGGTGCGGATGCCATCACCTTGCACCTGCGTGAAGACCGCCGCCACATCCAGGACCGTGACGTCGAAATCCTCCGCGAGAAGCTGCGCACCCGAATGAATCTCGAAGCGGCCATCACCGAAGAAATGCTGGCCTTCGCCTGCCGCATTCGCCCCCACGACGTCTGCCTCGTCCCGGAAAAGCGGGAAGAACTCACCACCGAAGGAGGACTGGATCTCCTCGCCCGACCGGCTGAAGTCGCCGCGGCCTGTCTGCGGCTTGCCGACGCAGGCTGTCGTGTTTCCCTCTTCATTGACCCAGAACCCGCCCAACTCGACGCCGCCAAAGCTGCCGGGGCCCCCGTTGTCGAAATTCATACCGGCCGCTACGCCGATGCCCAGACCCCCGCTGAACAGCAGCATGAGCTTGAACGCATCCGTCGTGCCGCGGTCCACGGTGCGCAGATCGGGCTCAAGGTTAACGCCGGGCATGGCCTGCACTTCGGCAATGTCCGTGCCATCGCAGCCTTGCCCCAGATCGCGGAACTCAACATCGGGCACGCCATCGTCGCTGACGCCCTCTTCATGGGCTGGGAAAACGCCATCCGAACCATGAAGCAAACCCTGCAGGAAACCCGAAACAACAGCATTGCCTGATTCGGGTAAATTTAATGCTGCTTTTCCCGCACTATGGTAGTCTTCACCGTTCGATACTTTGACGACCCACCCTCTTTACGCTTCCCATTCGCCCCATTCGCCCCATTCGCCCCATTCGCCCCACCCTCTCTCCGATGAACGCCGCCCAATCCACTGCCGACGCCCTTTTCGACGAACCGCTCATTCGGCGTTTCGACGTCAATGGCCCGCGTTACACCTCCTATCCGACCGCTGACCGCTTTACAGACCAGTTTGGCCCTGCCGACTACAAAAAATGGCTCGAACAACGCACCGTAGCCGGAACGAGCCGCCCCTTGTCGCTCTATATGCACCTGCCCTTCTGCAACACGATCTGCTATTACTGCGCCTGCAACAAGATCATCACCAAAGACCACGGTCGCTCTGCAAAATATCTGAAATACCTCGGCAAGGAGCTGGCCCTGCAAGCGTCAGCCTTATCCGGCGGGCGCGACGTCATCCAGCTCCACTGGGGCGGCGGCACGCCCACCTTCCTCTCGCACGAAGAAATGCGTCTGCTGATGGAAATGACGCGCGAACATTTCAACTTCCTGCCCGAAGGGGAATACTCCATCGAGGTCGACCCGCGCAAAGTCGATGACGCCACCGTGCGTCTGCTCGGTGAGCTCGGCTTCAACCGCATGAGCCTGGGTGTTCAAGATTTCGAACCCGCCGTCCAGCAAGCCGTCAACCGCATCCAGAGTGTCGAAGAAACCGAAGCCGTCATGGTCGCCGCCCGTGCTCACGGCTTTCAGTCCATCAGCGTCGACCTCATCTACGGATTGCCCAAACAAGACCTTTCCAGTTTCGAACGGACCCTCGACACCGTTCTGCGCCTCGATCCGGACCGACTTTCAATCTACAACTACGCCCACCTGCCCAATCTCGTCAAACCACAACGTCGCATCAACGAAGCCGAGCTTCCCTCTCCCGATGCAAAACTGAAAATCCTCCAGCGTGCGATTCGCAAGCTCAACGAAGCCGGTTACGTCTTCATCGGCATGGACCACTTTGCCAAACCCGACGACGAACTCGCCGTTGCCCAGCGACAAGGCCGTCTGCACCGCAACTTCCAGGGCTATTCCACCCACGCCGATGCTGACATGCTCTCCTTCGGCATCTCGGCCATCAGCAAGGTTGGCCCAAGCTACGGACAAAACGTCAAAACGCTCGACGAATACTACGACCTGCTCGACCAGGGCACGCTCCCCGTCATGCGCGGCATCGAACTCACCCCGGACGATCTCCTGCGCCGCTCGATCATCCAATCCCTCATGTGCCACTTCGAACTTTCTTTCCAGGAAGTTGAAGAAATGCACCGGATCGACTTCAACAGCTACTTTGCCAACGAACTCGCCGCCCTGGGCGAAATGCAGGAAGCCGGACTGCTGACCATCACCGACCGCCATCTCCACATCGCGCTGCGCGGCCGCCTGCTGGTTCGCGCCATCGCCATGGCTTTCGACCGTCATCTACATCAAGACCGCGTGGCCACACGCTACTCCAAGGTCATCTGATTGCCGCAACGGCCTACCACACAGCGTCATCCAGCATCATCTTCCCCATGCCAGATTCCGGCACTTTTGCCCTCTTTCTCGTTGGCCTGCTAGGCGGGACGCACTGCATCGCCATGTGCGGAGGCATCGTCAGTGCCCTCACGCTCCAACAATCCAGCACCCCGGCGCACCCGGCCTGGGCCCTGCACCTGAGCTACAACCTCGGTCGGATTTCCAGCTACGTCCTCGCCGGTGCCATCATGGGTGCGATCGGCAGCCTGACGCTCCTGCTCAGGCATCTTTTACCCGTGCAACTTCTCCTCTACGTTCTGGCCAATCTGATGCTCGTCGCCCTGGGGTTTTACCTGATGGGCCTGACCCGCTCCCTGGCCTTTCTCGAACGCCTTGGCCAGCGTTTCTGGCTGAAAATCCAACCCCTCACAAAACGCTTCCACCCCGCCCGGAGGGCAAGCCAGACCTTCCCGCTCGGTCTGCTCTGGGGCTTTCTACCCTGTGGCATGGTCTATAGCGCGCTTTCCACAGCCCTCCTCTCTGGCAGTGCCACGCGTGGTGCCAGCCTGATGCTCGCTTTTGGACTGGGCACCTTACCCAATCTCCTCCTTGCCGGGCTATTTCTCCAGCGGCTGCGTCGGCTCACGCACCACCGCGGCCTGCGTCTGGCCTCGGGGCTACTGATCCTAGCTTTCGGCTTGCACGGCCTGCTGAACACGGCCCAGCTACAAAACAAACTCTGGAACGGCATCCTCTGCCTGACCTGAGCCCCTTTCACCCCTTCTCATTAAAGGATGCCCATGTCCCACGATCACGCCACCTCGAACCAGGAAGATCCCCGCAGCTTCAAGAATGAATTCATGGAGATTCTGCACACCCTGACCCTTCCCATGTTTCACGAATTCGCCTCGGATGCGCGAGGGAACGGCTTCCCAGCCGACATGAGCGAAGGGACCGACGAACAGGGCAACCCCTACGCCCAGGTCCGTTTCATTCTCAACCGGAATGCCCAGCTCGATGCTGATCCGGACAACGAAAGCAAGCTGATCTTCAAGGGACTGCTGAAAGAGGAAAAAATCGAAATCCTCGCTGCCTACGACCAACGTCCCGGCAGGGCAGCGGCCTATCACGAAAAACTGGAAATCCAGATGATGAATCAGGTCGCCCTGGAAGACCAACTCACCGATTTTCTCTCTGCTGCCATGGCCACACGCAAGGATCAACCCATCCCGCCGCGTAAGCGTGAAGAACGGCTCAACCCCACGCCCGTCGCGCAGGCTGCCGCCCCCGCCGCCGACCAGCCCATTCCCATCGTCTGGAAAAAACGGGAGAAGAAGTGAAACAGTAAAGTGGTGAAATGAGAGTGAAGTCGACCGGGGAATCCCCCGGTCATTCCTTTTCCTGAAGAATCCGGGTCAAAAGTGGCTTGATGACTTCAGGAACGAAGGGTTTATCACAGATTCCAGACACCCCCAGCTCTTCTAATCCCGCCAGACGATTGTGATTCTGCTCACTGGTCACCATGAGGATGGGCACAGAATTCTGCCAGCTCTTACTTCGGATATGGCTGACCAAAGCCTGGCCATCCATTTCCGGCATGTTGTAGTCGGTAATCACCAGATCGACCAGCGTTGATTCCATGATCCGGACAGCTTCCAAGCCATTTTCCGCTTCAATGAAGTGCTTGATACCCAGATTCTCGAAAACATGTCGCACATAATTGCGTGAAGTCTTGCTGTCATCGACGATCAGCACTTTGAGCTCTTCGAGCTCAACATGCGTACTGAGCAGACTATCGTCCGTCGACAGATAATCCAGCGTCGTCGACAAAACCTTCTTCAGCTGACGCTCAGTAAAAGGCTTGGGCAAAATGCCGCAAGCTCCGGACTGGCGCACCGGTTCCAGCACTTGTGGGCGGGTCTCGCTCGAAATCAGGATGAAAGCCACATCCGCCGTATCCGGATCATCGCGCATGGCATAAACCAGTTCCGTCCCAGACATATCCGGCAAATACAGGGCACTGATGACCACGCTAGGGCGGGTCACCTTCATTTCCCGTAAAACCTCCAGGCCGGATTCAAACACCCGGATGCGTGCAACCCCAACCGCTTTGAGCTCACCCGCGATGAATTTGGCCTGAACCGAAGAAGGCTCGACAAGAAAAACTGAAAGTGAATTGACCGAGGAAAGTTTGCTCAAAACCATCTCCTGAGACCGTCCTGAAACAAAAGGACCGAATAAAGAAAACTACCTCTCGATTGTATCCGTGAGCCTTGCTGCGGGCAAATACAGACTGAAGCGCGCGCCCCCCATTTCAGAAGTCTGAATTTCCACATGCCCCCCATAGGTTTCGGCCAGCGTGCGAACGATGTCCAGGCCCAGACCCACGCCAGGGCGACACTCATCGAGCTGCACCCCCCGCTCGAACATTCTCACACGCTCCGATTCGGGAATACCCGGGCCATCATCTTCAATATGAATCACGAGTTCCTGTGAGTCGTCCAGTTGCGCTGGAGAAGAATTCCTCACCTCGACATTGACCCGAACACGGGACTTCGCCCACTTGCCAGCGTTATCCAGCAAATTACCCAGCAACTCGTACAAATCCTGAGCTTCACCGCGAAATACCGCATTTTGGGCGGCCCGATCCAGTTCGAAGGACACCGCGCGTTGTCCATGCAAACGCTGCATGGTCTGCAAAAGCGCATGGATGGGCGGCAACACCGGCGTTCGCAAGCCACTCGTCCGCGTGGCCGCCGCTGCGACGGCACGCGCATAGGAGAGGTGATAATCCACCTGACGACTGGCCAAGGCCGTCTGCTCACGCACCAGCTGGGCCAAAGCACCGTCCTCACGATCCGCCGCGTTCGAAAGGATCGTCAGCGGCGTGCGCAGGGCATGGGCCAGATTCCCGGCCTGGGTACGCGCTCGTTGCACCATGTCCGTATTCTGGATCAGTACCCGATTGAACTCCGTCACCAAAGGCTGCAATTCCTGAGGAAAAGGCCCAAGCAGCTGCGATGTCCGCCCTTCACGAACGGCCGCAAGCTCCAGACGCAAGCCACGCAAGGGGCGCAAAGCCAGATGCAACTGTAACGCCACCCCCAGCACCAGGCCCAGTGCCAGCGTCCCCAAAGCCAGGCCCAGCATACGGGAGAAGCGATCCAGCGGCTCGGACAAAAGAGCTTCATCACCCGCTACCACCAAACGCAAAGGCGGCACATCCGCATCCGGTAATTGCAAGGTTCGAACAAGAGTCAGCAACGCATGCCCTTGTTCATTCGTCAGATACAGCACCAGATCACCTCGCTGTCTAGCCGTCTGCGGCAATACCGGAAGCGACAAGACCTGATCCCACAAAGATCGGGAGCGAAGCACGGCCGGACGCGGCGAGGAGCCGAGCTGGTCGATCTGCCAATACAAGCCTGACAAGGGTTGGGACAAACGCGGATCGCTGGCCGTCGCCGCCAGTACCACTCCCGTCTGTGCAGACCAATCGACGACAGCACTCAAATGATCGAGCTCACTGAGTAAATGCGCCTGCAATTGGCGTGTAATGTGCTCGACAAACAGGGCGCGCAAACCCCAGCCCGCTACCGCAATCGTCAGCAAAACCCAGATCAGTGAGCCCGCCAGCAGACGCCGACGCAGGGAATATCCTTGCTCCACCTTTACTTTCACACCGACCGGGGAGCGTCAAACCCCGCCTCTGTTCCCATGCGATATCCCAAGCCGCGCACCGTCTCGATACTCCCCTCCGGCAGTTTGCGGCGAAGCCGCCCCACAAACACTTCGATCGTATTCGAATCCCGGTCGCTATCCTGCGAGTAAAGATGTTCTGCCAGCTCACTGCGCGAGAGCACCTCCCCTTGACGCTGCATCAACAAGACCAGCAGCTTGAATTCATGGCTGGTCAGGACGATCGGCTGGTCATCGACGAGCACGAGGGCCTTCCGGGTGTCGAGCTGGATGCGACCACAGTGCCACTGCGCACTGGCATGCTCCCCCAGACGGCCACGCCGCAACAAGGCTCGCAGACGTGCCAGCAGCTCCTCCATCTGAAACGGCTTGGCCAGATAATCATCCGCCCCAGCATCGATGCCCGCCACCTTGTCCTGCCACGCACTGCGCGCCGTCAGGATCAACACCGGCATGTTATGCCCGGCGGCCCGCCAGCGACGTAAAACGGACAACCCGTCCAATCCGGGCAGGCCCAGATCGAGTACCACGGCATCGTAGGATTCCACCGCGCCCTGATACTCCGCCATCAGACCGTCAGCCGCTTCATCCACGGTATAACCCGCCAGCACCAGTGCCCTCACCAGCTGGCCGCGCAAAACGGCCTCGTCTTCCACCACCAGTATGCGCATCAAGGCTCCCTGCGTTTGATACTCAGCACCCGGCCATTCGCCGCATCAACCTTCAGTTTGACGATACGCCCCTCAGCCTGAAGCAAGCGAATTTTATACACGAAGCGCATCGCCGCTTTTCCAGCCGTATCGTGTCCTTCTGTCGCCCCAATCGCTGCCGGAGTGCTGCCCTGTTCATGCTCGTGTTCCAGTGCCACACTCAAAACTTGCCCCTGATAGCCATGCTCAATCCCGGAAAGAATGTCATGCAAAGGCAGAATGCGCCCACCCGCCACGGCCTGCCGCGCCTGCTCATGATCCCCCAGTTCTTTTGAGGCGACACCCGCACCTGTTTCAGTTCCAGCCCAGACCCATCCGGACCCACCCGAAAATACAAGCAGCAGCAAAGCACAAGCCACACCGACGAGGCGTATGCAGATTTGGTGGAATAAAGAGGGGCGGCCGGCGGGCTTCATGCTCTACTTATAACCCAAACCGGATGAACACAGAATGAATCCGGAATTGGTGCAATGAACGCATCTTCCCAGCGGCGGCTCCCAGGACATTCAGGGGGGAAGCAGTTTTCCTGGATTCATGAGCCCCTGTGGGTCAAGGGCTTGCTTGAGGGTGCGCATCAGGTCGAGCTCCACCTCACTCTTGTAGCGGATAATTTCCGTCCGTTTGAGCTGCCCCAGGCCATGTTCGGCGGAAATGCTGCCTCCCAGTGCATGAACCTGGTCGTGAACGATGCGATTGACCGTCGGTGTGGCGGCGATGAAGTCCGCATTGTCCTGAGAAAGGGATTTCGAGGGGTTGTAGTGCAGATTGCCATCGCCGATGTGGCCAAAGCAGACAATACGCAGACCTTCGTAGGCCGCGTTCAAGGTGGAGTCGGTCTGTTTAATGAATTCGGCAATGCGCGAAATCGGAACCGAAATATCATGCTTGATGCTCAAGCCCTCAATTTTTTGGGCTTCGGAAATGCTCTCCCGCAGTTTCCAGAAAGCCCGAGCTTGCGCTTCAGTGTGCGCGATGACGGCATCCAGAAAAAGACCTTGTGTGCTTTTCTGCGCAAGGAAGCAGGTCAGAGATTCAGACAGGCTGGGTTCGGCTTGCTCCCCATTCCGAACCTCATCCAGCTGCAACAAAACCTGCCAGTCGTAACGCTGGTCGAAGGGGGGCTTTGTACCCGGAATGTGCCGTAAAACAAGTTCAATGGCAGCCGCGTTTGCAATTTCGAAGGCGGTAATGCGCTCACCAAAAGACTGGCGCAAATGATTCAGCAGGCTGACGGCCTGAGCGGGGTGTTTCACGGCAATCCAGGCCGTCGCCCGAGCTTGTGGTAACGCAAAAAGCTTGAGTGTGGCAGCCGTAATCACACCCAGCGTGCCTTCCGCACCGATGAAAAGCTGCTTGAGATCGTAACCCGTGTTGTCCTTACGCAAGCCACGCAGCCCTTCCCAAACCCGTCCATCCGGCAAAACAACTTCCAACCCCAGCACCAGATCGCGCATAGTGCCATAGCGCAAAACCTGCACCCCCCCTGCATTGGTTGAGAGGTTTCCGCCAAGAGTAGCCGTTCCCTCGGAAGCCAGCGAAAGCGGAAAGAGCCGCCCGGCTTCGATGGCCGCCTCCTGAACCTGTTGCAAAGTGCAACCGGCTTCAACGGTCAGCGTATTGTTATCCGGATCAATGCTGCGAATACGGTTGATGCGGCCCAGGCTGAGCAGGAGTTCGGCACACGCCCCCCCCGCACCTGCGGAGGGCACACCGCCCCCCACCAGGCCCGTGTTGCCTCCCTGGGGCACGATGGCGATACCTTCTGCTGCGCAAACACAAATCAGTCGGGCGACTTCGTCCGTGCTGCCCGGCCGCACAACACACAGTGCATCCCCCTGATAACGACCGCGCCAGTCCTGAAAAAAAGGGGCTGTCCGGGCCGGGTCGGTCAGAACATGGTCTGCGCCAACAATTTGCCGCAGCCGTTCAAGGAAGGCCGCATGACATCCGACCACCTTGCTGGAAGTCATGGTGTCACAACACGCGCATAAAGATCATGCACATCGCAATCCGTAATTTCGACGGTGGCGAATTCACCGATTTCCAAAGCCTGACCATCGGTAACATACACCACACCATCGATTTCCGGTGCATCGCCTTCAGTGCGTGCGATTGCACCATCCTCGTCGATATCATCCACAAGAACACGGACCACGCGGCCAATCTTGCGTTCCAGCCGCTGCGTACTGATGTCCTCTTGAAAATCCATCAGCTGCTGACGACGTTCCTCACGCACTTCCTCGGGCAAAGCACCCGGCAGATCGTTCGCTGCTGCACCTTCAACCGGCGAATAGGCAAATGCACCGACACGATCGAGTTGTGCCTCTTCAAGAAAGGTCAGCAATTCCTCGAACTCCGCTTCGGTCTCGCCTGGGAAGCCGGTAATGAAGGTGCTACGAATGGTGATATCCGGGCAGATCGCACGCCAGGCCTTGATACGTTCGAGATTGTTTTCGCTGCTGGCAGGCCGCTTCATCAGCTTGAGAATGCGCGGGCTGGCGTGCTGGAAAGGAACATCGAGATAAGGAAGGATTTTGCCCTCGGCCATGAGTGGAATCAGGCTATCTACACTGGGATAGGGATAAACATAGTGCAGACGCACCCAAATCCCCAACTCGCCCAGTGCCTGACAAAGCTCGAACAGTCGCGTCTTGACCGGACGCCCCCCATGAAAGCCCGTGCGATATTTGAGGTCCACTCCATAAGCACTGGTGTCTTGCGAAATGATCAATACTTCCTTGACACCCGCCTTGGCCAGATTTTCGGCTTCCTGCAGCACCTCACCCACAGGACGGCTGACCAGATCACCACGCAGGCTCGGAATGATGCAAAAACTGCAACGATGGTTACAGCCTTCGGAAATTTTCAGATAAGCGTAGTGCTGTGGCGTGATGCGGATGCCTTGCGGCGGTACAAGATCGACAAAAGGCTCGTGCAGGGGCGGCAACTGGGCATGGACAGCATCCATGACTTCCTTCGTGGCCTGCGGGCCCGTTACGGCCAGCACGCGGGGATGAGTCTGGCGAACAATGTCACCTTTGGCCCCAAGACAGCCGGTAACGATCACTCTGCCATTTTCATCGAGGGCTTCGCCAATCGCGTCCAGCGATTCGGCCACGGCCTCGTCGATAAAGCCACAGGTATTGACGACGACCAGATCCGCTCCTTCGTAAGAGCCGGAAATCATGTAGCCCTCCGCACGCAGGCGCGTCAGGATCATTTCTGAATCAACCGTCGCCTTCGGACAACCCAGAGAGACAAAGCCGACTGTCGGCACTTTCTTTTTATGTGGCATCGAAAAAACCTGATGAAAAAAATGAAAGCCCTAGCCATTCATGTTTGCATGGGTAAGCCCAGGCAACGTGAAAGTCGGGCTCGTCCGGAATGAAAAAATGGCGAATTCAGACAGAATCTACGCCTTGCCACAATAAAGTGGCTCAGTCGTTATTCTGGTCGCCGCCTGAATCCTTGTCGCCCGGCACGGCGGAAAAAGGCGGAAAAGGGAAGCGAGTAAAGAGATTACGCGTCTGACCATGCATCTGTTCCTGCATTTGCTGGAACATCTTCTGGCTCTGGTCCATGTAGGCATTCATCATGTTTTGCATGGCCGGGCCCTGAAAGTTGAGAAATTGCGACCACAGATCGTGGTTCATGGCTGGGTTTTCACCATACAGAGCTCGCGTCTGCTCTTTGAAACGGGCCTGCATGTCAGCGAAAGAATGCAGGTTGGCCTCGAGATATTTTCCCATCATGCCCTGCATGGCATTTCCATAGAAGCGAATCATCTGTGCCAGCAATTCACTGGAAAACATCGGCGTACCGCCCGTCTCTTCTTCGAGGATGATCTGGAGCAAAACACTGCGAGTCAGATCTTCGCCAGTTTTGGCATCAACGACCTTGAATACTTCGTGATCCATCACCATCTGTCGAACATCAGGCAGCGTGATGTAGGCACTGCTGCGCGTGTCATAGAGCCGACGATTGGGATATTTCTTGATGAGGCGAGGAGCCGAATCATCCGGTCTGTTCATGGCGTGGCCTTGTCGCATTGCACGGGCCGGGGAGGTTCGAATACCCGGCCCGTTGCAGGATCAATACATGTGCAGACCACCGTTGATGTTGAATGTCGCACCCGTCATGTAACCAGCCAGGTCAGAGGCCAGGAAACTGACCAGATGACCGATTTCCTCAGGTTTGCCAAAACGGCCCATGGGCACGGTCTGTTCGATCTGGTCACGCACTTCCTGCTTGATCGCCATGATCATTTCCGTGGCGATATAGCCCGGCGCAATGGCATTGACCGTCACGCCCTTCTTGACCACTTCCTGAGCGATGGCCTTGGTGAAACCCAGCACACCGGCCTTGGCGGCAGAGTAATTGGCTTGGCCAAACTGGCCCTTGACGCCATTGACCGAAGCCATATTGATGATGCGGCCAAAATTACGCGCCACCATGCCATCGACCACTTGACGGGTCACATTGAACAGGCTGTCGAGGTTTGTCGCCATAACGGCATCCCATTGGGACTTTTCCATCTTGCGAAAAACGGAGTCACGGGTGATGCCAGCGTTATTGACCAACACATCGATCGGGCCGATTTCAGCTTCGATCTTCTTGACCATGGCCGCGCAGGAATCGAAATCGGAAACATCGCCTTCGGCGGCATGAACGTTGTAGCCCTCAGCCCTCATCTTGGCCAGCCACTCATCCTTGGGCGGGAATCCCGGCAGGCAGTTTGCCACGACAATCATGCCGTCTTTAGCCAGAGCCCTACACATCGCCGTTCCCAGACCACCCATACCGCCCGTTACCAACGCAATTCTTGCAGCCACTTTAGACCTTCTCTTTCTTGACAACAAAAAGCGGCTCCTTCGAGCCGTTCACGTAAAAAAAACCGGTTGACTCAACCGATCCGGTGGAACCGGAAGCATGGGACAGGGTTCGATCGAGCTCGAATTCCAGCGATAGCCCCTCTGCAACGCGACGATCCAAGCGCGTATTGTATTAGGAAAACGTGAATTTGATGAAAAAAGCGGTGAACCGCCCTTCGGCAGCCCACCGCTTCGCCTGTTTTCTGGCGTATTTGATCAGAACATATGCTGGCCGCCGTTGATCGAGACATTCGCTCCATTGACGAAAGCCGCTTCTTCGGAGGTCAGATAGGCCACCAGACCAGCGACTTCTTCGGGTTTACCCAGACGGCCAGTCGGAATCTGCGGAAGAATCTTGGAATCCAGCACGTCCTGCGGAATGGCGGTCACCATTTTCGTGCCGATGTAGCCCGGAGAAATGGTGTTGACCGTCACACCGCGTTTGGCCACTTCAAGTGCCAAAGCCTTGGTGAAACCGTGCATCCCGGCCTTGGCCGCAGCGTAGTTGGTCTGACCAAACGCGCCCTTCTGACCATTGACCGAGGAAATATTGATGACACGTCCCCAGCCCCGCTCGACCATGCCATCCATCACCTGTTTGGTCATATTGAAGACGGAATCGAGATTGGTACGGATAACGGCATCCCAATCCGCCTTGGTCATTTTCTTGAAGGTCATGTCGCGCGTGATCCCCGCGTTATTAACCAGCACATCAACGGGGCCCAGGTCTTTATGAATCTGGTCGATACAAACCTTGCAAGACTCAAAGTCGCTCACATCGCAAGGATAGGCCTTGAATCCATAGCCCATATCGTTCATGTTGCGCAGCCATTCTTGTGCCCTTGTATTGCTGGGGCTATAGGTGGTCACCACCCGATAACCCAAGGCTGAAAGTTTGATGCAGATGGCTTCACCCAGACCGCCCATCCCCCCAGTCACCAAAGCTACTCTTGGCATAACGCTCTCCCTTTAATTGACAGGCCAATTGCACAATTGCAAAAAATCATCTGAAAGCTGGTTTTAGCTGGTTCGATCACCAAGCTGCAAACCCCATCTCGCACCCCATCCGGTATGAGTTTTCGGATGCCGTGCGAGTGCCATTCTACGATGTCTTTTCGAGAACGTAACGCCCCGGTGCGCTTTCGATCTTGCAATAACGACGATTTCCTGGCGAAACGGGTGCACTCCGCATGGACCCCGATTGCCTGCCCAACCACGCCAACCAGAATGGCCACCAACTCCCGACTTCCTCGCGCGCGCCTTCCAGCCAGCGTTCGGCGCAGGGCAACCTTCCTTTATTGTGGTGATGCCAATAGCTGCGACGTTTTTTTGAAGGCGGATTGATGACGCCCGCAATGTGTCCACTGGCCCCCAGAACGAAAGTGGATGGTCCGGACAAGAGCTTTCTGGAACGATAGGCCGATTGCCAGGGGACGATGTGATCCTCGCGGGAGGCATATATGAAGGATGGCATGTCGACCTGCCCCAGATCGACCTTCACGCCGCAAACTTCAAGTTGCCCCGGCCTGCACAAACGATTTTCCAGATACATGTTCCGCAAATACCAGGCTGCGAAAGGCCCGGGAAGGTTCGTGCTGTCTGCATTCCAGTAAAGCAGGTCAAACGCGGCCGGTGAGCCCCCCTTCAGATAGTTGCCCACCACATAAGGCCAGATGAGATCGTTCGCCCGTAAGGCCGAGAAAACCGAGGCCAACTCACTGCCTTTCATCAGCCCGCCTTTCCCGATCGTCGCTTCACGCAGCGCGACCGAAGCCGGATCAATGAACACGCCCAACTCACCCGGTTCGGCAAAATCCAGCAAGGTCGTCAGCAGTGTCAGGGAGGCGACCGGATTTTCATTGCGGGCACGAGCAACGGCCAGTGAAGTCGTCAACAGCGTACCGCCCACACAAAAACCCAATACATTGATCTGTGGAACCTGGGCAATATCAGTTGCAATGCTCAATGCGCGCAACACACCTTGCTCGACATAATCATCCCAACGCAAATGGCCTTGTGCAGCCTGGGGGTTGCGCCACGAGATGAGAAAGACGGTCATGCCTTGCGCCACAGCATGATGAACAAAGGAGTTTTCGACTTGCAGATCGAGGATGTAAAACTTGTTGATGCAGGGCGGCACGATGAGGAGCGGAATTTCCGCCACCTCATCCGTTTGCGGCGCGTACTGGATGAGCTGCATCAATTCGTTTTCGAAGACAACGGCCCCCGGAGTCGTCGCCAGATTGCGCCCCACCTCAAACGCGGAATCATCCGTCATGGAAATCCGGCCTTTGGCCAAATCTTCCAGAAGATTCCGGATTCCTGCCGTGATACTTTCCCCTTGCGTTTCAATGGCAGTCTGGATGAACTCCGGGTTGGTCGCAGCAAAATTGGAAGGTGCCAGCGCGTCCAGCATCTGGCGCATCATGAATTGCCATTGCGCCTGAAGCTGCGCCTCATGCGTCGATTGCGCCTTGGGAATCTGCTCGAATTGCCGATTCAGAAATTCGACGTTTAGCGCATACGCCTGTCGTAAATAATCATGGAACGGGCTGGCCGCCCAGGCCGGGCTGGAAAAACGTCGGTCTTCCTTGAAGGAAGGCGCGTCCGGCAAAGGCTTGCGTTCCAGTTGGGCTTGCCACAAGCGGGCATGGCGCAGAAGGAATTCCTGTTGCTGGCGGAGCCGCTCGGTTTCGGAAGCAAACTTCCCGGATTTTCGCTGCGCCATGTGTTTTTCTCGAGAGACTAGGGTTCAACGCTCGAACAGCGCGATCGATTCAACGTGCGAAGTCTGGGGGAACATGTTGGCAATTCCCGCCCCCTTGAGCTGGTAGGGCCCTTCATGCACGAGGATGGCGGCGTCGCGTGCCAGCGTGGCCGGGTTGCAAGAGACATAAACGATGCGTCGGGGGGATTGATCGCCCCGCAGTGCCAATGATTTCGATAGCTCAGCCGCCCCTTCACGCGGCGGGTCAATCAACATCCGGTCAAAATGCCCTAGAGTCGCCAGGCTATCTGGTGTGACTTCAAAAAGATTGGCGACCTGAAATTCAGTATTGGCTCCTAAACCGTTCGCATTGGCATTGGCACGCGCGCGCTCAACCAAAGTTTTGCTGCCTTCAACACCGACAACCTGAGCCCCACTTCGCGCAATCGGAAGCGTGAAATTCCCCAGGCCACAAAACAGATCCGCCACCCGCTCCCCCGCCTGAGGGGCAAGCAAAGCCAATGCCTTTCGGACGAGAACACGATTGATGCCATGATTGACCTGCGTAAAGTCCGTGGGCAGAAAATGGTGAGTCACACCAAATTCCGGCAGTTCATAGCGCAGCCCCGGAACATTGATGGGATGAAAAAGATGAACGCTATCGGGCCCAGCAGGCTGAAGGTAAAAAACAATGTTCTGGGCATCGGCAAAGCGACGCAAAGCCGCGTCATCGGCGGGGGTCAGCGGATCCAGAATGCGCAAAACCAGCACACGCTGCATCTTCCCTTCGTGCTCGCCCACGGCGACTTCAATCTGCGGCAGGCGCGCAGCGATGGAAAGACCGCCAATGAGTTCACGCAGCAGCGGAATCAGGGCCGAAACCTCAGGTGGCAAGACCTCGCAGGAGTCCATATCAGCCACATAACTGCTACGCCGTTCATGAAACCCCACCAGCACGCCGCCTTTTTTCAGGACATGCCGCACCGAAAGACGCGCCCGATAACGATACCCCCAATAAGGACCATGGACGGCGGGATAAAGCGTTTCCGGACGCAGACGGGCAAGATGCCAAAGCGCATCTTCCAGAACCCGCTGCTTGACGGCGGTCTGGGCCGTCGAATCCAGATGCTGCATGCTGCAACCACCGCACACACCAAAATGGCGGCAACGCGGCACGACGCGCTGCGCACTGGGAGAGAGGATGTGCGTAGCACTCGCCTGTTCGTAACTCGGTTTGCGCTTATAACTACTGTATCCGACCGTCTCACCCAGCAAGGCCCCTTCGATGAAAATGACCTTGCCATCGACATGCGTCACGCCGCGTCCGTCATGGTCGAGCGATTCAATCGTTGCAACAGGCATATTTTCGCCCAGCCTTTCTCTTAGGCATTAAAAGCAGTGAAATCCGGCTTGCGCTTCTCGAAGAAAGCCGCGAAGGCTTCCTTGGCCTCGGGCGAAACCAGCCGTTGCTTGAACTGCCGCATTTCGCTTTGCAAGGTTTGTTCGATCAGCGATTGCTGCGCCGATTTCAACATCTGTTTGGTCAATATCACCGAAGCCTTGGGGAGTGCCGCGAGCTTTCGGGCTTGCGCAAGCGCATGGGCCAGCACCTGATCGTCAGGAAGGACTGCATTGACCAGCCCCACTTCACGCGCTTTCTCCGCATTGAACGGCTCGCACAGCAAGAGCATTTCCGCCGCCCTCACATGCCCCGCCAAGGCCGGCAACATCAGGCTGGAAGCCGCTTCCGGGCAAAGCCCCAGGCTCACGAAAGGCAGTTGAAACTTCGCACTCTCCCCTGCATAAACTAAATCGCAATGCAGCAGCAGCGTCGTCCCCACTCCTACCGCCACGCCGGAAATCGCGGCGACAAAGGGCTTCTTGAGCGTGGCAAAGGTCTTCAGGAAACGAAAGACGGGGGGCGGCGGATCTTCCTGCACAGGGGGATTCGCCAGAAAGTCGCCCAGATCATTCCCTGCGGTGAATGCACCAGGCTGGCCGTGAATCAGAATGACACGCACCGAGGGATCCTGCTCACCCGCCGCCAGAGCATCGGCCATGGCGGTATACATGGCCGTCGTCAAGGCGTTTTTCTTCTCGGGGCGACGAATTTCAATGCGCAGGACCCCCTCCTGAATTTCGGTCACAATCTGTTCGTTTGCATTCATCTCGCTCATATTTCACCTGTCACCTGTATTGGCCATTTTGGAATGGAAGGAATTAGAGAGTTGGAAGATTGGAAGGTTGAGGATTAACCCACACATTCTTCGCGTAAGGCATCTGCCCAACAATTGGGCGTTTCGTAAAGCCGTACACGCTCGAGGCGAAGCTGATTACCGTAGAAGCCAGAATACACCTGGTCCAGCGTGGAAAAGGCGATGGCCGCCAGATTCTCCGCCGTGGGTACGGCTTCGAGCAACACCGTCTTATGCTCCGGCAAGGTCGCCAGAAAATTCACGATGGCCGCATCTTCGCGATAGGCAAGAAAAGCATGATCCCAACCATCGACCAGATGGGCTCGGGCCAAGGACTTGACCTGTGAGAAATCCATCACCATGCCATTGGCCGGATCACCATTAGCCTGAATGATCTGGCCACGCAGGGTGATTTCGATCACATACCGGTGACCATGCAGATGACGGCATTGACTCTGGTGATCGGGAATTCGGTGACCAGCATCGAATTCCAGACGGCGGGTAATCTGCATTGCGCGTTTCCAATGAAAAACCGGCCAGAATGCCGGAGTGCCGCCGATTATAATGCCCAGCCTTGGCCGACAACCATGAAAACCTCACCCCCACCCCCACCTTCTTCCGCCGTACCGCAAATCGCAAAAAACGCAAACCAGACGGTACTCAGCCCCACGGACCATCGTCGTGACAGTACGGGCATGACCTATGTCTATCCAGTAGTCTCACGTCGCGCCGGGGGCGTATCCGTGGGGATCAATCTCAATCCGAACAACGCCTGCAACTGGCGATGTATCTATTGCCAGGTTCCCGGGCTCACCCGAGGCAGCGCGCCCACCATTGACCTTTCACAGCTCGAAACCGAGCTTCGCACCCTTCTCGACGACCTAGTGCGCGGTGATTTCATGCAGCGTCGTGTTCCGGAAAGTGCACGAAGAATCGAAGACATCGCGCTCTCCGGAAATGGCGAGCCCACGAGTGCAGTCGAATTTCCGGAGGTGGTCGCACTAATCGCACGTCTGCGAGATGAGTTCAGTCTTTGCGTTCCGGTACGTCTCATCACCAACGGCAGCTTGGTCGATCGTCCCCGCGTACAAGAAGGATTGCGCCGACTGGCGGAAAACGATGGGGAAGTCTGGTTCAAGCTTGATGCAGGAAGCCGCGAAGGCATGGCTACCATCAACAGTGTGGAGATCGAACCGGCCAGCATCATCCGGCGGCTGACAATTTGTTCCAGCTTATGCAACACCTGGGTGCAGACCTGCTGCTTCGCCCTCGACGGGCAAGCCCCCACGGAAGCGGAGCAAGCAGCGTGGCTGGAAGTGCTACGAACGGTTTGTGCCACGCAGCCCAAGGTGTCTGACCCTTTAGGGTCGCCCTCGAACTCGAACCCGCACCCTCTCCCAGCCCGACTAATCGGCGTTCATCTCTATGGTCTGGCCCGCGCTTCCTATCAACCCGAGGCGACCCGATTGAGTCCAGTTTCGGTCGAGTGGATGGAATCACTGGGTGAAAGGGCAAAAAAACTGGGGCTGTCCGTTCGGATCAGCCCCTGAATTCTCAGCGCACAGATCGACTTACTTCTTTACCGAGGCGCGTGCCAACTTCTTGAGCGTCTTGTACTGCTCGGGATCATTGGCCTTCAGGTATTCAGCGATCTCGAAATCTTCCCGCTTGGCCTTGGCAATATCGATATTCTCGACATGCACCAAGCGCAGCAACTGCTGAACGGGACGCGGCATGCTACGGCCGCTTTCATAGCGAGAACCCCCACTTTGCGTGACCCCGAGTTGAGACCAGAATTGCTGCTGATTCAAACCCATCTTGCGGCGAATTTCGCGCGCATCAATCTTTTCTGCTGTCTTCATGGCGTATTCCTTTAGTAAGTTTTTCGATAAATTACAACGTGCTACGGTGTATTACCTAAGTAATAGTGGCACAACTATAGTCAATATTTTTACAACATACAAGACTTATGTAAAAAAATTAGGCCATACAAATATCCATGCAACGTCTATGGGATAAGAGCAGGTAAAAGGTAGCTACGCTTTCCAATCACATTGAGGCGACTGACATCGGCTATAATCCGACCCTTCGCATCTGCTTCCTGGACAATCCATGGCACTGATAGTTCAAAAATACGGCGGCACCTCTGTCGCCACTCCCGAGCGCATCAAGAACGTTGCCCGCCGCGTTGCCAAATGGAAACGTGAAGGCCACCAGCTCGTCATCGTCGTTTCAGCCATGAGCGGCGAAACCAATCGCTTGATCGACCTGGCCAAGGCGGTACAAGCCTCGCCCGACCCACGCGAACTCGACGTCGTCGTCTCGACCGGCGAGCAGGTCACTATTGGCCTACTCGCCATGGCACTCAAAGATATGGGGCTCAAGGCCAAGAGCTACACAGGCGGACAGGTGAAAATCCTGACCGACAACACCTACACCAAAGCCCGCATTCTCGACATTGACGATGCTGCCATGCGTGCTGACCTTGCAGACGACCACATCCTCATCGTCGCGGGTTTTCAGGGTGTCGACGCGGAGGGAGCCATCACCACCCTCGGGCGAGGCGGTTCCGACACGACCGGCGTTGCCCTGGCCGCCGCGCTCAAAGCAGATGAATGCCAGATTTACACCGATGTGGATGGCGTCTACACCACCGACCCGCGCATCGTCCCGGAAGCCCGCCGCCTCAACACCATCACCTTCGAGGAAATGCTGGAAATGGCGAGCCTCGGCTCCAAGGTTCTACAAATCCGCTCGGTAGAATTCGCCGGCAAATACAAGGTCAAACTACGCGTCCTGTCCAGCCTCGAAGAATTGGGCAAGGAAGGCCCGGGTACGCTGATCACTTTTGAGGAAAATGACAATATGGAACAACCCATCATCTCCGGCATCGCCTTCAATCGTGACGAAGCCAAACTGACCGTTCTGGGCGTACCTGATCGCCCCGGCATCGCCTCCCAAATTCTCGGGCCGATCGCTGAAGCCAATATCGACGTCGACATGATCATTCAAAACGTCGGCCACGACGGTAGTGCCGATTTCTCCTTTACGGTCAATCGTGGCGAATACAACAAAGCCTTGGCCATCCTGGAAAAGGTCAAGGAAAGCATCGGTGCTCGTGCTATCACCGGCGACAACAAAATTTGCAAGGTTTCCGCCGTGGGTATGGGCATGCGTTCCCACCCCGGTGTCGCCAGCCAGATGTTCCGCTGCCTGGCCGATGAAGGCATCAACCTTCAGATGATCTCGACCTCAGAAATCAAAATCTCTGTCGTGCTCGATGAAAAATACCTCGAACTGGCCGTGCGTGTCCTGCACAAAGCCTTCAACCTGGACCAGTAATCCCGCCCATTTATGTCTGTAGTTTGATTGAGCGTTACGCAAAAAGGGCTCGCCACGGCGAGCCCTTTGCTTTGTTGCTTCAGAAACGAAAGCTGAACTACAGCGACTCTTCTGGAATCTCCAGCGCGGCAGCTCCACCCTGGAGCACCGTGCGTGCCAGCCCCGGTGCCATCGTCAGAATGTGTGCCGCATAAAACTGCACCGTATTGATCTTGGCTGGATAAAACGCCCCCCCCTCCCCTGCAGCGATCCTCGATTGCGCCTGCAAAGCCGCCCGCCCCATCTGCCAGCCGCCGCAAACGATGCCCATCAGCTTGAGAAAAGGCACAGCCCCCACCGACACAGTCGCAATATCCTTGTCGTAGTTGGCCAAGATGTGGGCAACCGCAGATTCCAGCGCGGCAACAGCGTCTGACAGAGCATCCGCCACGGGAAGTAACACGTCTGCCGCCTGGCGCAACGCGGCTTCTGTCTCGCGCATTTGTACGATCACCGCTTTGACCGTAACCCCCCCCTCCCGGGCGATCTTTCGTCCGATCAAGTCATTAGCCTGAATGCCGGTCGTGCCTTCGTAGATAGGCGTGATTCGCGCATCGCGCAGATACTGTGCCGCCCCGGTTTCTTCGATGAACCCCATGCCGCCATGCACCTGCACCCCGAGGTAGGCCACCTCATTCGCAGTTTCAGTCAGCCAGCCCTTGACGACTGGAATCATCAGATCGACGATGGCTTGCTGACGCTGTCGCTCGGTGGCATCCGGGTGACAAGCAGCACGATCCTGGCAAGCCGCCACATGATACGAGAAAGCACGCATCGCCTCGACTTGCGATTTCATCCACATCAACATGCGACGCACATCGGGGTGCTTGCTGATGCTCACCTCCCCGGGATAACGCCCGGCAATGTCCCGACCCTGAACCCGTTCCTTGGCATATGCCAGCGCATGCTGCCAGGCGCGTTCGGCCATTCCCAGCCCCTCAAGACCCACCGAAAAACGGGCCGCGTTCATCATGATGAACATGTACTTGAGCCCTGCATTTTCCTCGCCGACCAGATAGCCTACCGCACCCCCACCAAAATTCCCCGCGTCTCCAAACGCCATGACACAGGTCGGGCAGGCGTGTATCCCCAGTTTGTGCTCGACCGAGACACAATAGGCATCATTGCGAGCACCCAGGCTACCGTCAGCATTGACCAAAAATTTCGGCACGATGAACAAGGAAATGCCCTTTACACCCGGCGGCGCATCGGGGGTGCGTGCGAGAACCAGATGGACGATATTTTCGGCCATATCGTGATCACCATAGGTGATGAAGATTTTTTGACCGAAAATCCGGTAGCTGCCGTCAGTTTGCGGAACGGCGCGGGAACGAATCGCCGCCAGATCGGAGCCCGCCTGTGCCTCCGTCAGGTTCATGGTTCCAGACCAACGGCCATGAATCATGTTGGCCAGATATGTATTTTTCAACTCAGGGGAGCCACACAGCTCCAGAGCCTCAATGGCTCCTGCAGTCAGCAAGGGGCAAAGCGAAAATGAGAGATTTGCAGCCATCCACATTTCCTGCAAAGCCGCCCCCAACAGCTTGGGCAAGCCCTGCCCACCGTATGCGGGATCTGCGGCATAGCCGTTCCAGCCAGCCTCGATGAATTGTCGATAAGCCTGGGCAAAACCCGTGGCCATCACCACCGAGCCACCATCCTTGTCCAGCCAATGCACCCCCTCACGATCACCGCTCACATTCAGCGGCGAGAGCACTTCTCCAGAAAATTTCGCTGATTCCTCAAGCACGGCATCGGCCATGTCTGCCGACACCTCCTCATAGCCCGGCAAGGCCGCCACTTCATCAAACGCCGCCAATTCGTGCATGACAAAGCGCATGTCATTCAAGGGAGCAAGATATTCCGCCATGAGACTTCCTTTCTGATGATCATTACCCTCACCATTCGGCCGGGAAGGTGGGCAACTCTACGTCCGCTACGTCCGCTACGTTCAACGCTGGAGTATGCCCACAAAAATGAAAACCGGCAAAATCGGAAGGTGAAAAGACACAGGGGATGCAGAACTTGCGTTCCACACCCCCTGCATCGACAACATTTCAAATACCGCTCCTGCCTTCATCGCCTCATGAAACACAACAAAGGCAAGCGGTTCAGCCTCAACCGATTTCGGCAACGAGCTCCGGTACCGCGGTGAAAAGATCAGCGACCAGACCATAATCGGCGACCTGGAAGATAGGCGCATCGGGATCCTTGTTGATGGCAACGATCACTTTGCTGTCTTTCATGCCGGCCAGATGCTGAATCGCACCCGAGATACCGACAGCAATGTAGAGCTGTGGCGCGACGATTTTGCCGGTCTGGCCGACTTGATAATCGTTGGGCACGAAACCCGCGTCGACTGCCGCACGCGAAGCACCGAGGGCCGCATTGAGCTTATCGGCCAGCGGCTCCAGCACACTCTTGTAGTTCTCGCCCGAGCCCATGCCACGGCCGCCGGAAACGACGATCTTGGCCGCACCCAGCTCAGGACGCGCGCTTTTCACGATTTCACGGGCGATGACCTTGGAAAGCCCCTGGTCAGCGGCAGCAGCAATCGCCTCGACCGCACCACTGCCACCTTCAGCGGCAACAGCATCAAACCCCGTGGTACGCACGGTGATGACCTTCACGGCATCGGCACTTTTGACCGTTGCCATGGCGTTACCCGCGTAAGTCGGGCGCACGAAAGTATCGGCTGATTCAACCGCGGTGATTTCGGAAATCTGCGCGACATCCAGCAGGGCCGCCACGCGCGGCAGCATGTTCTTGCCGGTGACGGTTGCCGGAGCGAGGATATGGCTGTAACCGGCGGCATTGGCCACCACCAGCGCGGCGACATTCTCGGCGGTCTGCTCGGCGTAAATGGCGTTATCGGCCACCTTGACCTTGGTCACCCCTGCCACTTTGGCGGCAGCTGCGGCGGCATCGCCGCAACCGCTGCCTGCAACCAGTACATGAATCTCACCGCCGATTTTCTGGGCAGCAGCCACGGTGTTCAGCGTCGCGCCATTGAGCGCGGCATTGTTGTGTTCAGCAATAACGAGGATAGCCATCAGATCACCTTCGCTTCATTCTTGAGTTTATTGACCAGATCCTTGACATCCGCCACCTTGACACCGGCACCGCGCTTGGCGGGTTCGGCGACCTTGAGGGTGGTCAGACGCGGTGTGACATCGACACCGAGATCAGCGGGCTTGAGCGTATCGAGCGGCTTTTTCTTGGCCTTCATGATATTAGGCAGCGTGGCATAACGCGGCTCGTTCAGGCGCAGGTCCGTGGTGACCACGGCCGGTAGCTTGAGCTCGATGGTTTCCGAACCACCGTCGATTTCGCGCGTCACCGTAGCTTTGCCGTCGGCGATCACAACCTTGGAGGCAAAGGTGGCCTGTGCCCAACCTGCAAGCGCGGCGAACATCTGACCCGTCTGGTTGGAGTCGTCGTCAATGGCTTGTTTGCCGAAGACCACCAGTTGCGGTTGTTCCTTGTCGGCTACCGCCTTGATGAGCTTGGCCACAGCCAGCGGCTGCAGATCAGCATCGGATTCAACCAGAATGCCACGATCGGCACCAATGGCCATGGCGGTGCGCAGGGTTTCCTGGCAGGCGGCGACACCGCAGCTCACTGCGATGACTTCGGTGGCAATGCCCGCTTCCTTCAGGCGAACCGCTTCTTCAATAGCGATTTCATCAAAGGGATTGACGGACATTTTGACGTTGGCCAGATCGACGCCCGTGCCGTCAGCCTTGACGCGCACCTTGACGTTGTAATCCACCACACGCTTTACGGGAACGAGTATCTTCAAGTCAGCATCCTCACGTTACAGGGGAACAGGTTCACACGGCTCGAGGCCGATTCGATGAACGGGCTATTATGCTCCAAATTACCTCATGAATGTTGGGGCATAATCGAGGGTTTTTCAATTACAGCCCTGTCGGGAGCTCTTTTCAAGCCCTCGCTGCCGACCCGCCGCCCATGCTACCCCAGCTTTCATTCCAGAAAAAACAAAAACTTGCTCTTCTCTGCCTCGGCCTTCTTCTGGTATTGGGAGGAACAACATTCCTTCTGCGCCCCAATAACGATACGGGCCCCGCAGCCCCTTCGGCCAACCCGATCAAACCGGCCTTGACGGTGACGCTCACCACTGCACAGGAAACAGACTGGCCCCGTCTGCTCCATGTCGATGGCAACATCGCGGCCTGGCAAGAATCGCTGATTGGTAGCGAGCTGCCGCCACTGCGTGTCACAGAAGTCCTGGCCCAGGTTGGGGACAGCGTCCGCAAAGGGCAGATTCTGGCGCGCCTGTCCGACGATGCTGCTACCGCCGAACGTGAAGAAGCGCAGGCTGCCGTCAGTGAGTTGGGTTCTTACGCCGACGAAGCCCGGGCCAATGCCGAACGCGCACGCATCTTGCGGGAGCAGGGTTTTTACAGCCAGCAGGCCAACACCCAGTATCTGACCGGCGAACAAGCCTCTCAAGCTCGCCTCAAAGCGGCACGCGCCCGGCTGCAAAATGCCGAATTACAGCTTTCAAAAACCCGTATCGTAGCCAGCGATGATGGCATTATTTCCGCCCGAAACGCCACCGTAGGCTCCTTGACCCAACCGGGCCATGAGCTTTTCCGCCTGATTCGGGGCGGCCGTCTTGAATGGCAGGTAGAACTTCCCGCCGAACAACTCGCCCTCATTCACCCCGGCATGGCAGCCCGGATTGATCTGGATACTGCCTCCACAGAACCCCTGGAAGCGCGCGTCCGAAACATTTCTCCCGCCATTGACCCACGCACCCGAACCGGCCTGGTCTATCTGGACACATCGGCCCACGTCGCTCTGCGAGCGGGCATGTTCGTCCGAGGACATATCATCACCGGACAAGGCCCTGTGATCGCCATCCCGCAACGAACCGTCGTACTACGCGACGGCCACACTTACGTTTTCACCCTCAGCGGCAAGCCCGAACGGGCCCAGCTCCGAGCCATCCGGACAGGAACGCGCCTGGGCGACCAGATTGAAGTGATCGAAGGATTGGCAGCAGGCGACGTTCTTGTCGATCAAGGCGCACGCTTTCTGGCAGACGGCGACGTCGTCCAGATCATCCCGCACCCCTCCAATCCGGCTGCCACCAGCAACAAGGCGGCACCATGAACGTATCCGCCTGGAGCATCCGCAACCCCATTCCAGCCATCCTCCTGTTTCTTGTCCTGAGCCTGGCCGGGATACTTTCCTTCCGGGCCATGGAAATCCAGGATTTCCCGGATGTCGATCTGCCCACCGTCGTCATCACCGCCACCCTGCCCGGCGCGGCGCCCAGCCAGATGGAAACCGAAGTGGCACGTAAGATGGAAAATGCCATTGCCAGTCTGCGTGGCCTCAAGCATATCTATACCCATATCCAGGACGGCTCCGCCACCCTCACCGCCGAATTCCGCCTGGAAACCCGTACCCAGGAAGCCCTCGACGATGTCCGGTCCGCCATAGGACGCATCCGCTCCGACCTCCCCGGCGATCTGCGCGAACCCATCATTGAAAAACTCGACCTTGCCGGCAGCCCTATCCTGACCTACACCATCGCCTCGAAAAAAATGAACGACGAAGCCCTCTCCTGGTTCGTCGATCACGATGTCGCCAAAAAGCTGCTGGCCGCACGCGGTGTAGGCAGCGTGAGCCGTGTCGGCGGCCTCACCCGCGAAGTGCGTATCGAACTGGACCCAGCCCGAATGCTCGCGCTCAACGTGACCGCGGCTGAAATCTCAAGACAGCTTCGCCGCGTTCAACAAGATGCCGCTGGTGGCCGCGCCGATATTGGCGGAATCGAACAAACGGTGCGCACTCTGGCCACGGTCGCCAGCGCGGAAGAACTCGCCGCACTTGAAATCCCCCTGGCCGATGGCCGCCACACGCGTCTGGATCGCGTCGCCCACATCACAGACACCGTCACCGAACAGCGCAGCGGAGCCTTGCTGAATGGCAAACCCGTCGTCGCCTTCGAAGTTACGCGCAGTCGAGGAATCGGTGCGGTCACCGTCATGAAAAATGTCCGGGAAAAACTCGAACAGCTCAAGACCGCCCATCCCGACATCGAAATCACCGAAGCCTTCAATTTCGTCGACCCGGTCATCGACAACTACGAAGGCTCGATGAAGCTGCTGATTGAAGGTGCCATTCTCGCCATCGTCGTCGTCTGGATTTTCCTGCGTGATAGCCGGGCCACTTTCATCTCGGCCACGGCCCTGCCGCTCTCCATCATCCCGACCTTCGTCATCATTCACCAACTGGGTTATCCGCTAAGCGTGGTCACCCTGCTCTCCCTATCGCTCGTCATTGGCGTGCTGGTCGATGATGCCATTGTCGAAATCGAAAACATCGTCCGTCACCTCGCTGCAGGAAAAACGCCCTGGCAAGCGGCCATGGAAGCTGCTGACGAAATCGGCCTGGCCGTGATCGCCACAACCTTCACCCTGATCGCCGTCTTCTTGCCGACCGCCTTCATGGGAGGCATGCCCGGAAAATACTTCGTCCAGTTTGGCTGGACAGCCTCCATCGCCGTGTTTCTCTCCCTGGTTGTCGCCCGAATGCTCACGCCCATGATGGCCGCCTACCTAATGAAACCCAATACAAAAGAACATCCTGAACCCCGGTGGCTTGCGGTCTACGACACCTGGGTTCGAGCCTGTCTGCAACATCGCCCAACGACCCTGCTGGTGACGGCCGCCTTCTTTCTCGGCTCCTTTCTCCTGATTCCTTTACTTCCCTCCGGCTTTGTGCCACCCGATGACTACTCACAAACCCAGGTTCACCTTTCCCTGCCTCCCGGCAGCACCTACAAAGAAACGCTGGCAACCGCTGAACAGGCCCGGCAACTCATCCAGACTCATCCTCACGTCAAAATGATCTATACCGCCATCGGGGGCGGACGTTCGGGCAACGACGTATTCGTGGCAGCAGGAGCGGGCGAACCACGCAAAGCCGTTCTGACGATCAACCTCAGCCCACGCGAAGACCGTCGCGGCATCACCAAACAGGACATCGAACGCGACCTGCGCGAGCGGCTGACCGCCCTACCCGGCGCAAGAATCAAGATCGGGCTTGGCTCAGCCGCAGAAAAATACACCCTGGTGCTGGCCAGTGAAGACAGCGCACTCCTTGCCGCCCAAGCGCGTAAAGTTGAATCCGAGCTACGCACCCTCCCCGGGGTCGGCAGCATTTTGTCCAGTGCCAGCCTCGTTCGTCCGGAACTCATCGTCAAGCCCGATTTCACCCGCATGGCCGAACAAGGCATCACCTCGGCAGACATCGCCGACACCCTGCGGATCGCCACCACCGGCGATTACGACCAGGGGCTAGCCAAGCTCAATCTGGAACAGCGGCAAATTCCTCTCGTCGTCAAACTTCCACCTGCCGCCAGAACGGATATTGCCCTGCTCGAACGGCTACGTCTGCCCGGGAAAAACGGCCCGGTCATGCTGGGCAGTGTCGCCACACTCTCCATCAGCGGCGGACCGGCTGAAATCGACCGCTACGATCGCATGCGCAACATCAACTTCGAAATCGAGCTCAACAGTCAGCCGTTGGGCGATGTCGAGCAGGCCGCCATGAACCTGCCCAGTGTCAAAAACCTGCCCTCGAACATCATGAAAACAACGGTAGGAGATGCCGAATCCATGGCCGAGCTCTATGACGGCTTCACCCTCGCCATGTCCGCCGGGGTACTGTGTATTTATGTCGTACTGGTTCTGCTGTTCAAGGACTTCATCCACCCCCTGACCATCCTGCTGGCCCTGGTGCTTTCCGTGCCCGGGGCCTTCATCGCCCTGTTCGTCACCCAGAAACCCATCTCCATGCCCTCCATGATCGGCCTCATCATGCTCATGGGCATCGCCACCAAGAACTCGATCCTGCTGATCGACTACGCCATCGTCGCCCACCGCGATCACGGCATGGAAAAACGTGCCGCACTGCTCGATGCCTGCCGCAAGCGGGCCCGCCCCATCCTGATGACCACCATCGCCATGGGGGCCGGGATGTTCCCAATCGCCATGGGCATGGGCACGGACCCCAGCTTCCGCTCACCTATGGCCATCGTCGTCATCGGCGGGCTCATCAGCTCAACCTTCTTGAGCCTGCTGGTCATCCCGGTTGCCTTCTCCTACGTCGACGAATTCATCGAATGGAGCCGGCAACAACGCCAGAAATGGCTAAAAACGAACCGCACACCAAGCAACTGAAGATAGGAGAAGATAGGACAAAGAAACGGGGCCACCTAAATTTCAGGTGGCCCCGCTCTTTTTTCAGCCCCGGAACAAGAGAAGCACTCGCAGTTTCTATTGCTCCGGGGCTCTCCTCCCCCAATCGATTTGGGTTATTTGACGACTTTCTCGACTTCCAGTGCTGCACCGTGCGGCACATGGCTGGGGCCGGCGTAGAACATCCGGTAGTGCAGCTGGCTGTAGCCTCCGGCCAGATGCAGGGCCTTCCAGGGGGCCTCGACCGGCTCCTGCTGTCCCTTCCACTGCTTGAACTGATAGGGTTCCCAGGCGTGGTACATGATGACTTCACCCGGCGCACAGATTGGCGCAACCTTGACCATGCACTCGAAAGAGCCGTGATCGTTGAAGATACGCACCATATCGCCATCCTTGATGGAACGGGCATCGGTGTCCTTCGGATTCATCCAGCAAACCGGTTGACCACGCTGCAAACGAAGCAGCAGCTTGAGGTCACGCCAGATCGAGTGAATCGACCAACGGTTGTGGCCACCGGCAAAGCGCAGCGGATACTTGCTGGCGTGCATCGGCGATTCCTTGTGACAAGGCAATGCCTCACCCCCTTCAATGAACCAGGGATGATCGATGTAAAACTGCATACGCCCGGTCAGCGTCGGCCAGGCCGACTTCTTCTCGATCATGTCGCGATGCGCCCAGTGCGTGTCCTTCGGGTCGTAATCCGAATAGTTCTGATTGATGATGCCCGGACGCGCCGAGGCGATGACGGGCACGGCCCCCATATCCAAGGCTTCGCGACCGGTACGGGCAGAAACGCTGGGGCTTTTTTCGAAGATTTCGTCCATGAAGCGCATCGGATCTTCTGGGTCCAACGGATCGAACTTGCCGTTGTCGGTGTGATGCTCATAGACCTTGGTCAGATCCAGCGGCTTGTCGTGCCAGCCCCGCACCGTAGTCACGCCACGCGCCTTGGCACGCTCGGAAATCAGCTTGCTCATGCGGCCAAAGATTTCCCATTCATTCTTGGACTCACCCAACGGCTCGGTGGCCTTGTCTGAACAGATGACATAGGGCACATAGGTGACGGCATATTTGATACCGACCTTTTCGTAATAGGCCGCAGCCGGCAGCACATAGTCGGAAAACATGCCGGATGTCGTCATCTTGAAGTTGACCGAAACGATGATGTCAAACTTGGGCCAGAGCTTTTCCTTGGCGATCTGCGGGCTGGGCCAGCGACGCAGTGGGTTGCAGCCAGTAAAGATGTAGGCTTTTGGAGGACGATCCTCGCGTGGCGAGACCTTGGTCCACTTCTTGTCGATGGATTCGCGCATATAAGCCGAAAGCGGGCGCGGCAAGGTCTTGTCTTGCAGATGCGGCTTGTCCCAAAGCTCCTTGTAGCCCCCGTGGACATAGAGGAAAACCATCAGTGGCGTCCAGCCCTGCTTATTGGAAACGTAGGTATAGACATCCTCATAATCACGCGGCGACATACCCCGGACGGCCTTGGGGATCAGCTTGATTTTTTCCATGGGCGTGAGCGCGCCGTCATTCAGCGCACCCAGACCTTCCAGCCACCACCAGGACATGACCTTGATACCACCGCCCTGCTTGCCCTGATTACCGGTCAAATCCATCAACAAGGCCATGGCGCGCTGAAAGAGGTCGCTATGGTAGTGTTTGCAAGCCCCCCAGGAGGCGTAGATCATCGAGCTCTTTGCCTGAGCCATCTCCCGCGCGAAGGTGCGGATGACATTCGGATGCATTTCGCAAATCTTGGCGGATTGTTCCGGTGTGTATTCGGCATCCAGCTTAGCCTTGAGCTTGTCGAAGACGGTTTCGCATTCCACGGTTGAACCATCCGCCAGCTTGATCTGGCGCGTACCCGACAGAGCGGGCTTGAGGTTGCCCAGCTTGAGGATGCGGCCACCGTCGCCGTCGCCCATGCAACCCGGTGCAATGGCAATTTTGTTGGTCGCTTCATCCCAGAAATACAAGCCGTTTTCATCTCCACCCTTGACGACATCGCTGGCACGCAGGAAACGCTGGTTATCCTTGCGGACCAGGAAAGGCATGTCAGTCTGTTCGAGAATGTAATCCAGTTTGTAGAGCTTCTCCTGAATCATCACCTGTGCAGCGGCCAGACCAAAGGCCGGGTCGCTTTCAGGGCGCAGCTTGACCCACATGTCTGCGTGAACCGACGAGGGATTCAAGTCAGGGGCGATAACACACATTTTCGCGCCACGGTAACGGGCTTCATGAAAGAAGTGTGCTTCAGGAATCTTGGTGTAATTGGGATTACCGACCCAGATGACGATGAAGTCGGACATGTACCAGTCGTCGGCCGAACCTTCGGAGTTGAACATCCCCCAAGTCTGCACCAGACCCATGGGCATATCGGACACCCCAGCCCAGGAATCCATCTGAGTACAGTTGAGTGCCTCGGTAAAACGCACATCGCCCGCCGTTTCCGGGCCGAAGCCACCGTTCGTCGTGCCATCATCAAAAATGATGGACTCCGTACCGTGCGCCACGGCTACATCGATCAGCTTGTCGCAGATTTCGTTGAGGGCTTCATCCCAGGAAACACGTTTCCATTTACCTTCGCCGCGCTCACCGACACGCTTCAGAGGATAAGTAAGACGGGCTTCAGAAAGCTGGAGCTGGGTATAACACGCACCCTTCTGGCAGCCACGCGGATTCATGTCCGGCACATCGTCGCGATGCGGAATGTAGATCGCGTTCTGCTCCTCGCGCCAGGCGATACCGTCGCGCACATAGACATCCCAAGAGCAAGCATCACCGCAGTTCGCGCGGGTGTGCGTCCCCTTCACGACCTTGTCCCACTTCCACTTTT
>CAZCOS010000004.1:0-81586 GCA_964500605.1 uncultured Sterolibacterium sp.
GATGTGAAATCCGTCCGGGCCATGATGCCCTACGCATAAGGAGAGCTTGAAATGTCCCGAGTCAAACGTGGTGTAACGGCGCGCGCGCGCCACAAGAAGGTTCTCGACGCAGCCAAGGGCTATCGTGGCCGTCGCAAGAATGTCTATCGTATTGCCAAACAAGCGGTGATGAAGGCCGGGCAGTACGCCTACCGTGACCGCCGTCAGCGCAAGCGTCAGTTCCGCGCCCTGTGGATCGCCCGGATCAATGCCGGTGCGCGTGAACTCGGCCTGAACTACAGCAATCTGATGAACGGCCTGAAGAAAGCCGCCATCGAGGTTGATCGCAAGGTTCTGGCCGACCTGGCAGTCTTCGACAAGCCAGCTTTCGCCGCCCTTGTCAGCCAGGCCAAGGCCAAACTGGCCGCCTGATCTTCTCGGCCCAGGAAAAAAGGAGGCCTGAGCCTCCTTTTTTCGCTTCAGGAAACGCTGAAGCAGCATGCAGGTCGCAGACGGGTTGTTTCACAGTATCAACACGCCGTCTCAGTCCTCAATCAGCGTCGCCCTTATCGAGCCCTTATGCATACCATCGAGCAACTCATCGAACAGGCTACTGCCGAATTCGCCAGCATCCATGATGCCAGCCTGCTGGAGCAGGCCAAGGCGCGTTACCTCGGAAAATCCGGCATACTGACCGAACAACTGAAAGCCTTGGGCAAGATGCCCCCCGAAGCACGCAAAGCAGCCGGGGCAGTCATCAACCGCGCCAAGGAAACCCTCGAAGCGTCCCTTCATTCCCGCCGGGAAGCCCTCAAACGCGCGGCACTGGAAGCCCAGCTCGAAGCCTCCGCCCTCGACATCACCTTGCCAGGGCGACAACGCGATCGTGGTGGCATCCACCCGACCCTGCGCACTCTGGAACGTATCGAACAGCTTTTTGGCTCCATCGGCTTCGAAACCGCCGACGGCCCAGAAATCGAGGAAGACTGGTACAACTTCACCGCCCTCAACACGCCGGAAAATCACCCGGCGCGTTCGATGCACGACACCTTTTACCTCGAAAACACACCAGGCGTCCTGCTGCGTACACACACCAGTCCTGTGCAAATCCGCTACATGCAAGCCCACGTCGCTCGCCACCAGCATCTTTCTGCCATGCCGGAAATCCGCATCATCGCTCCCGGCCGCGTTTATCGTGTTGACTCCGATGCCACCCACTCCCCCATGTTCCATCAGGTCGAGGGTTTGTGGGTAGGCGAAAATGTCAGCTTTGCCGATCTCAAAGGCGTCATCGCCGATTTTTTGCGCACTTTCTTTGAAAGCGATGCCCTTCAGGTTCGCTTCCGTCCCTCTTTCTTCCCCTTTACCGAACCCTCTGCGGAGATCGACGTCGCCTTCATGAGTGGCGAACTCGTGGGCCGCTGGCTGGAGATTGCCGGTTGCGGCATGGTTCACCCTCAAGTCCTGAAAAATGGCGGCATCGACCCGGAACGCTACACCGGCTTTGCCTTCGGCATGGGACTGGACCGCCTGACCATGCTGCGTTATGGCATCAACGACCTCCGCCTTTTCTTTGATGGCGATCTGCGCTTCCTCGCCCAGTTCCGCTAAGCACAACGACAACTCGATCCATATCATGCAATTTTCCGAACAGTGGTTGCGCAGCCTCGTCAATCCATCGCTCAACAGCGAAGCCCTCGCCCATCTCCTGACCATGGCAGGCCTCGAAGTCGAAGAAATGCGCTCCGTCGCTCCCGCCTTCGGTCACGTTGTCGTGGCCCAGATACGCTCGGTAGAAAAGCACCCTGACGCCGACAAACTCAAACTCTGTCGCGTCGATATGGGTGAAGCCGAACCGCTGCAAATCGTCTGCGGCGCACCCAATGCCGCAACAGGCATGAAAGTCCCTTGCGCCATGATCGGAGCACAGTTGCCCGGCATCACCATCAAGAAAGCGAAAGTACGCGGCATCGAGTCCTTCGGCATGCTTTGTTCAGCGCGCGAACTCGGCATCACCGAAGACGACCAGGGCGGGCTTCTGGCCCTGGACAACGATGCCCCCATCGGGCTCGACATCCGCGAATACCTTCAACTAGACGACCGCTGCATCACGCTCAAACTGACGCCCAACCGTGCAGACTGCCTCTCACTTCACGGCATTGCCCGCGAAGTCGCCGCCCTAAGCAACACCCCTCTAAGCTCCCTCGAAATCCTCGACACCCCCTTTCAGCATGAGCAGCGTCGCGACATTCTCATCGACGCACCGAGTGCCTGCCCACGATACTGCGGCCGCATCATTCGTGGCGTTCAGGCCCATATACCCACACCGGCCTGGATGGTCCGACGACTCGAGCGCAGCGGCCTGCGCAGCATCAGCCTCATCGTCGACATCACCAACTACGTCATGCTGGAACTGGGCCAACCTCTCCACGCCTTTGACAACCACCACCTCGAAGGCCGGGTACATATCCGTTTCCCGAAACCGGGAGAACAGATCAAACTGCTCAACGAACAAATCATCACCCCTGCCCCCGACATGCTACTAATCGCCGACGAAGCGCAAAGTGGCCGTCCCCTCGCTCTCGCAGGCATCATGGGCGGAGCGGAAAGCAGCGTAACAGACAAGACCACCGAAATCTTCCTGGAAAGTGCCTTCTTCACTCCCGATGCCATTGCAGGCAAAGCACGCACACTCGGCTTTTCCAGCGACGCATCCTATCGCTTCGAACGCGGTGTCGACTTTAATCTCCCGCGCAAAGCCATGGAGCGCGCAACTCGCCTCATCCTCGAACTTTGCGGCGGAGAAGCTGGCCCGATCGTCGAAGTCCAATCTCCCGAGCACCTGCCGCCACGTCGCCCCGTTCGACTGCGCAGCGAACGCGCCCGAAAAGTACTAGGAATCTCGCTCGACACTCCAAAAATCGACTCCCTTCTGCAAGGCTTGGGCTTCCCGCTCGAACGACAAGGCGAAGATTTCACCATCACCCCGCCTAGCTACCGTTATGACATCCAGATCGAAGAAGACCTGATCGAAGAAATCGCACGGCTATACGGCTACGACAACATCCCCGCACCCCAGCCTCGCGGCCAGCTGAAAATGCGGCTGCTACCCGAACAACGCCGCACCCCCATGGCCCTGCGTCACCAGATGGCGGATCGCGGCTACCTGGAAGTCGTCAATTACAGCTTCGTGGACAACCATTGGGAAGCCGACTTCTGCGGCAACAAGGCCCCTATCGCCCTGGCCAACCCCATCGCCAGCTCAATGAGCGTCATGCGTTCCAGCCTGATCGGTGGTTTGATCCACACCCTCAGCTACAACCTCAAGCGACGCACACAACGCGTTCGTATCTTCGAAATCGGCCGCTGCTTCCACCCGACGAAAAATCCCGATGCAATCGCCGGATTCGAGCAACCCTTGCGCCTAGCAGCACTGTGCGCGGGCACAGCACAGCCTGCACAATGGGCCGAAAAGAACCGTCCGGTCGACTTTTTTGACATGAAAGCCGACCTGGAAGCCCTTTTTGCCGACCGCCCGCTGCAATTCGAAAAACAAACTCACCCCGCACTCCACCCCGGCCGCTCGGCTACCTTGGTTCTGGAGGGCAAAACCATCGGCTTTCTGGGAGAAATCCATCCGGCCTGGGTTCAAAAATACGAACTGGACTCCGCCCCCGTCGTTTTTGAAGTAGCACTCGCCCCTCTAACCGAACGACCCTTCCCGGCCTATCAACCGGTCACCCGCTTCCCCAGTGTCGAGCGCGACCTTGCCCTGCTTGTCGCACAGGAACAAGCCGTCCAACCTCTTCTGGACGCACTCAGAAAAACGGCCTCCCCACTGATCCGAAATATCGAGCTCTTTGATTTATATCAAGGAAAAGGCATCGATCAAAACAAAAAAAGCCTTGCATTCCGGGTAGTTATGCAAGATACTGCAGGGACGCTGGCCGACGCGGTGGTGGAAGAAGCCATGCAAGAACTGATCCACATTGCCACCCAGAAATTCGACGCGGCCCTGCGCGCCTAAGCCCCACCTAAGCCCCTTCAATACTCCCCAGATAATGGCATGACACTCACCAAAGCCGAACTGGCCGATCTGCTGTTTGAAAAAGTCGGTCTGAACAAGCGTGAAGCCAAAGACATGGTCGAAGGTTTCTTCGAAGAAATTCGCGAAGCACTCGAAAGAGGCGAAAGCGTCAAGCTCTCCAGCTTCGGGAACTTCCAACTCCGCGACAAACCCCAAAGACCCGGGCGCAACCCGAAAACTGGCGAAGAAATCCCCATTACAGCCCGACGTGTCGTCACCTTCCACGCCAGCCAAAAACTGAAAACCGCCGTCGAAACCCTGAACCCTGGCAGCCATGGCAACCTCTGGCAATAAAGACACACTCCCGCCCATCCCCGCAAAGCGTTACTTCACGATCGGTGAAGTCAGCGAACTGTGTGGTGTCAAACCTCACGTCCTGCGCTACTGGGAACAGGAATTCACCCAGCTGCGACCCGTTAAACGGCGTGGAAATCGCCGTTATTACCAACACCACGAAGTCCTGCTGGTACGACGCATTCGCGAATTGCTCTATCAGGAAGGCTTCACCATCAGCGGTGCTCGCAGCCGTCTGGAAGAAGGACAGAGCAAATCATCGAACGCAGAACCACCTCTCCTCGCCCAGGCTCCAGCCCCCACCACCTTCGAATTCGCCGCCTTCCGTAACGAGCTTGCCCACATCATCGAGTCGCTACGTATCCATTGATCCGGCACATTGATCTATGAACCGCAGCCTGTAGAGGCACACCCCTTTACGGCTGCCTGTAGATCAGACATCGAATTAAATCCGCATCTGACCGGATCAATAAAGCAAAGAATTCCACTTTTTTCCACATAAAACTCCGATTTTCCAGTATTATTCGCGGTCTCGGGGCGTAGCGCAGCCTGGTAGCGCACTTGCATGGGGTGCAAGGGGTCGCGAGTTCGAATCCCGCCGTCCCGACCAATAAAAAAGTAAAAAGCCTAGCCCTCGGACTAGGCTTTTTACTTTTTGCAAGCTGTTTCAAAAAATCGACTCCGTGGTTTGAAACACCAGAACCGACACAGCCCCTCTACTCCCGCACTTCTGCAGTAAAAATCTGGGAAATTTCCGGAGCATCAAGAAGCCGCCATTGGCCCTCCGGAAGCGTTCCGAGAGCCAGGCTTCCCACCCCGACCCGTCGTAAGGCGGTGACGTGGTTTCCCACTGCGGCGAACATGCGTCGGGCCTGGTGGTAACGGCCTTCGTGGAGGGTCAGGCGGGCATGACGTGCATCGATGACCTTCAGTTCTGCCGGGGCCAAGGGCGTGTCCTCGCCTTCCAGCAACAGCGTTCCGGCAGCAAACAGAGCGGTTTCGTCACCGCGTAAATCGCTGGAGAGCGTCACGTCATAGACTTTGCGAACCTGTGCCCGGGGTGAAATGATCCGGTGGAGCAAAGGGCCATCATCCGTCAAAAGCAACAAGCCTGAGGTATCGCGGTCCAGTCGGCCAACCATGGACAAACGGGGATCGCGCAGGCGGAAGCGGGGCGGCAGAAGATCATAGACCAGCGTTCCGATATCCTTGGCCGAACAGGTATAAGCCACGGGCTTGTTCAGCATCAGTACCATCCCGGGCGGCGGATCCAGTGGTTCATCATCCACGCGCAGTGCCGAGTAAGCCCCCGTATCACTCAGATCAACCAGGGTGTCCGTCGTGCAGACTTCATCGCCATCAGCTGTCACCCAGCCGTTTTCCACCATACGGGCAACTTCCCGACGGCTGCCATAGCCCAAATTGGCCAAGAGTTTGACCAGCTTGACGGTCCTAAGCGATTTCGTTGATTTCATGTAAAGCCCTCTCTACCCTTGAACCTAGAAACCGCCTCGTCAAGTTCATTTTACGGCCTCGATCACCTTGAAGCCTTGTGCGCAGCAGACTTCGCGCACCCGACGAAAGCGGGATCGCAAAAGGGTTTCATAAGGCAGGTGACGATTGGCGACTAACCAAAACCGTCCCCCCTCGCGCAGGGACTGCGCGGCTGCGACGAGGAAAGCTTGTCCGATTTCGGGCTCATCCGCATGGCCTTGATGAAAAGGCGGATTGCTGACCATGAAATCGTAATTCGCGCCTTTAGGTAAGCCCGAGGTTACGTCGTGCCAGAAATAGGTACAGCGCACGCGGCTCGAGGCTTCGGCAAGATTTTGGCGTGCCAGTGCCAAAGCTCGCGATTCGACTTCATACAAATCCATCGCTTCAACCCCCGGGCAGCGGCGAACCACTTCTGCTGCCAGATAACCAAACCCGGCCCCAATATCCGCGCCATGGCCAGTCAGATCATCCGGCAGGTTTTCGGCCAACAAGGCCGAGGCTGCATCAATACGCGACCAGGCAAACAGTCCGGGACGACTGAAGAAACACCCTCCTTCAATCGGTCGGGGAGCATCTAATTGCAGCCAGTCTGCCAGCAAGGCCGACCGGGCCTCTTCTTCATGTTCTGGTTTGCGTGCCCAGAAAACACGGCATTTACTTCGCGAAAGGCTCGATACCGTGCCACACGTCCCTTGTTTCATATCGGCTTCGCCACTGCGCGCACCCTCGTTGTTGGACTGGCTGGCCAGTACGATCCCGCCCGGCTGGGTGTGCTGCCAGGCACGCGCCAGCAAGGCACGGTTTTCCTCACGGCAACGCGTGGGTAAAAAGAGGACGAGAGGAAAGCGGCGCGGCACGTCTTGCGATGCCTTTCGGGTCATGAGCGCGTCGGTTGAAGTCAGCAAATAACCCGCCTGCTCCAGTGCCTGGGCCTGGACCTTGTTGGTCTGCTCGCAAAGAAGGGAGGCTGTCGGGAAGGTGCGAAGGTCCGAACAGGGCTGGGCACGGAGAAAAAGCGCGCCTTCTGCGGGCCAGTTCAGCACCCCCGTGGTGAATGGCAAAAGCAGGACTTCGGCGGCTTCCGAAGTCGTGCGTCGTTTCATTTATTTGAAAGGGTGGCGCAGGACGATGGTTTCCTCGCGATCCGGCCCTGTGGAAATCATGTCGACCGGCACGGCACAGACTTCCTCGATCCGCTTGAGATAGGCGCGTGCCATGGCAGGCAGTGCATCGAGCGATTTCACGCCGACCGTGCTTTCCTTCCAGCCCGACAGGGTTTCGTATACCGGCTCGCAACGTGAGAGCTCCTCCGCCCCCACGGGGAGGATGTCGGTCAGTACCCCTTCAAGGCGATAGCCTGTGCACAGCTTCAGTTCTTCCACGCCATCGAGCACATCGAGTTTCGTCACGCACAGACCGGAGACGCCATTGATCTGGATCGAACGCTTCAGGGCGGCGGCATCAAACCAACCACAGCGACGGGCACGGCCCGTGGTTGCACCAAATTCGTGTCCCTTGGTCGCCAGATGCTTGCCTACGGGGTCGAGCTTGCCGACGGCATCGTAGAGCTCGGTCGGGAAAGGCCCGCCCCCCACGCGGGTGGTGTAGGCCTTGGTAATGCCCAGGACATAATGCAGCATATTGGGCCCCACGCCGGCTCCCGCCGAAGCTGCACCGGCCACGCAGTTGCTGGAGGTCACGAAGGGATAGGTCCCATGGTCGATATCGAGCAAGGTTCCCTGCGCGCCTTCAAAGAGGAGATTCGCGCCAGTGTTATGTGCGTCGTAGAGTGCGCGAGGTACGTCCGCCACCATCTTTTCCAGACGCGGAGCCATGGCCAGCGCATGATCGAGCACCTGCTGGAAATCCACCGGTGTGCTGCGATAGTAGTGCTGCAGCATGTAGTTGTGATAATCGAGCAGTTCAGCCAGTTTCTCGGCAAATCGCTTGGGGCGGGTCAGATCCTGCAAGCGGATGGCGCGCCGAGCGACCTTGTCTTCGTAGCAAGGGCCGATTCCACGCCCCGTCGTTCCGATCTTGTTCTCGCCGCGAGCCTGTTCGCGCGCAATGTCGATGGCCTGATGGTAAGGCAGGATCAGCGGACAGGCTTCGGAAATCTTCAGACGGGATTCGGCATCCACACCTGCGGCCTTCAGTTCGTCCAGTTCCTTGATGAGGGCTTCCGGAGAAAGGACGACACCGTTGCCGATGTAGCAGGTGACGCCTTCGCGCAAGATGCCGGAAGGGACCAGATGCAGCACGGTCTTGTGGCCATTGATGACCAGGGTATGCCCCGCATTGTGCCCCCCTTGAAAGCGGACAACGCCTTGCGAATGGTCAGTCAGCCAATCGACGATTTTGCCTTTGCCCTCATCACCCCATTGGGTCCCGATGACTACGACGTTCTTTGCCATGGATTTGGTCATTTCATTCAGAAAAAGAGGATTCGAAGGATTCTAAAGGATGTACGTTGCGACACGGTCTTTCTTAAGGACGGGAATCCCGCCAAAAGGATTCCTAGCGGGCCTTTTCCGGTTCAAAAGACAACTTCTGGTCTGAGCAGGCTAACCGCGAAGCAGGAGCGGAAACGGGATGAGCCCCTTTACACCCCCATCTCTAAAGGCAAGACCTGCCAACGTCCTTCCTGCCAATGCAATTGACGGTCACAGCCTGCTTCCCGGACATTTTCCAGGCTTTCTCCAGGAAGGATGCTGATCACGATTTCACCCGCTGCGCGTAATGCAACGATGATTTCATTCAAGGCGAGACTCGCCTCACGGGTATCCGTTTTCAAGGGTGCGGCAATGGCGTGTCGTGCTTCTCGGATACCCACCTGCCGGGCCAATTCCCGCAGATCGAGGCTAAAGCCCGTTGCCGCACGATCGCGGCCAAAAGCCTGTCCCACCTTGTCATACCGCCCTCCCAGCGCAATCGCGCCGGGGTAACCCGCACAATAAGCGGCAAAGACAATTCCGCTGTGATAATGCAAGCCTCGCAGATCAGCAAGATCAATGCTGACCGGCAAATCCCCCAGTGAATCCGCGAGAGTCTGCAATTCATCCAGTGCCGCCTTGACCGCTGGGGAAGCCGGCAGAACAGCCCGGGCGCGTGAGAGCACTTCCACACCGCCATAAAGCCCCGGCAAAGCCAGCAGTGCCTTGCAACAGGATTCGGACAGATCCGCCGTCATTTCCTGCAAACCAGGTACGTCCTTGCCTTGCAACGCACCGCGAAGTGCCTCGATCTGTTCGGAATCTAGGGAGGCCTCTTCCGTCAAAGCCCGAAAAACTCCCACATGACCCAGATCGATGCGCGTAGCCGCCACACCCGAAAGTTGTAGGGCACGCGCCAGAAGTCGGAGAATTTCTGCATCAGCGTCAATCCCGGCGTGTCCATAAAGTTCCGCACCCAGCTGCAGGGGCTGGCGCGTTGCCGTCAGGCTGCTAGGGCGCGTATGCAGAACACTACCGCAATAACATAGACGTGCCACGCCCTGACGATTGAGCAAATGGGCGTCGATACGCGCGACTTGCGGCGCGATATCGGCACGCACCCCCATCGTCCGCCCCGAAATCTGGTCGACCAGCTTGAAGGTGCGCAAATCCAGATCGCGCCCGCTACCTGTCAGGAGGGAATCGACATATTCGAGCAAGGGCGGAATGACGTACTCGTAACCATGACGACGAAATTCGTCAAGAAGGGTTCGACGCAATGTTTCGACGTGCCAAGCCTCGGAAGGCAGTGCATCTTCGATTGCTTCGGGAAGGAGCCAGCGGTGCATGGAAAAGTCTTATCTGAAAAAAAACAGCAGGATCAAACCGGACAGCATGGAAAAAAGCCCCATGAAGCGGATCTGCCCATCGGCAAGCTCGCTGACGCGCCGGAATGTCTCGCGCCAGACCTTGGGGGCCAGAAAGGGCATCAAGCCCTCAAGAAGCAGCATCAGCGCAAAGGCCTGCAGGAGAACAAGCAACGACACAGTGCTTATTTCCCGACTTTCCCGGCCTTGCTGCTGCCGCCACCGCTGCTCTTGAAGTACTTAAAGAAATCCGTGCTGGGGTCCATCACCAGCACATCATTCTTGCTCTTGAAGCTATGCCGGTAAGCATCGAGACTACGGTAAAAATTGTAGAACTCCGGGTTCTGGCTGAAAGCGTGAGCATAAATGGCTGCCGCCTTGGCATCGCCTTCGCCCTTGATCTTCTGTGCATCACGATAGGCTTCAGCAATGATGACTTCACGCTGCCGATCTGCATCAGCCTTGATCTTTTCTGCGTCAGCCGCCCCTTGCGAGCGCAACTCGTTGGCGACCCGCTTGCGCTCCGTCTCCATCCGGCGATAGACGGATTCGGAAACTTCCGGGGTGAAATCCACACGCTTCAGTCGCACGTCGATGATCTGCACGCCCAGGTTCCGGGCATCGGCATCAGCCTTGCGCTGTACCTCGGCCATGACCTTGTCCCGCTCACCGGAAACAACATCATGGACCGTTCGACGGCCAAAAGCCTCCCGCAAACCCGAATTGACGGTTTGAGCCAATCGCGTCTTGGCGACAGTCTCATCGCCGCCGACACTGATGTAATACTGTTTGACGTCATTGATGCGCCACTTGACGTAAAAATCGACCTGAACCGGTTTCTTTTCAGCCGTCAGGAAGCGTTCAGGCTCTGGCGTATCCATGGTCAGGATGCGCTTGTCGAAAGTTCGCACATTCTGGATCAAGGGCCATTTCCAGTGCAGGCCGGGTTCATTGATGACATTGACCACTTCACCCAACTGGAAAACGATCGCGTAATAACGCTGATCGACCGTAAACAGACACATCGAAACCGTCACCATCACTGCGAAGAAGGCGGCCACGAAAGCAGGCAAACGATTCATGGACGATCTCCCCGGTCCCGCTGGCGCATGGCCGCATCACGCGAACGCGTCAAGCTGCCCTCCGATTTTTCTAATTGTGGTGGTACGGTATTCTGGATCGGTGTGGACGGATATTCCGCCACAGGTTCGTGGGGCGTCGTTGAAGCAACATTGGCTCCCGCATTCGCAGCGGCCGGTGCTCCGGCGGCCTGCATCAGTTTATCCAGCGGCAGATAAAGCAGATTGTTGCCATTACGGGAATCCACAAGTACCTTACTGGTACTCGACAAGACCTGCTGCACGGTATCCAGATACATGCGACTGCGCGTCACTTCGGGAGCCTTGCTGTATTCAACCAACACCTGCTTGAAACGACTGGCCTCCCCTTCTGCATTGGCAATCACACTCTGACGATAACCTTCCGCTTCCTGTTGCAGACGGGAAGCCGTCCCGCGTGCGCGAGGAATGACATCGTTAGCGTAAGCTTGACCTTCATTTTTCTGGCGTTCACGATCTTGCCCGGCCTTCACGGCATCATCAAAAGCCGCCTGAACCTGCTCCGGAGGTTGCGTGCTTTGAAGTGTGACCGCCGTCACGAGCACACCGGTTTCGTAACGATCCAGAATGTCCTGAATCAGTTTCGTGGTATTGGCAGCAATCTGCTCACGCCCTTCGTAAAGAACGAAGTCCATCTTGTTCTTGCCAACGATCTCGCGAATGGCTGTTTCCGCCGCCCCCATCACGGCTTCATCCGGATGACGGTTCTTGAAAATGAAGTTTTGTGGGTCTTTGAGTCGGTACTGAACGGCAAACTGTACCATGACGATATTCTCGTCATCCGTCAGCATCAGGGCCTCTTTCAGCACCTTCGCCGAGCCCCGGTAGCCCACTTCGATGGTACGAACCCGAGAAAGATCCACAATTTCGTGCGTCTCGATCGGCCACGGCAGGCGCATGTTCGGGCCCGGCCCCGTAATCCGGTTGAAGCTGCCAAAACGCAGAACAAGGCCCCGCTGGCCTTCGTCGACAATATAAATACCGCTCCCCAACCACATGGCCAACACCAGCACGGCCATGAACAGAATGCCCACACCAAACTGACGGGGGTTGAGCGATGGAGGCTCGGCATTCCCCCCTTGGCCGCCCCCATTCTTACCAAAAAAGCGGGTCAAGCGGCGATTGACATCGCGCCAGAGTTCATCAAGATCGGGAGGGCCAGGATTACCCCGATTATTCCCCCCATTCCCTCCCGGATCAGGGCGAGGCCCCCAACCGTGATCATTCATGGACATGAGCATTGCTGCGATCAATTTTTTTACCCGAATTCAAATGCAAAAGAAGAAGGCCAGAAAAAACAAGAACCATCAACACATTGATGCGTAACGAATTCTTGAAGTCTCAAACCGGCAGTCAGGGTTCATCTTTCAGGACTTCACCCGTCAGATCGGGCTGTATTGGATGTTCCGCGCCGAAGGAGGAGGAACGATCAACACGCTCCAGATGTTCTCGCGTCACTTCGGTCAAAGCCTGTCGCAAAAGGTCCAGGCCCGCACCGGTACGCGCACTCAGGCGAATCTTGGAAATTCTAGCATAGTCATCTCGCTCGACTGCGGGCTCAAGCGGGGTCGCATCGATCTTGTTCCAGACCACAATCTGCGGCACATCGGCCGCACCAATTTCATCGAGAACGGCATTCACAGCATCGATCTGACGATCGCGATCCGGGCTGGAAGAATCGACCACATGCAGCAACAAATCCGACCCGGCCGTCTCCTCCAGCGTCGCGTGAAAAGCCGCCACCAGCGCATGCGGCAAATCGCGGATGAACCCCACGGTATCCGAAAGCACGATCTGTCCGACTTCCGGAAGGTAAAGGCGGCGGGAAGTCGTATCCAGCGTCGCAAAAAGCTGATCGGCGGCATAACTGCCTGCCTTGGTCAGTGCATTGAACAGCGTCGACTTTCCTGCATTCGTATACCCCACCAGCGAGACCGTCAGCACATCCCGACGCGTCCGGGCCCGTCGACGCACCGCCCGCTGCCGTTCCAGCTGCTTGAGCCGATCTTTGAGCATGGCCACGCGCTTGCCCAACAAACGGCGGTCGGTTTCCAGCTGTGTTTCACCAGGGCCACGCAAACCAATCCCGCCCTTCTGACGCTCCAGGTGGGTCCAACCTCGCACCAGACGCGTCGACAAATGCTGCAACTGCGCTAACTCGACTTGCAGTTTCCCTTCGTGGCTGCGGGCTCGCTGGGCAAAAATATCGAGAATCAAAGCGTTCCGATCCACCACACGGCAATCCAGCACTTTTTCGAGATTGCGCTGTTGCCCAGCAGAAAGCTCATGATTGAACAGGACAATATCGGCTTGATGCAAACGAACCGCCTGAGCAATTTCCTCGGCCTTTCCCTTGCCGGCGTATGTCGCCGCATCGGGAGATTGACGTCGGCCACGGATCACCGCCTGGGCAGATGCGCCCGCACTGGCCACCAACAATTCAAATTCCGCAAGATTTTCATCGAACCCGCTCTCGCCCAGATCCAGCTGAACAAGAATGGCCCGCGTTCCAGTCCGCGCGGCAAGGGAAGGATCAGACATGGGGAGCCCGGATTCTCGACCCCGGTACCCGGAGCCTAATCAAAGAAAAAGGCAAATTCATCATCGCGCTGCATCTTGCCACACTTGACGAGGTTCATCCATAAAACGCATCAGAAAATGCGCGAACACCGCTCACCTCGGCACCCCCCACGAAGCCGGACTAGAATCCAGGCCTACCTTCTGTAACCACTGCAACCATCAGTTTCGCCGACGCTGCCCCCCTTATTCAACGCCCCCTTCTCAATGAAACAATCACGATGGGACATTTTTTGTAATGTCATCGACAACTTCGGTGATATTGGGGTCTGCTGGCGACTGGCGCGACAACTGGCGTCGGAAGGTGGCGGAAACCGACGGGTACGCCTCTGGATCGACCAACCGGATCGGCTTCAAGCACTTTGCCCGGCCTTTGATCTGGAACGAGCGCATACCGAGCACGAACAGTTTGTACAAGGACTGTTCGTCCGATCCTGGCCCCCTGATTTCCCGATTCTTTCTGACGATGAAGTGGCCGATATCGTCATCGAAGCCTTTGCCTGTACCCTGCCGGAAGCCTACCTCAGTGCCATGGCCCGCCGCGAGAAAAAACCCCGATGGATCAACCTCGAATATCTCAGTGCGGAAAGCTGGGTGGCTAATTGCCACCAGGGCCGCTCGCCGCATCCGAAACTCCCCCTGACCCGCCATTTCTTTTTCCCGGGCTTCGAAGCGACAACGGGAGGCTTGCTGCGCGAACCCGGGCTTTTCGAACGCCGCGACCACTGGCGTGTTCTGCATTCCTTAGCAGAACAAGGGCAACAACTCGGCTTGCCCGACAAGGACATGGCGGATGAAAGCAGTTTGAAGGTATCTCTCTTTGCCTATCCCAATCCGGTTTTGCCGGTGCTGCTTCAATGCTGGGTTGAAGGACAACAATCCGTTCACTGTCTGGTTCCGGAGGGGCTGGCCCTATCCCAGATCAGAAAACTCCCCGATTTTTCTGCTCTAACCCAAGGCAAGCCGATGCGTCGTGGGCGACTGACCTTGCACGCCCTGCCTTTCGTGCCCCAGGAAGACTTCGACCTTCTACTCTGGCATTGCGATCTGAATTTCGTCCGGGGCGAAGATTCTCTCGTCCGCGCACAATGGGCCGCCCGCCCCATGATCTGGCACATCTACCCTCAAGAGGAAGCTGCCCATCTCGCCAAATTAAAGGCATTTCTCGAGCATTACACCGCTTCGCTGGATGAAGCCCCCGCCCGAGCCCTATACGATTTTTGGGAAATGTGGAATGCGGAATACGCAACAAACTCACCGGAAAAGGAAAAAGTGAGAGCACGCTGGCAAGCCTTTTCAGACCATCTCCCCCGGATCAGGGCACACACAGAAGACTGGTGTACGCGACTTTCCAGACAGGAAGATCTGGCCACGCAACTGATACGGTTCTGCGAAAAACAAATATAATTGCGGATTCACTTATTTTTGCAGGATTTTTCCGATGAAAACCGCACAAGAACTTCGCACGGGCAACGTCATCATGGTCGGCAGCGAGCCGATGGTCGTTCTCAAGGCTGAATACAACAAATCCGGACGTAATTCCGCCGTTGTGAAGATGAAGATGAAAAACCTGCTCACGGGTTCCGGCACGGAGACCGTCTACAAAGCAGATGACAAATTCGAAGTCGTCGTACTCGACCGCAAGGAAGTGACTTATTCCTACTACGCCGAACCTTCCTACGTTTTCATGGATGCCGAATATAACCAGTTCGAAGTTGACGCCGAAAATATGGGCGACGCGTTGAACTATCTGGAAGATGGCATGCCCTGCGAAGTCGTTTTCTACAACGGCAAGGCCATCTCGACCGAACTGCCGACTTCGGTTGTTCGTGAAGTCACCTACACCGAACCGGCCGTCAAGGGCGATACCTCCGGCAAGGTCATGAAACCAGCCAAAATCTCCACCGGCTTTGAGTTGCCCGTCCCGCTGTTCGTCGACATCGGCGACAAGATCGAAATCGACACCCGCACTGGCGAATACCGTAACCGCGTGAAATAACCCAGACAGCAAAAAATAAAACGTCGCTCCACCTTCTGCCTGACACCCCGGAAATCGATGGAACCGATTCACCAGGATTTAGTCTCACCCGGTCGGTGCATGCCAAAGTGAGTGTCAGTGACCGCGAAACCGATCAAGCTCTGGTCGAACGTGTTCAGCAAGGGGACAAGCAGGCATTCGGTCTGCTTGTCTCCAAATATCAGCGCAGGCTGATTCGTCTGATTTCACGTCTCATCAGAGACCCGGCTGAAGTCGAGGACGTTGCCCAGGAAGCCTTCATCAAGGCTTATCGGGCTCTACCGGGGTTTCGTGGCGAAAGCGCGTTCTACACCTGGCTGTACCGGATTGGCATCAACACCGCTAAAAACCATCTGGCATCGCGAGGCAGACGTGTCCCAACTTCTACCGACTTCGATTCCGAAGAAGCAGAAAACTTCGACGACGGCGAACGTCTGCGTGACCCCAACACGCCTGAGCGTATCCTCATGTCCAAGCAGATCGGTGCTACCGTGAATGCCGCCATGGAAGCCCTTCCGGAAGATCTGCGTAACGCCATCGTCCTGCGGGAAATCGATGGGCTAAGCTACGAAGAAATTGCACAGGTCATGGATTGTCCAATCGGCACGGTCCGCTCCCGTATCTTTCGCGCACGCGAGGCCATTTCCGAGAAACTCAAGCCCCTGCTCGATGCAGCACCAGACAAACGCTGGTGAGAGAATCATGATGAACCCTAATGAATCGTGAGAATCGTGATCCCGCACCCACGAACAATCGGCCCACCGAGGAGATGACCATGAAAGCCGAACTCTCTTCCCTGATCGACGGCGAACTTGACGAAGCCGACCAGCACAAGCTTTTCACGGTACTACGGGAAGGAGATGACCTGCGCGCAGCCTGTCGTGAATACCACCTGATCGGTGATGCAATCCGCCGAACGCCTCATCTAGACATAGATCTGACTGCCCGCGTCATGTCCGAACTCGCGCATGAACCGACGGTACTGGCCCCGTCTATTCCAAAGCGAAGCACGACAGAATCGATTCCCAACCCTTGGACCCAAGGTCTTCTGCGCATTGCAGCTGCTGTTTCCGGTGTGGCCGTTGTCGGCTGGCTGGCGCTGAACGCACCCTCTGCGCCAAACGAAAAATCCACGCTGGCCTCGGTTCCCCCTACAACGACCACTTCACTTGCCGCCGCGTCTCAAGCCGCCTCCCCGCCCCCGACTGCCACTGCCTCAGTCTCCTCGGAACAAGCCGAAAGCATGCAGCCCTATCTGATGGCGCACCAGACCTATTCCCCCGGCAGCCGCTTTGATGGCGGTGCGGGTTACGTCCGAACGGTTGCCTCGGTCCGATGAATACTTTCGGTGTACCCATGCGGTGTTCACACCCCGCACTGCCCCATTCTTCATCCGGAGAAGCACACCGCTTTTTCCGGATACCTCACCTTCCTCGCGTCTTTCTGCTCTCTCCGGCCTACCTTTACACCGCTCTCTGCCTTGTTTTGAGCAGCCCGATCGCCCAGGCGGCCACGCCTCAAGATGGGCTTTACTGGCTGGAACGCGTGGTTTCCGCTTCTCGTGAGCAAAATTACAGCGGCGTCTTTGTCTATCGTCATGCGGGCCGGGGCGAAACCTCACGCATCACCCACCGCGTGGCGGAAGGCCGCGAACACGAACGCCTCGAAGTGCTCGACGGCAGCCCGAGAGAGATCATCCGCGATAACGACGAAGTCAAATGCTACCTTCCCGAAACCCGCACCCTTATCGTCGAAAAACGAGGACGACGCCCGAATTTCCCGATGGTACTACCCACGTCGGCTGCCGGGCTTTCGGAGCACTACTACATCCGTAAAGGCCCCGTCGAACGCATTGCTGGCCGGGATGCCCAGCTTGTCCTGCTCGAACCACGCGACACCTTGCGCTACGGTCACAAATTCTGGGTCGACACTCAAAGCGGACTCCTGCTCAAGGCAGGGATGATCAATGAAAACAATGAATCCGTTGAAACCTTCGCCTTCACCCAGCTCCAGGTTGGTCTCAACATTTCGCCTGAACTCCTGAAATCCAGCTTCGATCAGGACATGCCCCATTGGAATGTCGTCAATCTACAGGCGCAGCCACCGGGCAAACGCAAGGAGCAATGGCTGTTCAAGGTTCAATTACCTGGTTTCCGGAAAATTGCCGACATGCGGCGCAATTTCTTCAAAAAACACCGGATTTCCAAAGATCACGATACTTCCCACATCATCTTCTCCGATGGGATCGCCACCATTTCAGTCTTCATCGAACCGCGCGCCCAGAGGCCGGAAATAGACGAAACCGCGATGGGCATGCTCAATCTCTATCGTCGCACCTTGGAAGATCAAACAATCCTCCTCATGGGGGAAGTCCCTCGCAGCACCCTGAAAACCTTCGGCGACGGCATCGAACTGCGCAACAAGTAAGTTCCCGAAAACCGCCGCCCTTTCCTTTCGCAAGGCTTCGCCATGGAAAACCACGGCATCATTCTTCGCCTCGACGGTGACCACGCCCTTGTTGAAGTTCGCCCTCCCGAAAGTGGCTGCGGGCGTTGTCACGAAGCGGGCGGATGCGGCAGCAATCTACTCAATGAGTCGCTGCGCCCACAAAAAATGAATCTCTACCGTTTGCGCAACACCATTGGCGCGCTTCCCGGCGAACGGGTCATCATTCACATTCCCGAAGGGGCCATGTTGCGTGCTGCCCTCCTGGCCTATCTATTTCCAGCACTCGCCCTCATCCTCGGCGCAGCACTAGGCAAGGCATTTTTCGCATATGAAGCTGCCTCCCTCGCGGGCGGTGCGCTGGGACTGCTGATGGCACTGGCCCTGCTCAGGCTTCGCGAACGGTTTCAGAACACAACACATTCCCCACATTCCTCCGTGTCTCCCACCCTGCGACGGATGCGGGAAAGTGAAGAAATCAACACCAGAACACGCCCAAACCCCTGCCACCCCTCATCGACATGACGCCTGCCCACCCCTGGCTGACACTCTACAGCCGCAGCTACTGCCATCTATGTCAAGACATGTTCGACGCTTTGCAGGAACTGTGCGAACAACTGAACGCTGCTTTCATCCTGGACAAAGTGCAAGTCATCGACGTGGATACCGACCCGGCACTGGTCGCGCAATACGATGAAAAAGTACCTGTACTGGTTGCCCATGAAAACGGAGTCCTTGAAGAGCTTTGCCATTACCATCTCGACACCCGAACGGTCAGCCTTTTTTTGACAAAAAAACTAGGAAGTCTGGATACCCAGTCCTCCTCTCATCCCTCTTCCGGAACGACCTCCTGAATGTCGCCTTCCCTTCCCTCATCCCGCCCGCCCGCCACGGCCGCAAACCCCGAAGCCTGCACGGATTGTCCCCGGCTGGTGAGTTTTCTGACCGATGTGCGACGCCAGTATCCTGACTACCATACCCGTCCCGTTCCCCCTTTTGGTGATCCAAAGGCAGCCCTGCTCATCGTCGGTCTTGCCCCCGGCATGCACGGCGCAAACCGGACGGGCCGCCCCTTCACGGGCGACCACGCCGGCATCCTGCTCTACGACACCCTGCACCGTTACGGATTTGCCAGCCAGCCCACCTCCGTCTCGAAGGATGATCCTCTGCGGCTCCTGAACTGTCGCATCACCAATGCCGTGAAATGCTTGCCTCCGCAAAACAAACCTTTGCCAGAGGAAATCCGCACCTGCAACCATTTTCTGGCCGAAGAATTGCGAGCCTCCCCCGAGGTGCGCGTTCTCATCGCCCTGGGCAGCATAGCCCATGCCGCCATTCTCCAAGCCCTGTCGTTGAAAAAATCCGCCTTTGCCTTCGCACACGCCGCACGCCACACCTTGCCCGATGGCCGAATCCTTATCGACAGCTACCATTGCAGCCGTTACAACACCCAGACGAAACGGCTAACGGCAGAAGGCTTTGCCCGGATTTTTGAACTGGCGAGCAGCGAACTTGAACGCATCCACCCCGCCCGATCCTCCGCCGCCTGACAAGCCGACGCCCTTTGATCCGGCGACTCTGCTTGCCACACTCCCGGACGAACCCGGGGTGTACCGCATGTTGTCGGCCGAAGAAGAAGTGCTCTACGTCGGCAAGGCCAAAAATCTCAAGAAACGGGTCAGCTCCTATTTTCAAAAAACAGGCCAAAGCCCTCGCATCGCATTGATGCTAACCAAAGTGGCCCAAGTCGACATCACGGCCACGCGCTCCGAAGCCGAGGCCCTGATCCTTGAAAACACCCTCATCAAGCGGCTGGCCCCGAAGTACAACATCCTGTTTCGGGACGACAAAAGTTATCCCTACATCGTCCTCACCGGAGACCCTTTTCCAAGACTGGCGTTTCACCGAGGCGCAGCCAGGCCCGGCGACCAGGTCTTTGGCCCCTATCCCAGTAGCCAGGCTGTCCGCGAAGCCATTGGGCTTCTGCAAAAAACCTTTCTACTGCGAACCTGTGAAAACGCCGTTTTTGCCCACCGCTCCCGACCCTGCCTGCTATACCAGATCAAGCGTTGCAAGGCACCCTGTGTCAACCTCACCACAGCAGAGGAATACGGCCAGGATGTTCGCCACGCCATCGCCTTCCTGCGTGGCCAACACGACGCACTGATCGACCAGCTGACTCAAGCCATGCAGGAAGCGGCCAGCCAGCTGCATTTCGAAACAGCCATGCAACTGCGCGACCAGATCCGCGCCCTTCAAGCCGTCTTGCACCGCCAGTATGTCAGCAGCACCGGCGCGGAAAATGTCGACATCCTTGTTGCCCTCGTCCAGGACGGTGAGTTATGCGTGAATCTGGCTATGGTGCGTAATGGCCAGCATTTGGGCGACCGTGCCTGTTTTCCGCAAACCAGCCATCTTCAGCAAGGCTGGCAAGGTGAAGAAACGCTCGCCCTGCAAGCCTTCATCGAACAGCATTATCTCGACCACCCCCGCCCCAACCGCCTGATTCTCAATCACACTCCCGAAGCGACAACAACGGCCTTTTTCGAAGCTGCTCGCCTGCGGGTGAGCGTGAATCTTCCCCGTAACGAAATGGAACGCGCATGGCTGGGCATGGCGGAAAACAATGCCCGGCTGGCGATCGAAGCACGCCGACACGCCGCCAGCAACACCCGTCATCGGCTGGACGCCCTGACCCAAGCTCTTGAATTCGACGCCCCCCCCATCCGCATCGAATGCTTCGACATCAGCCACACGCAAGGCGAAGGCACGGTCGCCTCTTGCGTGGTTTGTCTCGAAGGCAGCATGAAAAAGGGAGAATATCGACGCTTCAACATCACCGGCATTCAACCCGGCGACGACTACGCCGCCATGCGTCAAGCCTTGACCCGACGCTATGAAAAAGCCGCCGCAGAAGACAAGGATAGTGCCTTGCCCGACCTCGTCCTGATCGATGGCGGAAAAGGACAGCTCGGCATGGCGCGTGAGGTTTTCGCGGAACTGGGTATTTCACACATCCCGAGTGTCGGCATCGCCAAGGGAGAAACTCGCAAACCCGGTTTGGAGACGCTCATCGTGGGCGAAGACATGGCCACCTTGAATCTGCCAGCCCATCACCCTGCCCTGCACCTGATCCAGGAAATCCGCGACGAATCCCACCGTTTCGCCCTCTTTGGGCATCGCGCAAAACGCGACAAAGCCCGCACCCGTTCCCGGCTTGAAGAGATCGAGGGCATCGGCCCACAGCGGCGTCGAAAGCTACTCGCCCGCTTCGGCGGCTTGCAAGGGGTACTGGCTGCTACGGTCGAAGACATCTGCCGTGTCGAAGGCATCAGCCGCGCACTGGCACAGAAAATTTATGACGGGTTACACTAGCGTCTCGGCACGGTCACGCCTGAATCCTTTTCCTTTCGTACTTACCTTACCCCCCCACTCGTCACATCCGCCACATCTGCCGCAGCGACGGCATCTCCCACACCTCCGATTCTCATGCCCTTCAACATCCCCATCCTGCTCACCTGGGCGCGCATTGTCCTGATTCCGCTATTTGTCGGGGTGTTTTACATTTCACCCGATCTGCTAACGCCGCACGAGCAATCGCTCGCCGCCACACTGATTTTCATGATTGCGGGAGTCACGGACTGGCTGGATGGGTGGCTGGCGCGCAAACTGGGCCAAACATCCGCCTTCGGTGCTTTTCTCGACCCAGTGGCCGACAAACTCATGGTCGCCGCCGCTTTGATCGTTCTTGTTCAACTGGGCCGTATCGACGCCATCATCGCCATCATCATCATCGGGCGGGAGATCGCCATCTCTGCATTACGCGAATGGATGGCCAAAATTGGAGCCGCCGAGAGCGTGGCGGTTTCTTTTCTCGGAAAAATTAAGACCGTTGCCCAAATGGTAGCGATTCCGGCCCTGCTCTATCAGGAAAACTTTTTCGGGCTCGATACCCGGCAGATCGGCTACGGCCTGATCCTCATCGCTGCGGCCCTGACGCTCTGGTCCATGGCCTATTACCTCAAAATGGCCTGGCCAGAAATCTCCCTGCGCAGTCGAACACGCTAAGCCAAAACGAAAACGGGTGCGCAAACAAACCCACCCCCTCCGGATTTTTATCGAGAGATCACTGCCATCACCAGGATCAATCGTTGTCTGCATCCTGAGAAACCGTCACTGGGCGACCGGGGACGATGGTTGAAATGGCATGTTTGTACACCATCTGGGTGACCGTGTTTTTGAGCAGAACCACATACTGGTCAAAAGACTCGATCTGCCCTTGCAGCTTGATGCCATTGACCAGATAAATGGACACCGGCACATGTTCGCGGCGCAGTGTGTTCAAAAACGGATCCTGCAGCATTTGTCCCTTGTTGCTCATGAATCGTTTCTCCTAATGAATTAGTTTCAAGTTTGTTGGGTTTGTTGAGTTTGATCAACGGATCAAACAGCTATGAGGGAAATCAGCAGGTCATTCGCAAGCCATTTAGCGGGCCGCCTGCTTTTTTCGTGGACGACGAGTGGCTCCGGCCTTTGAAGTTGTCGAAGCGGTCGAAGAACGCTCCGGTTTTTCCCGGCGCAGTCGTTGAGGTTCGGATTTCTTTTCGGCGTAGGGATTGTCACTACTACGGAATGACACCCGTAGCGGCGTTCCCTGCAATTTGAACACCGTCATGAAAGTTCGTTCCAGATAACGGCGATAAGCCTCCGGGACTTCTTCGAGCGCGTTGCCATGAATGACGATGAGAGGCGGATTTTGTCCGCCCTGATGGGCATAGCGCATTTTGGGTCTGAAGATGCCATGACGAGGCGGGGCCTGCTTGGCCACAGCGGCTTGCAGAGCCCGCGTGAGCCTCGGCGTCGAAAGTTTGGCCATGGCTGCCGTCCAGGCCTTGTCGATCGAGGTCAGCACACCGCCGATCCCTTCATCATTCAGGGCCGAGATGTAGTGCATCCGGGCAAAGCCGAGGAAATTCAGCTTACGTTCGAGATCCTGCTTGACCTGTTCCCGCCGGTAAGGATCAACGGCATCCCATTTATTCACGGCCACCACCAGGGCTCGTCCGGCTTCGATGGCGAAACCGGCGATGTGTGCATCCTGATCAGAAATATCCTGGCTGGCATCTACCATCAAAACGACGACGTTGCTTTGCTCGATCGCCTGCAGGGTCTTGATGACGGAAAATTTCTCGATGGCCTCGAAAACCTTGCCCCGACGGCGCAAGCCCGCCGTGTCGATCAATACATAATCCCGGCCATTGCGGCTGAAAGGAACTTCGATCGCATCTCGCGTTGTGCCGGGCATGTCAAAAGCGATGACCCGTTCTTCACCCAGCAGGGTATTGACGAAGGTGCTCTTGCCGACGTTGGGCCGTCCCGCAACGGCAACCCTCGGGCCGGATTCTGGGTTGTCTTCAACCGCATCTTCCGGAAACGCAGCCAGCGCCTCTGAAATCAGCTCACGGACCCCGTCGCCATGGGCCGCTGAAATAACCAGGGGCGTGCCACAACCCAATTCATGGAATTCAGCCGCCACCATCGGACGGTTCATGCCTTCGGCTTTATTGACAACGAGCAGGAGCGGGCGGCCGGTTCGTCGCAGACGTTCTGCGATGACTTTGTCCTGTGGCGTGAGGCCGATCCGCCCATCTACGACGAAAAGCAAAAGATCGGCCTCGGCAATGGCGGATTCAGCCTGTCGCGCCATTTCGTGCATGATGCCCGTCTTGGCTTGAGGCTCGAACCCCCCTGTATCGACAACCAGATAAGGGCGATCGCCAACCAAACCATGACCGTAGTGACGATCACGGGTCAGACCTGGTAGATCGGCAACCAGTGCATCGCGTGTTTTGGTCAGACGATTGAAAAGCGTCGACTTGCCCACATTCGGTCGCCCGACAATCGCCAGTGTGGGTTTCATACCGAAGCGTCCTTCCTGTCGTTCAGTGAAGCGTTCATCGTGCCGAGAGCGCGTACACCGCGCCACTCCGGGTTTGCACGACAAAGCCCTCCTTGAAAGCCTTCGGATCGGACATCAATTTTCCGGTCTCGCTGTAGCGTGCGGCAAAGCTGCCGTTGGCAAGATTCAGTAAATGAATAACCCCCAGACCATCGGCAACAACAAGATTGGAGCCTACAACCAGCGGCTTGAAAAGATGACGCCAGGACAGTTTGTCCTGCTTCCAGAGGCTGGCTCCATTGCTGCGATCAAAGGCGAGAACGTGGCCTTTGTCATCGCTGACGTACACGGCTTTTTGATCGACATCGATGCCTGCCGTGCTGGAGACATCGCGCGACCACATCAGCTTGCCGTTGTTCAGTTCAAAGCAGGCCACACGACCCTGATAGGCCACGGCACAGACCGTATTGCCATAAACGACCGGCAGGCTGGTGACATCCGCCACCCGTTCCAGTTCCGTCGTGCCCTTGGGCAAGGCCACGGTTCCTTCCCAGAGCGCGCCTCCGTTGGCCGGATTCAGTGCAAGCAGTTTGCCACCCGGAAAGCCGGCCAGAATGGCCCTGCCGCCCAAGACGACGCCGGCCGTATTACGAACGGCGAGCGTCGGCGTACTGCGCTGATATACCCAGCGTCGTTTACCGTCACTCGATGCGAGCGCATAAATTCGGGAATCGCCGCTGCGAACCACGACGAGATCATCTGCAATCGTCGGTGCTGCCAAAATTTCCGAACTGAGCTGAGCCTGCCACAAAGGCTTGCCGCTGCTTGCATCAAAGGTCAGTACTTCACCTTTGCTTGTCCCCACTGCAACCAGACGGCCATTGCTGCCCACGCCTGCAGAAAGAGGCTTCCCTGCATCAATGCGCCAGACCTGACGGCCCGCATCAAAGCGCGCAAGCGAGCCATCCGCGCCTGCGGCATAAACACTCTCGCCCACCACGGCCGGCGAGAGAGCAGCATCCTCGCCCCGGCCGACGCTGGCCTGCCATTGCGTTTTCACATCAACAACAGACTTGAAAGCCACCAGCTCAGCAGGCTTGAGCTTAGGCTCGCTGGCAAAGGGATTGAGCGAGGAGCAAGCCGCACAGATTGCCAGCGTCATTGAAGCCAGTGCGGCCAGACGGAACTGCTTCATGGCCGTTTTTCCTCAGGCTTGATGTTTTGCTTGGCGTCTTGCTGGGTGTCTTTTGCGGCATCATTGGTGGCCGGATTGCTGAACGAAGGCAAGGGTATGCCCTGGAATTCCATCTTGACCTGCAGCATGTCACGGTAAGGAGCCTGACGCTGCGCGTGGCCGGCCGCCTTCTGCATTTCGTCGTATTTGTTCAAGGCGGTCTGATAAGCCGCCTTGGCTTCACTCGACTTACCCTGTGCTGAAAGGATGTCGCCACGAATCTCGGCAAATCGGGCTGCAAAAGGCAAGGAAGGCTCGACAGAAACGGCTTTCATCGCATCGTCCAGTTCCTTGGCGTCCAGCAACATGGAAGCGAGGCGCAAATGGGCCAGATCACGCAGTCCTTCGTCGCTGGCATGGTCTGCTGCCCATTGCAGTTGTGCGCGTGCCGTTTTGAGATCGGAAGACTCTGCCTGAACACGAGCCGACAGCAAAGCGGCCATGCCTGCGTAACTGGTTCCGGGAAATTTATCGATCAACTCTCCCGTTGCCTCACGCGCCTTTTTCGCATCATGCGAACGGCTCGCTTGTTCCACCACTGAATAGAGCACACTGGCCTGCGTTGCCTGGCTGCGTTGCCACCAGTTCCAGCCCTGCCAGGCCGCAACACTCAGGGTAATGGCCAAAGCCCCGCCCGTTACCAGATTGCCATAGCGTTTCCACCAGGTTTTCAGTTCGTCGATCTGTTCCTGCTCTTCGAGATCATAGACTGCCATCGTCGTCTCCCCATCCATAAAGACATTGACTCACGCATTCGGCCAAGGCATCCGCCGAAACCCGTTGCTGTGCTCCCGCCTCACGAAGAGGCTTGAGCGTCACTTCCCCTGTTGCAACTTCCTCCTCGCCGATGATGAGGGCCAACATCGCGCCGGAAGCATCCGCCCGCTTCATCTGCGACTTGAAACTCCCTCCGCCGCAGTGCATCTGGACGGTAAAACCACGGCTACGCAAATTCTCCGCAATCTGGAAGGCCATTCGCTGTGCGGCCTCCCCTTGATGCAGTAAGTAGGCATCCAGCGCAGGAAACTCGGCCTGCCCTCTCTGTTCCTGCCAAATAGCGAGCAGACGTTCGATGCCCATGGCAAAACCGCAAGCCGGCGCTGGCTTTCCACCCAACTGGGCCACCAAGCCATCGTATCGACCTCCGGCACAAATCGTGCCTTGCGCACCCAGCTGGTCAGTCACCCACTCGAACACAGTGAGATTGTAGTAATCCAGTCCACGCACCAGACGCGGATTGATCCTGAAGGCAATCCCGGCATCTTTGAGCACCGCCTGCACCCCTTCAAAATGGGCCAGCGATTCCGGACCGAGGTAATCGATCAGCTTCGGCGCAGCTTCGACAATCGGCTGCATGGCGGGATTCTTGGTGTCGAGAATCCGCAAAGGATTGCTGTAGAGACGCCGACGGGCCTCTTCATCGAGCTGTTCAGCGTGATTTTCAAGATGGGCGATAAGGGCCTGCCGGTGTTGCTGTCGTTCTTCAATTTGCCCCAACGAATTGATTTCAAGGCGAATGTTTTCCAGCCCGAGATCGTCCCACAGCCGCTGACACATGATGATCTGCTCAGCATCAATATCCGGGCCGACCAGCCCCAGGGCTTCGACTCCGATCTGGTGAAACTGGCGGTAACGACCTTTCTGGGGGCGTTCGTGACGGAACATCGGCCCCTGATACCAGAGGCGTTTCGGGCCGTCGTAAAGTAGATTGTGTTGCAGAACGGCGCGTACGCAGCTGGCCGTTCCCTCAGGCCGCAAGGTGAGCTGTTCGCCATTGAGGCTGTCCGTGAAGGAATACATTTCCTTCTCGACAATGTCGGTCACTGCACCAATGGCGCGTGCGAACAGCGGGGTGGGCTCGACCAGCGGCATACGGATCGGACGGTAACCATAGCTGCGAAGCCAATCCCGGAGGATGGACTCAAAGTATTCCCACTGTTCAGCTTCGTCAGGCAGGATGTCATTCATCCCGCGCAGGGCTTGCAAGGTCTGGCTCATTTTTCTTCAGGATTCAGAGAAGGCGCGCCGGATACTTGCGCGCCACATAGTCATCGATGATGGTACGGAACTCGCCAGCGATGTTGTCCCCCTTCAGGGTCACCGTGCGTTCGCCATCCACATAAACCGGAGCCACCGGCGTTTCGCCCGTACCGGGCAGGCTGATACCGATGCTGGCATGTTTGCTTTCGCCAGGGCCATTGACGACGCAGCCCATCACAGCCAGCGTCATGTTTTCCACCCCGACATGCGCCAGTCTCCAGGCCGGCATGCGTTCGCGGACATAGTTCTGGATGTCCTGGGCCAGCTCCTGGAAGACCGTGCTGGTTGTGCGACCACAGCCCGGGCAGGCGGCAACCAATGGGGTGAAAGCGCGAAGCCCCATGGTTTGAAGTATTTCTTGGGCAACGATCACTTCGCGGGTGCGGTCGCCATTGGGTTCCGGCGTGAGGGAAACGCGGATGGTTTCGCCGATACCTTCCTGAAGAAGAACGGCCATCGCCGCCGTCGAGGCCACGATGCCTTTAGAACCCATGCCCGCCTCCGTCAAACCCAGATGCAGCGGATAATCACATCGCATTGCAAGATCGCGATATATGGCAATCAGATCCTGCACGGCAGAGACCTTGCAAGACAGGATGATACGATTGCCGGGCAAGCCCAGTTCCTCAGCCTTGGCTGCACTTTCCAGTGCCGAAGCGACCATGGCTTCACGCATGATGGCGACTGCATCCTTAGGCACGGGTCGAGCGGCGTTCTCATCCATGATGCGGGCGAGAAGGATCTGATCCAGACTCCCCCAATTCACGCCGATGCGGATGGGCTTGTCGTAGCGGCAGGCCATTTCGATCAGCCGGGCAAACTGGTCATCCCGGCTCTTGCCCTTTCCGACGTTACCCGGATTAATGCGCAATTTGTCCAGTGCCTCGGCACAAGCCGGGACTTCTTCGAGCAGCTTGTGTCCGTTGAAATGGAAATCACCAACCAGCGGCACATCAACATTCATCTTCAGAAGCTGCTCACGCAAATGGGGAACGGCCTGCGCTGCTTCGCGCGTGTTGACTGTCACCCGAACGATCTCGGAACCCGCACGCGCGAGTTGCGCAACCTGGATGGCCGTGGCAACGTAGTCTGCCGTATCGGTATTGGTCATGGATTGCACAACCACGGGAGCCCCACCTCCCACGGCAACCGCCCCAACCCGGACTTGACGGGTTTGGCGAAGAGGTACGCCGTTTTGCGACAACTGCGATTTCAAGTGCGTCATTCCAGTGTGAGCCGAGCCACATCGACCCGTGTCCAGGGTTTCAAATCGATCACTTGATCGTCGTAACGAAGCCGGACCTGCGAAGCATTGCCAACGACAATGCTAAAAGGCGGTTGCCCGGACACAACCTTTTGCGTCCCACGAAGATTGTTTTGCGCCACCAACATTTTTTTATTGGCGTCACGAACCTCCAGCCAGGCAGTTTCATCAAAATCAAATGTCAGCATCTTCTCGCCGCCAGTCGCCAATACGGGATTTACTGTTGTTCCGGTGGAAACAGTTGGTGTCGCGGTCTGCGACGTAGAATCAGGCGAAGACGAAAGTGCCGGGGAAGCGTTGGAAGATGGGGAAGAGGATGAAGAAACGATGCTGCCTGAAGAGGAGGGAGAGACAGGTGAAGCTACAGGCGAGGCCAATAGGGCCTCACGGGTATCTACCGCAGCAGCGGGAACATGCGCAGGGGAAGTCGTCGCCGCCCCTGCCATCGCTTCATGAGAAGCCGCTGCAGGAAAAGACGAAGCGGATTTTGATGCGGACATCGTCGTAGATGCCTCACCCATCAGGCTCGGCGCAATGAAATGAAACACACCAAAGCCCAGGAAGATCACGAACGCTGCCATTCCCGCCAGAAGGAGATAACCCTTTCGACGACGCTGCCCCGAGGCTTTTGGTAAAGTCCCCATCGACGTCATCGCGGTCATCGAAGCCATCGACCTCGTCGCCTGGGTTCCTTGCAACGAAACGGGGGCCTGGCGATCAAACAGAGCCAACAAGGGCTCCACTTCCAGCTTCAACAATTTTGCATAGCTGCGAATGAAGCCACGGATGACGGTCAAGCCCGGCAACTTTTCAAAATCGTCATTTTCCATGGCCTCAATCTGGCGAGGGCTGAAACGAATAACCCGGGCCACTTCATCAACAGATAGCCCCCGAGCTTCACGCGTTTCGCGCAAACGTTCACCCAAAGTTTGAACGATGGAAGCCTCAGGAACCGTCGATGTCAAAACCGACCCTGCCCCGAGGCCTGAAGCCTCGCCCATGTCCAGCGATTCCTGCAAAGGCTTGGATTTCATTATCTCAGTCATACTGCCCCTGGGCCAGTTTCAGTGCTTCCGGACTATCTGAAAAATCCCGCCGAAGACGGGTTGAATACTGCAGTTCTTCCTCTCGATTCCCGGTCTTTCGCGCCACACGCAGCGCAAGCCAAAGCGACTCCGGTGTCGGTTCGGTCAAGCGACTCAACTCGCTCAACCAGTTTCGTGCGACTCCGAACTGGCTTCGGCGCAAAGCAGTTTCAGCCAGTAAAAAAATTGCGCGGGCATTTCCGGAATCCAGCCGGTAAGCGCGGATGAAATACGCCTCCGCCTCTGCATTTTCATTCAAACGCAAAAGACAGATCCCCGCATTGATATTGGGCAGGGCAGGCGTGGTATAGAGCGGGGCTTTGATGGCCCGATTGAAGTACTCGAGTGCTTGGCGTTCCCGACCACTCTGACAAAGAAACCAGCCGAAATTGTTGTTGATCTCTGGATCCGCAGGCGCAAGCTGCAAGGCTTGTTCGAAGCTTTTTTCTGCCGAAGCGTTCTCACGCAGCTGCATATAAGTTAAGCCAGCCAGATTGTGAGCAGGGGCGTAGTTCGAATCCGCAGACAACGCAACCCGTGCTTCATCCAGTGCAACGGCAAGTGTCCCCTTTTGCAGGTAAAGCGAGCCGAGCTCCGTATGAACCTTGGCCCGCTTTTGTGCATCGCTGCCGGCATCCTGTTGGGAAACCGGCTGCTGGGCTGAAGCCTCGCTAGACAATTGCGTCGTGGCACACCCCGTCACCCATGAAAGGGAAAGGATGGAAATCATCAGATAGCTTGCAACTTGCAACCGCAACATGAACGGCCTCCTCTATCTGGAATGTGGACGAATCCCGATGACTTTGCGCACCCCACGTTCAGCGGCCCGACCCGGATGCGCTGTGTGCAGTGTCGAAGACTTTTGGGAAGATATAGCCTGTGCCGTGCGTGAAGTTTTATCCTTCACCTGACCCGCCAATTGACCGCATGCTGCATCAATGTCATCCCCACGCGTCTTGCGCGTCGTGGTCACGATACCGGATGACATCAAAATATCAGCAAAACGCCGAACCCTCTCTCCCCTCGAACGCCGAAACGCTGAGCCCGGAAATGGATTGAAAGGAATCAGATTGAATTTGCAGGGAACTTCTTTCGTCAGTTGAATCAGCTTGCGGGCATCATCATCGTGATCGTTCACACCATCGAGCATGACGTATTCAAAAGTCACAAAGTCTCGGGGTGCCTTTTCCAGATAACGCCGACAGGCAGCCATCAATTCGAACAAGGGATACTTCCGGTTGATCGGCACAAGCCGATCGCGCAGCGCATCGTCCGGCGCATGCAACGAAACAGCCAATGCGACCGGGCAGGCGTCACGCAAACGATCCATCGCCGGCACGATACCGGAAGTGGAAACCGTCACCCGGCGACGTGAAAGACCATAAGCATGATCGTCCAGCATCAGATGCAAAGCCGTAACGACTTGATCCAGATTGGCCAGGGGCTCCCCCATCCCCATCAAGACGACATTGCTGATGATGCGCTCATCGGCCTCAGGAGCTTCCCCGGCACGACGGGCCGTGGAGGACTCGCCCGCCGACTGTTCCCGCTCAGCCATTTCAGCCATTTTCAACAGGCGTCGAGCCTGCCAAAGCTGTCCAATGATTTCTGAGACGCTCAGATTACGATTGAACCCTTGCTTCCCCGTCGAACAGAAAGCGCAATCCAAGGCACAGCCCGCCTGAGTTGAAATGCACAAGGTTCCACGCCGCTCCTCGGGAATAAAAACGGTTTCCACCGCATTCCCCTGCCCGACATCGAAAAGGAACTTGCGCGTACCATCGTCAGAAAGGCTATCGCGGATAACAACAGGGGGGCGCACACAAGCCCGTTCCGACAACATTTCACGGGTCAGCTTTGCGACATCCGTCATGCAGGAAAAATCCGTCACTCCTTCCTGATGAATCCAGCGCATCACCTGATGCGCCCGCATTTTTGCGCGCGAAGCGGCCTCGCCCTGACGAAGAAAAAAATCCGTCAGGCCGACCGCATCGTAATCAAGAAGATTGAATTTGTCCTGCATCGACAAACCGTCAAAAGTCACCCTGAAACCCAGCTACCTGACCCGTATCAAACAATGACAACCGGGCCAGGCAAGGGCAAAAGGGGGAGGCTTTCAACGCGAGTAAACGTTCGAAGCCGGGAAGAAATAAGCGATTTCCACCGCAGCAGTTTCAGGCGCATCCGAGCCATGAACGGCATTTGCATCAATGCTATCTGCAAAATCGGCACGAATGGTTCCCGGAGCAGCCTTCTTGGGGTCTGTCGCACCCATCAGGTCACGATTCTTCAGAATCGCACCTTCGCCTTCCAGAACCTGGATCATGACGGGACCGGAAATCATGAACTCGACCAAATCCTTGAAGAAAGGACGCTCGCGGTGCACCGCATAAAAGCCCTCCGCATCCTTACGAGAAAGATGCTGCATCTTCGAGGCGATGACCTTCAGGCCAGCCGCTTCAAAACGGGCATAAATCTGGCCGATGACATTTTTGGCAACGGCATCGGGCTTGATGATGGAAAGGGTACGTTCAACAGCCATTTTCTACTCCAGACGTGATTAAACAAACAGCCGGTCATTCTAACTTATTATCGAAGCAGATCGCGTGATTGTATTGACTCAGACAAACAAGACCAATAGAATTCCGGGTCTGCTCTTGCTGAACTGCGAGGCAGTGCTTCAAAGCAAAGTAATTTTCAAAGCAAGTCAAAGTGGTGGCCGTAGCTCAGTTGGTAGAGTCCTGGATTGTGATTCCAGTCGTCGTGGGTTCGAGTCCCATCGGCCACCCCAAAAACCCTGCATCGCGTACCCAATACCCGATCAGGCCGGACAAGCTGGAGAGGTGGATGAGTGGTTTAAGTCGCACGCCTGGAAAGCGTGTTTAGGTGAAAGCCTAACGCGGGTTCGAATCCCGCCCTCTCCGCCAACAATACCCAGAAAACCCGCACGGCTAGTAGCTGCGCGGGTTTTTTGTTTTTTGCTACCCACATTTCTACCCACACGGCAACAATAAAAAACCAGAGATTTATTGCTCCCCACAGTCGTCGCCAGTGCCAACTTTCTGATTTTGCAAAACAGATTCAGCGGTCCTGCCAGTCTGGTTTAAGACGGGGTATTGAGGGCCCATTGACCTGCCGATACCGCCGCTGCTGCTGAATCGAATATCCTAATTCGGCACCTGATTCTCAGTAGCCTGATGGGCAAAGTTTGGAGTGTGCTGACCTACCACTACAAGACCGAAGGTCATGAATAGCGGGACATTAACAATGTGCAATTTCTGATTGGGCCACAGAAATATCTGGAGCCAGATACGGCCAGAATAAATAAGGCCAACCACCGCTAAGTGATTGGCCCTGTTAATTTTGTTTGGTTGCGGGGGCAGGATTTGAACCTACGACCTTCGGGTTATGAGCCCGACGAGCTGCCAGACTGCTCCACCCCGCGTCTGAGAAGTCGAATTATACACAAAAAACAGAACCAGACACTCATTCTGGCAGATTTTTCAAAAATCATCTGAAATTAACTGAAATTGCTGATCCACTCACAGCGTCATACCTGTGCCTTGCAAGAAAAGCACTGATTTATTCTGTTCGTCCGTTAGCCTAAGTCACTCGATACGAATCAGGTCAGGCTTGCCGAAAGACTCCGGACGAACGATGCTACATGGTGCGTCGTATAATGATCGGTCTTGTTTTCCGGGCTTTTATCTTGCACCCTGCTCTCCGCTGGTTTCTCTACTTCCTGATGCTGCTAGCCGGGCTGGCTCTGGCCGCTACCGCGCTGATGGGTACGATCATCGTATTGACTTACCCCCAGCTTCCTTCTCTTGAAGTGCTGACGGATTATCGACCCAAGGTTCCCCTTCGCGTTTATACCGCAGATGGGGTACTGATCGGCGAATTCGGTGAAGAACGGCGCAATGTCGCCTTGTTGAAAGATGTGCCCGATATTTTGAAGCAAGCCATTCTCGCTGCGGAAGATGAGCGTTTTTATCAACATGGCGGCATCGACACTCTGGGTGTCTTGCGTGCAGCTTATTCCAATTTTGTGGGTGGTGGAAAGCGTCAGGGGGCTTCCACCATCACCATGCAAGTCGCCCGGAACTTTTTTCTGAGCAGCGAAAAAACGCTTTCGCGCAAACTTTATGAAGCTCTGCTGGCCTTCAAGATTGAGCACAATCTTTCCAAGGATGACATTCTCCAGCTCTATATCAATCAGATTTATCTTGGACAGCGCGCTTACGGCTTCGCTTCCGCCTCACAAATCTATTTCGGCAAACCGCTCAAAGACATCAGTATTGCTGAGGCCGCCATGCTCGCGGGCCTTCCCAAAGCCCCCTCTTCCTACAACCCCGTGGCGAATCCAAAACGGGCCCGATTGCGCCAGATGTATGTTCTGCGACGCATGAACGAGCTGGGATGGATCAATGCGACCCAGCTAGCAGAGGCCCAGCAAGTCGTTTTGAACGTTAAGCGCGACAGCAACGATTTCGGAGTGCATGCCGACTATGTCGCTGAAATGGCGCGCCAAATTGCCGCCGAACAATTTCCTGCAGATATTTATTCACGCGGACTCAAAATCATCACCACCATCACCGCCTCAGACCAGGAGGCGGCCTATGCCAGCCTGCGCAAGGGCGTCATGGATTACGACCGTCGACACGGCTATCGCGGTGCGGAGGCTTATGTCGACATCGCCACTCTCGGCGATCAGGATGAACATCTGGAAGAGGCTTTGTCGGAGCACGAAGATGCCGGTAATCTGCTGGCCGCGCTTGTTCTGGATGCCAAACCTTCCGCCGTTCGGGCTTATCTGCGAGGAGGAGAAATCATCACACTCAATGCAGAAGCCCTGAAATTTGCTGCACGCATGATGGATGACAAAGCGCCCGTCAACAAACGCATTCGTCGTGGAGCGATCATCCGGGTCAGCCGCGATGCCGCGAAACAGTGGCAAATCACCCAGCTTCCTGATGTCGAGGCCGCCTTTGTCGCCGCCAGCCCGATCGACGGTGCTGTTCGTGCGTTGGTCGGTGGCTTTGATTTCAACCGCAACAAATTCAATCACGTCACACAAGCCTGGCGTCAACCGGGCTCCAGTTTCAAACCTTTCATTTACTCGGCCGCCCTTGAAAAAGGATACGCCCCAACCTCCATCGTCCCGGATGAGCCCCTTACCATTTCTTCATCCGAAACCGGGAGCCAGGCCTGGAGTCCCAGGAATTACGATGGTAAATACGAAGGTCCGATGTCCTTGCGCACTGCCTTGGCCAAGTCAAAAAACATGGTTTCGATCCGACTCCTGAAATCAATCGGAACGCAATATGCACAAGACTACATCACCCGTTTTGGTTTTGATGCCGAAAAGCACCCGCCCTACCTGACCATGGCTCTGGGAGCCGGCTCGGTCACGCCCTGGCAGGAATTGACCGCCTATTCCGTCTTTGCCAATGGCGGCTACAGGATTACCCCCTTCATCATCCGGCAAATTCTTGACGACAAAAATAAAATTTTGGCGGAAACCCGGCCTGCCGTAGCCGGAGACGAAGAACTGAGGGTCATCGACGCTCGCAATGCCTTTCTGGTGGACAGCATGCTGCGCGATGTCGTACGCCGGGGAACGGCGACCAAAGCCCTTTCACTCAAACGCAGCGATCTTGCCGGGAAAACAGGCACCACCAATGATTATGTCGATGCCTGGTTCTGTGGCTATCAGCCCACGGTTGTCGGTATCGCCTGGATTGGCTTTGATCAACCCAAAAAACTGGGTAGCGGGGAAACCGGTGGTGCAGCAGCCCTGCCCATCTGGATCGGCTTCATGCAAAAGGCACTGCAAGGTGTTTCGGAAAGCGATATGGAGGTGCCGGAAGGTCTTATCGCTATACGCCCTGCAGAAGGGTCGGGCAAGGGAGCCGACTACATCTACTCGGAACATCTGCCCAATCCTGATGAACAGGAGAGTGACGATCTCCCGAACAACGAACCTCCCAATCTCTCCCCTCCCGACGAAGCGCCGGCCTCCGAATCCCTGTCAGGCAAAAAAAACTGAATGGGACTTCAGTCGATTTATCCAAGCGTGACCGACGTTCCGGATTGTTCACTCATGCAACGCGACAATACTGAAAGCAATTCCGCCCCATCACGCGTACCAAGCCATCGCCCGGGCCGCGCCGGATCAGGGCTGAAATGAAATCCGCCCGATCTGGCCGCCACCCAGATTTCCTGTGCAGCGGTGTGCCGATTGATGACAATTTTTCCTCCTGTGCCCATGAATTCGATTTCCATGATTCCGCCTGACATCAGTTCATAATCGACATCCAGACCACACTGCTCCAAGGCCTGTTCGATACGGGCCATCATGGCATCCGCCAGCTTGTTAAATTCACGTTCTTCCATTTCGATCGCCTTTATCTCATCCATGCGACATTCACTCATCCGGACACGCGGCTTGTCCGCACTCTTCTGCAGGCTGACCTTGCTAACCACACTGACTGCATTGACTGCATTGACCAGTCTGACCGCTTGTGGAACCAAAACGCCGCTCATACTGCCCTCCGGCCCGGCCACTCCGCCCTTGCTGGACACTCTCCGGACCACGGTTCAACCTCAAACGAACAATCCGAACAATCCGGCCCCAGCCCAATCAATCACTCCGGTCGTCCCAAGCTCCCCCGAAGCCAAGGATGATAGCAGGACCAACGAACACTGAAATCATGAAAACCATGCCCCTTGCCCACCTTTCTCATCTGTCTTATTCGTCCAAAGGCCTGAACATTGAATCCGTCGCGCTGAAAGACATTGCCGACCGTTTTGGAACGCCTTGCTATATCTATTCACGCTCCGCACTGGTCAACGCTTATGAAAGCTACCGCCAAGCCCTGCAACCTCACCGCGACACGCTGATCTGCTACGCCGTCAAAGCCAACTCCAGCCTGGCCATCCTCAACCTGTTCGCACAACTGGGAGCAGGTTTCGACATTGTCTCGGGCGGCGAACTCGAACGGGTACTGGCCGCAGGTGGCGATCCGGCCAAAATCGTCTTTTCCGGTGTAGGCAAAACTCGCTCGGAAATTGAACTAGCCCTGCGAAAAGGCATTCACTGCTTCAATGTCGAATCGGCCAGCGAATTGCTGCGCCTCAACGACATTGCAGGGCTGCTCAATCTCAAAGCCCCCGTTTCGTTGCGGGTCAATCCGGATGTTGACCCCAAAACACATCCCTACATCTCGACGGGGCTCAAGAACAACAAATTCGGCGTTCCTTTCGAGGAGGCCCTGCCGCTTTACCGTCAGGGTGCTGCCCTTCCCAATCTGAAATTGATCGGCATCGACTGTCACATCGGCTCACAACTACTCGATCCGGCCCCGGCGGCCGAGGCGGCTCGGAAAATCATCGAGCTGGTCGACCAACTCGCCACCGAAGGCATCGTGCTGCAACATATCGACCTGGGCGGCGGGATGGGCATCACCTACCACCACACCCCGACCAACCCTGTGAATGGCGAAAGTCGTGAAGGTAAAGAAGCTGCCGAAAAAGGCCCGACACCGACGGACTACTACAAGGACATTCTCGACCTGCTCAAAGGTCGCTCCGAAAAGCTCATCGTCGAACCAGGCCGCTCGCTGGTCGGCAATGCCGGCGTGCTGCTGACCCGTGTGGAAGTGCTCAAGCACGGGGCCTCGCACCACTTTGCCATCGTCGATGCGGCCATGAACGACCTGATGCGCCCGGCCCTCTACGATGCCTGGCACGACATCCTGCCCGTCGTGCCGCGCAACGATACCGAGGCACATCGCTATGAGATCGTCGGCCCCGTCTGCGAAAGCGGCGATTTCCTCGGGCACGAACGGCAGCTTGCCCTGCGCGAAGGCGACCTGCTGGCCATCCTTTCAGCGGGAGCCTATGGCATGGCCATGAGCTCAAATTACAACACCCGCCCCCGCGCGGCCGAAGTCATGGTGGATGGCGATCAAATCCACCTCATCCGCAAGCGCGAAGAAATCGCACAACTTTACGCCAACGAAAATCTGCTGCCGTAAAACCGGAGCCGAAGCGTGGCCATCCAGGCCACGCCGACCATTCCTGCCATTCCGGCCACCCTTTTCAGTGCATTCCGTGCCCGGCATGGGCATGAGGCACAGCGGTGCTCGATGTGCCAGCCTTCCCGGTTCCGGCCCCGGTCAGATCACGCACCAAGGCCGTCACCGTCAGGCTCGAACCACGTCCCGCCTTGTCCCTAAATTGCAGGCTAAGAGGCACACGCTCACCCGGCCGAAGCGGCTGACGCAAGCCGGTGAGCATGATGTGATAGCTTCCCGGACGTAGAACAACCGTCTTCCCAGCGGGCAAGGCCAGCTGATCCAGATTTCGCATCCGCATCACGCCGCCGTCCATGACCATTTCGTGCAGCGTCACCGCTTGCGCCAGAGGGCTAGCTGCACCCACCAGCGCGCTACCTTCAAAAGCCTGCAAGGTGACATAAGCCGCGGAAGCATTCTGCCCAGCCACAGTTTCCCTTACCCAGGCTTCTGAAACCTGCACATCTCCTGCCCGTGCAGCGAAACTGCACATCAGCAAAAGACACGTCATCAAGAATTTCCCACCCATCCACCTCTCCCGCACGCACCGATCGACGCAACGACTGATCAGGCCGAAAACCCGCCAGACTGCTAGACTTCTGCCCTTTCCACATCCTCGAATCATAACGCCTTCGTCTGGCCCGAACCCGATGAATAACGACACGCCCGACCTTTTTGACGCTCTGGACAAACCTGCACAAGGTACATCCCTTCCGCCCCCACCCACCGCACCCGAAACAATAGAACCTCTCGGAGAAGACACAGCCCCACTCGATCTCTTTGCCGAACGCGCCTATCTGGCTTATGCCATGTCGGTCGTCCGAAGCCGCGCCCTGCCTCAGGTTGAAGACGGCCAGAAGCCCGTGCAACGGCGCATCCTCTACGCCATGCACGAAATGCGGCTCAATGCCACGGCCAAGCACGTCAAATCGGCCCGCGTCGTCGGGGATGTTCTGGGTAAGCTGCACCCACATGGCGATTTATCCGTATACGACGCCATGGTACGCATCGCCCAGGATTTCAGTCTCCGTTATCCACTGGCGGATGGTCAGGGTAACTTCGGTTCTCGCGACGGGGACGGTGCAGCGGCCATGCGCTACACCGAAATTCGCCTGACTCCCATTGCCGAGCTGTTGCTGGGTGAACTGGGACAAGGCACGGTCGATTTCCGTCCTAACTATGACGGCAGCTTTGAAGAACCCGTCCTTCTTCCCGCGCGCCTGCCCTTTACGCTCCTCAACGGTGCTTCCGGCATCGCCGTCGGCATGGCCACGGAAATTCCACCACATAACCTCAACGAAATCGCCCGTGCCACCATTCACCTGATCCGCAACCCGCAGGCCAACACCGACGAGCTCATGCAACACATCCAGGGCCCGGATTTTCCAGGTGGTGGTCAGATCATCTCCAACCCACAAATCTTGCGCGACGCCTATGAAACGGGGCGTGGCAGCCTGCGCCTGCGAGCTCGCTGGCAAGTCGAGGAAATGGCACGGGGCCAATGGCGCGTCATCGTCAATGAATTGCCACACAATGTTTCCGTCGCACAAGTCATGGCGGAAATCGAATTACTCACCAATCCCCAGCCCCGCGCCGGCAAGAAGGACATCTCGCAGGAGCAAAAAAACCTCAAAGCCGCCGTGCTGGCCATGCTTGATGTTGCACGGGACGAATCCAGCGAGGCCCAGGCCGTCCGACTCATCCTGGAACCCCGCTCTTCGCGCACTCCCGTTGCCGATTTCATGGCAGTGCTGCTCGCCAACACCTCGCTGGAAACCTCGGCCCAGATCAATCTGACCATGATGGGGCGCGATGGCAATCCCCAGCAGAAAAGTCTGCGCCAGGTCCTCGTCGAATGGGTGGATTTTCGTTACCTCACCGTCGAACGGCGAACCCGCTTCCGCCTCGACGAAGTCGATCGTCGCATCCACATCCTTCAGGGCCGGATGATCGTCTTTTTGCGAATCGACGAAGTCATCCGCGTCATCCGCGAATCGGACGAACCCAAGCAAGACCTCATCCGCACCTTCAACCTGACTGAAATTCAGGCCGAGGACATCCTCGAAATCCGTCTGCGCCAACTCGCCCGGCTCGAAGGTATCCGGATCGAAAAGGAATTGGGCGAGCTCTATCTCGAACGCAATACCTTGCAAAATCTGCTCGACAATCGAAACGCCATGACACGCACGATCATCAAGGAAATCGAAACCGATGCTGCCAAATACGGCGATGCCCGCCGCACCTTGGTTCAGGCAGATGTCGCAACCAATGCCGGGCGTGGCGACCTGAAAACCAGCATTCCCGACGAAGCGGTCACCATCATCCTTTCCAAGGCCGGCTGGCTACGCGCTCGGCAGGGCCACGGGATCGACCAGGACAGCATCCACTACAAAACGGGCGACGAAGGCTTCGCCGTCATCGAAACGCGCACAACCTGGCCGCTCATCATTCTCGATACCCAGGGTCGCGCCTATACCATTCCGGTTTCCGCCATTCCCGGCGGCAAAGGCGACGGCGTCCCGCTGGCCACCTTGATCGATCTTCAAGCCGGTGCAAAACGTGCACAAGCCCTTTCCGCCGCACCGGACACACAGTTCCTTTTTGCCAATACCGGAGGTTACGGCTTCATTGCCAGCGTGGCCGATCTGAGTAGCCGCATCAAGGCGGGCAAGGCGTTCATGAGCCTGGAAGAAAGCGAAACGCCGCTTACACCGATTCGCTTACCTTCCAGCGAAGCCACACACATCTGGGCCGCCAGCAGCAGCGGCCGTCTTTTGGCCTTTGAAAGCAGGGAAATGAAAGTCCTGGCCAAGGGGCGCGGAGTCATGCTGCAAAGCCAGGAAAACGGCCACAAGCTGGTGTCCTTCGGCTTTTGCAATGGTTCGAGCCTCACGCTGAACTGCCGGGAACGCAACAAAACAGCAGCACTCACGCTTTCCGGTGAAAACCTGGCCCGTCATCTAGGGCCTCGTGGCCGCAAGGGTGCGCTGCTTCCTGGCAAGAAACTGCCCGTCTGAAAACTCAGTCCGCCCCGATCACGCCAGCCTGATTGACCGCCCGATTACCCTGCCCCGCAGTCACGGCGGTTGTGTCGCTGGTATTGGCGTCGATATGAGTATTTCCCTTGATCTGCACACCGCTGCCACTTGCGGAAGCCCCCTTGCGGCCGGACGTTCCTCGCCCACCTTCCGACATCGACGAAATCCTGGGGGCCGTATCCGCATTCGCCACATAGGCACGCTCGCCCTCCGAGACAATGTGACTACCGCTCTTGTTGTCGAGCGAAATTTCGCCATGCACGACAGCCACATGCAAACCGTTATCAATGGCCGCCGTATACTCCGTTCCACGAATACCGATCGTCGCCGAAGGCGTCGTGACAGCATAGCTGCTGCGACGCAGCTTCCCGATCATGCCACTGATAGTACGAAAACCACCCTTGAGGAGACTGAAAAACCCAGTCTCACTCCCATCCGGCTTGCCATTCGGAGCAAGAACAAAGGAATACTCATCGATGCGAAAGTGCGTCTCAGGCCGCAGCGAAACCTGGGAGCCATCGGTGAAACGGATATCTGCGCGGCTCTCCTTTCCGGTAAATACCGTCTCTCCGGAATAAAGCAGCGCACCTTTTTGCAAGGCACGAGAATGACCATCCGTAGAAATCGCACTCAACTGGCCCGCCATGCTGACAATCACACCCGCATGCCCCGCAGCCCAAGCTGTTTGCGCCACGAAGAAAAAGGCACAACAAAACAGGAAGAAATTACGTTTGAAAAAGGTCGTCGGGATCATGGCAGCGGTACGGCTTTCAAAATGACGGAAAGGACATTCCGGGGCGGGTCAGAATCAGATCAAAACCAAACTCCTGAATGATTGTAACGCCGCACTTGCGAGAAAAGATGACCCAAGAGCTGAAATGACGACGGGGACCGAAGTCCCCGCCGGCTTTTCTTGGGTGACAAGGCTCAAGCGGCCTCGGCATAGGCCTTAAGCGGCCAGTGCGAAACGCTCATCGTTGGCGTTTGTGGATTTGCGCGAATTACGTTCGTCGCCTTTCGGGTTGCCTGCTCACCTTCGCCCGCCCTGTCGAAGCCAATACACCCCCACCGAAGAACACATTTGCATCCGATGCTCTTGGGTGGAGGTGAGGGGAGTCGAACCCCTGTCCAGAACGCCTCCAGATTGCCGGAATTACAACCATGCGATGATTATGGGAGCGCGTTCCGGAAATTTCAAGAGGCCAGGGCAAGTTCTTTCACATCTCCAAGACGGTCACGGTATCATGCCCGACTTTTCAAGCGATCTTCCTGCCCTCAACATGTCCAATTCCACTTTTGTACTCGCCACCCCAGACGAGAGTGCACACGTCGCCCTGTGCGATCTGCTCAAGCTGACCGGAATTGCTGATAGCGGGGGACAAGGAAAACAAATGGTGGCCGCCGGAGAAGTGAAGGTTGACGGGCAGATCGAGTTGCGAAAACGTGCCAAGATCCGGGCTGGGCAAATCGTCGAATGCTTCGGACAACGCATTACCATCCTGCCGGGCAAGGACGCGTAAATGGCCATTCAATGGTTTCCGGGGCACATGACCCAGGCACGTCGCAAAGCGGCTGAAACGATGGCACAGACGGACGTCGTGATCGAGGTCGTCGATGCACGGATTCCGGAGGCAAGTTGCAATCCGATGATTCACGAATTGCGCCGCCATCGCCAGCGACCCTGCCTCAAGCTCCTCAATAAAGCTGATCTGGCCGACCCCGTCGCGACACGCGCGTGGCTGGATTTCTTCAATGCACAGGAAGGCGTCAAAGCCGTCGCCATTTCCTGCAAGAAACCGGGAGAAGCAACGCGCGTTCCCTCCTTGTGTCAGGCTCTGGCTCCGCATCGCGACGACAATCTCAAACCTTTGCGCATGATGATCATGGGCATCCCCAATGTCGGAAAATCCACCCTACTCAACGCGCTGACCAAACGTCGTGTGGCGGCCGTCGGCGATGAACCGGCGGTAACCAAATCCCAGCAACGCATCGAATTGAGTCCACGGCAAGTCATCATCGACACGCCAGGCATGCTATGGCCAAAAATCGAGCATGAAACCGACGGACTGATGCTCGCTGCGAGTCATGCCGTGGGCCGAAACGCCGTCATCGACGAAGACGTGGCGGAATTTCTCGCTGGCATTCTGCTCGAGCGTTATCCGCAAGCTATCGCCACGCGTTACCGCATGGAAACCCAGGGAATGGACGCGGTCGACGTGGTCGAAGCCATCGCCCGGAAACGCGGCTGCGTCGTTCGTGGCCGGGCGGGTGAACTCGATCTTGAAAAAGCGGCAATGATTTTTCTAACGGACTACCGGGACGGCCTGCTGGGCCGGATCAGCCTAGAAACCCCGGAAAGTCGTCGTTTGATGCTGGAGACGGACGCCGTCCGAAGGCAGGAACAAACCAGCGATCCCGAAATATCGGACGGAGATTGAGCGAATTTATCGGGCAGCGGCCACTTCTGCAGGCGTTTTTGCATCAATATTCATGGCATGAACATCATCTCGCATCATCTCGCCCAAAGCAGCATAGACCATGCGATGACGTGCAACCGGCATTTTCCCTTCAAACTGCGCTGAAACGATACGCATGCTGAAGTGGCTGCCATCTTCACGAAAACCACCATGACCCAGGTGTTGATGGCTATCATCCTGAATGTCCAGTGATTGGGGTTCGAGCACAGCAAGGCGGCTGCGCATGATGTCGATCTTGCTCATGATGATGACTCCAGGAATTATTTCGGGAAAACCTGTTTGAACGGGCGCACCCAGTAGCTCTTGAAAACCCCGGATTGCACATAAGGATCCGCAGCGAGCCACGCCTGCGCCGAAGACTGAGAAGGGAATTCGGCAACGATCAGGCTGCCTGAAAAACCCGCCGGGCCCGGGTCAGCAGCATCAATCGCAGGCATGGGCCCCGCAAGCAACAGACGCCCCTGGTCGTAAAGGGCTTGCAGGCGCGCCAGATGTTCTGCACGAACCGACAGGCGTTTTTCCAGGCTTTGTTCAACATCTTCACCGTAAAGTGCGTAGAGCATTTCACTTTTCTTCCATATATCTGGACAGAAAAACACCCTGCCCAATGATAAAAGCCAGCATCAGCCCCATTGTGCCAAACAGCTTGAAGCTTACCCAAGTATCTGTTGAAAGCCCTAGGCCAAAGGCAATCAGTAGATTCAGCCCACCCATCACAAGGAAAAAACACACCCAGGCCAGATTAAGCCGATGCCAGACCGTATCCGGCAGCTGAACCTGGGCCTCCAGCATCTGGCGGATCAGATTTTTGTCGAATAGCCAAGCCGAGCCCGCCAGAATGATGGCAAACAACCAATACAGAACCGTCGGCTTCCATTTGATGAAGGTTTCATCATGGAAAGCAAGGGTCAAGCCGCCAAAAAAGACCACGAGAACCAGACTGATCCACAACATTTTGTCGACCTTGCCATGACGCATCCAGACCCAGGCAATCTGCATCGCAGTCGCCAGCATGACAACGAGTGTTGCAACGAGAATGGGGGCTTGCGTCGCACCGATAGCCTGCCCCAGCCCCAGTGGTGCAAGGATTGAAATGATAAAGTCCATTGCAGCCTGCGGCTTGCTCTCAGACAATTTGTAGGAGAGAAAGAACAGAATGACCGGAAAGAGATCGAAAAAGAATTTCATGGTCGTGATTATACGATTGTTGAGCAAAATACTCGGGATTCCGACATCAAAATCCGGTGAAGTGGTTGATCCAACTTAAAACGCCGCAAAATTTGCACAATCAGTGCAGATGACGCGGCGGAATATCGGCCTGTTCTTCGGGCAGTTCGGCGTGTTCGGGCTCGCCTTCCGGGTTCGGATACAAAGGGGTACCGCAGTCATCGCAATACTCGACGGGAAGCCGGTGATCCACATGAATGATGTCCTCCACCCCGGCTTCGCGAAGCACGGACTCGATCTGCGCCGGAATATCGGCATTTTCATCCTCGGTATCGAGCAGAGCCCAAACGACACCATGAATGACCTGAGCAGCATTCCGAGCCGTAAAGCCGACACGATACTCTTCGAGTTCCTTGTCATAAAACGGTGCGATGACAGCTCGAAGCTCGTGTGCGGAAAGATCCAGCGTCGCTCCCAGAAAAGCCACTGAAGCCCGCACCGAATAAGGACGTGAAAGGCGATCCGCCTGGCGACAGGCAGCATGATAGGACTGCGGCAGCAACAATTCGCTGACGCATCCCGTCAGAAGCGGGCGAAGCACCTCTGCAGCCTGTCTGGACCATTGCTGCAAAACTTCCTCGCGGCCACCGCTGACGGCTTCCTCCTGCCAGCGAAACAGGGCACCCCCACGGGGAACCACCGCAACGCCCAACACATGGCGTGTATCCGAAATAAAGCTGATTGTCTCTGGAACCTGCTTCGGATCAAGATGCAAATCGCGCCCTTGCAAGGCCTGCTCCCCCATCGCTCGCGTCAAGGCAGACACTTCACAATAATTTGCAGGCAACTGATCCGGGCTGTACAGAAAATCACTCAAGCCCAAAAGTACTCCATCGGCAAAGACATGCGCCTGCAAATGTGTTCGCAAATTGGTCAGCACGGATGACGGAATCGGCCCGGAGGGGATACCGTATCGCGACCAGGCGAGCAAGGGAGCGTCAAAAAGCACCAAATCCTTCCCTTCGGCTTCGCGTCCTTTGTGCGGTCCCGAAGATTGACGGGATTCTGAACGTGATTCGATCATTTCGACCAGAACTTCATAGCCCCGGTCACGCTGCGCATAAAGATGATCGAGCGCGGCAATCAGTACTGCCTCCTCTGCGTCTTCCAGAAGACGATCGACCGCCGCAGCCAGGCGGGACTCCCAGTAAAGGTCTTCACTACGACAGCAAGAGGCCCCCAAGCCATCGGCCAGCCGGACAATCTGTTCAAAATCAGGGCCAGGCTGCATGGAGCGGGTCGAGCGAGTACGTTTCATTCAATGTGCATTCAATATGTCGAACCGTCCATTTTATCATTCACAGAGACACAAAAATTATTTCGCGTTCGTGAGTATTTAATTGGTAACATCGCGCCTTTCGCAACGATGAAAAAATACGATGTTCGGACGTTTCATGCCCTTGGAGGGCAAGTTTTTCGAGTTATTCAATGCCCACGCAGAGCAGGTCGTCGCAGGGGGGCGAGAGCTGGCAGTGCTGATGAATCGGCTGGGTGACACCCTGCAAACGGCCGATGAACACGCCAAAGTCATCGACACCATCGAGACCCGTGCGGACCACATCACCCATGAAACGGTGACGCTGCTACACCGCACCTTCATCACTCCCTTTGACCGGGACAGCATTCACCAGCTGATTTCAAACATGGACGACATTCTGGACATGATCCAAGATGTCGCCGAATCACTGGTTCTTTACGACATCCGTACCATTACCCCCGAAGCCCGCCAGTTGGCGGACATCTGCCAATCCTGCTGCGAGCGGGTGAAATCGGTTGTCGAGCTCCTCCACAACATGGAACATGCCCAGACGATCCTGAAAACCTGCCGGGAAATCGACCAGCTCGAATCCGACGCCGACCGGGTCATGCGCTCCGCCACCTCACGTCTATTCCGCGAAGAATCGGACATGCGTCAGGTCATCAAGCTCAAATCACTCTACGAGCTTCTGGAAACGGTGACCGATCGTTGCAACGATGTCGCCAACATCATCGAAGGGATCGTTCTGGAAAACTCCTGAACCCCGCCTTTCCTTCTCACTCCCCCAATTCCCTTTCTGATCGGTCTCCATGCAAACGCTGCACATAGGGCTGTGGGTGATTGTCGTGCTGGTTTCACTGGCCTTGCTGTTCGATTTCATGAACGGCTTTCATGATGCCGCCAACTCGATTGCCACGGTCGTTTCAACCGGTGTACTCAAGCCCCACCAAGCCGTGGGGTTTGCCGCCTTTTTCAACGTCCTGGCCCTGTTTGTTTTCCAGCTCCATGTTGCAGGAACCATTGGTAAAGGAACCATTGACCCTTCCATCGTCGACCACTACGTCATCTTCGGCGCATTGATCGGTGCTATTTCCTGGAACCTGATCACCTGGTATTTCGGCATTCCTTCGAGCTCATCACACGCCCTGATCGGCGGACTCGTCGGGGCGGGTGCGGCCAAAGCCGGTTCCGGCGCGCTGGTCTGGTCAGGTGTGGGCAAAACAGTGGCCTTCATCCTGATCTCGCCTCTGCTGGGCTTTCTGCTGGGTTCCCTGCTGATGCTGGCTGTATCCTGGCTCTTCTTCCGCTCCACTCCACGCCGCGTGGATCGATGGTTCCGGCGACTACAACTCCTCTCTGCCGCACTTTACAGCTTGGGACATGGTGGAAACGATGCCCAAAAAACAATGGGGATCATCTGGATGCTACTCATTGCTGGGGGTTACACGGCCAGCGACGCCCCTATTCCCACCTGGGTCATTCTCTCCTGTTATCTGGCCATGGGCTGCGGCACACTCTTTGGCGGATGGCGCATCGTCAAGACCATGGGGCAAAAAATCACCAAACTCAAGCCGGTCGGCGGTTTTTGTGCCGAAAGTGGTGGTGCCATGACGCTCTTTCTGGCGACAACACTGGGCATTCCGGTATCAACGACGCACACCATCACGGGGGCCATTGTCGGAGTCGGCTCAACCAATGGGGCCAGCAATGTACGCTGGGGCGTCGCCGGCACCATCGTCTGGGCTTGGCTGCTGACCATTCCGTGTAGCGCGCTAATCGCCGCACTGGCCTGGTGGGTCGGGAGCCAGATTCTCTAAGACGCCCCATCCGGGCATCGAACGCAAAACCGGAGCAGGGTCATGTGGACACGCTTACCGAAGCTCAACTCGCAGAAAAAAGCATTCCACTCAGGGGTTTACCCCAGAACAGCGCGATGATGCCCGCCGTTGCGAGATAAGGGCCAAAAGGAATGGGGGTGTTCCGGCCATGTCGGGCGAAGAGAATCATGGAAATCCCCACAACGGCTCCGACCACCGAGGACAACAAAATGGTCATCGGCAAGAGTTGCCAGCCAAACCACGCTCCTAATGCAGCCAATAGTTTGAAATCTCCATAGCCCATGCCCTCCTTGCCCGTTGCCAGCTTGAAACCCCAATAAACACTCCAAAGGGCCAGATAGCCTGCCATGGCACCGATGACAGCACTTTTCAGATCGGTAAATTGCCCGCCCAGATTGAACAGCAAACCCAGCCAGAGCAAAGGCAGGGTAATGTCATCCGGCAAAAGCTGGGTATCGAAATCAATGAAGGTCAAGGCGATCATCGTCCAGACAAAAAGCAAGGCCCCCAACCCCATCAAGCCATAACCGAAATGCCATCCTGCGTAGGCAGAAAGCAGGCCGCAAAGGGCCTCGATCAAGGGATAACGCGCTGAAATGGCGGTTTTGCAACCGCTGCAGCGGCCCCGTAGCACCAACCAACTGATGACCGGCACATTTTCCAGTGCGCTGATGGCATGACCACACTTCGGACAACGCGACCGGGGTACGGCAAGATTGAAACGCTCATGCAGAGGAGGGGGCTCTCCTCGCAAATCGGCGCACTGTGCTTCCCACTCCCGCTGCATCATGACCGGCAGACGGTAAATGACGACGTTCAGGAAACTCCCCACCATCAAGCCCAGGATGAGACAAATCAGAGCCATGTAAGGCGGATAGGACAAGAATTCTGAAATATTGGGCATGAAGCAAACTTTCTCTCAGGGTAAAAATTAACCCGCCACAGCACCCAGCTTGAAGATGGGCAGGTACATAGCCACGACCATGCCACCGATCAAGGTTCCCAGAACCACCATGATCATGGGCTCCATCAAACTGGACAAAGCCTCAACTGCATCATCCACCTCAGCCTCATAAAAATCAGCCACTTTGCTCAACATGGCATCCAGTTGCCCCGATTCCTCACCAATCGACACCATCTGGATCACCATCGTGGGAAAGAGGTTGGTATTCTGCATGGCGACAGTTAGATTTTGACCGGTGCTGACCTCTGCCTTGATATCGACCGTCGCCAAATAATAAACATGGTTACCTGATGCTCCGGCAACGGAGTCCAGCCCCTCGACAAGCGGCACCCCGGCAGCGAACATGGTGGACAAGGTGCGCGTCCAGCGTGCGATAGTCGCCTTTCTGACCAAATCCCCAAAAACCGGCAGCTTCAGCATCAGGCGATCCATTGACATCTGTAAGGATTTCGATCTTTTCCATGCCTCGAAAAAACCATAAACCCCACCGCCCACCCCGCCAAAAATGACGTACCAGTACTCCACAAAGGCATCCGACATGGAAATCAAGACCAAGGTCGGTGCGGGCAGATCGGCTCCGAAGCTGGTGAAAATGGCTTTGAACTGCGGAATCACGAAAATCATGATGACCGCAACGATGATGAAGGCCACGACGATGATGGAAATCGGATAAAAAAGAGCAGACTTGATCTTGGCCTTGATCGCCTGGATTTTTTCCTTATAGGTGGCCAGGCGATCCAGCAGCGAATCGAGAATACCGGCTTGTTCGCCCGCACCGACCAAATTGCAAAACAAGGTATCGAAATACAGCGGATATTTCTTGAAAGCCTGATTGAGGCTGGAACCCGTCTCGACATCCGTGCGAATATCGTTGAGCAGTTTGCCGACCGCCGGATTGCTATTTCCTTTTCCGACGATATCAAAAGCCTGCAAAAGCGGCACACCTGCCTTCATCATGGTGGCAAGCTGGCGTGTGAACAGGGTGATGTCCTTGTCCGAAACCTTGCCGATCTTTCCGATTTTCTGCTGTTTGACCTTGGTGACAACCACCCCTTGCCGACGCAAGGTTGTACGAACCAGGGTTTCCCCGCCGGCCCGCATTTCGCCGCGAACAATCTTCCCGGTCTTATCCTTGCCTTCCCAGGTAAAGCTGTATTCCTTGACTTTTCTTTCCGTGGCCATCTGATCGATTCCCTCTGGTCTTGCCGTCCGATGTTCCCGATGGAAGGGGTACAACCCTATCGAAGTTCCAATCCCCACCTTAACGGTCGGAATATTTCATGGAACCATGAAACGGCCCTGACAAAAATCCGGATTGCGTAAGAGACAGGCTTCCTGTACCTGAAACGATCGTGGATTTTGGCGTAAAAAAATGACGCTGGCTATTACTTTCTCATCCAGACAGCCTGTTCATGTGGCTTTTTTCGCGTAGGCAACAAGGGTGAGACTTTACCCTGTGGTTCAGTATCAAAGTCAGGATAGTTTTCTTTGCTTGGCCAGTGCATAAAGTGCCGGGATCACGACCAGTGTCAGGATGCTCGAAGAAAGCATCCCGCCGACCATTGGGGCTGCGATGCGACTCATGACCTCCGAGCCGGTTCCCTGCCCCCAAAGAATAGGAAGCAAACCGGCCATGATGGCGACCACCGTCATCATTTTAGGGCGTACCCGCTCGACCGCCCCCTCCATGACTGCCGCGTAAAGATCAGCAGTCCCGACACGCTGCCCAGACTGTTTCCTCTTCATCTGCAAAGCCTCCCAGGCGTGATCCAGATAAAGCAGCATCACCACACCCGTTTCCGCGGCGACACCAGCCAGCGCGATGAAACCGATCGCCACGGCAACCGAAAAGTTGTAATCCATCAACCAAAGCATCCACACGCCGCCGACCAATGCAAAGGGAACCGAAAGCATCACGATCAAGGTTTCCGCCAGACGCCTGAAATTCAGGTAAAGCAACAAGAAAATCAGCAGTAAGGTCAATGGAATCACAAACTTCATCCGGTCAGCAGCCCGCTCCATGGATTCAAACTGACCACTCCAGATCACATACTCTCCCGGCGCAAAGCGAATCTGATCGGCCACGGCCTTTTTCGCCTCGGCCACATAAGTACCGATATCGCGCCCATGAATGTCGACGTAGATATAAGCGGATAACTGGGCATTTTCGGTACGAATACCCGTCGTACCCTGCGTCACGCTTACCCTGGCCAGCTGACCCAGCGGCAACATGGCACCCTGCCCCACAGGCACGAGCACCTCATGCGCAATACGCTCCGGATCATCACGCATGGCCCGTGGATAGCGGACATTGACGGCATACCGCTCGCGGCCTTCGATCATCGTCGTCACACGCTCACCGCCCAAGGCCGTCGCAATGACGTCCTGCAATGCCCCAACACTCAAGCCATATCGGGCCAGCTGTGCCCGATCGGGTTCGATGTCCAGATAAAACCCACCTGAAATCCGCTCCGCAAAGGCAGAAGTCGTTCCCGGAACCGTTTTGAGAACCGCCTCGATCTGTCTGGACAAACGCGCAATCTCAGCCAGATCCTTGCCAAAGACCTTAACCCCGATTGGTGTACGAATCCCCGTTGAAAGCATGTCGATACGCGCCTTGATCGGCATGGTCCAGGCATTGGAAACACCAGGGAAACGAACGGACTGATCCATTTCATCGATCAATTTCTCCAACGTCATGCCCGGACGCCATTCGGATCGAGGCTTCAAATTGATCGTGGTTTCAAACATTTCAACTGGGGCCGGATCCGTCGCCGTATTGGCCCGGCCAGCCTTGCCGTGCACGCTGGCCACCTCGGGAAAGCCCCGGATGATCCGATCCTGGACCTGCAACAACTCGGCCGCACGGGTCATCGACATTCCCGGCAGGGAAACTGGCATGTAAAGAATCGTCCCCTCATCCAGCGTCGGCATGAATTCAGAACCCAAGCGCGAAGCCGGGTAAATCGTTGCCAAAAAGGCCAGTAAAGCCAGGGCAATCGTCGTTTTCTTCCAGGCCATGACCCATCGAATGACCGGGCGATAAATCCAAATCAGAAAACGATTCACTGGATTTTCCGACTCTGGACGAAGACGTCCGCGAATGAACACTCCCATCAGCACCGGGACCAAGGTCAAGGAAAGCAGGGCTGCGCCCGCCATGGAAAAAGTTTTGGTGTAAGCCAGAGGCGAAAAAAGCCGCCCCTCCTGCGCTTCCAGCGCAAAAACCGGCAAAAAGGAAACCGTGATGATCAGCAGCGAAAAGAACAGAGCCGGCCCCACCTCACGACAAGCCGCCCCCATTGCCTCAAGCCGTTCACTTGCCGAATGCCCTTCTGGCAAGCGTTCCAGATGCTTGTGCGCATTCTCGATCATCACAATGGCCGCATCCACCATCGCCCCAATGGCAATGGCAATCCCTCCCAGGCTCATCAGATTCGAACTCATGCCCAACAGATTCATTGCCATGAAAGCCATAAGAATGCCGACCGGCAACATCAGAATGGCCACCAATGCCGAACGCACATGCAGCAGGAAGGCCACACAAACCAGAGCCACGATGATCGATTCCTCAATCAACGTCCGTTTCAACGTATCAATGGCACGATGAATCAGCTCCGAACGGTCATACACCGACTCGATCCGCACCCCCTCCGGCAGACTTGGCGACAACTCGACGAGTTTCTCCTTGAGGTGACGAATGACCTCCAGCGCATTCTGCCCATGGCGAGCCACGGCGATGCCGGAAACCACCTCCCCTTCTCCGTTGAGCTCCGTCAAACCGCGCCGCTCATCCGGAACACGCTCGACCCGTGCCACATCCGCCACTCGAATCGGCGTGCCGCGATCCGTCTGAAGAACCAGATTCCCGATATCCTCCATTCCACGAAGAATGCCCCGGCCGCGCACCATGTACTCCGTCTCGGCCATCTCGACCACACGCCCACCGACATCGCGATTGGAATCCCGGATCACTTCCGAAACCCGAGACAGCGCAATCCCGTATGCCCGAAGTTTCACCGGATCAACCGTCACCTGATAGCTCTGGACAAAGCCACCGATGGAAGCAATTTCAGCGACGCCCTGTGTCTTGGCCAGCGCATACCGCAAAGTCCAATCCTGAAAGGTACGCAACTGCGCCAAGGTCTTGTTTTTCGCCACAAGCACATATTCATAGACCCAACCCAAACCTGTCGCATCCGGCCCCAACACCGGCACCACACCTTTAGGCATCCGTCCTGCAGCCGCGTTGAGATATTCGAGCACCCTTGAGCGGGCCCAATAAAGATCCGTCCCATCCTCGAAGATCACATAAACAAAAGACGCACCGAAAAATGAAAAGCCCCGTACAACCCTAGATTTCGGAACCGAAAGCATGGCGGTGGTCAGTGGATAAGTCACCTGATCCTCCACCACCTGCGGGGCCTGGCCGGGGTATTCCGTATAAACGATGACCTGCGCATCGGAAAGGTCCGGTAACGCATCGATCGGCGTATGCACAACGGCATACGCGCCACCCAAAACGATAAACAGCGTGGCCAGCAAAACCAGAACGGGATTTTTCATCGACCCGTCAATAATCCTTGAAAGCAGGCCCTGATTCACCGCAGCCTCCCTCTCAATGTCCGGCATGTTTGTGTTCATGACCCTGTTCGTGGCCATGCTCCTGCCCGGAATGCGAATGGCCTTCCGCTCCACGGGACTCAACCGCAGGTAACGCACGAGGCAGCGCGCCCATCTTCGACGACGGATCAAAACTTTCCAGAGCCGCATTCAGATTGCTCTCGGCATCAATCAGGAACTGAGCCGCCACCACCACCTCCTCGCCCTCCTGAACCCCCTCAAGAATTTCCACACGCTCCCCGGTACGCAAGCCCGTCTTCACCACCCGTGGGGCAAACCGCCCCGCCCCCATCGCGAGCAGCACAACACGGCGAACGCCACTATCGATCACTGCCGATGAAGGCACACTCAACACCGGTGCATGGCCCGACATCCGGATATCCACTCGGGCAAACATCCCAGGCTTCAAGCGCATCCCTGGATTTGGAAGCTCAATCCGTACCGGAACCGTCCGTGTTGCACCTTGCAAAGTCGGCGCAATAAAAGAAACCCGTCCTTCAAAAACCTCGCCCGGATACGATTCCAAAACGACCTGCGCCTTTGCGCCCAAACGAACCGTCCCGAGGTCCTGCTCAAAAATATCGGCCAGAACCCAGACCGAAGACAAATCAGCAATTTGATAAAGCACTTCGCCGGGCTGAAAGCGCATTCCCTCGACCACCCGCTTTTCCGTCACCACACCCGAAGCGGGCGAACGAAAAGGCAGGGTACGCAGTACCTGCCCGGATCGTGCCAAAGCAGAAAGATGCGCCTCGGACACATCCCAGTAACGCAAGCGGGCAAGGCCGGAATCCGCCAGCAAACGCATGCCCTCACCCACCTGATCCGCCCGTGCCGAATCGGTCAATGACGCGAAGCCCTGCCTGGCAATCAGATATTCGCGTTGAGCCGACACCAGCTCCGGCGAATACGCCTCGAACAACACCTGCCCCCGCCCCACCGACTCACCGGTCGCATTGACCCTCAGACGCTCCACATACCCCTCGAACTTCGCCGAAATGACATGAAGCCGCCGCTCATCCGCCTCGACACGACCCGCCGCCGACACGATCCGATCCAGAATTTCCCGCCGCACAGGCTCGGTGCGCACGCCCATTGCCTGAATCTTCGACGCATCGATTCTGACCTGCCCAGTGGAAAAGGAAGCGGCTCCTGAATCCGTCTCATCATCCGCATAAACCGGGATGTAATCCATCCCCATGCTGTCCTTCTTCGGGACAGGCGAGGTATCGGGCAAACCCATCGGATTGCGGTAAAACAGAACCTCGCGCTCTTTTTTAGCCCCCTGAGCAAGCGCACTCCCATTCGCAACCAACGACGCATGACCGTCATGACTGCCTTGCGTAGCGCGCCCTGCCGCCGCACTCCCCCCATTCCCGGAAAACTGTCCCGCCCAAAATCCCGCGCCGGCCGCAATGCAGCCCGTCGCAGCAACAATCAGCGCAAATGTCACTTTCTTCACAATGCCCCTCCCACAATGCGCTCGATCTCAATCCGCCGAAACTGCGCCTCCACCTGCACCTTCAGCCGCTCAAGACGAGCCTGGCGAAGCTGCTGAAGTGCCTCCAGCAAAGCGGCAAATCCTTCACGCCCCGCCTCATAGCCTGCCTTGACCGAGCGGAACACCAGCTCGGCCTGCGGCAACAAACCCTCCCCGATCAAGGTTTCAGCGCGTCGCGCCGCATCGAATGCCGAAAGATTTTCTAAAAGCTCACCCAGTTTCTGCTGGATCACCGCCTCCTCGCGCAAGCGTGCCGCCTCGAATGCGGCCCCGGCTTCCTGCTCCCTCGCCTGCCGCGAAGACTGCTGGATTGGAATCGACACCTCAACCATGACATCCCACTGTCGAACAGCATGCTGAAACTGGCTGGGCGCAAAACCCACCGTCAAGTCCGGATACCGGTTTCGTTCAGCCAGCTCACGCCCCTTCTGCGCCGACTGCGCGCGCAGGGCCGCCTGCACAACCTCCGGGTTTCCCTTACGGACACGCGCTTCCAGTGCAGAAAACTCCAGCAGCCCCACCTCTGGCCAGGGCGGAAAACCCTCGGGATCCAACAGCGAAGCCTGAACCGGACGACCCAGATAAACATTCATCCGAGCCTGCAAGCGGCGTTTTTCCGAATCCAGAGAAAGCAGCCCATTGCGCAAGACTGTCTGCTCCTGCTGTGCGCGAAGCACCGACTGCTGGCTCGCCAAGCCCTGTGCATAACGGGAACGCAGCAACTTCTCCAGATCCGCCAACCGATTCAGACTTTCACGATCAATCGCCGCCGCCTCGTTCACAAAATAAAGCTGAACAAATGTCGTCCTGATCCGGCTCGCCACCTCATTCCAGCCCCCTTCAGCGCGCTGTTTCGCCCCTCCCGCCTCCAGCTCGGCCTGCTCACGCCGCAGCGCGCGCTTGCCAAACCAGGGCAACTCCTGCATCAAGGTATAGCGCATCGACCCCACCCGAGCCGGCAGCAGATTCGGGTTCTGCGTCCCCCCGCGCGTGATATCCATCCACTCTGCCCGAAGGCGAGGATCGGGAAGATTTCCGGCAGGCTCGACCCGCGCCTCGGCAGCCTCCGCCTCGCGCAGCAAGGCCGCGTAATCTGGATTTCCCTCACGCGCCAAGGCCAGCAACGCCTCCAGTTTCGCCCCCGGTACATCCGTAAGCACCGATTCCGCCCGCAACGGAAGGCTGGACAAGCCCACCAGCAGACCCAAGACGGCATACAGAAACCGACGCAGCCTAGCTGCACGAAAAAACAAAGCACCCATGCTTTTCTCGCCCCACATTCCTCGCCTCTTCGCCTCTTCGCCTCAACACTACTGTTCGATTCTCCCAAACTGAAGCTGACCCTTTCCTGACAGCACGATTACATTTCTGTAATGAAATGGCCTGCCTGGCTGCTTACCGGGCAAAATCCGGGCTCACGCAGGCATCTGGAGCGCGTCATGAAAATTCTCGTCGTCGAAGATGAACCCAAAACCGGGGACTATCTCAAACAAGGGCTGACCGAAGCCGGCTTCACCGTCGATCTGGCCCGGGAGGGGCTCGACGGACTTCACCTCGCCCTGAACGACGCCTATGAACTGGCCGTGCTGGATGTCATGCTCCCCGGGCTCGACGGCTGGCAAATCCTGCAAGCCTTGCGCAAGGCGGGCAAGACCTTCCCTGTGCTTTTCCTCACCGCACGCGATTCCATCGAAGACCGGGTCAAGGGTCTGGAACTTGGTGCGGATGACTACCTCGTCAAACCCTTCGCCTTCGCCGAACTGCTCGCCCGCATCCGCACCCTCCTGCGACGAGGAGCCCAGTCTCGCGACACACGCAACGACACACGACTTTGCATTGCCGATCTCGAACTCGACTTGCAACGCCGCCGCGTCACCCGCTGCAAACAAAAGATCGAGCTAACCAACAAAGAATTTGCCCTGCTGGAACTCCTCATGCGGCGGCGCGGCGAAGTCCTCCCCCGCGCCCTCATCGCCTCCCTGGTCTGGGACATGAACTTCGACAGCGACACCAATGTCATCGACGTCGCCATCCGTCGCCTTCGCGCCAAGATCGACGACGACTACACCCCTAAGCTCATCCGGACCATACGCGGCATGGGCTATGTAATCGACGGGGAAGACGCGTGAAGCAACCGAGAAACTCCCGACCCGGCAGCCAGTCCGTCACCCTCCGCCTGACGCTTCTCTTCGCCTTTGTCTCAATCGCCGTCCTCCTCACCCTCGGGCTGACCATCGGAGCCCTGGTCGAAAGTCATTTCGCCGAAATGGATGAAGACCTGCTCAAAGGCAAGATCGAACTCATCGAACACAGCCTCAGCCCCAACCCCAATACCGCAAACCCCGAAGAACTGCGCCGAAAGCTCGATACCGCCTTTATGGGCCACCACGGACTCGCCTTTGCCATCTGGCGCAGCGACGGCAGCCTTCTCTACAGTAGCCCCGAAGAAAACCTGCCCGAACGACTGAAACAGCCCGGTAGCCTACCCCTGCAAACCCTTCAGAAATGGGCCGATTCCCAAGGACACCTCTACCGTGGCCTGGCGCGAAAGCTCTCCGGCAACACGCCACAAACACAAGGCTTGATTGCCACCGTCTCCACTGAGCTGGAAGTCCACGAACACTTCATGCGCTCCTTCAACGCAACGCTCTGGATCGCCGTGACCATCGCCGCCCTCATCAGCGGCCTGCTCGGCTGGTTTGCCGCACGGCGTGGCCTCGCCCCACTACGCGACATCGCCCGGGATGCCGCAGAAATCACCGCCGACCGCCTCAACAAGCGGCTCCCTGTCGAATCCATCCCAACCGAGCTGGCCGAAGTCGCCAGAACGCTCAACGACATGCTCGCCCGGCTCGAAACATCTTTCCGCCGTCTTTCAGACTTTTCCGCCAATCTGGCCCACGAATTGCGCACCCCACTAAGCAATCTGCTCACCCAGACACAAGTCACCCTCACCCGCCCCCGCACCACTGACGCATACCGGGACATCCTCGCCTCCAATGCCGAAGAGCTCGAACACCTCTCCCGCATCGTCACCGACATGCTGTTCCTGGCCCAGGCCGACAACGACCTCGTCATCCCCAACCTCACCCAAGTCGACCTGCGTGCCGAAGCGGAAAGCCTCACCGAGTTCTACGGCCCGCTAGCCGAAGAAAATGGCGTCACACTCACCGTCACCGGCCAGGCCACCGTCCCAGGCGACCGTCTCATGCTCAAACGCGCCCTCGCCAACCTCCTCTCCAACGCCCTTCGTCATACTCCGCAAGGCGGGCAGATCGAAATCCATCTCCAACAAACCGGCCCGGACCCGAGCCTTCCGGAAACGCCGAATTCCCCACCAAGCCCTGCCCCACCCAGAGCCCCAGGCCACGCCACAATCCGCCTCAGCAACACCGGCTCGCCCATTCCTCCCGAACAACTCCCTCACCTCTTCGACCGCTTCTACCGGGGCGAAGCCTCCAGAAGCAAACAAACCGGAATGCAGACCGAAGGCTCGGGACTCGGCCTGGCCATCACCCGCTCCATCCTCCGCGCCCACAAAGGAGAAGCCCGCGTCCGAACGGAAGCCGGGCGAACGGTTTTCGAGCTCGAAATACCAAAAACACGAGCAGAGCCTTCAACCTAGACTGCAATTTTCATGGTTACCCCCAAAACAGATCAGACAAAAACCCCGTGAATTAATTGACAAAAACAAACAATCGAACAATTTCAAAATAAGCATCAACGATATATAATTCGAAATAAAACCTATTATGATTCAATAGATTCAAGAAAATTCAGGCAACATCTTTTAGATAGCACCTATCCGTAAAGTCATAGCGACCCCTGAACCCAACCGTCTCCAGATTCCGGCCTGTCAGACAACGTTCCGCCCCATTCCATCCGAAAGGCTGCTGCCATGAAAAAGCACACCTCCTCCCCCTTCCGTTCAGCCTCTCGTGCACTCGCGCTTGAGCCGCGCTTGCTGTTCGACGGAGCAGGTGCCGTTGCCATTGCCGACCACGCTTTCGACCACGTCGAATCGGGCAAGGCGTACATGGCAGAAGCCCAACGATCCGAAGCCCACCCGACGACTGAAAGTCGCCCGGGAGAATCACTGGAAAAATCCGCCCACGCCAGCGCACTCTACGTCATAGACGCCCGTGTCACCGACCTTCAAAGCATCCTCGCGTCCCTGCCCACCGATGCCACTGTACGCATCATCGGCGCAGAAGAAGCCGGTCTGAACGTCGTCGGCGCGGAACTCGCGAAAGGTGAGCGTTTCGACGCCGTGCACATCATCAGCCACGGCACCCCAGGCAGCCTCGCACTCGGCCGTGACATGCTCAATCACGACACGCTCCCCGGCCACGCCACCACGCTCCAGTCCTGGTCGACCCACCTCACGGATGAAGCCGATCTGCTGCTCTACGGTTGCGACATCGCCCAGAGCGAAGCAGGCGAACGTTTCATCAATGCCATCGCCCAGCTCACGGGGGCCGACGTGACAGCTTCCATCAACCCCACGGGTGCGGCCCTCAAAGGTGGTGACTGGGTGCTGGAAAAGACCACAGGCCGGATTGAAGCTGGGTTGCTCTCCGTAACGGGATATGCTGAATTGCTGGCCGCCACCGCGATCAACGACTCCAACGAAGCCACGCCCCGCATCACGCCGGAAGATACACCGCTGAGCATTGCCGGTATCAGCATCACCGATGCCGACAATCCAGCCAGCATGACCGTGCGCGTACAAACCACAGGCGGTACCAGTACCGTAACCCTGAGCGGTGCAAGCATCAGCAGTGGCAGCAACGGTTCTAACGACTTCACCCTTTCCGGCTCCCTGACTGACATCAACGCTACCCTGGCCAGTCTCAGCTTTACTAACACACCGGACCAGAACAGACTTCTGGTTACAGTGCAAAGATCGACCTTACCGCCACGGATGTCAGCAATGGCGGAACAGCGGCCAAAGCCATCAATCTCTCCGTGACTGCCACCAACGATGCACCGAGCCTGAGCACCCAGGCGGCACTGTCCGTCAATGAAGGCGGGTTCGCCATTTTCTCGCGTGCGCAACTGGCCAGCAGCGACGGTGCGCTCGATGTCGACATTGCCACTGGCCAACAAGTCATCGGTCAGCAGATGGTCATCATCACCAGCCTGCCTTCGAAAGGGACACTCCGCTACATGGACGGGATCGTCGCTACCGGACAGGTTGTCCCCGTCACTAGCTTGGGCAGCCTCAAATACACTCATAACGGTACGGACCTGACCGCTGTCGACACCGACACTTTCAATATCACCGTCAGCGATGGCGGCGGTGGGCAAACGACCGGAGCCATCAGCATTTCCATCAACCCGTCAAACGTCGCGCCCACCATCACTGGCAACCCCTCGCTGATCGAAGGCCAGGTGAAAGCCGTTGCCCCGACCATTCATTTCGGGGATACCTTTGACACGCTTTCCAACGCCACAATCAAGATCACGGCACTGGATAACGGCGGGCAGGGCACATTATTCTTCGACACCAATAACGATGGCAATGTCGATAGCGGAGAAGCCATCACGGCTGGCAGAACATTCACATCCGCCGAAGCTGCCAACCTGATGACCCACCTCAAATACAAGCAGGACGGAACGGAGCCCAATTTACCGTCTGGCGTCAGCAAGCCCACCTATACCATCGAAGTCACGGATGCCGGCGGCGGGGTGGGTAGTGGGGCTGCACTCACAGCGACGAAAACCATCACCATCGACGTCCTGCCCAACAATGACGATCCGACTCTGACAAACATCCATGCCACTTCGGGCACCGCCTTGTCAGTCAATGAAAGAGATAGCGGCAGCCCGGTTGTTTTGGCCAACACCATGCTGAAGATCACTGACCCGGATCGCGATCCCTCAGATACCAGCAAGACTACCCCTGCTCATCAACTGGTCTACACCATCCAGACCCGCCCAACAGAAGGTGAAATTCAACTCTATGTGGGTGGTACTGCGGGGTATGGTGGAGACGGCTGGATCACCCTGGGCGATGGAGGGCGTTTCACCCAGAAGCAGATTGATGATAGTCATGTCCGTTATTACCAGACCACCAATGTCACAGCCAACACGATGGACGGCTTTACCTTCACCGTGCGTGATTCGGCATTCGGCTACGATGTCTGGACCGACCCGTCCAATCCCACGAGTGGCAGGGAAGGTGGTTTGAGGGATACGCCCACCGGTTCGATCGCAACCCAGCATTTTTACATCAATGTCATTGCCGATCCCGATACGACTCACGACGCTTACGAAGGTGGACCGCGCCCGGCCACGCCAGGCTATGGTGGGAGCAACATGAGCTATACCTTCGCGCCAGGCACCATGACCAATGGCAATAGCGCAACGACCTGGAATGAAGCCAACGTTGGCGCAAGCGGGGGCTATGTCATCACGGACAGCATGCTGAAGTACGTCATCACGCGCACCGACAGCAAGGGCACACCTGACACCTCAGATGACATCTCCATCACGGTTCCAGCAAATGAAACCGTCTATACCCTGACCTCCCAACCGACCAATGGCATCGTGCAACGCAATGTCAGCGGCACATGGATTGACGTTCCCACCAACGGCCAGTTTACTCAGGACGATATCGACAACAACCGCATCCGTTTTGTCCATGACGGCAGCGAAAACCATACCGCTACCTTTGGCTACAAAGTCAGCGACGGCACGCCGAATAATTACGCTAACAGCTTTGCCATCAACGTCACCCCCAACAACGACCGTCCTACTGCGACAGGCAGTGCCTCGGCGCAGGTGACCGAAGGCAACCATACCGTTCGTCTGGGCACAACCCAGCTGGGGATGAACGATATCGATCTGAGCCAGGACGTATCCAAACGCGTCGGTGAGGGAGCCCAGGATTTCCTCTGGTTCCAGGTTTCGGCACAACCCGTAGATGGCAGTAGCACAACCCGGGGCTCGCTCGAACGCTGGAATGGTTCGGCCTGGGTTGCCGTCACGCCCGGAGAATGGCTGCCCAGCACCTTGCTGACGACCACGGCTGATGGCAACACTTCTGGACTGCGTTATGCGCATGACGGCAGCGAACCCCTGGCTTACACCGGCGGCCCCAAAGTCAGCTTCAGCTTTACCGTGCGCGACGATCTGGCCGACCCGAGCAACCCCTTTGCCACCAATTCGAGCTCACCCGCACTCAACGACGGCAGCGACCAATCCAATCAGAGCACGGCAGCCACGGTCACCATCAACATCACCCCGGTGAATGATGCGCCGCAAGTAGCCGACAAGCCCGGAGAGGCCGACCCGACCATTGCCGCAACCCTCTCTGGTGGAGGCGCACTGACCGGCGTCAATCAGATATTGACTGATGTTGCTGAAGGAGGAACCGCCACCATCACCAATGCCTATCTCACTGCCATCGACCGCGACAACACCACCGTCCAGCGGCAGTTCCGTATTACCAGCGCCCCAACCCTTGGTGTCCTGCAACTCGATGGCAAAACGCTGGGCGCGGGCTCCACCTTCACCCAGGCCGATATTGATGCGAACAAATTGACTTACAAGCACAACGGCGATGAGGTCGGTGCAGCCACCACCGACGCCATCGGCACTTATCACGACAAATTCCATTTCGTGGTCAATGATGGCGTTCTGGAAGATAGCGGAGACCCCACCAGCAAAAACGCCTTCCTCATCACGCTCAAGCCGATGAATGATCTGGCCACGGTCACCGTACCGGGTGGCACGTTGGACGTCTTTGCCTCCGGCGGTGGAACGGTGAACATCACGGGTGTTTCCGTCGACGACCCTGACCTGGCCGTTATCATCAGCGGTTCAGAAGAAGATTTCATCCGGGTTGAAGTTGAGGTGCTGGATAACTCCAATGCAGCCGTTGCTGGTGCACAGCTGAGTTACACGGGTGCTGATCCATCAAGTGGAACCCGTGTGTATATCAACGGCAAAGGCAGCAACAAGCTCATCATTCAGGGCAAAAAAACCGAAGTCAATACCGCCTTATCTAATCTGAATGTGGCCTTTACCACCGATGAAGACGTCAGCACCCACAAAATCCGGGTTACGGTGGACGATCAGCTCTACAAAAATGATGGAAGTCGTGACGGCACAGGAGCTAATGGTGGCATCACAGCCAGCAACAATACGGACGGCAGCACGATCGACAACGCCCATAACCGTGCCCATAAAGACATCGCCCTGAGGGTCTCAAACACCAACGACACCCCGACCATCACCAACGGAACGACTTACACCGTCAATGAAGATGCCTCTGTCACCTTGAGTGGCTTCACGCTCAGCGATGCGGATAGTTTTGACAAGAACGTCACCGTCAAGGTGGAACTGTTCAGCAACGCTGGTCCCACCACGCTTGCCAATGCCAGCACCGAGGGCAAACTCACCTATTCCGGCCTGAGCAACGTGACGGCCGGAGGCAACAATACCAACACCGTAACGCTCACCGGCAGCCTGGCCAATGTGCAGGCAGCACTCAACCAGATCAAGTTTGCCGGGGCGGTGGACTACAACGGAACTGGTACGGGCAACGGCACGCTGTACCTCAAGACCACCTTCACTGATTTCGGTCATGCCGATGTATTGGCTGGCAACGTCGTCACGGTCGATAACGACATCACCATCGTGCCGGTCAATGATGCCCCTGTACTGACGGTACCAGGCGACCAGACGATGAGTTCTGGTACATACATCGATATCACCAGTGGCTTTAATGTCCAGGACACCAAGGATACGAATCAGGGGGCGACGGATTATGTGGAAGTAACACTGGCCGCAACGCTGGGTGGTTCGGGCTATGGAACACTCTCGATCCAGACCCCCGGCGATGCAACCGTCACGGGTGAAGGGACAGCCACCGTCACCGTGAAAGGGACAAGTGCTCAAGTTAAGGATGCCTTGAACAGCCTTCGTTATACCCCGACCTCCGCCAATGAAGACAAGGTTATCACCATTACTGCAACCGCTAACGACTGCAATCCGAGTGATAGCAACCAAGGCAATGGCAAAGAAGGCACGGGAGTCGATGGCAACAATACAGATATCGAAACCTTCACCATCACCATTTCCGGCACCAACGATGCGCCGGTGGTGAGTGTGCCCGGGGCACAGTCGGTGGCCGAAGACAGCAGTGCTAACGCCATCACCGGCATTTCTTATGCCGATACGGATGATTTTGGCGGCATTCAAAAAGTAACGGTCAGCGTCTCTCACGGCAAGCTGGATTTCACCACCAAAACCGGCCTGAGCGTGACCGCCGGGGCGTATGCCAGTGGCACGGTCACCATCGAAGGCACCAAAGCCAATCTCAACGCGGCTCTGGCGACGCTCAAATACACGCCCAATGGCGATTACCACGGCAACGATACCCTGACCGTCACAGCCGATGACAAGGGGCTGGTTGGTTCGGGTGGGGTCGAGACGGATCAAAAAACCGTTGCCATCACCGTCACACCCGTCAATGACCGACCCGTTGCCACGACGGATGTCACCCTGGGCACGATAACCGAAGACACGACCAACCCGGCAGGTACAGCCTTCAATACGCTGGCCTTTGCTTATAGCGATGCCACGGACGATCAAACAAGTCACAGCGGCAACGATACCAAGACTGCGAATACCTATGTCGCCATCGTCGGCAACGCCGCAACAGCAGCACAGGGGACCTGGCAAGTTTCAGATGGATCCGGTGGCTGGATCAACATCCCAACTTCCGGCTTGAGCACGACCAACGCCCTTGTATTTGAAGTCAACCGCGAGGTGCGCTTTGTCCCGGCTACTGATTTCAACGGTACGCCCGGCAAGCTGACCGTGCGTTTGGCGGATGGCTCCAAAACCGATATTCCGACCAGCACAGGTGCTGCTGATACCAAAAACCTGACCCAAGTCGCCAATGGCACGCTTGGTAATCAAACCGGTTCCTGGAACGATGCCAACCGCACCATCGGTATCAGCGTCACCGCCATCAACGATGCGCCAACCAAGACCGGCACCGCCCCGACCGTCACTGTGGCCGAAGACGCCACCAACCCGGCAGGACAAACCGTTTCAACCCTGTTCTCCGGGAATTTCTTGGATGCCAAGGACACGGTTACAGGTGGATCATCGGCCAACGCCTTTGCCGGTGTCGCCATGACCGGCATGGCGACGGACAAGGGTGTTTGGGAATACAACAGCGGGAGTGGCTGGACCGCCGTCCCGTCCGATGTGGCCGATAACAAGGCGTTCATCCTGGCTCCCACCGACCAGTTGCGCTTCCGGCCGACCACGGCCGATTACAACGGCACGCCAAGTGACAGCCTCACCGTACGCCTGATCGACAACTCCTCTGGCGCGGTAACTTCCGGCAGCCGCCCGGACCTTTCCGGCAGCAATTCCGGCGATACGACTCAGTACAGCGACAGCAGCAATGCCGTGGTGCTTGGTGCGCTTGTAACGCCACAAAACGATGCGCCCGCTTTTGACCACACAGCGTCGAACCCCACGGCCACCGAAGATGGCAGCGTGGGCGGCACCACCAACTGGGTCAAGCTCCTAGGCACAGGTACGGTCAGCGATATCGACCTGACCACGACCAGCACGCTGAACAACACCACCTTTGGCCAGGGTTCGGTCACCGTCGCCCTCACCAGCGGCATCACCGGCGATACCTTGCGCCTGAGCGGCCTTTCTGCCGGTAGCAACGGCATTACCAGCATTACCGGCGGCAGCAACGGTGCCAGCCTGGTGGTCAATTTCACCAATGCCGCCACACTGGCAGAGGTCAAAACCGTACTGGAGTCCATCGAATACCAGTTCAACGGCGACGACCCGACGAACATCAAATCCGGTTCGGCTCGCAGTACGCTGGCTTACGCCATCACGCTTTCGGATGGCAATAACGACCAGGGCGGCGGTAAAGATGCCGGTGGCCCCGCGCCGCTGACCACCAGCAAAACAGGCACCATCACACTGAGTGCCGTCAACGACCCGCCGGTCGCCACCAACAACAGCAATAGCGTGACGGAAGACGCCAGCACACCGGCCGGCGGGAACGTGATAACAGACAACAATGGCAGCGGACTGGATAGCGATCCGGACACCTTAACAGCCGACCTGAAAATCACGGCCATCCAACCCGCAAGTGCTGGCAGCAGCACGGGCGTACCGAGCGGCGCAGGTGGAGTGACGGTGACGGGCAAATACGGCAGTCTGCTCATCAAGGAAGACGGCAGCTACACCTACACCCTGGACGACAGCAACTCTGACGTTAACGCGCTGAAAAATGGCGACACGCTGAACGATGAGGTCTTCACCTACACACTTTCCGATGGCGCAGCCACGGACACCGCCACGCTGACGATCACCATCAACGGCCACACCGATGGTGCGCCCAGCATCGCCCCTGTTGACGGCAATGCAGCGGCAACGGGAGAGGCCACAGTCTATGAAAAGGGGCTCACTTCTGCGGGTGACACGACCGAAACCACGACGGGCAGCATCACCGTCAAGGCTCCGGATGGCCTGAAGGAAATCACCATCGGCGGAACCACCTTCACCCTGGCTCAATTGCAGAGCTTCAGCACAGGCACTCCTTCGGCCGCCATCAATACCGGTGAAGGCGAGATTCGCATTACCGGCATCACAGGCGACCCGCTCAGCGGCAGCGGTGCAGCGGTCAGCTACAGCTATACGCTGACCTCGGCTCAAAGCCAGCCCGGCGGTGCAGCCGCGACTGAATCGACCGACTCAATTGCACTGGTCGTCAAGGACATCAAGGATGCCACCAGCAGCGGAACACTCACCATCCAGATCATTGATGATGTACCACTGGCTTCGGCGGATACTGGCAACGTCAAGGCCACCGAGACACTGACTGTTTCTGCAGCCAATGGCGTACTGAAAAACGACGCTCCCGGCGCAGATGGATGGGCAGTGGGCGGTGGCGTCGTCGGGATCGTCAAGGGAAGCGGTGGAACCCCCACAACCGGCATCAATACCGACATTGCCGGAGACTACGGCACATTGAAAATCCAGGCGGATGGCAGCTACACCTATATCGCCAATCCGGCTGGGCCCGGTGCTCCTCCCACCACAACGGATATCTTCACTTATACGGTGCGGGATGTAGATGGTGACGAAACCACGGCCAATCTGACCATCACCATCCAGAATAATCAACCGCCGGTTGCCAATGACGACACCCGTACCACGCCCGAAGACACGCCGATCTCAGGCAATGTCCTTTCGGGTACCGGCGGCGATGTCGCCGACAGCGACCCCGATGGCGATACGCTGACCGTGACGCAGTTCGTCATCAATGGCGTCACGACTTCCGTCCCCGCATCCGGTTCGGCCTCCGTCTCCATCCCGGGGTGCGGCACTTTCTCCATCGACAAGACGGGGGCTTATACCTTTACGCCTCTGGCCGATTGGCATGGCTCGGCTCCTCCCATTACCTATACCGTGGACGATGGCAAGGGGGCTTCTAATTCCACCGATACGGCCATCCTGAACATCACGGTCACGCCTGTGCTTGATATCAGCAACGATACGGTAAGCACTCAGGCCAATGCATCGGTCACAACATCCGTTCTGACCAACGATAGTTTCGAGGGCTCTCCAGTCATCACGGCAACCACTCAGCCTTCCCATGGCAGTGTCACACTTAACTCCGATGGGACGATCACCTATACGCCCAATCACGGATACATCGGTACGGATTCTTATACCTACACCGTCACCAGCGGGGGCGTAACCGAAACCGCTACCGTCACGATCAATGTGATCAATACACCGCCGGTTGCCAATGACGACACCCGTACCACGCCCGAAGACACGCCGATCTCAGGCAATGTCCTTTCGGGTACCGGCGGCGATGTCGCCGACAGCGACCCCGATGGCGATACGCTGACCGTGACGCAGTTCGTCATCAATGGCGTCACGACTTCCGTCCCCGCATCCGGTTCGGCCTCCGTCTCCATCCCGGGGTGCGGCACTTTCTCCATCGACAAGACGGGGGCTTATACCTTTACGCCTCTGGCCGATTGGCATGGCTCGGCTCCTCCCATTACCTATACCGTGGACGATGGCAAGGGGGCTTCTAATTCCACCGATACGGCCATCCTGAACATCACGGTCACGCCTGTGCTTGATATCAGCAACGATACGGTAAGCACTCAGGCCAATGCATCGGTCACAACATCCGTTCTGACCAACGATAGTTTCGAGGGCTCTCCAGTCATCACGGCAACCACTCAGCCTTCCCATGGCAGTGTCACACTTAACTCCGATGGGACGATCACCTATACGCCCAATCACGGATACATCGGTACGGATTCTTATACCTACACCGTCACCAGCGGGGGCGTAACCGAAACCGCTACCGTCACGATCAATGTTTTAGCGCTGCCCGTCGAACCCCCACCGGTCGACCCGTCTAATCCGAACGGTCCTCACAATCCAGAAAATGTGGATCCAAACCGTGATGCACAGCAGTTGGAGCAGACGGTTGAGTACGCTTTGCGTTTCGAAACCGGTAATGACAACACGCAAGAGTTCAACCTCTTGCAGAGAAGCCCTGTCGTTCTCAACACCGGGCCTTACTTCGCAAGCGAACGTTACGATGACGTTCGGCGGATGGATCTACCCTTCCACCCCATTGTGTATGTCAATCACGAAGTCGTCCGGGCCCAGGAAGAACGTGAAGCAACCGACTCTCTGGGCAGTAGCGATGCTTCCGCAGTCCAGCCGAATCTCAGCTGGCCCAATAGCCTGGGGCTCGGTCTTGGTGTGGATTACAACCTTTTCGTCACTCACGCAGTGCAGCATTCACAAAGAACGGCGGGCTTCCTGCGTTCAATTGTGGATGGAAGACATAACCGTCTGAATCTGAGCAGTGATGGCTACCTTTCGGGCCGAGGTCTCTCGCGTAACGCTGAAATTGAACTGGAGAGAATCCTCCATCAGCGGGAACAACAAGACAAAAATGCAGCCGGGGAAAGCGAAACACCTGCAACATCCGAAACCACTGACAACGCGATGCCGACGCGGAATGAAGTGCCCAACACAAACCGCAAGACTGAACTGCAGCGTCCAGCTGGCGGCGGGGCACCATCGTTCAACCAGCAGTTGCGTAACGGCATGGGCCGCCTACCACTGGCACCGCGCAAATCCTGAACGCTAAACCACATGGGGCACCCATTCAATCTTCCGTCTTACGAGAATCCTATGAAAAACAATCTCTTTCGCCAAACTCGCTCCTCCATTTTGATTACTGCCTGTTTTGGTGTGCTGCTTTCGGGCTGTTCAGTCAGTCCGGTACGTTTCGAACCCAAGGAGATCACGGAGCGCGTCGAACAGGATCGGCTTCAGATGTACGCCCATCAGGAGCCCATCAATGGCCCGGTCTCCTTTCACGAGGCGGCGGCCCGCGCCCTGAAATACAACCTGGACTACAAGCTCAAGCTGATGGAAAGTGCGCTGACCAAGAGCCTGCACGAAACCTCTACTTACGAGATGCTGCCCCGTCTGGTGGCGGGTGCGGGCTACGCCTGGCGCAACAACGACTCCGGCGGAACCTCGATCGGGATCGAAGACCGTCTGGTTTCGCTGCGTCCTTCTACCTCGCAGGAGCGGCAACACGATCTGGCTAATCTGAGTTTTTCCTGGAACGTACTTGATTTCGGGGTTTCCTACTATCGCGCCCAGCAAAAGGCAGATCAGGTATTGATGGCGGAGGAACGTCGCCGGAAGGTCGTTCAAAACGTCTTGCAGGACGTTCGCAATAGTTATTGGCGTGCTTTGGGAGCACAAAAACTGATTGGTCGGGTCGACGATCTGCTGCTACGCGTCAATAAAGCACTGGAACATTCCAAGCAAGTCGAACAACAAGGGCTCATGCCCCAACCCGAAGTTTTGGCTTATCAGCGCGCACTGCTTGACGCCATTAGTCTGCTCACCTTGCGTCGGCAAGATCTGGAACTGGCTCGAAGCGAGCTGACAGCACTTATGTCCGTTGCACCAGGAACGCCATACACACTCGCAGACGAACAGGAAACCGCCTTGCCTGCCGTCCCCGGAAATCTTGAAGACTTGGAAAAGATGGCACTTGAAAGACGTCCGGAAATCATGGAGGAGTGGTATCGCAAGCGCGTGACCGAAAACGACATCAAGGCAGCCAAGCTGATGCTCTGGCCCAATCTCAGTTTGGATGCCGGTCTGCAATACGATTCCAACAAATACAATTACAACAGCAACTGGACCGATATCGGTGTCCGTCTGTCTTGGAACATCCTTAAGCTTACCCAGTATTCCTCCCTAGAAAAATCCCATGAAAACCAGAACAAGACGGACGATATGCGGCGCATGGCCCTGTCGATGGCCGTACTGACCCAGGTGCGTGTCGGGGTGCAACGCTATGGACTGGCACTGTCCGAACTGAAATTCGCAGAGGAAAGCCTACGAGTTGACCAGAAGCTCTATCACTACGCTAAAGCCGCCACCAATACGCAGTTTGGCTCCGAGCTGGAATTGATCCGTACCGAAGCACGCGCCTTGCTGGCGGAATATCAGCGATATACGTCCTACGGCAATGCCCAGGCCGCTTGGGGCCGCGTCTATAACTCGGTGGGACTGGATGTGCTCCCCGAAACAGTGAACAGCCACGACGTTAAGGCACTGGCAAAATCAATGGAAGGAACAATGCAGCAATGGCAAGGGCAGGTCTTCAAATCCGACCGACCCGGTAAAATTGCCGCATTCTGAAGCCTCACTGCCCTGCGGCAGCTCATAGCAAATGAAACGGGGTAACACTCACCAAAATGAATTTACGCACCCTCTTTCGCGGTTCTGCCGCTGCACTCCTCCTGCTTTCAACCTTCCCAATCCAGGCACAATCCCCCTTGCCCGTGCCGCCCCCGGGTGCAAAGCCGCTCCAGCCCGTTGCCCGGGCGACGACAATACCGGCCACACCCGCCGAAGATCCGGATGCGATTCGCGTCCTGCTTTCACCCGAAATGGAAACGACCCTCGTTTCCCAGATGGTAGGGCGAATTTCGAACCTTCCGGTGCAAATGGGCAGCCGGGTTACAAAAGGCAAGCTCGTCGTCGCCTTCGACTGCAGTGAATCCAGTGCAAGACTGAATATGGCACGGGCGGAGTATGCCTCCGCCAATGAAACGCTGGATGCCAAGAAACGATTGCGCGGGCTGGGCGCAGCCGGTGATGTCGAGGTTTCACTCGCTTCGGCAGATGCCGAAAAAGCCCGTGCCACCATTGCCTTGGCGCAAGCCCAGCTCACCCAATGCTCCGCTGTCGCTCCTTTTTCCGGACATGTAGTAAAGCTGCATGTCAAACCCCATCAAGGCGTCAACATCGGCACCCCTTTGATGGACATCATCAGCGACGGCCCTCTGAAACTGCGGCTGAATGTGCCTTCGCGCTGGTTGCGCCAGATTTCAGTCGGAACACGTTTTGAGGTTAGCATCAATGAAACGGGACGCACCTATCCGGCAAAGGTCACGCTAATCAATGCGCGTGTAGATGCCGTCGCCCAGACCATCGAACTCGAAGCCCGCATGGACAAGGTAGAACCCGGTCTTCTGGCCGGCATGAGCGGAGTCGCCCGCTTCAAGGTGTCGCCTTGACCCCTGAAGTAGCTCGCGGTTTTGACTCCTTTGCGGCGAACCTTGAAGCTCGTGCTCGCACGGCTGAAAGTTTGAATGAGCTGGCCTTTTCCATTGCCAACGAAATTCACGCCGCCTTACCATTTCGTCAGGCACTGGTTTTCGACCACCGCCAAAATCTTTTGACGGTCTCCGGTCTGGTCAATCTGACCGAAGACAGTCCCTACACGCTCTGGTTGAAGCGGGCTTGGCCCTGGGTGCTGGCTCAACTTCCTGAAACCGGGGGCTGGTTTTCCCCCACGGCCGATGAGCTTTCTACCGCACCCGATGATATTGGCGAGGGATGGCAGGAATGGTGGCCCAATGGTGTGCTGGCCCTTCCCCTGCGGCGGCGTCAGGGTGAGCTGCTTGGCTGGGCCGTTTATCTACTCGATCAACCACCAGAGGAACCCCAGGCCTTGCTGCTAGCCCGACTGGGCCAAACTTGGTCCTACTGCTGGGAAGCTCTCGCAGGCAAGCCACGAAGCGGATTGATAGAACGATGGCAAAAACTATCCCGTCGGCAGCGATCCGTCATCGCAATTTCCCTGATCCTGCTCTTCTTCCTGCCCGTGCGCCAGACTGCTTTGGCACCCGCCGAAGTCGTGGCCGAAGATGCCATGGCAATCACGGCCTCGCTCGATGGTGTGGTCAAAACCATCCACGTTCGCCCCAATCAGACCGTTCATGCCGGTGATCTCCTTTTTTCGCTGGATGACACCACTTTGCGCAATCGGCTGGAAGTCGCCAAGAAATCCGTGGCCGTAGCTGATGCTGAGTTGCAGGCCGCTACACAAATGGCCTTCGATGACAACCGGAGCAAATCCGAACTGGCTGCGCTAACAGGCCGTGCCCAGGAAAAACGGGCGGAACTGGCTGCAGTACAAGAGCAACTCAGCCGGGTGAATGCCCACGCGCCCTATGACGGCATTGCCGTTTTCACGGACCCAGACACCTGGCAAGGTCGCCCAGTTGTTACCGGCGAGCGCATCATGTTGCTGGCCAATCCCGCCAAGCCCGCCCTGCAGATCCAGCTCCCTGTCTCAGACGCCATTGCGCTGGAGGTCAATGCACCGGTCAAGCTTTTCCTGACCGTTCGACCGCTTTCTCCGCTCAGTGGGCAAATCACCGAAACCAGTTATCAAGCCAACCTGACACCTGAAGGCATCGCCAGCTATCGACTACGCGCCAGTCTGGATGACAAAGAGGCGCGCATCGGTCTGCGTGGAACCGCAAAACTCTACGGGGGATGGGTCACGCTGGGCTACTATCTCTTGCGTCGCCCCCTCGCCAAGCTGCGTGAAATCAGCGGTTGGTAGAAGCGTGCCACATTCGCCCTATTTCTCTGCATGAACCCCGGCGCGCCCCTCCCTCTTCCGTTGGCTCTACGTCAGGATCTGCAGCTCTATCCATCCGGCCCCGGGCAAGATGGCGGGCCGACCTGGGTCATCCAGGACCCTGTCAGCAACCGTTTTTTCCGAATCGGCTGGCTGGAATACGAATGTCTCCTGCGCTGGCCTGGCAGACCCGAGGACATCGCTGCCGACATCGAGGCACAAACGCCTTTGTCGATCGATAGCGGTCAGGTTGCCGAATTTGCCCGTTTTCTTGACCTGCACCAACTCACTCTCCCCTCCGACGAGACGCAAAAACGTGCAGTCAGACAGGCTCGAGAACCGGGTTGGCGACATTGGCGGTGGTGGCTGCATCACTATCTTTTCATCCGCATCCCCCTGATTCGCCCGCAGCGATTTCTCGAAAACATCACCCCTTTGCTGGAACCGCTTTTCTCGCCGCTGGCCTTTTATACCCTGCTCGCCATCACACTCTTCGGCCTGTCGATGCTGGCCCATCAGTGGGAACACTTTTCTCACAGCATTCTCGACAGCCTGACACCGTCGGGTTTTCTCGGTTTTGCCCTGGCACTGATCCTTTCAAAATCACTGCATGAACTGGGACATGCCGTGACAGCCACACGCTACGGCGTACGCGTAGCACACATGGGTATCGCCTTTCTGGTGATGTGGCCCATGCTCTACACCGACACCGGAGAATCCTGGCGATTGCGCTCACACCGACAAAGACTCGCAATTTCTGCAGCCGGCATCGTAGTAGAGCTGGCACTGGCAGCCATTGCCACGCTGCTATGGGTCATACTCGACGATGGTGTCCTGCGGCAAGCCACCCTCTATCTCGCAACGACGGGCTGGCTGCTCTCCCTCGCCCTGAACTCCAGCCCCTTCATGCGCTTCGATGGTTATTTCATTCTCTCGGACCTCCTGAACTTTCCTAATTTGCATGAACGTTCCAGCGCATTGGCAAAAGTCTTCCTTCGCCGCCATCTTCTCGGGCTCTCCGATCTATGGCCGGAACCTTTACCCCAAAAAACCCGATTTACCCTCATCGCTTTCGCACTCACCACCTGGGTTTATCGGCTGCTGATCTTTCTCGGCATTGCCCTGACCGTGTATTTTTTCTTCTTCAAGGCACTGGGGATTTTGTTGATGCTGGTCGAGTTGATCTGGTTCATCGCCCGGCCGGCCTGGATGGAGGTTGCTGTGTGGAAAAAACGCTGGCCCGATGTTTCATCCAATCGGCGTCGCCTCATTTACACCTTACTAGGCATTTCCCTGCTGATTGGTCTGATTCCCTGGCAACTGAACATTGATACCCAGGGTGTTGCGCACGCTGAACGTCAGCAACAAGTATTTGCTCCGCTACCCGCCAGCCTGCACGAACTGCATCCTGGAGGCCCCGTCGAAGCCGGGCAGACAATCGCCATATTTAGCGCACCGGATATCATCGCGCGGGAAACACAGATCGCTGCCAGTGCTGAAGCTCTGGAACGCCGTCTGGCCGGCTTGCTTGTGACCCAAGGGGGCATCAATCAACAATCAAGCCTGAGCCAGCGACTCGAAGAACAGCAAACTGCCTTGCGCGGTCTGCGTGAAGAATCCGGGCGTCTGACGATCACCGCCGAATTCTCTGGTCTCTGGCGCGATGTCTCACCACTACTGCGCCCCGGAAGCTGGCTGGGAACACGCGACGCGCTGGGCATTCTGGTTGACCCGAAAAGCTGGGTTGTCGATGCTTATGTCGAACAGCGTTTGATCGGTCGCATCCAGCTCGGCGCGAAGGCTCGCTTTCTACCCCAAGGCAGCCTGCGCGCGCTGGATGGGGAAGTCATCGAAATCGACACGACCCGTACCGCACGGCTTCCTTCGCTACTGGACAGCCGTCACGGCGGAAACTTCACAACTCTCCCGGACGAACACGGTCACTCACCCACTGAGACCCTGTACCGCGTCCGTATCCGGCTGCAAGACAACCCAGAGGAAATTCATGAAATGCGTGGCAGCGTAGCCATTTCCAGCCAGCCTCGCAGCCTGATCTGGGAAGGGCTGAAAGGCTCACTCGCTGCACTCATTCGTGAAAGTGGGTTCTGACCCCGTTTCCGGGCCAATTTCGCCCAGAACGCTCAGAACGAATGAGCGGGGTGCGTGCCGATACTCATGATGTATTGCAATCCAAATTGTCTATCGCGGATATCGGGGCGGGAACGGTCGTTTGCGAGCTGCAAGCGCAGGCGCGAAAACGCGGAGGCAGACCAATCCACCATCAGGCTATCCCGTTTGGGTCGATAGGGTTTCAGCAAAGGAAAATCCGCTGAGCTTCCTATTCCATCCTGAATCAAGCCCAAAACAGGGCTTCCCGAATCCAGATGATCGTAACGATACCCTACGCGCCAATGGGGCATGAACTGATAAATGGTCTGGGCGTAATATCCCGACTTACTGGAACGATAATCCCCAGACAGCCGCGTCCCCTGTACATCAGAATGCAGACGCCCTTTCTCAAGTCGCCGAAAATACTCCCCTTGCAACAACAGGCTGCGCGACGAAGGATTGTTCTCTGGTGCCCATTTCCACGCAGCCTCGGCAATCCAGGTTCGGCTACGCCCGGTAAAGGCATTCAGCACTTCGTTACCATTGTGGTCAAAATCGGCATATTCCCGATCACGCGGCGAAGTCCCCAGGAAGGAAAGGCCCGCCCGCCAACGGTTTGAAGGACCGCTCTCTCCGCTGGCTTTCAGGAATGCCGCACCCAATGCGGAGCCATTCTTGTTGCGATCCGTCGAAGGAAAGCTTCCGCCCCGGGCCGCTTCAAAGCCTAACTCGATTGCACCATTTGCAGGGACGCGCCATTTGAGCTGTAGGCCATCGTATTTCAAAGCCCCACCAAACATTGCCTTGTAAATAAGCGGCGCATCGACAAAATCCCAGACGTGGGCGTGTTGCGCATTTAGATAACCCACACCAGAAAGAAATCGACCCGCTTTGACCGTTACATCCTTCCCAATACCGAGCGTCTGAATGTAAGCCTGCTCCACCTCTGCCCCACCGCCTTCCGAGGGCAAGGCCAGGGTCAATTGACCACGAAATAGTTTGTCCACATCGGCAGACAAGGCGATTTCGGATTCACCCAGGCTGAAACCACGTCGATGTCCTTCCGAGTCATCCGTCGCTGGAATGAAACCGCCTAGTACAGAGCGTTCCGCATTCTGTGACAAACGGGTCAAAGTCCCATTGAGGACCAGCGAGATGGAGGGCTGAATCATCGAATCGCTAGCATGACCATGATCCGCATGATCGTGATCCGCATGATCGTGGCCTGCCTGATCTTGATGAGCCTGGGGCACACTTTCTTCGGCATGGGATTTTTGATGACTTTCGGCTCGGGATAGTTTTTCTTCGAGCGCAGCAATACGCTGCTCGTAATGCTGCCGCATTTTCGCGACTTCCTCGCGCAAAACTTCCAGATCGGGATGAACGGCAATAGCAGGAAAAGAAGCCAGCGCGCCACAGGCGGCCAGCATCCCAAAAGATGAACGGGTCATTGAGTTCTCCAGAAATGATCAACAGGCTGCACGCCGAAGCTGCAGCAAGAAAAAACGAATCAGTTCAAGAGAACAGGCGGGGCACGGCCCTGAAAATGGGAAAACCGCTCAAAAAAGACAGAATCAATCCCGGCCCCCCCTCGAAAACCCGGCTCACCTGCTTCGGCGTGCCACTCGAAATCAGGCTGAAACAGCGGCAAATCAAGACCAGCAAGCGCAAAGCAGGTCGAACAGATGTGCGAAAACGATTCAGGTATTCCACCGCCAGACGTTCTGTCTTCCACCGAAACGGACAAAACATGCGAACGTCTTTGATCCCCGAAATGGCCAATGCCATGCGCCAAGCTGATCTGCTGCACACACAGCAGATCAAAGATCAGCAACAGCAAAAAGACAAAACGGCGGGAATACATCATCACTCTTGATCGATCCGTGTCGTTCCATGTCAAAAGATCGGTTCGCATGATATCCGAAACCCAAACAAGCTCATGCACGCTTCAATTCCGATTCGGAGCCAACCCGGATCGACCGCTTATCCTGCTGAACCCCGGGTCAGCTTGACAATAAACGAGGGAAATACACAACGAACGCATCAATACCTGCAAATTGGCGCGTTTTTAAGTGATCCACATAAAAGATTGTGATATTCTTCAAAGCCGCTTGTCGTTTTTATGTCGTTTATTTGCCATTACACCCCCACCACAGGCCCTACTGGAGGAATCGTGAGAAAAAATATGTGTGTTGGCTGCCGCTGTGGCCTGTTTAGGTTTTACCGGATGCGCCACCCGCTATGCCGACGTTCCATCACCAACCCGCTACCCTAACGAAGATCAGCTCAAGATTCGCGCCGCCCGACACTGGCAGTTGATCTCCGAACACTTTGCCAAGCAAATGACCACCACGTTGAAAGACAAGCTCAACGGACGTGCACTTTATATTCCTGAGCCTGGTGGTGAGCAACCTTTCGTTGGTGGCTTCCGCGAATTGCTGATTACCTCCCTCGTTGCCCAAGGCATGCCTGTCTCCACGGTTCCTGATGGCGCACTGGTCGCCGACGTGCGCTACAGCATTTACGCCTTCAGCCCCAATCGTGCCGCTGCAACCCGTTTCTATGGTGAATACACGGCCTTGACAGCCGGTCTGTTTGCCGTTGGCGGCGTGCTCTCTCTGCCTGGAAATCAACATCATCCCGCAGACGTCGCAGCAGCCGTCTTGACAACGATTGCAGGGGTCGAAGCCATGGACTGGATCCATGGTGAAGAGGTCGGACATGCCCGCTTCGCTGAGGGGCCTGTTCCACAATCGGAAATCCTCTTGACGGTTTCCGTTGCCGACAATAACCGCATTATCAGCCGCCAATCCAGCATTTATTACACGGTTGACAAAGAAGTCGGGCTTTACTGGAACAAGCCTTACGCCGGTCACACGATAAAAGTCGTTGGAGACTGTGGTCAGGAGGTTAGCAAATGCGCACGCTGAAACTCCTGACCCTTGCTGCAGCAGCCACGCTGGCGACTACCGCCTGCCAAACCACCAACACCCTGTATTCCGCCGAACCCACCTGGGAACAAGCCAATCAGGACCAATTGCGTGAAGCCAATTACAAGGCGGCCATTGCACTGATGGCGCAATACGTGCGCCCCGTTAGCACGGCCAATAACCGCAACGAAAACGGCTCCGCCCTCATCGTTGCCACGCTGGCCAATGTCAATGCACTGGAGCAGTCCTCAACCCTGGGTCGGCTCATCTCCGAGCAAATTGCCTCGCGACTGACCCAATCCGGCCAGCCGGTTGTCGAGCTCAAGGTGCGCAATGGCATCTACATGAAGCGAAATGAAGGCGAGTTCCTGCTGACTCGCGAAATTCGTGAAGTGGCTGCTGCACACAATGCACAAGGCGTAATTGTTGGAACTTACGCCGAGGGGGCTGACTTGGTCTATGTCACCCTGAAACTTGTCGATCCGTCCAACAGCCTGGTTCTGGCTGCCTACGATTACACGCTACCAGTCAATCGACAAATCAAGAGCCTGATCCGCACACGCTGAACGGCCAGCGATCCCGGGGCAGTCTGCGTCTTTCCATAAGCACGGAAAGCGCAGCCTGCCCCGTTTTACAAAAGAGCCGCATGAATCACCCTGGCACGGCCTCGCTTCTTTACTTCTTTTTCTTCAGGCGATAAAGTCAACGGCTATGTTCGAAAAAACCCCGTTTTCTTCATCCGCCCCGCATGATGCCGCCTCGATCCGCTCCATGCGTTTCATGGTGACACTGGTCTCCTGCGTTCTGGTGGCTTTGCCTGCCCAGGCGGATCAAGTGGATCATGATCTGCGGCTGGCCCGACAGGAGTTGGGCGTGTTTGAACCCAATCCGACCATGCCTTCTCAACAAATGGCAACGGCCTCGCTGTTTCAACGTGCGACGCATGGTGCCGGGGATGTCGTTGAAAAAGCCATGGATCTGTTGGGCATCCGTTACCGGCGCGGCGGCTCAACGCCCGAAACCGGCTTCGACTGCAGCGGCTTCGTGACCCACGTTTTCAGGGAACTGGGGACGCGCCTGCCCCGCAGCTCGCGGGAAATCAGCCACAACGGTGAAACCATCAGCAAAAACGAATTGCAACCTGGCGATCTAGTGTTCTTCAACACCATGCGCCGGGCATTTTCACACGTTGGAATTTATCTGGGCAATAATCAATTCGTCCACGCCCCGGCCAGCGGCGGGGCTGTCCGCATTGACGACCTGCGCGAACGTTACTGGGGAAAACGCTACAACGGGGCTCGGCGTATCCAGGCTGATTAGTGCCTCCGCCGATAAATTCAGCAAAATTAACGAGCTTCCCGCTGCTTTGCCAGAGCCGCCTTGATCTCCGGCATCTTTTGCATCGCCGCCTTCTCTCCTTCCATCACGGCCAGATGGCGATCCTGAAACCCCGTCGCCCGGATACCCGGCGTGTTGGGCTGAATCACGACATCGGCATCCGGCAACTCATGGCGATTAAGACTTTGCCCCATAATGGAAAACGTCTGGAGCAACACATCCAGAACACCGGAAGTCTTGCCGTATTGCGGTCTTGCAGAAATATCCACGGCAATCACGAAATCGGCTCCCAGTGATCGGGCAATCCTGACCGGCACGGGGCTCACCAGCCCGCCATCGACGTATTCGTGACCATTGATGAGCACCGGCTGAAACACGCCGGGCACACTACTGGAGGCCCGCACGGCCATACCGGTGTTTCCCGTCCGAAAAACAATGGGTTCGCCGCTATGCAAGTCCGTGGCGACGATGGCCAGCGTGCGGCTCATTTTTTCCAGTGGACGCTGATTGACGGCCCGGTTCACGAACTCCTGCAAGGCCTCGCCCTTGATGACCCCACGATCGGGTAGCGACCAGTCACTGATCTGCCGCTCATCCATCTGCATGGCCAGTTGCTGCAATTCAAAGCCATTATTTCCTGCTGCATAGAATGCCCCCACGACGGAGCCGGCACTGGTCCCAACGATGATGTCCGGCACTATGCCCTGGGCTTCAAGTGCTTTGATCACCCCGACGTGAGCAAAGCCCCGGGCCGCACCACCGCCAAGGGCCAACGCGATTTTGGGTGCGGCTCGCTGCGGCTTGGTGACCATCGGAGGGGTCACTGCTTCCTTGCCGGAAAACGGCAAATGGCTGCAAGCCGCCAACAGAAAGAGGCTCAAGACGAGCCCCCCGCGCCCTGCCCATTTCTGGACAAATTCCGGATTCATGAACATCAATCAACGCCTCGGGGTTGTGCGGTGGTCGGCCGGAGTCGGTGGGTTTTCGAGCAATTCGGACAACTCACGCGAAACCGGCAGCAATTCCTCGATCAACTCCAGCAGGAATTTCTGGTAATGCTGGGCCACCGAAGGGGTCAGATAAAGATGCCCCCGCTGATTCTGGCTCACCCAGCCGCGCTGGATCAGTGCATTCACCTTGCGCCGGACGGTTTCACGCGGAATACCCGTCGCGTCGCTGATGGAAAGTGCATTGCAAGGCCGCAGCACCCGCTGATGTTCATTGACATCGTCCAGGCGACTCTCGAAAGTATCACTGGTGCGGCTGGCCTCGTAGAATTGCCCCAGATTACGCGTACCGATCTCGCCGATCACGATATTCAGCAGAATGTCACCGTCGAATTCCCGATAAATGTTCCGGAGATAAGGCACGGTGAACCGCGAAAGCAGGAAGCTCACCCGGTAGAAATTCTGGTCATACACCTTGGGATCAATCGCCATAATCTGTCCACTTCATTCTGCATTGCCTTGATGTACAACACTTTACCCGATTTGGTGACTCCCATGACACAAACCCCACCCGCCCCGAACAACGGACGAACCGCCCTACTCCTTGGCGGCAGCGGTCTTGTCGGCGGCCATCTGCTCAAAAAACTGCTGGAAGCCACAGAATACAAGTCCGTCATCGCCCTCGTGCGAAGGCCGCTCAATCTTCAACACGACAAGCTGACCCAACAAGTCATCGACTTCGAGCAGCTGGCTCAACATACCCTCCCGGCGATAGACGATGTGTTCTGCTGCTTGGGCACGACGATCAAGGTAGCCGGCTCCCGCGCCGCCTTCCGACGCGTCGATCATGATTACGTCCTGATGGCCGCTCGATCTGCCCTAAAAGCCGGTGCGCGGCAATTCCTGCTGGTCAGCTCGCTAGGGGCCAATGCAAATTCACCCTTTTTCTACATGCGTACCAAAGGCGAAACCGAAACCGCCCTTCGCGCCCTGCCCTACGCAGCCATGAGCATATTCCAGCCCGCCTACCTCGTCGGCCAGCGGTCCGTTCCTCGTCCCTTGGAGGACTGGAGTGGCAAGCTCATGCAGCGTCTTGCCTTCCTCATGCCCGCCGCCTATCGTCCCATCCATGCAGCAAGCGTCGCACAAGCCATGCTCGACCAGGCCCGGCAGGAGCTCCTGGGATATCACCTCATCAACCCCGGGATGCACCCAGCCCAATGCTAGAATTTGCAGCTTTCATCTTGGTTGATTTCCTGTGAAAAACACCTCTTTAACCCCGCTACGCGCCATGGAAGGCCTCATTTTCTGGAGCCGCTGGCTGCAAGCTCCGCTCTACCTCGGGCTAATTGTCGCCCAATGTGTTTACGTCTACCAGTTCATGCTCGAACTATCCCACCTTGTCACCAAGGCGGGCTCGATGAACGATAGCGATGTCATGCTGACCGTCCTCGGACTGATCGATGTCGTGATGATCGCCAACCTGCTGATCATGGTCATTATCGGCGGCTACGAAACCTTCGTTTCCCGCCTTGATATCGAAGGCCATGAAGACCAGCCGGAATGGCTCTCACACGTCAATGCGGGCGTACTGAAAATCAAGCTCTCGACCGCCATCGTCAGCATTTCCTCCATCCACCTCCTAAAAACCTTCATCAACGTCAATAACCTGTCTGATCGCGCCGTCCTGTGGCAAGTGGCCATACATCTCACCTTCCTCCTGTCCGCCCTTGTTATGGCCTGGGTCGACAAAATCATGAACACCTCATTGTTGCTGACAAAAAATGCACATGCGCATCACGCAGCTTCAGCCTCGCATTAACCCACTACCCCTCGATCCTTCATTCCGGAAAATTTCACCATGACCACCATCCGCCAGGAAGACTTCATCCAGAGCATCGCCGACGCCTACCAGTACATCA
>CAZCOS010000005.1:0-65982 GCA_964500605.1 uncultured Sterolibacterium sp.
AGATGGATGAGGTCACGCAGCAAAACGCCGCCCTCGTCGAAGAGGCCGCCGCTGCAGCGGAAAGCCTGGAAGAACAGGCCAATGCCCTGGTCGAATCCGTCGCCATGTTCCGCTTGTCCGAAGGACGCAACCCCGTCGCCACGCAAAAGAACGCCCCTCGCGCCCTGCCCCGTCAGGCCGCAGCCGCGCCGCGCAAACCCGTCCCGCTGGCCCATGTGCAGGACGATATCGAGGAATGGGAGGAGTTCTGAACGGCGTTCTTGCAGTAGAATGCCCCGTTCGGTGAATCTCTCACCCCCACGCGCCCGTAGCTCAGTTGGATAGAGTACTGCCCTCCGAAGGCAGGGGTCGGACGTTCGAATCGTCTCGGGCGCGCCAGTTATCATTCAAGAGCGGCAGCCACTCGGCTCGCCGCTCTTCTTTTGTCACAGGTTCGGGCGTGTGGCCTGGTCGCCGTGCGGTATTGCGCCAGGCCGCCATCCTTTCTTCAGACAAACTTTGAAATCACCTGATCCGCGTATTTCCGGATGGCGTCTTTCTTCATCTGCAAGGTGGGTTGCTGCTGCATGATCTTGCCAACACCTTCTTCGGCGGCCATGCCCGGGATGGCCCAGGGGGTGACCTGCAGATCGGTGATGCCCAGGTCTTCGAGCCGTTTGATGTCGTCGATCGTGGTGGCATCCGGGCAATGCAGCATGATGTCGAAGGCTTCCTTTTCGCGGCCATATTCACGCCGGTAACGGTTGAGCTCATCGACGATGCCGGGGATTTCCGCCTTGTTGTGGATGACGCTCAGCCAGCCGTCGCCCAGCCTGGCCGCCCGTTGCATGGCCGGTGCGGTTGCGCCCCCTACATAGATCGGGATTTTCTTCTTGGGCGTCGGGGCCATGATGACACGGTCGAAATCGATGTATTTGCCGTGGAATTCCTGAAAGCCACCTTGCATCAGCAGGCGGATTGCCTGGATTGCCTCATCCTGCCGCTTGCCGCGCGTTTTCATGTCGACGTTGAGCCATTTGAATTCCTCGGGCATCCAGGCCAGGCCCACCCCCAAAGCCACGCGACAGTCGGACACTGCCGCGACGGAGCACAGGCTCTTGGCTTCGAGCAGCGGCTGGCGGATCGCCAGGCGCAAGACCGAGGGGATGAAACGAATGCGTTTGGTCACGACCGCCATGGCCGTCATCGCCACCCAGGGGTCGAGCACCGGCATATCGAGCGGCCAGAAGCGCGAACCATCGGGCGTGTAAGGGTAAGGTACGGAAACCTTTTCCGGGAAAAATGGTGCATCGGCGACCTGGATGCTGTCCCAGCCACAGTCGTCAGCGGTCCGTGCGATTTCCTGATGTTCGCCAGGATCAACCATAAAAAGATGAAATCCGAAACGCATGCCTTTTTCCTCCTGTTGTTTGAATCGGGCCGGGGTGAAGTGGGCGGGATGGGAAGGATGGTGTCGCCCCTGTGAAAATGACTTCGTCTTCGATTCTACTGTCCATACTGTCCCTTTCGCCCCTTGCCCCAGCATAAACAACGGTGCGTCATCACGCCGAACGGTTAAAATCAACGGCTATGCCTCTTCCTTCCTCTTGGCCCAACCGACTTCTGGCTTGCCTGCCCCAGCGATTGACGCTTGCGTCGGCACTGGGAATTTCGCTGCTCGCCCACGCTGTGCTATTGGCCATTCATTTCGACCTGCCGAACAAACTAGCCTCCAGCAGCGAAGAAATGCTGGAAGTCGTCCTGGTCAATGCAAAAAGTGCGAAGAAGCCCAAGGATGCGCAAGTTCGCGCCCAATCCAATCTGGATGGCGGCGGCAACACCGATAAGGACCTCATCGCCCGTACCCCACTGCCTTCCGATCGGCAGACTCAGCAAAGCGACCAACTTTCCAAGGCACAAAGAAAAGTGGCTGAATTGGAAGCCTTGCAAAAGCAGCTCCTGACGCAGATCAAGGCTCAAAACCGCCTGAAAAATCTCGAGGCCAATCCGAAATCTGCACCAGAAAATCATCCCAATACCGCAGAAAACGGGACTCATCTTGCATTGAACGCGCTGGCCATGGCCCGACTACAGGGGCAGATCGACCGCCAGACCGAACAGTACAACAAACGCCCTCGTAAAAAATTCATCGGCGCACGCGCCACCGAATATCGTTTTGCACAATACGAAGAAGACTGGCGACAGAAAATCGAACGGGTCGGCAATCTGAATTACCCGGAAGCGGCCAAGGGGAAAATGTATGGAACCCTGGTGCTGACCGTTGAGATTAACGCCGATGGCAGCATCGCCTCTCTGGTCATCGACCGTTCCTCGGGCAAGAAAGTGCTCGACGAAGCCGCGCTGCACATCGTCCGCATGGCCGCGCCTTTCCCCGCCTTCCCTCCAAACCTGGCCGACACCGACATCATCGGCATCACCCGCACATGGTCGTTTACCAACGAAGACCGTTTGCAGGCACGATAAGGCCACCCTGCGAATTTACTTCGGCCCCATCGCCGCCCCTCCGCTGTCCTTTCAAAAGCCCTCGCCATGACCGACCGCTACGCTGTTTTCGGCAATCCGATTGCGCACAGCAAATCTCCCTTCATACACCGTCACTTCGCCGAACAAACCGGGCAAGATTTAAGCTACGGCGCACTGCTCGCCCCGCTTGACGGCTTCCCGTCTGCCGTTCACGACTTCATTGCCCAAGGCGGACGCGGCGCGAATGTCACCGTTCCTTTCAAAGAAGAAGCCTTTCGGCTGGCCACCCGCCTGACGCCCCGCGCACAGTCCGCCGGGGCGGTCAACACCCTGCGCTTCGAAACAGGCGAGATATTGGGAGACAACACGGACGGTGCGGGGCTGGTTCAGGACATCACCTGCAATCTGGGGTTGCATCTCGAAGGAAAACGCATCCTCCTATTGGGCGCGGGCGGTGCAGCGCGCGGGGTCGTCTTACCCCTCCTCCAAAAGCGGCCCGCCAGCCTCCTCATCGCCAACCGTAGCCGCGACAAGGCCCAGACCCTCGCCCAGCGGGCCTCAGACAACCTCACCCCCCTGCCCGCCATCCCCATCATGGCCTGCGGATTCGACGACTTGCCCAATCAGCCACAGCCTTTCGATCTGATCATCAACGCAACCTCGGCCGGACTGAGCGATTCCGCTTTACCCCTACCCAACTCGATTTTCGCTTCCGACAGCCTCGCTTATGACATGCTCTACGGACGCCAGACCGCCTTCATGCAGCAAGCCGAACGAGCGGGGGTGCGCGTCGCCGACGGGTTGGGGATGCTGATCGAACAAGCCGCCGAAGCCTTCCTCCTTTGGCGCGGCATCCGCCCCGACACGACCGATCTGCTTCAAGAACGCCACAAGGCACGGGCATGAAAGCGATCACCTCCCGCTTCTTTCGATGGCTGCTGCGCGGCCTGCTGGTACTGCTTCTCTTCGTCGTGGCCACACAATTCTGGTATCTGGGCTGGGTCGTCTGGTGGAAATACAGCGACCCGGGCATGACCCACTTCATGGAAATCCGCCTCGACGAAGCCCGCACCACAAACCCGAAAGCCGAACTCAAACACCAGTGGCGGCCCTATTCCAGAATTTCCAATCACCTGAAACGCGCCGTCGTCGCCGCCGAAGACGACAAATTCGTCGACCACGAAGGCTTCGATTGGGAGGGCATGCAAAAAGCCCTCGAAAAAAACCAGAAAAAGGGAAAGATCGTCGCTGGCGGCTCAACCATCTCCCAGCAGCTCGCCAAGAATCTCTTCCTTTCTCCTTCCAAAACACCGCTGCGCAAAGTGCAGGAAGCCGTCATCACCCTGATGCTCGAAACCCTCTGGGACAAACAGCGCATCCTTGAGGTCTATCTCAACTCCGTAGAATGGGGCGAATGCCTCTTCGGCGCAGAAGCCGCTGCAAAGCGTTACTACAACACCTCCGCCAACCAGCTTAGCCTCGAACAAGCTGCCCGCCTCGCCGTCATGCTCCCCGCCCCGCGCCGCTTCGAGAAAAACCCCTATTCGGCCTTTCTCAACCGCCGCACCCAGCGCATCCTCAGCCGAATGCAGAATTCGGAAGTTCCCTGATCCAAAACACCCGCACAACAGACAATCCCGCTCCAGCCAACATATAATCCCTCTTCTCGGGCCTCTAGCTCATGCTTGGTTAGAGCAGCGGACTCATAATCCTTTGGAGGAAGTAAAAGTTTCGGGCCTTTAGCTCAGTTGGTTAGAGCAGGCGACTCATAATCGCTTGGTCGCAGGTTCAAGTCCTGCAAGGCCCACCACATATTTGCCACTCACCTGGCATAGGGTTCGCGAGCAATTGCCGCGAACCCTTTTTCTTTTTCTGGCGCCGGGGTGACAACGAAGTGTCAACGGCGATCCAGCAGGCTGAGGGGATTGAGTGCCCGTGCTTCCTGGAGGTGATCCGGCGCCAGGTGCGCATACCGCATTGTCATCGCGAGGCTGCTGTGCCCCAGGATACGTTGCAAGGCAAGGATGTTGCCGCCGTTCATCATGAAGTGCGACGCAAAGGTGTGTCGCAAGACGTGGGTAAGCTGGCCGTCGGGCAGTTCGAGGCCCGCCAGATCGACGGCGCGGCGGAAAGCGTTATAGGACGGCAAGAAGAGGCGGGAATCGTTTTTCTTGCTCCTATCGAGCAGCGAGGACTCCAGCAGGGCGGGGATCGGCACGCTACGATTCTTGCCGTTCTTCGTGGCGGTGAAATGCACGACCCCGGCATGGACCTGTGAAGCTTGCAGCCCTTCTGCCTCGCTCCATCGGGCGCCAGTAGCCAGGCAAACTTTGCTCACCATCATGGCGTCTTCGCTCGTGGTCTCCAGAGCGGTCAGCAGAGTCCGCACCTGGTCGAGCGTCAGGAATACCAGTTCGCGTTCGACCAGCTTGATTTGTCGAACCGTGGCCAAAGGGTTGGGCTTGGCCCACTGCCCCATTCGGGCCAGCTCGTTGAACAACGCACGCAGGTAGGCGTGCTCATGATTGACGGTGTTGCTGCTGATGCCTTCAGCCAAGCGGTCTTTCCGATATTCGGCGAAGGTGTTGGCGCTGAAGATGTCAACGGTTGGATCGCTGAGGGTTTCGGCTATTTGGAGCAGCCGGCGCTTCCGGTTCTCTCCGTCGCGGAGGGTGGCGCCGTGGTGCTTGAACCAGATATCAATCAGCTCGGATAACCGCCGCGTATCCCTCTTCTTCGGTTTCCAATCGGGATCGCTGTTGACCTGGGCGGTCATCCTTGGCGGTCGCTTGCAGCTCGCGCTGAACGCCGGCACCGTCGCCTCGGGCAACTTCGCCAGGTTGAAGACTGGAAGCATTGACACCGTGCTGAAGGCGATCAACGGGGACAGTCGTTTCCGTTTCCGCACGCAGCCCTCTCTGCGCCTGGTCGATGGTGAGCGCGGCCGATTGATGGTCGGTAGCGAGGTTCCGGTGCGCGGTGCGCTCACGTTGTCGAAGGATGGCACGCCGATTCAATCCATTGAGTACAGATCGAGCGGTCTGGTCCTGACCGTGCAACCTCGCGCCCTCGATGGCAGGTTTACTGCCAACGTCGTGCAGGAAGTTTCGTGCTTCGCAAGCACGAGCACCAGCAACATTGATAGCCCCACTCTCAACAAGCGACAGATAGAGGCCACCGTGGACGCGGAAGATGGAGAGGTCGTGGTGTTGGCTGGCCTCGATGAAGAAAACGTCTCGGAAGGGGCCTCTGGTCTGTCCTGGCTGCCTTTCAAGACATCGCGCACGTCCAGCAGTCGGAACACCCAGCTATTCGTGTTGCTCGAATTCAAGCGGCTGTAGCCGGACTTTCGCGCGCGAAAGTTTCAGTTCGGGGAGAATGCATGAGGCGAATCACCATCGAGGTTTCGGACGGCACTTTCGCAGCCTTGCGCGAACTGGCCAGCGCGTGCAGCGAGGCGGACAAATTGCGACAAGGTTTCACTTCTCACGGAAAACTCACGCCGGCCAAGCTGCTTGCAATGCTGGCAGAGGATGCGGGAATGGTCATCACCAGGCCTGGATCGTGGGAAGGCGCCAACATGGCTCAGGTTTTCGCCTCGCATGGGTATGAGGTATGAATCGATCGGGAAAGGACTTTCGCGCGCGAAAGTCCGCCAACCCTTGACGGTTACTTGCAGGCGACGGCGACATAGGTCGCACCACCTCCCATTGGCGATGGAGCCGTCGTCATCGCTGTAACCTTGTACCCCTTGCTGCCCATCCGAGAAACCCAACCGCCCATGCCATTGAGCGTTGGGTTCTCGAACATTTCGCACGCGGTTTCTGGTGCAGGTTTGGCGGTTTGGGCGATGGCCTGACTAACGAAGAACGGTTCAGTGTAGGCAACGTGCTCGACAGTAAGCGCCACAATGGCGCCGATGCCGAAGGTCAGAGCGGGTAGGCGCATGAAATGGTCTCCTGATGGTGTATCGTGGGATGCATAGGTTTCCAGGGAGTCGCCGATATGTCAAGTGGGCAGATAGCGGATTGGAAAAAGCACTGTTTGATGATCTGGTGCAAAGTCCCAAAGAGGCGAAGGAGATTGCACTACGCAGGAGGCGGGAAATGAAAGACAGATGCCACGATGAAGCAATGTCGTTAACCGCCCTGCTTGGGCAAGCAGTTGAGGCTATGGCAAACTGCGGGGGGGCCCATTCGTGCCGGTTATCGTTGCCAGAATCTCTCCTCGCTCAATCGCGCGTGGGTGGCCACCGCCTGGCCGTATGAACCAAGGTCAAAATCCACGCCGTTTCCCCGTCGATTTCGTACACCAGGCGATAGCTTTCATGCGGGATCAGCTCGCGGGTGCCGGGTATTTTCCCAGGACGGCCCATCATCGGGTGCACGGCCAATCTAGCTGCCGCGTCACTGAACAGCTCATCCATTCGGGCCGCCGCACGCGGGTTGTCGGCTGCGATGTAGTCCCACACGTCGGCGCGATCCTGCTGTGCCTCTGGCGTCCAAACGACCCTCACGCTTGGTTCGCCACACTGGCGCGCCGTGCTGCAAATTCGGCTTCAACCTCTTCATTCGGGCGGCCCAGGCCGGCGCGCATTGAGCCCCGGCCGGCCTCAACCTTGCGGCGCAGGAACTCGTCGTATTCCCGCGACTCGCGCTGGCGTTGAACAAACTCACGCATTAGCTCACGCAGCACTTGCGACGCCGGCCGATGGGCGGCCTCGGCCTCGGCCATGAATTCGGCGCGCAGTTCGGGTTCCAGTTTCATCGTGAAAACGGCTTCTTTCGACATGATCGTACCTCCTACCATCAGATACTAACCAAGTATAGACGTTCTCATTACATCGTGCGACTGCTCCCCGTGATCGAGCAGTCCAGGGGCAGCGGGTCAAGGGACCATGGAATAAATGGATGGGACCCGCGCCGGCGTGCTGTTTGCCGGCGTGGGGAGGAGCCGTTTATGCCGCGAAAGCCCTTGACGCGATGCGCCTGGAGGATACCCTCCCCTCGGAGGGCAGGGGTGGTTTTTACCCCTGCCCTCCGAGGATCAAACGCGGCCGTTTGGCGCCCTTCCCCGCTGGCGGGGAAGGGCGGGGGGAAGGGGTGAGGCGCACGGGGGAGCACGAGGCTTCGGGTGCGGCGGAAAAAATGTTCCGCGATAGACGACAAAATCCCCGCTTGGCGGTGCACCCGATCTGCTTGACGGCCAAATCTGAGGCCGTTTCCTGGACGACTGCCTCAGTTTTGGGGCGAAGTGGTCAAATTTTGCCGGCCGCGACCGGACCCCAGCCACCGTTTCGTCTATCGTGTGCTTTTTTCTCACTGACTCTGGCGCATCCCCAATGGTGACAACAAAGCGTCAACGGCATAGCGGAGTATTGCGGCAACATGGCCGGGGTAATGGGGCGTAACCCTATGATTGCATGTATATAGCGGCTATAATGCGGCTCAACTACTCGGACTCATAATCCGTTGGTGCTCGGTTCGACTCCGAGGGGGCCCACCAGAACAACGCGTCGTATTGATAAAGGTTTGCGCACATCGCCACGTCCCCTTTCCTTTCTCGGTGCTCCGGGAACAACGAAGTGCCAACGGCGATCCAGCTGACTCAGTAAAGGAACTGAAACATTGGCCGAGTTGTTCAAAGAAAATCCAGCCGACGCCGTCGATGTCGCAAACAACATCCTTGACGATGGCAACCACGACGATTGGCAGATTGCCTTTCGGCAGATGAACAAGGCCGAGCTTTTCGACCGTACCGGCGTTCGGTACGAAGTAGCCTGTGATGTCCTGGGTGCGATCATCGCCCACTACTCCGAAGCACTCGCGCTGGAGCGCGAAAAGCCATTTCCCGACGCTGCGGCCGTGGAGCGGATCGAGGCCGCCAAGCGCGCCTTGAGGACGGAGCGCGACGAACTGGACCCGTCGAATTCAGAGGCAATCAAGGCAGTGATTCGGAAATATGGACCCCAGGCGCGGCAACTCTACCAAGCGGGTAATGGGGGGCAGGGGTGAAGTGTCCTTGCTGCGGCGGGAGCACGGAGGGGAGCACAGAGGAATCTTGCATTACGCGCAATCTCCAAGCCCGGGCTGTCCTCTATTGTTCTTATTGGAAAAGCTGTTCGAGTCGGTCTGCAACGGCCTGAGCATCACTGATTGCGAGAATTCCCAGCTCACCCCGCACCAGCCGATGATCCAGCGTGAACAATTTGAAGCGCACGACGGACGGAGCTGGCAGGCCAGCAGCCTTCAAGTCGGTAATCTCACAGTCGAGCGGCCATGAGGCGTTATTGGCCGAGGTGACCATTGCCATCACGGAATGGCCGGCGGACGCATTGAAGCGATCCGCAGCGGAAAGCACCAGTGCAGGGCGGTTCTTGGTCGCGTTGCGGTCGGTGAAGGGAAAGGGCACACGCACCACAGTGAAGCGTTCAAAGCTCACGATAGGCCTCTTCGTCGGATTTACTCGACCATTCCGACAGCGTACCTTCGATCGCGCGCAGGTATTCGATGTCGAGAGGCTGCACGCGACGAACGGTTGCCGAGCCGTCTGTGCCGACTTCCCATGCAATAAGGTCGCCGGGTTCGACATGCAGCGCGGCACGCACATCCTGCGGGATGGTGGTCTGGCCTTTGGCAGTAATTTTGGCAATGGCGAACATGGCTCCCTCCGTAAGGATCGCATTACATCCTTACTTTACTGCAGTGGTCCCAGCATGACAATCCGCCCGGAAAAACCCGGCTCCTAACCCCCATCCCTTGTCATCGCTGGCCTGCCCCACAATCTCTCCTCGTCACCATCAACGAGCGGGCAGTCCGGCTCCCAACCCCCATCCTTTGTCATTGCGGGCTTGACCCGCAATCTCCAGCCCCGGACGAAAGATTGCGGGTCAAGCCCGCAATGACACGAAAGACCAAACACTGCGCTCAATGCGGATGGGGTTCATCACAAAACGGATCGGAAAGACGTACACTCGAGGACTTCCAACTGTGGTTTCCAGGTTCAACGCTGACAGATGGTCAAAATTGCACGCTGATTGACACTAAAGTACCCCAAGGAGCCATCATGCCCCGCTTTCAAGCAATCGAACTCGAAGATTACGACTGGTTTCCCGCCAGCTGGCGCAAGCCTTGCGGCAGAGCGAACAATGCAGCATCGTCGATCTTTGTTCCGGCGGTTCGGGGCCGCTGGCTCTCGTGCAAGCGCAATTGAAGGCGCATCACGGTCTGGACGTTCCGGTTTGTCTGACGGACAAATACCCCAACCTGCCTGCATTCGAAAAGCTTGCGGCCCAAACCCGGGGGGCGTTGCAGTATGCGCGTGAATCAGTCGATGCGACGGAGGTTCCGGGCCAGCTCAAAGGGTTGCGCACGATGTTTTCGTGTTTTCATCACTTCCCACCTGCGCAAGCGATCCGCATCCTTCAGAACAGCGTGGATCAAGGCGCGCCCCTGGCCGTTTTCGAGCTTTCCAACCGCAGCTTCGCGGCCTTCCTTCAGGTGCTGGTAGGCGGGCCTTTGTCGATGCCTTTTCTGACTCCATTTTTCCGCCCCTTTTCCTGGGCACGGCTTTTCTGGACCTACATTGTTCCGGTCATTCCGTTGTGCGCCCTGATCGATGGTGTCGGCTCTAATTTACGCGCCTATTCCCCCGACGAGATGCGCGCCCTCGTTGAAAAGGTGAGCGGTTGGAAACAGTTCGAATGGAAAACAGGGCAGGTCAAGGGAGGACTTCCGGGGGTCACAGTGACTTATCTGATCGGCGTCCCCCGTGTGGTTTCTGATACTAATGCTTCCGCTTCTTCGGAACAAAAAGCCTGAAAAACTCAGCCGCGCGTCAGTGCCCCATGCACCAAAGCTCCGAGTTCTCGTTCGAGCAGAATGGGGTCGCCAGAATTGAGCTCGACCAGGCGACGCAAAGCCGTGATGCTGTCAAGATCGATTTCGTCACACCGCAATCCCAGACGCTGCCCGGCGACGTGCATGACGGTCATCTGCATCCGAATCGAAATCTCGGGAGACAGATCGATCTGCAAACGGCAGCGATCCCCCGAACGAATCGAGCCGATTTCTTCCATTTCGAGCAACGCGCCCTTGAGGGAAATATCGCCCAAATGGCCTTCGCGGGTCAGCCCTTCATGGTTCGTCAAACGCGCCAGGGTTTGGAAAGGTGCGCGCCAGAAATCACGACGTTCTGCGGAGGGGTTCATGTTTGTTCCTGTCGGAAGGAATTGAGTTTGTCGGTGATGTGAAGTCGTATCCGCAAAAAGCAGCGGCCAGCGGACAAGCGCATCCGGAATCACAAGTGTGCTCCCGGGCACATTCTTCCTGGGTCTGATCCAGAAGGACGGGGCATTGCCGCTCAGGACACAGGGCAAATGGTGAATCGAACATGACGGCCTCCTTTCGCAAGAAAACGCCTTCGTTCATGAATCCACTTCGCGATGTAATCAGCATCCCGTCTTCGAGTGGCGAACTTGTCATGTGATTATAGATAGTCCGGTGCAGGTTTGTTGGAGAGGACTCTTGCGATCAAACGTGGGACAGATTCTTCACCCCTTACGGACAATGCCCGCGGTTTCCGGGCTGGCGAGCAAATAGAGCCAGACGGTCAGGACAAAGGGAAGCGTCAGTGCGGGCATTCCAAACGGGGCGAAGGCGGCAGAAAGGCTGGCGAACAGGAGCGTGGCCAGCAGGGCCGCCAGCAGAGCATGCAGAAAAGCCGCCTTGCCGGGCTGGAGGAAAACACTCCCCAAGGCCAAAGTGGTCAGCGCACCGTTGAAACCATAAGCTCCGCTTCGCATAGCAGTTTCGCTACCTCCCATGCCCCAGGCCATCAACAAGCCGACTAAGGAACCCAGTACGGCCATTCCAGTGGCACGCGGTGAAGCCAGGAGCAGGCCCAGCAAAAACATCGCGCCAGTGAGTCCATTTTCCTGGAAGAAAATCTGGGCGATACCGTTGAGCAGTCCGTATGTAAGGGTTTCAGGGCCAACGATCCCTTCGACAGCCACCGTACCCGGCAAGGCCGCAATGGGGAGATGATCGGTAGCGTGAAGATGACCAAAACGGGCCAAGGCCAGGACGAAGACCAAGGTTGTGACCACGAAAGGGGCGGTCAGGACAGGAAGATTCCAAGGCTGCAACAGGCGCGTCATCGCGGCCGTCAGGAGCGTCGCCGCGAAGCCCGCCAGGCCGACATAAGCCCAGGTCAAACCGGAAGGTTGAAGAAAATAAAGCAGCGCGATGGCGACGAGTGCGCCGTTATAGCCATATAGCCCGCTGCACACGGCAGAAGGTGCCACCCCCAAAGCGCGTGCTGTAACGGTACTCACGCCCGTCCCTAACAAGGCAGCCGCAGCCCACAGGGGGGAATGGATCAGGATGCCCAGCAGAAAAAGCAGCCCGGTATAAGGGTTGTCCTGAAACATGACTTGCCCCATTCCACGCAGAACCTGATCGACAAAGGCCGACAGGCCCTGCCAGGTGGAGAATTTTCTGGACGAATCGGAGGGCTTCTGCTTGGACATCGACTGGGTTTGTTTTCTGAAAATAGATGATGGGAGGATACGGTTTGCGGGATTTTGATTCCTGTCTATTCATCCTGCCTACTCGACTTCGGCAGCCTCAACGAAAATCAGCTCACAAGAGCCGCCGCCGCTGTCCGTTCGGCTCAGGGAGCTTCGCCAATGCCAGCCATCCTTGCGGCGAACTTCCACCAGCCAGCCTTTGATCCTGACAAAGCGGCCCTCGCTGGCTCGTTCCAGCGCGCGACTAACGCGGTCGTTGGCGGGAATCAGGTGCATATTGGCCGAAGAGGAAATGATTTCTGGAAGCGGAATGGGGGGATCATTGGCCCAGGAGTAGTAATACCAACGCCCTCCTTGCGAGATGTTCAGTGCGCCATAGATATCCGGATCAGCCATACGCTTCCAGCCCAGGGCCAGATCCATCGGTGAAAGCTGCGACTCCGTCCCGACGTAGTAATTCGAACGCGAAAGAACCCGGGCGCGAATCAGGAAACCGGCCAGAGGTTGAATTCGGAATCCCTTGAAATCGAAACCCTTCATTTCCGTTGCCGTCTGGGAGGGCTCTTCTTCGAAAGTCAGGTTGGACAGCGCGTAGGATTGAATCTGGCGATCGTTGTGTTCACGTTGCAAACGAATCGCGCCATAAGCGATCAAGCCGACAAGCAGCAGGATGATCCAGAACTTTCGACTCATGATCTCGATAAAGTGCGCATCACCTCAAGACGGGCCGGTCGTCATCAAATCGCGCTGCCACCGACCGTCAGGCCATCGATTTTCAAGGTAGGCTGCCCCACGCCCACCGGAACACTCTGCCCTTCCTTGCCGCAGGTTCCCACACCCGGATCGAGTGACAGATCGTTTCCGATCATGCTGACATGCTGCAGTACATCCGGGCCATTACCGATGAGGGTCGCGCCCTTGACGGGGGTGGTGATCTTGCCGTTTTCGATCAGATAAGCCTCGGCTGCGGAAAAAACGAATTTGCCACTGGTGATATCGACCTGCCCACCGCCGAAGTTGGCGGCATAAAGCCCCTTTTTCACTGAAGCGATGATCTCTTGCGGGTCACGGTTGCCGTTCATCATGCAGGTATTGGTCATGCGCGGCAGAGGAAGGTGGGCATAGGATTCCCGCCGCCCATTCCCCGTTCGCTCAACCCCCATCAAGCGGGCGTTGAGCGTGTCCTGCAGATAACCCATCAGGATGCCATCCTCGATCAGCACCGTCCGTTGCGTGGGGTTCCCTTCGTCGTCGATGGATAGCGAGCCGCGCCGTTTCTTGATCGTGCCGTCATCCACAACCGTCACGCCGCGTGCAGCCACACGCTCTCCAACCCGCCCTGAAAATGCCGAGCTGCCCTTGCGGTTGAAGTCGCCTTCCAGCCCATGGCCAATGGCTTCGTGAAGGAGGATGCCTGGCCAGCCCGGGCCCAGCACGACCGTCATTGCCCCTGCAGGTGCGGGCTTGGCGGAAAGATTCACACGCGCTTGATGCACAGCCTTTTCCGCGTAATCTTTCAGGACCGCATCCGTAAAGTAGCTGTAATCGAAACGCCCGCCGCCACCGGAAGAGCCCATCTCGCGCCGCCCCTGGTCGACCATGATGACCGACAGCGAAACGCGAACCAGTGGCCGCACATCCGCCATCATCTGTCCGTCGCTGCGCGCAACGAGGATCACCTCCCAGGTTCCCCCCAGGCTGGCCATGACTTCAACGACACGCGGATCAAGCGCACGGGCATAGCCTTCCAGACGCTCGAGCAGATGCACTTTTTCCGTATCGGCCAGATCGGCAATGGGGTCGAGTGCCGGATAAAGCGCGTCTGCCGCGCGAGCACGGCTGGGCTGGCGCAACAGAGGGGCGATGCCCCGACCACCTTGGCTCGCAATGGCCCGTGTGGCCTGGGCGGCATCCTGCAAGGCCGAAAGACTGATCTCGTCGGAATAGGCAAACGCCGTTTTTTCTCCGCTGATAGCACGCACCCCCACGCCCTGTTCGATGTTGAAACTGCCCGATTTGACGATGCCCTCTTCCAGACTCCAGCCTTCTGAACGAGCGTACTGGAAATAAAGATCGGCATAGTCCAGACGGTGAGCAAACATCTGTGAAAAGACGCTGTCCAGCCGCATCGAAGTCAGTTGATAAGGCATCAGCAGGCACTTCTCGGCGATGCGAAAGTTGTTTTCCATGTCAGTGGCAAAAGTCATTTCTTGTCCTCGTAAAAACAGGGCGGTTTCAGCACGTCCGGTGTTGCAGTGCAGGCAGACTTCGTCGCACATCGGCCAGACGTTCAGCGTCGAATGCCCCGCACACGATGCCGGGGCCTTTATCCAGCCGGGCGACGATCTCGCCCCATGGGTCGATCAACATGCTATTACCATGCGTAAGCCGTCCACCCGGATGCAACCCGCCTTGCGCAGCGGCGAGCACATAGCACTGGTTTTCCACCGCGCGCGCGCGCAGCAGCAATTCCCAGTGGGCACGCCCGGTTGTTTCCGTGAATGCAGCCGGCACGATCAACAGATCCACCTCTCCCATCGCCCGAAACATCTCGGGAAAGCGCAGATCGTAACAAATTGCGAGACCGATACGGCGCAACGCGCCCAAACCTTCCACCTCGAAAGTCACGATGGTCTTGCCTGGTTCAATGAATTGACGCTCATCGTAGGATTCCGCGCCCTTCTGAAAACCGAATAGATGAATCTTGTCGTAACGCGTCACGCGCCGCCCCATCGGATCATAGACCAGGCAACTATTACGCAGCCGGGCCGGGTCATCCGCCCGCATCGGAATCGAGCCCCCAACCAGCCAGAGACCATGCTGACGAGCTGTTTGCGCAAGAAAATGCTGAATCGACGATTGCGATTCTGTGCTTTCATCACCTGCATCTTCTTCACGTGCGGCCAGTCTTTCCGCATCGCTTGCGCCAATCAGCGGGAAATACTCCGGCAGGGCGACGAGTCGCGCGCCTTGTCCGGCAGCCTGTGCGATCAGTCGGGCCGCCTCCTGGAGATTGGCAAGCACCTCCGGGCCAGAAATCATCTGCACGGCGGCAAGGCAGGGCAAAGGATTCATGGTTTTTCCTTCATTTCCTTCATTTCCTTCTTTTCCGACGCCATCGGCCCCCCCCCGACTTTCTCAACCTTGGGGTCATCCCATCGTCCCGTCACGGCGTATTCAAAGGCAAAGGCCTGGTCGAGCGGATCACGCATCACTTTCTGCGCAAGCCAGGCCAGTGCCCCCGCTGCCGGATGGGCAATCATCGCCCCCACCGCCAGTGATTCGCCAATAGCGGGCTGAACGCGCACGCGCAGATTTTGCGTCTCCAGCGGCACATTCGCGCTGCCACTCATCAAAACCTTCGCCGCCGGGCCCTGAATTTTCAGGTCTTGCGTACTGATGACCCCCTGGCTCAGACCCAGCTGCCCATCGATGTTGTCGAACGCAAAACCCTGGCTGAACACATCGCGAAAATCGAGCGTGATACGGCGTGGCAGGGACTGAAGGCTCAAAATCCCCAACAGCCGCCCCATCCCCGGCTCCAGCTTGTTGAACTGTCCGTTTTCAGCATGAACGCGAAGCTCACCCGCCAGCGTCGGGTAATCGAGGACATAGGGCAGACCCGACCAGGCCAGCTGACCTTCTAGGCGCGCGCTTCCGCGCTTGAGCACATCAGCATAGCCCAGCCGGGCCAGCAACTTCTCGATGCTCGGCGTGCTCAGGGTAAACCTGAGCTGGGTATCCTGGGCCTTGGCAGGATCACTGGCATTAGCGTCCGCCCTGTTGTCCGCCCTGGCGTTGATATTCCCTCCACCGGGACGCCAATGTCCCGTGCCAGTCAAACGGGCATCCGGGTTTTCGATGTCCAGACGGGCCTCCCAAACGGCATGACGTTGATCGGCAGAGAGTTTCAGCCGACCCAATTCCTTGCCCTGCAAAACGAAACGATCCACCTCGACATCCAGCCCCGGCAATTTTTCCACGCGAACGGAGGCTGTGTCGTGGCTGCCTTCTTCGTGGCCAGAAACTGGAGCCGGATGGGTGGATTTTTCGCGGTTGATCGAAAGCTGCTTCAGATGCGCCGTCAGGCGTCCTCGATCGTGCCCGCGCCAGCTCAGCTCGCCAACGATGTCGCGGCTTTTCAAATCCACTTTCCAGACCTCGGCCCCTTTCAAGCGTGCCTTCGCATCCATATCCGCAAAGCCATAACCAAAGGCCGTCAGCAACGGCGTTTTGAAAGCCAACGCCGTCACCGGAAAATCGGAAACGAAAGCATCGGGCCCCTTCTCCCCACTCCCCGATTGTGCCGACGAAACCAACAAGCCACGCCACAGGTCGACATCAATCCGGGGCATATTCACCGCCAGGAAAACCCCCTTCTCCGGCAGGCTCAAGGGCTGCCCCACGGCAATCCCCCCGCGTTCGACGCGCAATTTGCCTTCACTTCCGGCTTCGTAGCGGCGGATCAATCGGGCAAACAAGGTGTTGTCCAGGCTCAGCTCCAGCTGGTCACCCGCCCTCGCCGTAGCCGTGGCGGAAAGCTGACGACGCTCGATACGAAAGGGAAGGGCCGTGGCCGCGCTTTTGTTGAACGGCTCCGGAAGGCTGGAAGAAATACCCTGCAAACGCGATTCCAGAACCAGCTCGGCATTCTTTTTGCGCGCCAGCACGCGGCCCTGCCATGTTGTGCTGCCCGAAAGGTGATCGAGAAAAGAAGAAGACCATTGTGTACGCAAATCGGCCACATTCAGCTGGCCGTTTGCCCGGGCTTCCACCGCAGCATTACCCACCGTTTTCAGATCAAAGCTAAGCGGCATTCCCAGCAGGGTTGCGCGCATCCCCTCGGCTTTGAGCGCATCACCCGAAAATTGCAGGCTGCCGTAAACCTCGTTAAGCGGCGGCAAATCCGCATCCACCCTGACGCGGTTACCCAGGAACCGATAACGTCCGTCAATCCGTGCGTCAGCCAGACGGTTCAACGGAAGCAGCAGCTTGAGATCGAGCTTCCCATTGCCTTGCGCCCGCATCTCTTCAGTGAAGTGGCCAATCTGCTCACCCACGGGACTGCTTTCGACAAAGCGCAGAAAATCCGCCGTTGGCCCAGCGGCCTGGCCACTGACAGTCAGTTGCGGATCTGCCGCGCCAAGATCGGGGATTTCCGCACGAACCTGGCTCAGACCCACGCCGTACAAAGAGGCACGCTCTGCCGTAATCAACATGCGCTTTCCCACGAATTCGAGCGCGCCCTGAATATGGTCGATCTGCGGCCAGCCTTCGGCATAGTTCAGGCTGGCACCCTGAACGTGGCCCTTGACCTCGAAAATACCGGAGCCATCATCGAAGGGAAATCGCTGCAAATCCCCCTTGAGGCGCAAGGTCGTGTCATGGCTGCTGCCGCCGATCAGGGAAGTCCTTAGCCAGTCGCGCACTTCCTGGCCCGCGACGATCGGAATGTAACGCCAGACGGCATTGCCCTGCCCCCGCGTCAGCCGTGCAGACAGGTCGACCACCCCCGCCGTCCGGCCACTACGCGGGTAGCTATATTGCCCGCTCATCAAGCCCGCCGCGTCCTGATTTTCAAAACGGGCCTCTTGCAGCTGGACATGAATGGCGTCTGCATCAGACTTCCAGCTCGCCTGTGCAGACAGCTTGCCCAGCTCGATACGCGGGTCTGCAAAAATTTCGGGCAAAGCCAGCGCAGCATCCTGGCTCTCCAGACGGAAACGTCCCCCCGTCTCGTCGCCGTCAATGCTGCCCGTTAACCCCGTAAAGCCTGGCAAAGCCCCCTGGGCATTCAGGCTCAGGCCGGAAAACTGCGTATGCACAGCATATTTTTCCAGCACGGGCAGTGTTTCCGCTTGCGCCGAAGGCTTAAGACTCCAGCTGACCTTGAGGTCTTGCAACTGCCCACGCGGGGCGTAATCAGCCAGATGCCGTCGCGTCGCCGCATCGAAGGGCAAACGTCCAGCCAGGCGGGACAAGGTATCGAAATCCAGCTGATTCGCATTGAACCGCCCGTGGGCCGATGCTTTGGAGCTTGCCTCCTTCCACTCGAAATCAAAATCGGTCGGCGTGATCTGCAAGCCGTCCTGAAGAAGAAGGGACAGACGTCGGGCATTGACGGCATAGCCGTCGGCCTCAATGCGCCCACCCAGCCGCCCCGTGAGAGATTTCAGCTCGATGGGCGGCTGCGAGCGGCCCAGTCCCAATGAAACTTCATGCAGGGCGATATCTGCCGTCGCGCCGACAATCTGCTGTTTGTCCAGCGAAGCCCAAAGCCGCACGGCCCCACTGCCCCGCGATAAGCCAATCGGATAATCCACCCACTGTCGCCAACCCGACAAATCGGCGTAATCGAGCTCCACATAAGCCTCGCCCTGCCATTCCGAAAGGCGGCGAACATCCCTTCCCTGGAAATCCCCTCGCAGATCAAGACGGGAAGCAAGGGCTTCCGGTGGCTGCGCCGTCAGGCCGAAACGGTGACGTCGTCCGTCGTTTTGCAAGAGCAAATTGACATGCTTTAGCGTCAGCGGCGGCGCTGCACGGCTTTGATCGTTCCAGTCGATGCGTGCATCGCGGATGAAGATACGCTGCTGGGCCAGCAGCCAATCGGCCAGCGCATTGTCCTGCTGGTCGCGCCGGGTCTCGATGGGCAAACCGGCCACGGTCAGCCGCCCCTGGGCATCGCGCCGGACATCCAGCGTGGGCGCGAGTAGTTCCAGCCTTTTCAGGCGCAGATCCAGAACCAAAAGGGAAGTCCAGGACAGCTCGGCTTCGATGTAATCCAGCGTCAGGGCCGGTCGATTCTGGCGGTCATGCAAGCGCACATTCCGCAAGGCGAGCCAGGGATTCAAGCCGTTCCAATGCGCTTCGACATGGCCAATGGCCACCGGTAATTCCAACGAGGAAGAAAGGACTTTTTCGATGTCACCACGATAGTCTTCGACATGCGGCAAAACGACATGACGCAAACCCAGGACGAGCAGGGCAAAAACAAAATAAAGCCCCAGCAGTAATCGCCCCACCCCTTTTGCCAGACGAATCCAAACGCGCCGGTGCGCGCCCGAAGCAGGAATTCCGTCAATCGTCGAAGGAAGATGTGGTTTGATGGCAGCGAGAAGACGTAAAGAAATCGAAAGGAAAGGGGCGAAAAGGAAAGGCAGCGAAAGGGGAAGGCAATTATCCGGAAAGGCAGGGCGGGCACTAGAATGACGTGCCAAGGAGTTTTTCTTTTCTGCCGCGCTCCTCCGCTTCCACGTTCCTTCGCCCCCACGTTCCGTGCGAACGCCCACGAGACCCCGGATTTTAACCGAACGCCCCCCGAATGATTTCCAATCTGACGCCAGCACAATCCCTCCAGCAAGCCCTGAAAAGCTCCCGAGCCTTGTCTCGTCTGCTGACTGCCCGGCCTGATCTAACCGGTGAAATCCTCACCCATCTGGACACGCCCCTGGATGCTGCCACTCTTGCCGCACTACTGCCGGAAAACCTGAGCGAGGACACGCTCAAACCCGCCTTGCGTGATTTCAAGCAACGCGCCTGGGCCCGCATCGTCACCCGGGACTTGGCCGGGCGGGCCTCGCTATCCGAAGTGACCGAAGCCATGACGCAGATTGCCGAAATCAGCCTGGCCACCGCCTTGCGCGTCATCATGGACAGCCTCATCGCGCGCTATGGCCAGCCTCGCAACGCACAAGGTGAAGCGCAGCAGCTCATCGTCATTGGCATGGGGAAGCTGGGGGGGCGCGAGCTTAATGTCTCCTCGGATATCGACCTGATCTTTGTTTATCCCGAAGATGGCGAAACCGACGGCGCAGAACGCGGATTGAAACGGCTGGACAATTTCGATTTCTTTTCCCGTCTGGGCCGCAATCTCATCAACGCCATTGCCGATATCACCGGAGATGGACAGGTATTCCGCGTCGACATGCGGCTGCGCCCCAATGGCGATTCCGGCCCCCTGGTGTGCAGCCTCGACATGCTGGAAAACTATTTCATCACCCAAGGCCGGGAGTGGGAGCGTTACGCCTGGATCAAGGCCCGCCCCCTGCTCCCCCTGCCTGATGAAAATCCACAACATGCGGCCTGGCTGGTAGAGCTGGAAGCCCTGCGTCGCCCCTTCGTCTTTCGCAAGTATCTCGATTTCGGGGCCATCAACGCCATGCGCGAGTTACACGCCCAGATCCGCCGTGAAGTGACACGAAAGGACCGGGCGGACAACGTCAAGCTCGGGCCGGGCGGCATCCGTGAAATCGAATTCATTGCCCAGGTCTTTCAACTCATCCGGGGCGGGCGTGACAAACCGCTACAAATCAAGCCAACCCAGCAGGTCTTGCCCCTGCTGGCCGAACGCCGTCAGCTCTCCACCGAATCCGTCCAATCACTCAACGCGGCCTATGACTTCCTGCGCCGCCTCGAACATCGCCTGCAATATCTGGACGATGCCCAGACCCACAGCCTGCCCGTCTCTCCCGAAGACCAGCACACCATCGCAGCTTCAATGGGTTTTTCCGCTTTCGAGGCGTTCCAGGCCGTGCTGGATCACCACCGCCAGACGGTGACCACCCACTTTGAAGCCGTCTTTTCCGACCCGAACAAAGACCGCGCGCCGCAGGATAATCTCTGGCAAAGCCAGACCGAAGCGAATACGAACACCGAGTCTGCGCCAGATGACGAACTGGCTGTCCGCCTGACTCAACGTGGATATCGCGATGGAGCCGCCGTCGCCGCCCGTCTGGCCGCCACGCGCAACAGCAACCGCTATCAGCAGATGCCCGAAGCCGCACGCAGCCGTTTGGATGCCCTGGCACCGCTGGTCATCGACGCCTGCCTCGAAACCCCGCATCCCGATGAAGCCTTGAGCCGCATCCTCGATCTGCTCGAAACACTGAGCCGGCGACCGGCTTATTTTTCCCTTCTCCTCCAATACCCACAAGCCCTGCGCCGACTCGCCCAGCTCGAAGCGGCCTCTGCCTGGGCTGCGGATTACCTGAAGAATCACCCCGTCCTGCTCGATGAACTGCTAGACCCTGGCATCCTCGAACTCACCCCCGACTGGGCGACGTTTAGTGCGCAACTAGCCGAATCCCTCGAAGCCGTCGAACCGGACACGGAACAGCAGATGGACCTCCTGCGCGAGGCACACCACGCCCAGGTCTTCCGCCTGCTGGTGCAGGACATCAACGGCGTGCTAACCGTTGAAAAACTCGCGGACCATCTTTCCGCGCTGGCCGACTGCATTCTCGAGCTGACGCTCAAATTCGCCTGGCGCAAGCTCGCGAAGCGGCACTGCGATCCCCCCCGCTTCGCGGTCATCAGCTACGGCAAGCTCGGCGGCAAGGAACTGGGCTATGCCTCAGACCTGGACCTCGTCTTTCTTATGGACGACGACGATCCCGCCGCGCCAGAAAACTATGCCCGCCTCTCAACCCGTCTGAATACCTGGCTTTCCAGCCAGACCGCAGCAGGCCAGCTTTTTGAAATCGACGTCAGGCTGCGTCCGAATGGTGATGCGGGCTTGCTGGTTCATTCGCTTCAGGCTTTCCGCCAATACCAGCTCGAATCCGCCTGGCTTTGGGAGCACCAGGCCCTCACCCGTGCCCGTTTCTCGGCGGGCGCCCCATCCATCGGTGCAGCCTTTGAAGCCATCCGCGACGAAATCCTGCGTCAGCCGCGCAATCTCGACACCCTGCGCGCAGAAGTGCTCACCATGCGCCGACGCATGCTCCACGCCCACGCCACGCCCGCTGACCAGAGCGAAACGGTCTTCGACCTCAAACAGGATCGCGGCGGCCTGATCGATGTTGAATTCATCGTTCAATATCTCGTCCTGGGTCATGCCCACCACCACCCGCAACTAACCGCCAATCTAGGCAACATCGCCTTACTGAAAATGGCGGGTGAGCTGGGCCTCATCCCGGTCGAACTCGCTGAAACCGTGCGCAACGCCTATCGCGACTACCGCCGCATGCAGCACCTGGCCCGGCTGAACAACCGCAAAGCACGGGTTTCACCCGACGAAGTCGCTGACCGTATCGTAGCTGTACGCACCCTCTGGCACGCTGTCTTTGGCAGCGAACTCACCTTGCCCCCCGATGAAGAATAACCCTCCGGAGAATCCACCATGCCCGTCAACTACACCACGCCCACCATCAGCCAGCTCCACCCCGTCGCCGGCGTTCGCCTTGGCATCACCGAAGCCGGTATCCGAAAGCTCAACCGACGCGATCTCACCCTGATCGAACTCGCCCCCGGCAGCCGCGTGGCCGGTGTCTTCACCCAGAACCGCTTCTGCGCCGCACCGGTACAGGTCTGCCGCGAACATCTGACGACGGGCGGCGTCCGCGCCCTAGTCATCAACACCGGCATTGCCAACGCCGGAACCGGTGAGCCGGGCCTCGCCGCCGCCCGCGCCACCTGTGCTGCCGCCGCCCGGCTATTCGATTGCGAGCCCCGTCAGATCCTTCCTTTTTCCACCGGCGTCATCATGGAACCACTTCCCGTCGAACGACTCGAAGCCGGCCTGCCGCACTGCCTGTCTGCGCTGAAGGGCGATGCCCAGGCCTGGCACGATGCGGCGCACGCCATCATGACCACCGACACCGTCGCCAAGGTTGCCTCGCGCACCCTCGCACTCGGTGGAAAAACCATCCACCTCACCGGCATCTCGAAGGGTGCGGGCATGATCAAACCCAATATGGCCACCATGCTCGGCTTCATCGCCACCGATGCCGCCATTGCCCAACCCCTGCTTGAAACCCTGACAAAGGCCGCCGCCGACGCCTCCTTTAATTGCATCAGCGTCGATGGCGACACCTCCACCAATGATTCCTTCATCGTCATCGCCACCGGTGCAGCAGGCAATCCTGAAATCACCCAGGCCGACAGTGCCGACTATGTCGCCTTGCAAGCGGCCTTGACCTCGCTGGCGGCCGAACTGGCCCAGGCCATTGTTCGTGACGGTGAAGGTGCGACCAAATTCATTGAAATTGCCGTCGAAGGCGGACGCGATCACGAAGAATGCAAAGCGGTGGGCTACGCCATTGCCCACTCCCCGCTCGTCAAGACGGCCTTCTTCGCCTCCGACCCCAATCTTGGCCGCATCCTCGCCGCCATTGGCAACGCGGCTCAGGCCCATCCCGCGCTGCGCGATCTCGATGTCACGATAGTCAAACTCTGGCTGGGCCAGACCCTGGTCTCGGAAAACGGAGGACGAGCCGCCAGCTATCAGGAAGCCGACGGCGCACGCGAAATGGCCGCCGCCGAAATCACCATCCGTATCGCTCTGGGCCGCGGCGAGGCGAAGGCCAAGGTCTGGACCTGCGACTTTTCCTACGACTATGTGAAGATCAATGCGGATTATCGGAGTTGAAAAGTACGGGCTGGCACCGCCCCCCGTACCCTTCGAAAAAAAACCGGCCTCAGTCTGTCGAAGGGCGTTCGAGAATCCCTCAAAGGCCACTCAATGGCCACCCAATCACCCAAACCACGGGAGTTCAATCCGCCAACGACGATGCCGGTGACGAACAAGGACGTGGAGCCCGTAACCGTCAGATTAAGCCAACCCTTGGCCACGAATTGCAGCGAGAGCACGGCGGTGATCACGATGACGAGGCCATTGGCCCAGACCTTGGCCAGCATGATTTCAAAGGGACGCAGCGGCATGACCAGCAGATGTTCGATGGTGCCGTGCTCCCGTTCGCGGATCAAGGCGGCTCCGGCAAGAAACATGGCGAGAAGGGTGATGTTGTTGATGATCTCATTGACCCCCATCAACCAGGCGGAATCAAGATTGGGATTGAATTTTGCGCGGGTCACCAGCTTGACGGGGGTTTAGATCTGCACGTCCTTGCCCCAGCTGTAGTCGATCAGGATGCGATTGAAAATGTGCTGAAGATAGGAGGCCCCCACCCCCGCCTGGGTGACGGTGGTGGCATCGGCCAACACTTGCAGGGTGGGTTCCCGCCCCGCCTTGAGGTCGGCTTCGAAGCGCGGCGGAATGTTGACCACGAAGGTATAACGGCCTTCATTCATCATCGGATTGATCTGCCCGATTTCGATTTCGACGGGAGGCAGGAAATAGGGGACACGCAAACCGTCGATGAGGCTGCGCGAAAGCGGGGAATGGTCTTCATCGACGACAGCAACCGACGCATTCACGACCCCCAGTGCGGCATGTTTGGTCGGCTCGTAAATCGCGTAGGTGAAACCGTAGACGATCAGAAAGATCATCACGAAATCGCTCTTCAAACTGAGCATTTCCTTGAGTCCGAGGCGGAAGACCCAAGTCCCGCGATTGATTTTGCATAGAGTTTGAAAGAGCCCCGCCACGCGTGCGATCCGATAGAGTTGAGGTTGTTGAGGCACTCACCTATTGGGAGACGAAAGGAGGCGGGGCGATGGGGACTTTGGCACAAACGGTGCTGCCGTTCAAGCTTGAGGCGACGGAGGTGTAAGAACAAATTAGTAATGTCCGCTTTCGGCAAGGTAGAAATGTCCGCATTGATGAAATGCGGAGGCTTTGATGGAGCGGATCGAGATGAGTGTGAAAGAGGTGAGGCGGCTGGAAGTACTCCGCCAGGTGTCGGATGGTGTGGTGAGCCAAGTGATGGCGGCGCATGCCCTGCGGGCAGTTCAAGGCCAATGCCGCCTTCTTCCGGCTCGGTGTTATTGCGCATAACCTGTTCGTCTTGTTCAGGCACTCCGCCCTGGACGCGGATTGGCAACGCCACACGGTCGCTACCGTGCGCTGGCGTCTGTTCCATCTGCCGGGCAGGGTGATTCGTCATGCCGGAGCGTGGGTGTTGAAGGTGGCGACCGAAGTGCTCGACCTGTTCCGGTCCATCCGTTCCCGGAGCTTCACACTGGCACAAGCGGTCTTTCCGTAACCAGGGCGCGCCCAGATTCGGTATCGGCACGGCGCACCGTGCCACGGGGCGTGTCGAGCAAAATTCGCCCGATGGCACCATCCAGCACGATTTCCACCCGTGCTAGTTCATTCTCGACCGCCGGGAGCCGTCAAGTTGCTCCGGCTCCCGCTCAATCGCGCCAAAATTCCTCGTCCACCAGCCTGTGGGAATTTCAATCGCGGAATTTGGGTCAATGACAGGACTTAGCACTCTACAGCCGAGAGTGCTAAAATCGATCTCCAAAGGAGGACTTGCCCCATGCGTACAGCCCTGTCGATTCAACCCTTCTCGATGTCTGCCCCGGTTCCGCTGGGGAGTCTTGATGCCTACATTCAGGCGGCGAACCGCGTGCCCATGTTGTCCGAAGCTGAGGAGCAGGATCTCGCCCAGCGGTTCCGGCAGGACGGGGACCTCGAAGCCGCACGCGTTCTGGTTATGTCCCATCTGCGATTGGTCGTGGCAATTGCCCGGGGTTATCTGGGTTATGGCCTGCCGCATGCCGACCTGATTCAGGAGGGCAATATCGGCTTGATGAAGGCGGTGAAACGCTTCGATCCGGAACGAGGCGTGCGGCTGGTTTCCTTTGCCGTCCATTGGATCAAGGCAGAAATTCACGAGTACGTCATCAAAAACTGGCGGCTGGTGAAAGTGGCCACGACCAAGGCCCAGCGCAAGCTCTTCTTCAATCTTCGCAGCCTGAAAAAGGATTTCAACACGCTGGGGCCGGACGAGGTTCAGTCCGTGGCGGGGCAGTTGGGTGTCAAGCCTGAAGAGGTCATCGAAATGGAGACGCGCCTTTCAGGACAGGATATGTCGCTGGAACCGCTAACCGAAGACGAGGATACGCATCACGCGCCTATCGCATGGCTGGCGGCGGATGAGAGCAACGAGCCTTCCCGAGTACTGGAGCGTCGGGAATATGACCGCCTTCAGGATGAAGGTTTAACCGGCGCGTTACAGGAATTGGACGAGCGCAGCCGCAACATCGTGGCGCGCCGTTGGCTGGCCGAAGAAGGCGAAGCGGCAACGCTGCATGAACTGGCTGCGGAGTATGGCGTCTCCGCCGAACGCATCCGCCAGATCGAAGCGCGTGCCTTGCAGAAGATGCGTTTGGCACTGGAAGCCGCCTGAGCCCACAATCAACCGGTTTATTTTTCCGGCCATGACCGGTTTCGTGGCGACTTCACAAAGCGTTCACTCAACCCGCCCACGGCAACGTCGGGCGGGTTTTCATTTTCCGGCCAGCAGTAGGCGCAGGTCGGCGGCAAGGGCTTCGGCGGATGCCCCCTGCTTGAAGGCCAAACGCAAATGCCCTTGAGGATCGAATAGATAACTGTTGGCTGTGTGATCCAGGCTGTAGCTCTCCGGCGCGCCGTCGGGGCCGGGATGCCGGACGAAGTACACTCGAAACTCCTCCGCCACGGCGGCGGTTGCGGCCGTATCGCCGGACAAGCCAATGAAAGAAGGGTGGAAGCGGGGAACGTAATTGGCCAGTAGCGCAGGCGTGTCGCGTTGCGGATCGAGGGTCACGAACAGAACCTGCACCCGGCGGGCCTCCTCTCCCAGAAGCGACATGACTTCCGCCATCGTGGAAAGCATGGTTGGGCAAACATCTGGACACTGGGTGTAACCAAAGAAAAGGACGACGGCCTTGCCACGGTAATCGGCCAGCCGTCGGACTTGTCCGGAAGGGTCATTCAGCAGGAAATCACGTCCGAAGCCCGCACCAACACCCGCTTCACCGATCACCATGCCCTGAAATTTCGTCGCGCCGCTTTGGAAGGGGGAAAAGTCACAAGCGGCCAGTGTCGCGCCCATCAGCAAGACGAAAAAAACAGAATGAATCCACTGTGCGAGTCGGCGACTCACTTCCCTGTTTTCATCTGCCTTGCCGCTCACCTTGCTGACTCAAGCCGCCAATGCACGCAGCAGCTTTTCGTGAATTCCACCAAAGCCGCCATTGCTCATGACCAGAATCTGGTCACCCGGCCGGGCCGATGCGGCAATGCAGCGCACCATCTCCTCCAGCCCATCGAAAACCTGGGCCTTATGACCCAACGGGGCAAGTGCCTCGGCCGCGTCCCAGCCCAGATTGTGGGCATAGCACCAAACCTCATCGGCCTCTTGCAGGCTCTCGGGCAACAGGGCCTTCATGCTGCCCAGTTTCATGGTATTGGAGCGCGGTTCCAGCACGGCCAGGATGCGCGCGCCCCCGGCAAGCGTCGCCTGCAGGCGGCTACGCAAACCTTCGATAGTGACGGCAATGGCGGTAGGATGATGGGCAAAATCATCATAAACCGTGACCCCCCGCACTGTGCCGCGCACTTCAAGACGCCGTTTGATGCCCTGAAATTTCGTCAGTGCTTCAAGGGCGACCTCAGGGAGAATGCCGACATGCTGCGCTGCGGCAATGGCTGCCAGTGCGTTCGAGCGATTGTGTGCGCCTGGCAGGGCAAGCTGCGTCTCGCCCAGACACTTTCCATCCTGAATCACCCGGAAACGCTCTGTACCCGGGATGAGCTCGGTCTGCCAGCCGCTGCCATCCGCCTGATCGAAATACGCAAGCGGCGTCCAGCAACCTCGCGCCACGACACGCTGCAGAGCCTGCGCCCGGCCATTGGCGACCATCAGGCCATTGTTCGGGAGTGTGCGGACAAGATGGTGAAATTGCGTTTCGATCGCGGCAAGATCAGCGAAGATGTCTGCATGATCGAACTCAAGATTATTGAGGATAAGGGTGCGCGGATGGTAATGAATGAATTTCGAACGCTTATCGCAAAAGGCCGTGTCGTATTCGTCGGCTTCGATGACGAAGAAATCCGTTTCGCCCAGCCGCGCCGAAATCCCGAAACCCTGCGCCACCCCGCCGATCAGGAAACCGGGCTTGAGCCCCGCCTGATCCAGTATCCAGGCCAGCATCGAAGTGGTCGTCGTCTTGCCGTGGGTTCCCGCAACGGCCAGCACCCACTTGCCACGCAGGATGTTTTCCGCCAGCCATTGCGGGCCGGAAACATAGGGCAGATTACGGGCAAGGATTTCTTCCAGCAGGGGGTTGCCACGCGAAATGGCATTGCCCACCACAAAAAGATCGGGCTGCAGGGCGACCTGCTCTGCCCCGTAGCCTTCGGTCAGCGCGATCCCTTCTTGTTCGAGCTGGGTACTCATCGGCGGGTAGACATTGGCATCGCAGCCCGTCACGCGGTGTCCGGCCGCCCGGGCAAGCAGGGCGATGCCGCCCATGAATGTGCCGCAGATGCCGAGGATATGGATATGCATGAGGAAAAAAATACGCTGTGTAGAATGGCCAAAATTATAGCCGCTGGCGGCGCACCGCCCTTTTTCATGCCCCGGAACAACCGACACGCCCGACACACCCACGCCCTGCCCGCGACCCGCTCCGCCGAAACCTTGCGCCGCGATGTTGCCGCAATGGCCGCCCGCCTGATGGCCGAAGACGGGATCGAGGACTATGGTCTGGCCAAGCGCAAGGCCGCCCGACAACTGGGTGCGACGGGAAACGAAGCCCTGCCGACCAATCTGGAAATCGAGGAGGCCCTGCGCGACTACCAGTCCCTGTATCAGGAAGAGGAAGTGGAAGAACGCCTGCGCATCCTGCGTCGGGCTGCGCTGAACTTGATGCATCTGCTTACTCCCTTTCTCCCACATCTGACCGGCCCCGTTCTGAGCGGCTGCCCGGTTCGCGGCGCACAGGTGAACATCGACCTGTATGCCGATAGTGCCAAGGATGTCGAGATTTTTCTGCTCGATCGCAACATCGACTTCGACCCCGCCGACCATTTCCGCGAATCAGGCCACGCCCACCATCTCCCGGAAACCCGATTGCGCGTGTATGGCGAGGAAACCGATTTCCTGCTCTCGGTGTACCCTCATCTCATGATGCGCACACAGCGACGCGACCCCCACACCGGACAAACCGACCCACGACTGGACATCGAAGGGCTGGCACGCCTGCTGGCCGACGAAGCCTCTTCGTAAAATTCAGCAATGCTCCATAACATCCCGCAATGTCCGCAAAATTCAAGCTGCCCCCACTCAACCGCCACGCGCTGCGATTGGTCGTTGCCCTGCTGGCAGGGCTGGCCGGTTGGCAACTCGGCCCCTGGGCCCTCAACGCCTTCCAGCCGCCTCCTCCGCCACGCAGCCTGCCTGTGCTGAGCCTGCCCGACCTGCAAGGCCGAATGCAAAGCCTTCATCAATGGCAAGGGCGAATTCTGGTCGTCAATCTATGGGCAGCATGGTGCCCTCCCTGTCGCGCTGAAATGCCTGGCTTTTCCCGTCTTCAGGACAAGTACGCTGACAAAAACGTGCAATTTGTCGGCATCGCACTCGATCAACCCGAAGAAATCGCCGAATTTTCACGAAAAACACCCGTTCATTACCCACTACTCATCGGAGACCGGAACACGGCGACCCTTTTCAAGGAGTTGGGGAATCGCTCGGGCAGCCTGCCTTTCACGGCCATTTTCACGGCAGATGGCCAATTACGGCACATCCACCGGGGCTACTGGCAAGAAGACGATCTCGACGACATCCTCGGCGATCTTGCCGTGATGAAGACGAAATAAGCGACATTCCGGCTTTAGCTTGCAGTGGACAAGCCGGGGCAAATTGCGGCAAACTGGCGAGATGCCCAAAACAAACCGTACCCAAAAAACCGCTCAGGAAGCCGGATCGCAAACGACGATGCCGCGTCTGCTCGTCCTGCACGGGCCTAACCTGAATCTGCTCGGCACACGCGAACCGGAACTCTACGGACGAACGACGCTGGCTGACATTCATCACCAAATGCAAGCCCAGGCACGGGCGGCGGGGGCGCAACTGGAAAGTTTCCAGAGCAACAGTGAAGGCGAGCTGGTTAATCGCATTCAGGCCGCGGCCAGCGAAGGGGTGGATTTCATCATCATCAACCCGGCCGCATACACCCACACCAGTGTGGCCATGCGCGACGCACTGGCTGCAGTGCGCATTCCCTTCATCGAAGTGCATCTATCGAACATCCACGCCCGCGAAACTTTCCGGCATCACTCTTATTTTTCCGATCTGGCCGCAGGGGTGATCTGCGGGCTAGGCCACGAAGGTTACGCGCTGGCCCTGACAGCAGCCCTGTCGCGCTTGCGCCTTGCCTCACTTACGTCATAACCCGGCTTGCCCTAGAACCATTGCCCCCGAACCATTGCCCCCATTAACCCAATGATCTTCCTGCGCCCTTTTCCCCCGGCGCACTCCCAGGAGCTTCCATGGATTTGAGAAAACTCAAAAAACTGATCGACCTCGTACAAGATTCCGGCATTTCAGAGCTGGAAGTCACCGAAGGTGAAGAAAAGGTTCGCATCGTCAAACATGGCGTGGCTCCGGCTCCTGCGCCGACGTATATGGTCGCTCCACCCACTGCCGCGGCCGCACCTCAAGCGGTGGCAGCCCCCGCCGCTGCGCCGGCTGCCCCCGCCGAGCCGACTGGCAAGATCGTCAAAGCCCCGATGGTCGGCACCTTCTATCGTGCCGGAGCCCCCGGCGCAGCCCCCTTCGTCGAAGTCGGCCAGACCGTGAAAGAAGGCGACACGCTGTGCATCATCGAAGCGATGAAGCTCATGAATGAAATCGAATCCGACGCCAGCGGTGTCGTCAAAGCCATCCTCATCGAAAATGGACAGGCCGTCGAATTCGGTCAGCCCATGTTCGTGATCGACTAAAAGCCAGCATGTTCGAGAAAATCCTCATTGCCAATCGCGGCGAAATCGCTCTGCGTATCCAACGGGCCTGCCGTGAGCTGGGCATCAAAACCGTCGTCGTCCATTCGACCGCCGACACCGAAGCCAAATACGTCAAGCTGGCCGATGAATCCGTCTGCATTGGCCCGGCCCCTTCGCTTGAAAGCTATTTGAACGTCCCGGCCATCATCTCGGCGGCGGAAGTCACGGATGCCGAAGCGATCCACCCTGGCTACGGTTTTCTTTCCGAAAACGCTGCCTTCGCCGAGCGCGTCGAAAAATCCGGCTTCGTTTTCATCGGCCCACGCCCGGAAACCATCAGCATGATGGGCGACAAAGTCAGCGCGAAAGACGCCATGAAAGCCGCCGGAGTGCCCTGCGTACCCGGCTCCGACGGCGCGCTGCCCGAAGACCCGAAAGAGATCATCAAGATTGCCCGCAGCATCGGCTACCCCGTCATCATCAAGGCATCCGGCGGTGGCGGTGGGCGCGGTATGCGGGTAGTGCACACCGAAGCAGCCCTGCTCAACGCCGTCACCATGACGCGCACCGAAGCAGGTGCTGCCTTTGGCAATCCGACGGTCTACATGGAGAAATTTCTCGAAAACCCGCGCCACATCGAGATTCAGGTCCTGGCCGACAGCTACAAGAACGCTGTGTATCTAGGCGAGCGCGACTGCTCCATGCAACGTCGCCACCAGAAAGTGATCGAAGAAGCCCCCGCCGCCGACATCAATCGCCGCGCCATCGCCCGTGTGGGCGAACGCTGTGCCGAAGCCTGCAAACGCATCAACTATCGGGGGGCGGGCACTTTTGAATTTCTCTACGAAAACGGCGAGTTCTATTTCATTGAAATGAACACCCGTGTGCAAGTCGAACACCCGGTCACGGAAATGGTGACGGGCATCGACATCGTTCAGGCACAAATCCGCATCGCCGCCGGTGAAAAGCTCTGGCTGCGTCAGCGCGACATCGAGTTGCGCGGCCACGCCATCGAATGCCGCATCAACGCAGAAGACCCCTTCAAGTTCACGCCCTCGCCCGGCAAAATCCTCGGCTACCACCCGCCCGGCGGCCCCGGCATCCGTGTGGATACGCACATGTACCAGGGCTACACCGTTCCTCCGCATTACGACTCGATGATCGGGAAAGTGATCGCTTACGGAGACGACCGAATTCAGGCCATCCGCCGGATGCACATCGCTCTGTCCGAAATGGCCGTCGAAGGCATCAAGACCAATATCCCCCTGCACCAGGAACTCATGCAGGATGCCAATTTCGCCAATGGCGGAACCAGTATCCACTACCTCGAAGCCAAACTCGCCGCCAAGGAAGAGGCGACGAAGGGCAAATAGAAAAGGGCAAAACAGGCCGTGTGGCTCTCCGTCTCCCTGCTCACTGACGCACGGCATGCCGACGCGCTCTCCGATGCCCTGATGAGCCAGGGAGCCCTTTCGGTCAGCGTCGAAGATGCTCAGGCCGGAACACCCGAAGAAACGCCCCAGTTTGGCGAGCCGGGCTGTCCGACCACGCCCCTCTGGGCGGAAAGCCGGGTCATCGCCCTCTTCGATGCGAACACGCCGCTTGAAGAGCTGACTGCCGCCATCGCGCTGGCCTGCCAGACCCTCGGCATTGAATTGCCCGATGAGCTCGACATCGAAGAAATCGCCGGACAAGACTGGGTGCGACTAACACAAAGCCAGTTCGACCCCATCCGCATCAATGACCGTCTCTGGATTGTCCCCTCCTGGCATGCAGCCCCTGATCCGGCCGCCCTCAATCTCGTTCTTGATCCGGGGCTCGCCTTCGGTACGGGCTCGCACCCCACAACACGACTTTGTCTCGAATGGCTCTGCGACCACGTCGCTGGTGGCGAAACGTTACTTGATTACGGCTGCGGCTCGGGCATCCTGGCCATTGCCGCTGCAAAACTGGGAGCGGCAACAGTTCTCGGGGTCGATATCGACGAAAACGCCCTGACCGCCGCACATGACAACGCGCAGAACAACGAAGTCCAGCTCACCCTTCAGCATTCCCGATCCCCACTCGAATCCACCTTTGACCGGGTCGTTGCCAACATCCTTACCAATCCCCTCTGCGTACTTGCCCCCCTGCTGGCCGCCCGTGTCGCACCGGGTGGGCGCATTGCCCTGTCTGGCGTGCTGGATAGCCAGGCCGAGGAAGTCATCGCCACTTACGCGCCCTTCATCGCCTTGCAGATCGGCGCGACCCAAGATGGATGGGTGCGGCTCGAAGGACAAAGGCCTCGCCTGAAAATCGAGACGGCTTCACCATGATGCAAACCCGTTGTCCGGCTTGCGCCACGATCTTTCGCATCACCTCCGAACAGATCAAGGCTCGACACGGTCAAGTCCGTTGCGGCCAATGCCAACGCGTCTTCAATGCCCTGGACACCCTGCTGGAAACGGCACTGCCACCGCTCGCCCCCGCCCCTGCCGCCTCACCGGATGTCGAGTTACCAACGACGCCCCCTCCCAACGTGAGCGAGGTTACCGAGATTGCAGAGATTGACGGGCTTGCCGAGGAAACTTCGAATGCTGCGCAGAGGCCCGATTCCCCGGACACTCCGGACACTCCGACCGCATCAAGAATCCGGGAAACGCTCGATGCAAGCCCGGTTTTCGCTTCGCATCCTGACGCCGCAAACGCTGCGGCAAGTGCGTCACGCTGGTCCTTTGAAACGGTCGAGGATGTACCTCCGCCCCCGTCTGCCCGCAAATCCGCCTTGATTCTGGCCATCCTGCTGTCCTTGCTTGCCTTGCTGGCTCTGCTGCTGCAACTGGCCGTTCAATTTCGTGGAACGCTCATCGAACAAGCCCCCCAAACCCGCCCGATCCTGCAACACCTGTGCGAGGTACTCGGCTGCGAGATCACCCTGCCCCACCACGCCGAATCGCTGATCATCGAAGACTCCGCCCTGCACCCTGATCCACGCCACAAGGACGAGATGCAGCTTTCCGTCACCCTCAAAAATCGCGCCCGTTTTGCGCAGCAATACCCCCATCTCGAAGTGACACTGCGGGACGCTTACGACCAAGCCCTGCTGCGCAAGGTCATCAGCCCCCGCGAATATCTCCCCAGCGAAAAAGACCCCGCCAAGGGCATCGGGCCGGAGGAAGAAATCGACCTTCACCTGGCCCTGAAAACGGACCCTTCCCTTCGCGGCACGCCCGTTGGCTACCTCCTTTATCTCTTCTATCCCTGACTCCTTCCGGCATGAAAACACTGATCTGCGGTTCCCTGGCTTACGATACGATCATGGTCTTTCCTGATCGCTTCAAAAACCACATCCTGGCCGAAAAAATCCACATCCTCAACGTCGCCTTCCTTGTTCCGGACATGCGGCGCGAATTCGGTGGCTGCGCGGGTAACATCGCGTACAGCCTGCGCCTTCTCGGTGGTGAGCCCCTCATCATGGCCACCGTCGGAGAAGACAAAACGCCTTACACCTACCGTCTGGGCCAGCTGGGGCTGGATACCACCCACGTCCTTGAAATTCCGGAAAGTTTCACCGCCCAAGCATTCATCACCACCGACCTGGATGACAACCAGATCACTGCCTTTCACCCGGGAGCCATGAACCATTCACACCAAAACCACGTGGCCGACGCCCCCGGGGTGCAACTGGGCATTGTCTCCCCGGATGGCCGTGAAGGAATGTTGCAACACGCCCGGGAATTCCACGAGGCAGGCATCCCCTTCATCTTCGACCCCGGCCAGGGTCTGCCCATGTTCCAGGGAGAAGAACTACTCGATTTCCTGAAACTTGCCGACTACTGCACGGTCAACGATTACGAAGCAGAGCTGCTCACCAACCGCACGGGCAGACCGCTCGAAGAACTGGCGACACTTGTCAAAGCCCTCATCGTCACCCGTGGTGCAGACGGTTCAGACATCCACACCGAAGGGAAGGTCGTCCGCATTCCCAGCGTCCCGGCCCCCCAGATCGTCGACCCGACCGGCTGCGGCGATGCCTACCGCGCAGGGCTGCTTTACGGCATCGCGCAAGGCTGGCCCTGGGAAAAGACAGGGCGGCTGGCCTCCCTCATGGGCTCGATCAAAATCGCACATCGAGGCGGCCAGAACCACAAACTCACCCGCGATGAAATTGCCGCCCGCTACCGCGCCGCCTTTGGTACAGAACTCTGAAGGAAAACGACATGAACCGCCTCCCGACCCTTCTACTCATCCCAGCCCTGGCCCTCAGCCTCTTCACCACAGGCTGCGCCACCAGCCAATCCGGTAGAAGCTATACCCCCCAACAGGCACAACGCGAAATGACCGTCCGTATGGGTGTCGTTGAAAGTGTACGTTTCGTGACCATCTCCGGCACACAAAACGGCGCGGGCGGGCTGGCCGGCACGGCCATCGGCGGCATCGCAGGCAGCAACATCGGCGGTGGCAGCCGGGGCTCGGCCGTCGGGGCCATTCTCGGTGCGGTCGGCGGGGCGATTGCCGGCAAGATGATCGAAGAAAAAGCCACCGAGAAAGAAGGACTGGAAATCACCGTGCGTTACGACAACGGCACACTGGGGGCCATCACCCAGGAAACCGACGAAAAATTCAATGTCGGTGATCGGGTGCGTGTACTCTCCGGCGGAGGCGTCACCCGCGTTTCACACTGATCGTAATTGAGGTGCGTGGCCCTTGCGATATCCACTACAGCGATCATCGCATTGGCCATCGCTCGGGTGGCCTTAACCTCACCAGGCCGGGCGTTGCCAGTAAGTGGTGTAGCACTCGCCATCCAGACACAACATCGGATCGCGTGGATTTCGCGGGTTGTTGCGCTTTTCCAGCGAATAAGAATTGACCTCACCGCTTTGCGAAGTTGCGATCAGTTGATTGCCATTCAAACGCCACCGGCCCGCATCTGAAGATTCCGAAGACGTACCGCCATACATTCCCGGTGCATAAGCACTGACGCTACCTTCATGTTGATAGATGTAGCTGCCATCGGCCCGCAATTCAAAACAGGTGGTGCTCGATGAACCGCCGCCCGCATTGGCACTGAAGGAACCGCCCTTGCACCATTTCCCCACGAGCTCCGCGCCGCCGCTCCCCTGCGACCCGTTTCGCGCAAGACCCGGAGCCGCTTTCATGGCCGCGGCCTTTCCGCGAGAAAACAGCACCGTCCCACCGAGCTCCCCACCACTGACACTCAGCTGCTTGCCTTGCAGCTCGAAGGAATAACTCCCCACCTCGCCATCCTGCTCGATAAACAGCATCGGCCCCAAGGTCTGCCATTGCATCGGTTTGCCATCCACTGTCCCGCGACCGCCCTCTGCAAAACTCACCACCATCGGCTGCCCATTTACTACAGCTGACCAAGTCCCTTTCAGCGCAGGGTTGGCCAGAGCTGAAATGCTGGTCGCCATTAACAGTAAAAACATAAAAACTCGCATATTGATGACCTCCTTGTAGCTCAGGCAGTACACATAATAGACGACGGATTCATTGTACCGTCATGAACACAAATTGTGCTTCAATACGACGAGATGTTACGCCATACATACCTATTCCTCCTGAAACGCCGCCCCCTGTAACAGGCCAAAATAGTGCGTGTTACGATCCTCGGCCAGACGCAATTCGTAAGACAACTTCACCGGCTTTGCCACTTTTTCAGATCTCGTTTTCTGATTTTCTGAACCGACATGGATTCTCTAACCCAACTCGTCTTAGGTGCGGCCGTCAGTGTCGCCGTGATGCAGCGGCGAACGGCCGTGTGGAAGGCGGCGGTGTGGGGCGGGGTAGCGGGGACCTTGCCAGACCTGGATGTGTTCATCCGGCATGGCGATCCCATTCTCAACATGGTGCTGCACCGCGCGGAAAGCCACGCCTTTTTCTGGCAAACGCTTTTTTCCCTGCCCTTCGCGCTCTTCGTGGCGCGCGTGCAGGGCGAACAAGCCCAGTGGCGCAGATGGTGGCTGGCCCTTTGGCTGGCTCTGGTCACCCATCCCTTGCTGGACTGGTTCACAGTTTATGGCACACAACTCGCCCTGCCTTTCAGCCATCATCCCTTTGCCCTGAACAGTATTTTCATTATTGACCCGGCCGTCACCCTGCCCTGGCTGATTGGGCTCTTCATCGTCCTGAAACGGCGCGGTGAGGCCCGCGGCCAAAAAGCCAATCTCGTGGGTCTGCTGGTCGGATGGACGGTGCTGCTCTTCGGACTACTCCTTCAGCACCAGGTGGAAGGCCATGCACGCAAGGTGCTGGCCCTTCAGAACGTGAAACCGCAGCGCATTCTCGTCACCCCTGCGCCGCTTTCCCTGCTGCTCTGGCGCATCGTGGTCATGGACGAGGCGCATTACTACGAAGGTTTTTATGGTCTGCTTGATCCGGAAGGTTCTCTGAAATTTGACCGCTTCGACCGAGGCTCGCCGCTTGAAACCGCCCTGGCAAACAATCCCGGGGCACAGCGCATTCGTCATTTCAGCCACGGCTTCTACAAACTTCACGAAACACCCGATGGACGACTAATCATCACCGACCTTCGCATGGGACTGGAACCGCACTACAGCTTTGCATTTGCCGTCGCACGCAGCGAAGGATCGACCTTTCTTCCGCTACCCGTGGCGCAATCGGCAGGCAGTCACAGCAACATCGGCCAGACCATCGCCTGGCTTGGGCCGCGGCTGCTCGGGCAAGCCAGCCCCCCACCACGCTGAAAATCAGACATTGCGTTTGCGGCTTCCAAGCTGAAACAGTTGCCGGTCTTCCAGACGCAAACCTGAAATCGTGGTTTGTCCCGAATGCTACCCAATACTGTTCCACCCGGTTATTGCAGGCTTTCCAGTCGCTTTCGTGCTTGCTGCGGCGAGAAGCGGGTGGGGTGGTGTTCGGCGGCGGTGAGGGCGAGACGGTAGAGTTGCCGGGCGGTGGCGGTGCGGCCCAGGTAATCGAGGCTGACGGCCAGGCTGAAGAGGTAATCTGGCTGTTCCGGATCGGATTGGTAGGCTTTAAGAAAGGCAGTCTGCGCTTGCCCCCAGCGTTCCTGGCTGACATAGAGATTGCCTAGTCCGTAATTCAGGAAGGCGAGTTCTGGGTGGGCGGCGAGCAGGGCTTGCAGGCGGATTTCGATCTGGCGTGGGTCGCCGCCGGATTGTTGGACTTCGATCAGGCCATCCTGAGCTTTCAGGTCTTTTGGATTGAGTTTCAGGATTTGGAGATAGGCTTCTTCGGCCTGGGCCAGTTGGCCTTGCTGCAGGCTGGATTCGGCCAGGCCGTGCCAGGCGGGAAGGTTGCCGGGTTGTTCGGCGACGATCTTCTGGAAAGCGGCTTGTGCAGCGGCCAGGTCGCCTTGTTGTAGCAGGGTTTGAGCGTGTTGGTCTGGGGTGAGGGGTGTCGGGGCCATGGTTGTGGCCGTGGACGACTGGGCGAGCGTTGCGTGGATCGGCGGGCTGGGTTGGGTGGCAGGCAGAGGGGTGGAAGCGCGAGGGCTTGGTAGGGTGCGGTAGAGGTTCGCTCCCGAGAGCGCGAGTCCTGTCAGCCCCGTGAGGGCCAGCGCGACGATTGCGGTACGTTTGATGGAAGGGGAGAACTCGGGTCGGCGAACGAGGAGTGTGGAAAGTGCGGGGAATGTGGGCCTGGTTTTGGCGGGCTTGTTCTCCGGTGCGGCGGGGGCTGCGGGAACGGTGGTCGCGGTTGCTGGCGTGACGGGGCGTGGTGGGGCTTTTCGACGTGTGTGGGCCAGATGCTGTTGTTCGGCTTTTTTCAGCTCATCCATCAGGATGCTCATGAGGCTTCATCCTGTTCGAACAGTTTGTCGATGAGGCGTGCAGCAGCGGCCATGCCGAAGCTGGCGGTGACCATGACGACGGAGCCGTAGCCGGCACAGTTAAGCCCCTGGGGGGGGGCCGGCAGCTCGCAGGATGTGTCACGCTGCGGGCGTGTGACGGGTTCGGTGGAGAATACGCAATCGACGCCGAAAATCTGCTTCGGGCCATGGGGGAAGCCGTAATCCTTGCGTAGCAGGGCGCGTAATTTGGCCGCCAGCGGGTCATGCTCGGTGCGGGCGAGATCGGCGATTTTCAGGCGGGTGGGGTCGCGTCGTCCGCCCGCGCCGCCGGTGGTGACGATGAGGCGATTGTTTTGACGGCAATGGGCGATGAGCGCGGCCTTGGCGCGGTTGTCGTCAATGGCGTCCAGTACGGCGTTGCATTCGGGCAGGAGGGTGGTGACGTTGTCCGGCGTGATGAAGTCGTCTACGGTTTGAACGGTGCAGGAAGGGCTGATGAGGCGGATGCGCTGGGCCATGGCTTCGACCTTGGCGCGGCCATATTCGCCTTGCAAGGCGTGAATCTGGCGGTTGGTATTTGATTCGGCGATGTGGTCGAGGTCGATGAGGGTGAGTTGCCCTAGTCCGCAACGGGCCAAGGCTTCGGCGGCCCAGGATCCGACGCCGCCCACGCCGACGACGCAGACGTGCGCCCGGGCCAGCTTTTGCAAGCTGCCGGGGCCGTAGAGGCGATTGATGCCGCCAAAACGCCGTTCGTAATCCAGGGTTGCGGACGGGATGCTGTTCATGGCTGAGTGCTGAATGCCGGATTTGGGCGCGCATCATGGCACAATGCGCGTCCCATGAAAACCAAAGAGATTCAGTTGCCCGAGCCGAACGAGGACGCACGCGCCGTCAGTGCGGCTTTGTGTCGCCTTCTCGTCGAGGAAATCCAGTCGGCGGGCGGATGGCTGCCCTTTTCGCGTTACATGAGTCTGGCTTTGTATGCGCCGGGTTTGGGCTATTACAGCGGTGGCTCGCAGAAGTTCGGTGCAGCGGGAGATTTTGTAACCGCACCGGAAATTTCTCCGCTCTTTGGCCAGACGCTGGCCAGACCGGCGGCTGCGGTGATGGCGCAGTCGGCTCCGTACATGCTCGAAGCCGGTGCAGGCAGTGGTGCGCTGGCGGCGGAGTTGCTGGGCGAGCTGGAACGCCTTGGCGCGCTTCCGCAAACCTATTTCATCCTTGAGCTTTCGGGGGAGTTGCGTGAGCGTCAACGTCAAACCTTGATGGCGCGTGTACCTCATTTGTTGCCGCGCGTCGTTTGGCTGGATGCGATGCCGTCTTGCTTTTCCGGGCTGGTACTTGGCAATGAATTGCTCGATGCGATGCCGGTGAGCCTTGTGGTCTGGGATGAGTCGGGCGACATTCTGGAGCGCGGGGTCAGCCTTGATGCGCAGTCGTTTTTTTCCTGGTCGGATCGTCCGGCGCAAGGGGCTTTGCGGGCGGCCGCGCAGCGGCTTGATCTGGCCCCTCCTTATGTTTCCGAAATCAATCTGGCCGCCGAAGCCTGGGTGGCGTCCTGGAGCTGCATTCTTGATGTCGGCGCGCTCCTGCTGATCGATTACGGCTTTCCCCGTCACGAGTATTACCACGCGCAGCGGCGGGCGGGAACGCTGATGTGTCATTACCGTCACCATGCCCACGATAATCCCTTTTGGTGGCCGGGGTTGAATGACATTACGGCTCACGTTGATTTCACAGCCATTGCCGAAGCCGGGTTTCAGTCAGGTCTTTCCGTCGAGGGTTACACCACGCAGGCGAATTTTCTGTTGAACTGCGGGCTGACGGATGCGTTGTCCCGTTTGCAGGAAAGTGGGAGCGGCCCCGGGGGGCTGCCTTACCTCGCGGCCGCGCGCGCTGCTGAAAAGCTGATTTTGCCGCATGAAATGGGGGAGTTGTTCAAGGTCATCGCCCTGGGGCGAAACCTTGGGCAGGCGATCCCCGGCTTCATGCCAGGTGACCGGCTGCATACCTTGTGAGACTTCAAGCGGTTAGTTGATCCGTCGGAATAGTTGGGCGACGCGGTTCGGTTTGCCGAGGATCAGGAGGGTGAGCTCGTCAAGACTTTCTGTCGTGAGCTGTTCGGGAAGCATGCGAAATTCCATTGAGCCGAAGCGTTCGATGTTTCGCAGCCGCATGACCATTTCGCCCGTCGTCGGGTCACCTACCATCAGAAATCCGGCCTTGATCTCGCACGGAAAGATAAAGGTGGTACGTTCAACCTGGCCACGGTCGTTGCGATTTTCGTCGGTCTTAAAGGCGATACTGTGGTCGAACAGGGCTTTGTGCAGCTTTTCCATGGCTGGATTTTCGCGGGTGACGCGAAATTGCTTGGGGGCATGAAGCCGATAGCGCAGGGTGACCTGTTCGTATAGCCGGTCTTCGCTGGCGACTTGCTGCATGCGGAAATCGGCGCGCCCTTCTTCCCAGTGCATGCTGTCGAATTCGGCTACACCGAAAAAGGTGTAGCTTTTTTCATAAGGCGGCTTGAGGACGTTGAGCTGCTGAACCAGTTCGTTGAGGTAAAGAAAGGTGCGCTGCAGTGTGTCGCTGATGCGCTTCATTTGTGCTGCTTGATGAGAATTCTGTTTTTCGGCCCCTTCGCGCTTGTTTTGGGCTTGCTGCTTGAGCCGGGCCAGCAGGCTGCTATCGCCCTGCGGGGCAGCAGCGGGAGCGAGGGTGGCCGTTACGGGGATCGGGGCAGGTGCAGTGGGCTGGATGGGGCTGGCCATGGGGGGGATGGCCGGTGCAGCTGCGGGGGTGAAACGTGCTGGGCGCGCCGGTTCATTGTCTTGGTTCAGCGCGTTTTCGTCGAAATTTTCGATGTCTTTCAGCAGTTGCTCACGACTGCTGGGCCAATCCTCGGTTCCCATGGGTCTTTCCGTGTTCAGCGTTGTTCAACGAGTAGCCGCGCCAGGGAGAGGCGCAGTGTGGGGGGGATGCGCAGCGGCTTGCTTCGTGTTGCCGGGAAGGTCGTCGTTGCAGGTAGCAGGGTTTTTACCACACTCCCGCTGGCAATGGGCTTGTCCACTTCACAAGGAGGTGCATCAGCTGAAAACAGGGCAAGCTCGAAGCGGATGGCATAGTCGTTCATCTCTGGAACACGCATGCCGATTTCGATTTGGGTCGGGAAATCAGCGAGAGGGTGCAAGCGGCCACAGGCTTCGAAACTTTCGAAGCTGAAGGTGTGCAAGGCTTCATGGGGAGCTTGTTGTACTTCCGCAGACCGGGTGAGCTCGGTGGCGAGGAAGTGTGAGACGGCCCAGTCGAGGCAGGCGATCAGTGGCGCGATATCTATGCCCCGGTCCTTCGGGCACAAGAGCTCACGCCAGGAATCGGGCAAGGAAAGGAAGTGGCGATAAAAACCCCGTCGCTCGGTGCGCAAGAAGAGAACCTTACAGGGCCACAGCCATTGTTACAGCCATCATCACATCCCAACCCAAACCCGAATTCAGTGATAAGTCCAACGCCAGATTTACGGTTCTCCGTGTGCTGCACACTGCGTGGTTTATTCCTGGTTCACGTAAACGCTTTGCAGAAAGTCGTCGAAATCACGTTCGAGCGGCACTTCTTGCAGGGCGGTCTGGCATTCGGGAAGGGGTTCGCCGGGACGGGGCAGCCATTGGGCATCCAAGACTTCGTCTTCGTATTCACCGAACGTTTCCACAAACGAAGCCTTTTCGTAAGAGCCGGAGCTCATGTCAAGGGTGATGATCATTTTGGGCCTCCTGTGGTGAGCGGATACACACAGGTAGATTAACGGACATTCCGGGAAAAAGTTGAAGTTCGGGGTGTAAATTTTTGTGACACCCTGCACAGTCTATCGGTAGGAATTCAGGCCGATGATTGGGAGGGTGTCGCACCTTCGTTCCAGGGGGCAACCCGGAAGAGTAGCAGCATGCCGGGGACGGCCAGCGCGGCGCAAAGGAGGAAAAAGTTGAACCAGCCGAGTTGTTCAACGAGCCAGCCGGCACCCGCATTGATGAAACTGCGAGGCACGGCGGCCAGGCTGGTGAATAGGGCGAACTGGGTAGCGGTGTAGAGTGGGTGGGTGCTGCGGGCGATGAAGGCGACGAAGGCCGCCGTACCCAATCCGACCCCCAAGGCTTCGAGTCCGATGACTGCGGCAAGATGAACCATTTGGGTGGTCTCGATGAGGCTTTGCGGTCCGATCCAGGCCAGCCAGGCAAAGCCAAAGATGGAAAGGAGTTGTACAGCTCCGAAAAGCCAGAGCGCGCGATTGATGCCCAGCCGCACCATCCAGAGCCCGCCGATCAACCCGCCGATGACGGCAGGCCATAGACCGGCGTGTTTGGCGATCAGGCCGATGTGGGTTTTGGTGTAGCCCATGCTGAGGTAGAAGGGCGTGGCCAGCGCGGTGCAAAGGCTGTCGCCGAGTTTGTAGAAAAAAATGAAGCCCAGCACCAGCAGGGCTTCGCGCAAACCCGACCGGTGAATAAATTCATTGAAGGGTTCGACAACCGCGTCGCGCAGGCTGGTGGGACGTTTTTCGGCAGTGGCCGGTTCGCTGACGAGCAGACTCATGGCGACACCGGGTAGCATGAATAGGGCTGTAATGAGGAAGACTTCCTGCCAGGGGAGATGGTCGGCCAGGATCAGCGATAGCGAGCCAGGAATGAGACCGGCAATGCGGTAGGCGTTGACGTGAACCGAATTACCCAGACCCAGCTCGGTGTCCGGGAGGATTTCACGGCGGAAGGCGTCGATGGCGATGTCCTGGGTTGCGGAGAGCAGGGTGAGTAGCAGGGCGAGCAGGATAAGGCTCGTCAAATCCTGCTTTGGACTGAGCAGGCCAAAACCGGCAATGCTGATGATGAGGCCGAGTTGGGTCGAGAGCATCCAGCCGCGCCGTCTGCCCAGGCCCGGCAGGGCGTAGCGGTCGAGCAGAGGAGCCCAGAGGAATTTCCAGGTGTAGGGGAGCTGGATCAGCGTCATCGCGCCGATGTCGCGCAGGCTGATGCCTTCGGTGTAGAGCCAGGCGGGGAGGAGATTGAGCAGTAAATAGAGCGGCAGGCCGGATGAAAAACCGGTCGCGACGCAAATCAGCATGCGGCGGTTCAGGAGGGCGGCGAGCCAGTCGGGCAGCCGCATGTTCAACGCGCGCGGGTTAGACGGTAGACGGCAAGGCTGCCGAGGAAATTGTGTTCTTCGGTGACGCGCTGCCCTTGTTCGTCCAGCACCTGACGGTCGCGGATGACGAGGCCGAGTTGCTGGCAGAGGTCTTCGAAGTCGAGCATGGTGAAGAAACGCATATTGGGCGTGTCGTACCATGCGTAAGGCAGGTCTTCGGAAACCGGCATGCGCCCGGCCATGACGGCCATGCGATTTTTCCAGTAGCCGAAATTGGGGAAGGAGACGACGGCTTCGCGCCCGACTCGCAGCATGTCCAGCAGGATGGCCTGGGTATTGCGCACAGTCTGCAGGGTACGGGAAAGAACAACGTGGTCGAAGGCGTCATCGGTGAAGATGGCGAGCCCGCCTTCGAGGTCGCTTTGGAGGACGTTGATGCCGTTCTGGATCGCCGCTAGCACCTTGGCATCTTCGATTTCGACCCCGTAGCCACAGGCTCCACGTGTGTCGATGAGCTGGCGCAGGAGCGCGCCGTTGCCACAGCCCAGGTCGAGCACCCGTTCTCCGGGTTGCACCCAGCCGGCAATGACGTCGAAATCCGCGCGTTCGGGGAGCTGGATCATGTCGGAATCCGGGCCAGATAGGCGCGAACGAGATTGTGATAGCGCGATTCTTCCATCAGAAAGGAGTCGTGCCCCCAGGGTAGATCGAGTTCGGCGTAGGAGACGTTGCGACGATTGGCGAGCAGGCTCGCGACGATTTCACGCGAGCGTTCCGGACTGAACCGCCAGTCCGTCGTGAAGGAGATCACCAGGAAATCCGCCCGGGTGCGTGCGAGGGTGGCGTTGAGGTCGCCCTGAGCAACCCGCGCCGGGTCGAAGTAGTCGAGGGCTTTGGTCATCAGGAGATAGGTATTGGCATCGAAATAGCCAGCGAATTTATCACCCTGATAGCGCAGATAAGATTCGATTTCGAACTCGACACCGTAGCCATAACGCAGGCCGTCGTGGCGTAACACCCGGCCAAACTTTTCGCCCATCTGGTCGTCGGAAAGATAGGTGATGTGCCCCAGCATACGCGCCAGACGCAGGCCACGAACGGGGCGCACGTTGTGTTCGTAGTAGTGGCCACCGTGGAAATCCGGGTCGGTCAGGATGGCTTGACGGGCGACATCGTTGAAGGCGATGTTCTGGGCGGAGAGCTTGGGTGCTGCGGCGATGACGACGGCGTTGCGGACGCGTTCCGGGTAGGTGATGGCCCAACGCAGGGCCTGCATCCCCCCCAGACTGCCGCCCACTACGGCGGCCCAGCAGTCGATCCCGAGGCGATCCGCAAGACGCGCTTGGGCATGAACCCAGTCGTTGACGGCAACCATGGGGAAATCGGCCCCCCAGGGTTTGTCTGTGGCCGGGTTGATGCTGGAAGGGCCCGTCGAGCCGTGACAGCCACCAAGATTGTTGAGGCCGACGACAAAAAAACGATTGGTGTCGATGGGTTTGCCCGGGCCGACCATATTGTCCCACCAGCCAAGATTGCCCGGTTCGTCAGCGTAGGTTCCGGCAATGTGATGGTGGCCGGATAGCGCGTGGCAGATCAGGATGGCGTTGGATTTCTCGGCATTGAGCGTGCCATAGGTTTCAAAGGCAAGATCGTAGGCAGGAAGGACCGCGCCGCTGCGGAGGATGAGCGGCTCGCTGAAATGGGCAAGCTGCGGGGCGACGATGCCGACGCTGTGCGACAAGGTGTCCGGTTGTGGGTCCGATTGGTCCGACATGCAGGCGTGAGCTTAAGGCTAGGCGTGTTGCTTATTCCAGAAGACCGTTGAGCACGGCTACGTCCTGTTCGTCGAGCGTACCGGTTGCGGCTTTCAGCTTGATCTGGGCAGTCAGGGTTTGCAGGCGAGCTTTGGCGAGGTCGCGCTGGGTCGAGGAATATTGTTGCTGGGCGTTCAGGACGTCGATATTGACGCGCACGCCCACTTCGTAACCCAATTTGTTGGAGTCCAGCGCAGACTGGGAGGATTGGAGTGCTTGCTCGAGAGCTTTGACCTGGGCCAGGCCGGAAGTCACACCCAGATAAGCCTGACGCGTACCCAGTGCCGCTAGTCGGCGGACATTTTCGAGATCGGCTGCAGCTTTTTCACGCAGGGCGACGGCTTCGCGTGTTTTGGAGACGGTCAGCCCACCGCTGAAAATCGGGATGTTCAGCTGAACACCGACGGTCGTGGCATCGGTATCCGTCCCGCCCCATCCGGGACCCATCGGGCTGGTTCCACTGGATTGGCGGCCATGAGAAGCAATGAAATCAACGGTGGGGTAGTGTCCGACGCGGTTCTTTTCGATTTCGCGATTGGCAATTTCAAGATTCGTTTTGCTCAGGCGAACGTTGAAATTTTCTTTTTCGGCCGCTTCGACCCATTGTGCGACGTCTTCGGGTTGGGGTGGAGTGAGTTCCACATGCGACTTGAGGCCTTTGAGTTCGCCAACGTCTTTGCCCGTCAGCATGTTCAGCGTCTGACGCTTGATTTCGAGATCGTTTTTCGCTGCGAGCTCGGCGGCCGTGACGAGGTCGAAACGGGCTTGGGCTTCGTGAGTGTCGGTGATGGTGGTGGTCCCGACTTCAAAGCTGCGCTTGGCGGCTTCGAGTTGTTCGTTGATGGCTGTTTTCTGGGCTTGCGCGGTCGCAACGTCGGCCTGGGCTTGAAGAACGTCGAAATAGGCTTGTGTAACGCGCTCGATCAGATCTTGTTTGGCGGAGCTGTATTGCGTTTCAGCGGCGACGGTCGCGAGTTCGGCTTGTTTATAGATCGACCAGTTTTGCCAGCGGAAAAGAGGCTGAACGAGGCTGACTCCCCAAGAATGGGTGTTATAACGCGAAGCGGTGCTGGTCGGAATCATTGCCCCCACTGCGTTGGCCAGAGGCTTGCCCAGGATGGGGCGCAAGGACATGGATGGAGAGGTGCGCAGCTGGGTGCTGTTGTCGTTGTATTTGGTGTCCGCCATGAAGTTGATCTGTGGCTTGAGCCCGGCTTTTCCTTGGTGCAGCTTCTCAAGCCCGGCATCCCGCTCGGCCCGCGCTGAAGCGTAGCGGGCATCGTAGGACAGGGCAGCGCGATAGACGTCAAGCAGATCGGTGGCATGCGCAGTGCCGGAGGCAAACAGGGCCCCCATCAGCAGCGGCAGGGTTTTTTTCATGGCGGGCTTTCCTTGTTCTGCGAGCGTTGAGTGCTGGTGAGCGAATGTATCAGTGTGCGAGTCGGCTCAGAAACTGAAGCGCGAAGGCGGATGAGCACGCTCAAGCGAGGGAACCAGCGTTTCGAAAAGCACTTGCGTGTCGAATTCACGCTCGCTGCGACGGGTGACGAGGCGGGTTTCCATGAGAGGGGCTTCTCCGACAAAGCCCAGCAGACGTCCCCCAACCTTGAGTTGGTCAAGAAGGGATTGCGGAAAATCGGTCAGCGCACCGGAAACCATGATGAGGTCGTATGGGGCTTGTGCGGGCCAGCCTTCCGAAGCATCTCCCACGCAGACGCCGACATTGTGGATCCCTTGCTGTTTGAGACGGACGGCTGCGGATTCGGCCAGTTCGGGAACGATTTCGACTGTCCAGACCTGAGTGGCGTGAGCCGCCAGAAGGGCAGCCATGTAGCCGGAGCCCGTGCCAATTTCCAGAACGCGGTCGGATTTGCGGACTTTCAGGGCTTGCAATGCACGGGCTTCGACTTTGGGCGGAAGCATGGTGGCGTTGTGGCCCAAGGGAATTTCAGTGTCGGTGAAGGCGAGCTGACGGTAAGCGGGCGGCACGAACTCTTCGCGCCGGACGACATAGAGCAGATCCAGGACAGTTTGGTCGAGCACCTCCCAAGGGCGCAATTGCTGTTCGACCATGTTGTATCGTGCCTGTTCGAGATTCATTCGGGTCTCCGGAGTGTTGGAGTATGGAGGATGGGAGAGGATGGGAGAGCTGCAGGTTGACGCGCAGGGCCAATGCGGCCGCAGGCCGTTCGTCTGGTATATACGATTTCGCTAATATAGCAAAAAGAAGGATCTCGCGATTGTACCTAGGTTAGGGCGGGAGAAGAGAACTCTGAACGGGGTTTGTTACCCGTTCAGAGCGGATTGCGCTTTTGTCTGGCCGAAGCGTTTTATCTACCCGGGTCATCGTCGATGACCCTACCGATTCGTCTTAGCAAGGTGACAGGCCATAAAACGTCCGTCTTCAGCGTGAGCCTTTGATGAGACGGTTGTTTGTGGGCTGGATCGGTCGGGCATTGTTCCGGTAGAGACGGGCGAAAATGGCGACTTGTTCTTGTGAGACGGGTTGTGGCTGTTTGAAGACCATCCAGAGTACGTTCTCGCTGCAGGGCGGTGTGGTCAGTGAGCCCATATAGGTCCAGTAGGCTTGATCCTGAGGAAGCAAGTCGTTCACATTGATGGCGACGTTCGGGCTGATTTCCTGGCCTACTTCGAGTGGGAGATTGTTCCAGAGCGTCTGGATGAAGGGATTTTCCGCGCCGTTTTCCAGCAATACAGCGATTACCGCCAGATTGCCATCGAGGTCTTTGTGAACCAGGTGGGCCACCATGTCGTAAGCACGACCGTTTACACGCTCTTCGGAGGGGCGGTGAAAATGAAATTGTTGCAGTTCGAAGCGACGTCCCATGACTTGAATCGTACTGCCTGCTCCGACGTTGATTTGAACGGTGTGGCCGTTGTCGATGATGCGGAAGAAGGTGGGCTTGTAATCGAACTTGATAGGTTCGAGCTGGACTTCGATGCCGTCACGAATATCAATAGGGGACTGGCGTTTTCCAGTGGCACAGGTGGCGTAATCGGGACGTAGATTGGACCAATTGCCAGGACGACCTTCGCCCTCGTACCCCCAGTGGATGGGATGCTGTTCGACGACGGGGGCGGTCGGTGTCTGCAACACCGTTTTCGGTGCAACCTTGCGGCGTGGAACGGGGCGGGGTGTTTCACGAACGTACGGGCGGTAAGGAGCAAAGACCTGCTCGGGGCTGGGTTTGGTGGCGGGTGGCGGCGTGGCGGTTGAGGTTTCCGGGGAGGGCGCAACAGAAGGGGCCGCTCCTTTTTGTGCCGCTTTGGGGGATGTGGGCGGTGGCGCAGGGGCGGGGGTTTCTGCGGGAATCAGGGCGGCTTTTTCGGCGGCGGCCCGAGCGGCGAGATCGGCTTTGCTGGGCAAGCCGATTCTTGGAGCCGTATCACCCATTATTTCTGTTGAAACGCGAATGTGTGCCGCTGCCTTTTCGCGGGCCTGTTCCGGGGTGTCAGCCAGCTGCCGGACATCGGCCAGCATGACCCGCGCGGGAGCTTGTTCGGGAGGAAGGGCACGGGCAACAGCCTGTTCGGCGGCCTTTGCGATTTCGCGCATTTCGCCAACGGTACGGGGCTTGCAAACTTCCGTCAGTAAGCGATCGTCGACGGTGTTGGCAAGCACTTCGATTTCACGCGGGTTGTCGATGCGTTCTTCCTTGACGGGTTCGATGCCCTGAAGGTAGATACGCTTGACCGTGGCAAAACGACGGTTCGTGCAATCGAAACGGTTGAGCACTTCGATGCGGCTGAACCGTATCCCGTCCATCGTGGTTTCGCTGTTGAGGGTCAGCCGCCCCCAGGCCAGGCTTTGTCCCTTGCCAGTACGGGCAATGCGTTGCTTGTCCAGCTCGATGCGGCCATTTTCCTGCTTGGCAATGGGTTGCCATTGAGAGGCTTGGACCGAGGATAGGCCGACCCCAAGCAGGGTCAGAATCTGCAGTGTCGCAATGATGTTCTTCTGCATGGTGTTCTCGTTCGGATGGGCGTTCGGACTTTCACGGCAGAAAGCCGGGAAAGTTTAGCGCGAAAGCAACACAGAGCAGGCGTTACGCAACGCCCTGAAGGATTTCTTCAGCCAATTTGTGGGGTTTTTATCTCCCGGCCCCAGGGGGTGACCTGTAGTCTTTCGCCGCCTGCACGAATGCCGATTTCTGCATCGGTCAGGTAGCATCCCGGGTCTTCCTGCCAGGGGTCGCCGCTGACCTGCTGGGCGCGGACGCGGGTGTTGCCGCCGCAGATGTCGAAGTGGGCGCAGGCCCCGCAGCGGCCTTTGACGATGCGGGGGCGGGCTTTGAGTCCGGCCATCAGCGGGTCGGTGGTGTCCATCCAGATTTCGGAGAAGGGACGCTGACGCACATTGCCGAGGTTGTGATGCCACCACATGGTGTCCGGGTGAACATTGCCGAGGTTGTCGATGTTGGCGACGTTCACACCACTGGAATTGCCGCCCCATTGCGCGAGCTTGGCGCGCAGCGGGGCTTCGCTTTCGGGGAAGTGGCGACGCACCCAGTGCAGGAGGTAGACGCCATCGGCATCGTTGTTACCTGTCGTGAATTCTTTTTCCACGCCACGCCGGAGGTAGGCCAGACAGGTGTCGAAGAGGATGTCCATCGCCTCCCGGGTCATGCGGTGGTGGGCGTCATCCTCGCGGTGCTTGTTGCCCCGCCCGGCGTAATTGAGATGGGAGAAATAAAAGCGGTCGATGTCTTCGTCTTCGATCAGTTTGAGCAGGCCGGGAAGGTCGTGGGCGTTGTCCTGGGTGATGGTGAAACGTACGCCGACCTTGAGGCCCAGGTCGCGGCACAGGCGGATGCCGGCCAGGGAGGCGTCGAACGCGCCATCCAGCCGGCGGAATTTGTCGTGGGTTTCCCGCAGGCCGTCGAGACTTACACCGACGTAATTGAAGTCGCATTCGGCAATGCGGTCGATATTGTTCTGGTCGATCAGCGTGCCGTTGGAGGAGAGCCCGACGTAAAAGCCCATGCCTTTGGCGCGCTTGGCAATGTCGAAAATATCCGGGCGCAGGAGCGGTTCGCCGCCGGAAAGGATGAGTACGGGGACGCGAAAACGCTTGAGGTCATCCATGACAGTGAAAATTTCTTCGGTCGTGAGCTCGCCAGGGAAGTCTTTGTCGGCAGAGATGGAGTAGCAATGCTTGCAGGTGAGATTGCAGCGGCGGATGAGGTTCCAGATCACGACGGGTGCGGGCGGGTTGCGCCGTTCGGTGAGTGGTGTCGGTGCGAGAACTTCGTGCAGGTATTGGGTGATGCGGAACATGAAATCCCCTTAGTCTGTCAGGCGCAAGCCGGTTTTTTTGAGGATGCGCGAGCTGTAGAGAACGTCGTGCGTGCGGGCCGCCGTGCCCAGCAGGGCTTCGATTTGCGCGACCTGCTCGACGACTTCTGCGCGGTCGCGCCCATGCACCATGGCGAAGAGGTTGTAAGGCCACATCGGCAGGCGGCGGGGGCGGCGGTAGCAGTGTGTGACGAAATCGAGGCGACCTACGGCTTGCCCCAGTTCGTCAATGCGTTCATCCTCGACGTCCCAGACAGACATGCCGTTGGCGGTGTAGCCGATGGCATAGTGGTTGGGAACCGCGCCGATGCGGCGGATGATGCCGGTGTCCAGCAGGCGTTTGAGCCGTTGCTGGACCTGTGCCCCGCTTATCCCTAGGGTTTCGCCGAGTGTGTCATAGGGGCGCGGAACCAGCGGGAGTCCGGCTTGCGTGGCCTTGATGAGGGCGCGGTCGAGGGGGTCGATTTGCGTGGTCTGGTTCATGCCTGCAGTTTCATTTCGACGAAGTATTCGGTTTCCTTGGGAAAGGCATAGACCGGCAGAACGGTGATTTCTTCAATTTTCCGGGTGGCAGCGTCGATGCCGCCGGGTGTTTCGGTGGCGATGACGAACCACATGTTAAGGGCGTGTTCCCGCCGGTAGTTGTGGGCGATTTCCGGCAGGGCGTTGACCTGCTGCGCGACGGATTCGAATCGCTCTTCCGGTACGGCCAGGGCGGCCAGCACGAAAGCCCCACCCATGCGTTCGACCTGGAACATGGGGCCGAAGCGGGTGAGCACGCGCTGGTCGAGCAGGTGTTTCAGGCGGGTGAGCAGTGTTTCTTCATCGAGCCCCAGTTCGCCGGCGACCTGGCGATAAGGCTCGTCGCACAGCGGAAAACCGCCCTGAAGCTGGTTGATGATGCGCCGGTCGGTGTCGTCGAGGGAAATCATGGGAGCCTCAAAACGCCACGAGCGTCGACGCTGAAACGCCGACGCTCGCGGGAAGAAATGCCGTCAGGAATTACTGCTTGGCGGCGGTGATGTCGGCCTTGGCGTCGATCCCCAGCGTATAGCCCAGGGAGACGTGGTGGAAACGGCCCAGGGTGCTGTCGTCGTGAATGGCGAAACCGAAGTTGTAGGTCTTGCCGGGAGCCATGGTGATGTCGCCTTCACCGCCGCCGGCCAGCTTGCGGGTGAAGGTGACGGTCCAGGTGTCGCCCTTCTGCTCGCCCTTGGCTTCGACCAGGCCCTTGCCTCCTTCCATCACGCGTTTGTCAGCGACATAGCCATCCACGGCCTTACCCTTGCTCTTCCATTGGATCAGGTCGTAGAACTTACCGGCTTTGACGTCGCCACCAGAAACGTACTTCGTCTTCTTGTCGTCCTTGGCATTGGGCATGGTGCGGGCATCACCGTGACAGGTTTCCCAGCAGCCGCTTTGCGAAGCGCGCTCAACCTTGTTGTCTTCGAGCATCACGGCCAGCTTGACGGGAACATCCTTGTCCATTTTCTCGCCGCCGCCAGCAGGCTGCTTCCAGGTGAAGCGCAGATAGAGGTTCGTGCCGTCATTGGCGGCCTGAACATCAACCGGAATACTGCCGGCCTTGCCTTTGATGGGCTTGGGTTCATTTTTCTGGCCGCTGGCAATCTTTTTGCCCATGTCGGCGGCTTCGTCGCTATGGCAATCGACACAGCGTTCGCCTTTCTTGAAGGCTTTCGCGCCACCGTGCTCCGTGCCCTTGGTGATCCATTCGATGGGAGATGCCCCGGGGTAGAGCAGAACGATTTTCTTGCTTGGAACCTTGCCCCAGTCGGGGGCGGCGGCCGAAGCCGTACCGGCACCCAGAGCAAGGAGAAGGCCAAGGGCGGAGGATGTGATCAGAGGATGATGCATGTGAGAGCTCCTTTGAATGGGGTTCGAATTTTGACGTATTTCAAGGAAAAAAGGTGGGGCATGTCTTTTTTTACTCGTCGTCTTCTTCCTTCATGCCTTGAGGTTTCTTGTGGGCGATGCCCTTGTGGCAGTCAATACAGGTCATCTTGTCACGCTGGGCGTTTTCATGCTGCTTCCTGGCACGCTGTTTTTGCGCATCCGGATTCATGCCGTCGAAACTGTGACAGTTGCGGCATTCACGGGAATCACTTTTTTTCATTCGGTCCCATTCGTGCTGGGCCAAGGTGAGCCGCTTGGCTTCAAATTTCTCCTTGGTGTCGATCGTGCCGACGATCTTGCCGTAGAGTTCCTGCGAAGCCTGGATCTTGCGCAGTATCTTATGTGTCCAGTCTTTGGGGACGTGGCAATCCGGGCAGGTGGCGCGTACACCCGTTCGGTTGGAATAGTGAATGGTCTGCTTGTATTCCTGATAGACGTTGTCGTGCATCTCGTGGCAGGAGATGCAGAAGTCCATATTGTTGGTGGCTTCCATGCCGGTGTTGAATGCGCCCCAGAAGGCGATCCCGGAAATGAAACCGATGACCAGCAGGGTCAGCAGGGAGTATTTCGCGCTGGGGCGTTTGAGAATGGCCCAGAGTCCGGATTTTTGTTCATTCGCGCCGCTGTTCATTTTGAGTCCTGTTCATTCATCAATCGAAAAGGGCGGGAAACCCGTGTTCCCCGCCCCGGTGCTTCATCAGTAGATGTCGTGCTGCGTGTTGTAGACGTTGAACTTGCCGGTCGGGGTGATCATCTTGGGATCGGTGATCACTTTCTTCACGGCCAGGGTCTTGTCGTCATACACCACGATAGCGGACTGGTCGGTCTTGCCACCCCACAGCGAGATCCACACTTCGCTACCATCGGCGCTGTATTCCGGATGTACGGCGCGCTTGATGGCCTTGGTCTCGGGCAGACCGGAGTCCTTGGCGACGTTGATGACCTTCACTGGCTTGCTCAAGTCGTCCATGTTCCACACGGCCACGGATTCAGCCAGTGCCTTGTCCGGGTTCTGCGGCGCATCGGCCCAGAAATGTTTGGATTTGGGGTGGGTCTTGACGAACAGGTTGCCAGGGACGTGCTTGATTTCCTGGACGACCTTCCAGTTGTGAGACTTGTACTTGGCAAACTTCGGATCGTCCGACGGGGTCGAGATCAAGGTCACCACATCGGCACCCAGGTGGCCCGTGGCCCACACCGGGCCGAACTTGGGATGGACGAAGTTGGCGCCGCGACCCGGATGGGGAATCTTGGCGACATCGACCAGGGCGGCCAGTTTGCCCAGCTTGGTGTCGACTGCTGCGATCTTGTTCGAGGCATTGGCAGCTACCAGGAAGTAACGCTTCGAAGCATCCCAGCCGCCGTCATGCAGGAACTTGGCGGAAGCGATGGTGGTGGTTTTCAGGTTTTCGATGTCGGAATAATCCACCAGCAGGATCTGGCCGGTTTCCTTGATGTTGACCACCCACTCAGGCTTGATGAAGGAGGCCACGATGGAGGCTACACGTGGTTCTGGATGGTATTCACCATCCACCGTCATGCCACGGGTGGACACGACCTTGCGAGGCTTCAGCGTGTCGCCATCCATGATGACATACTGAGGCGGCCAGTAGGAGCCAGCGATGGCGTACTTGTCTTCAAAGCCCTTGAACTTGGAGGTATCCACCGAGCGAGCATCGAAGCCGATCTTTACTTCGGCCACAACGGCGGGTTTTTCCATCCACAGGTCGATCAGGGAGAGACGACCGTCGCGACCGATCACATAGACATAGCGACCCGAAGCCGACAGCCGCGAGATATGCACGGCGTAGCCGGTCTTGACGATGGAGCGGATTTCCTTCGTGTCGCCGTCGATCAGGGCCACTTCGCCGGTGTCACGCAGGGTGACCGAGAAGACGTTGTTGAGATTGATCTTGTTCATCTGCTTCTTCGGACGCTGGTCGACCGGCACCATGACTTTCCATGATTCCAGCGTTTCCTTGAAGCTGTATTCGGGCGGGACATCCGGCGTGGTCTGGATGTACTTGGCCATCAGGGTGATTTCTTCGGGCGTAAGGATGTCATCGAAGTTCACCATGCCGCCTTCGGTGCCATTCTTGAGTATGCTCTCCAGGCGCTTCTGGCCGAGCTTCAGCGTACCGCCTTCCTGGGTCGAGCCATCCGCAAGCTTCTTGGACCAGTGCGGTTCCAGGTTCTTGCCGGTTGCACCCTTGCGCAGCACACCGTGGCAGCCGGCGCAGCGTTCGAAGTAAATTTTCTTGGCGGCGGCTTTTTCGTCAGCCGTCAGCTGGATGGCTGGAGCCGCTGCTTCTGCGGCAGCCGGTGCGGCTTGCTGGGCGTGTGCTGCACCGAACAGCCCGGAAATTGCCAGGGTCAGAAGGCTGGCACCTGTTGTCTTTTTGAGGTCTTTCATCTCGAACTCCACTCCTTGGTTTTGAAATTGATTGCAACAACATGACCTGAAACAACGGCCAATCCTGGAACATGGCGTCATCGTCCTGTTTTCAGCGGGACTATACCTTGACGCGGATCAAGGTTTTATATCACAACTCATTCAGAGTGACGACATCCGATTGGCCTTCATGATCCAGAAAGGAACAAGGCATAATGCGCAGCCCGAATCTCCTACAAGCCTCGGGATGGCTCGATCTGGCAGCATCGATGTTATTTCGCAGCCGCCGTCCTGCTGTTCGTCCCTCCCCTTTTTTTCGTACTCTGAGCTCCACCATGATGCCGCCTCCCGAAGACACGATGGCCCCTCCCGAAACCCTGTTGCATGCACACAACGAAGGGAAGGTCTATCTGGTGGGCGGCGGGCCGGGTGACCCGGAGCTGCTGACCTTGCGGGCCGCCCGTCTCATCCGCGAGGCCGAGGTGATCGTCCACGATCATCTGGTTAATCCGGACATTCTCGATCTGGCCGCCCCCGCCACCGAGCGTATTTACGTCGGCAAGGAAGCCGGGAACCACACCCTGCCGCAAGAGCGCATCAACCTGCTGCTCGTTGAGCTCGCCCGACAAGGCCGAAAGGTCGTGCGCCTCAAAGGGGGGGATCCCTTTATCTTCGGACGAGGTGGCGAGGAGCTCGAAACCCTGTTCGAGCAGGGCATTCCCTTTGAAGTGGTTCCGGGTGTTTCTGCGGCACTGGGCATGGCCGCCTACACCGGGATTCCGCTGACGCACCGGGAATACGCCCAGTCCTGCATCTTTGCAACAGGCCACCTGAAAGACGGTAGTTGTCATCTCGATTGGGCCGCTCTGGCTCGTCCGCGCCAGACGGTGGTGATCTACATGGGTATCGCCAGTCTGGAAGAAATTCGTCGGGAACTGACTCAACACGGGCTTTCTCCGGAAACTCCCGTTGCCGTCGTACAAAACGCCACTTTGCCTAACCAGCATTGTCTGGTGACGGATCTGGCCCATCTACCCGAATCCGTCGCTCAGGCTGGAATGAAGCCCCCCGCTTTGATTGTCATCGGTGAAGTGGTCCGCTTTCATAAAAAGCTGGCCTGGTTCGGCATCGGGGAAGACGGAAAAATCAAGGAATATCTCCGGCAGGAAGCCTGATCCGCCCTGTTTCGGGGAGAAGCCCTAGAATACGGGCTTTCCTCCTGCCGTCCTGCTGGATGCTGTCTCATGACGTTAGCGCAAGCTGTCCACTCCGCCACTATTTTTGAGCCACAAGCGCGCGCTGAAGACCTTTACCTGTTTTCCGAAGGTCGGCATGGCCTGTGTTATCAGTGGCTAGGGGCCTTGCCGGAAATTCGTCAGGAAGAAAGTGGCGACGGGGAAAATGCCCGGTGGGTGCATGGCGTCTGCTTCCGTCTCTGGCAGCCCGAAGCGGAATGGCTCGCACTCGTCGGGCCGTTCAATCACTGGAATGCACAGTCACACCGCATGATTCCGCTCGCCCATCGTGGCGTGTGGGAGATTTTCGTGCCGGGCTTGCCCGAAGGCTCTGTTTACCGCTTTGAAGCACAACTTCACGGCGAAGCGGCTCCTTGTCGTCTCGCCGACCCCTGTGCGCGGCAATGGGCCGATGCGACAGAGCAACTGGCCCGAGTTCCCGCCACAAAAGAGTTTGTCTGGCGGGACGGAGCCTGGTTAGGGCGACGATCCATGGCCAAACGTTCGTCCGTCGCGCCCACCTTGTATCGTTTCAATCCGGGGGAAACGCTGCTTCTGGCCAAGGGCGACCCAGAAGCGTTACAACGGTCAGCGGCGGAGCTCGTTACCCAAGCCCGTGCAGCCGGAGCCACGGCGGTTGTGCTCTCGCTGCACCCGAAAGCGGGTGAAATCAGTCACTTTGCACCCGATCAAAATCTGGGTACACCAGATGACTGGAAATGCTGGATCGATGCCTGCCACCGCGCCAACCTTGCGGTTTTGCTCGACTGGCCAGGCGGGACGCAAATGGCCTGCTTTCATGGGCTTTCTCCTGAATCCAAAAGTCTGTTGCTCTCCAGTGCGCGCTATTGGCTGGATGAATTTCATCTGGATGGCCTGCGCGTGACAGGCCTGACCGGGCTCATGGCCAGCGACCCAGCGTTCACCATTCGCTTTTTTCAGGAGCTTCATCTCCTGATGCAAAGAGAATTTCCCGGGACATGGCGCATTGCCGCACCTTCCTCACTTTCCTCACTTTCTATTTCCCAGCTGACGACCGCCGTTCATCAAGGCGGTTTGGGCTTCAGCTTTCTGGAAAAGGATGAGGGATAGGCATGGAACTTGAGTCAAGACCCGTTCCGAAAAGAGGTTTTGGCGGCAAGAGATGAATAAGTGGAATAAAATGCTCGGCTATTCCTTACCGCCCCATCGCCCCCGGAGAAAGCCATGAGCCTTAGCGAAGCCCAGATTCAAACCGCCTTGAAAGAACTGATCGATCCTAACACAGGAAAGGATTTCGTGAGTGGGCGCAGCGTCCGCCAGGTCAAGGTGGAAGGCGACAAGGTTTCGCTGAATATCGAGCTGGGTTACCCCGCACAAAGCCAGATTGAGCCGATTCGTACGCTGGTGACGAATCATTTGAAAGCCCAACCCGGCGTGGGGCAGGTCGCCGTGAATGTGCAGACCAAAATTGTGGCCCATGTCGTTCAGAAAGGCACCAAGCGGATCGACGGCGTGCGCAACATCATCGCCGTGGCCTCGGGCAAAGGGGGGGTGGGTAAATCAACGACGGCAGCCAATCTCGCATTGGCTCTGGCAGCGGAAGGTGCGCGGGTCGGCCTGCTGGATGCCGACATCTACGGCCCCTCGCAGCCAACCATGATGGGCGTGGCCGGTCAGCCGGAATCGCCCGACGGCAAGAGCATGTTGCCCATGAAAGCCCATGGCCTTCAAGTCATGTCCATCGGCTTTCTGATCGACCCGGAAACGCCCATGGTCTGGCGCGGCCCGATGGTCACCCAGGCCTTGCAGCAGCTACTCAACGACACGCGCTGGGATGATCTCGATTACCTCATCGTCGATATGCCGCCGGGCACGGGGGATACACAGCTTACGCTGGCGCAGAAGGTTCCCGTGACGGGAGCGGTCATCGTGACCACCCCACAGGACATCGCCCTGCTCGATGCTCGCAAGGGGCTCAAGATGTTCGAAAAGGTCGGCATCCCGATCCTGGGCATCGTCGAAAACATGAGTACCCACATCTGCTCAAAATGCGGCCATGAAGAGCACATCTTCGGTGAAGGCGGGGCGATGCGCATGGCTCAGGATTACGAGGTGGAAGTGCTGGGCTGCCTGCCGCTGGATATCGGCATCCGCGAAAGCACCGACACGGGCACGCCCAGTGTCATTGCCGCACCGGATGGCCATGTTTCCACGCTGTACAAGGCCATTGCCCGACGGGTTGCCGTGAAAGTTGCGCAGCAGGCCAGGGAACTGACCACCAAATTCCCGGCCATCGTCGTGCAAAATACATGAACGAAGCCTCCGGACGCGTCATTGGACGCATCGGTGCCACCTTGCTGGGCCCGGCGGTTCCTACCCGTCGTCCGGGTTTTTCCACCGCAATCGCCAAATATCCGCTTACCGGCCCCATTACCATCGGAACGCTGGGGCTGGTGGGCGACGAGCAAGGCGACCGGGAAGCCCACGGTGGCCCGGACAAGGCCGTTCATTGCTATGCCTTCGAGCACTACGCTGCGTGGAAGACAGAGCTTGGCCCACTTCCCCTGCTCGACGCACCGGGTGCGTTTGGCGAAAATCTTTCGACCGAGGGGGTGGATGAATGGACGCTGTGTCTGGGCGACCGCCTTCAGGCCGGAAGCGTCGTTCTCGAAATCGCCCAGGGCCGCCAGCCCTGCTGGAAGCTCAACGACCGCTTTGGACAGAAAGATATGGCCCGGCGGCTTCAGAACACGCTGCGAACAGGCTGGTATTGCCGGGTGCTGACGCCGGGCACATTGACAGCGGGCGATGAACTCCTTCTTCTCGAACGCCCCCATCCCGAGTGGACGGTTGCCCGCCTGATGGAAGTGCTTTATCACCGCTGTCTCGATCCCGAAATTCTGACGCAGGTCCAGTCCCTGCCCCTCGTGCCCGGCTGGCGCAAACTCGTTGAACAGCGCTTGACCAGCCGTGCCGTCGAAGACTGGCAAAAGCGGCTGGAGGGCCCGCCCTCCTCATAAAAATCATCCCTTGCCGGAGGTAAACATGACTCGACTGGATATCAGCACTAAAAATTGCATCGTCGAAAAAAGAGGACGCATCCTCGTAGTTACCCTCGCCCGCCCCGAAGCCAGGAACGCGATCACACCCGCCATGCTGATCGGCATGTACCAGGCCTGGCGTCTGCTCGACAGCGATGATGATTTGATGTGCGCCGTTTTGACCGGTCAAGGCGACACCTTCTGTGCCGGTATGGACCTCAAGGCCGGCCCGGAGGGCGGGGAAGACGCCGACCTGATTCGCCAGTTGATGCAGGACATCCCCGATTTGCACTGGCAGGCCCTGTTGCGCCACAACCAACCCATGAAGCCGATCCTCCTTGCCGTTGAAGGCTACGCACTCGCCGGTGGAACGGAAATCCTCCAAGGCACGGACCTGCGTATCGTCGCCGAAGACGCCGTGCTGGGCGTCACCGAAGTGCAGCGCGGGCTCTTTCCCTTAGGCGGCTCGACCATCCGCCTGCGCCGCCAGATCCCCTACTGCCTGGCCGCTGAAATGCTGCTGCTCGGGCGGCACATCACCGCCGAAGAAGCCCTACGCTTCGGACTGGTCAATAAGGTCGTGCCCCACGGCCAAGCCCTGACCGAAGCGTTGAAGATGGCCGAGCAACTCTGCGAGTGCGCTCCTCTTTCCGTCCGGGCCATCACCCGATCCCTGCGCGAAAACGGCCACTGGCTAAGCGAAAAGGAAGCCCTGGCGAAGGAAGAAGTCCTCGGTTGGGAAGTCCTCGCCTCCAGCGACGCCATGGAAGGCATGCGCGCCTTCAAGGAAAAACGCAAGCCGGTGTTTACTGGGTGTTGAACCTATTGATCCGGTGTGGTGAGCAACTGAACAAACCGAGGGACACACTGTTTTATTCCGTTCGCCCTGAGCTTGTCGAAGGGCACTACCTTTAAAAGCAAGGGCTATGCAGGTTCAAGAAATGAATGAATCAGTTTTTGTGCATCCATTTTGTCGTAGCCCCTCTCGGACTTGAATTCTTGAAAGAGATCTCCACCAATTGATGGAAATTCAGTCCTAATCTCTTTGGTAAGGGTTTTGATCAGAATATCACCAAGAAGATCGGCATATTTTCCGGTTAATGCCTTTTCATACCAATCCGTCAATTCGTCAATTGTAATGATGGATTGTATTCGTGACCGCCAACCGATCTGGCCCAATAAGGAAGCAATAATTTTCTTTTCTGCAGCTTTGCAAACGATGATGATTCTGTCTGAAGCGATGGAAGTCACAATATTTTCAGCCACATCCTCATCCAGCGTGAGATGCTTTATCTGCACGACCGTTCCGAAGTTTGCGTACATATCCGAACCACGATCTGCGGCGTTCGTCACGCCAACACGATAAAAGTGTCCATTCAGGGTTTTTCTGTTGTTTTTTGGATTGACACTCAGAACCTTTTCTGAGAACCCGGAGAATTCTTTCAATATTTCTGATTTTTCAGGATTGAAGTAGATGTCAATCTTGATGTCGATGGCGTTTCCAAGGGTCTCGAAAAGTGAAAAGACTACTATTTCAAATATCTTATCCACACTCCTTTTCAGTCCGGGCTCGCTCCAAAACTGATCAAGAAAGACGGAAAGCTTGAAACTCTCTTTTCCGTTTTTTGTGCAGTATCCAAGGGCATTTTCAAGCTGAAGGTATTTTTCTTCGAATTTTTCGTAGATATAGGCCTCTATAACACCATTGTTTTTGTCATTTATTTTTCCAAGGGCTGAAATGACGCTGGGAGGCGTTGCATTTTTATCAAAAAGATTGTCCTGGAATTTCGCACTGGATTTGCATATCCTACCAAGTAATTTCTTGGACACTTGGTCTCGCCATTTTTTTGATTGAGACCTATATGTCTCAATTTCATTAAGATCAATGAGACTATTTCTGTTTGTTCTGTGGTTGAAAAGTATTTCTGCAATCTGGATTGGCTTATAAAAGTGAACTCGAGATTTTTTAATTACGGTGTCGAGTGATTTTTTTGCAGATTTCAAATTGTCCCTGTCTGCTCTTTGCATTCCCATAGATCACCTTGAATAATTGACTGCCTATTTTTGTCTTTATTGGCAATACTTCTTATCATCTCTTCAGCCACGGCTGTGATTACAGGTACCGTTACACTGTTCCCAGCCTGTTTTCTGATTTGCGTGTACGGAACGACGATCTTGAAAGTATCCGGAAAGCCCTGCAAGCGTAGCAATTCCCTTGGCGTGGGTCTTCTGATTCCATTGACGAGGAGGTAATTATAGGAAGCTCCTGCACGCAATGCACAGGAGTATTCAAGAGCCGAGATATTTCCACTCTTGTTTTCATGCCAGATTGATGGGACAGGGGGGTTTGGCCTTACCTTTTCGAGCCGTTTTTTCTTTATTTCATCTGTTGCGAAATACTTTTTATCAATTATGCTATCGCTTTCAAGTATTTCGTCCAGACGGCGCATCGTGCGAGTTGGCTTTGGGAAACTGAATTTTATATCCTCAATGAAGCCAACAATGATTGTTCTTTCCCTTTTTTGCGGAATGCCAAAATCGAGCGAATTCAAAACCGTATGGTGAACAAAGTAGCCTAGTGCTTTCAGGTGGTTGATGATGGTGGTAAATGTCCTTCCCTGGTCATGTGACTTCAGGTTTTTCACATTTTCAAGCATGAAAGCGTAAGGCTTTTTTTCCTTTAATATTTGCTCTATGTTAAAGAAGAGTGTTCCGCGTGTATCAAGAAATCCCTTTTGATCTCCACAGATGCTAAATGCCTGACAGGGAAAGCCTGCCAGCAGAATGTCGTGATCCGGGATTTTGTTCGGCGGGATTTTGGTGATGTCTCCGTATGGACGCTCATTGAAGTTGGCTTCGTAGGTGTCTTGAGCAAAGCTATCCCACTCACTTGAGAACACGCACTTTCCACCCTGCGCTTCAAAGCCTAATCGGATGCCGCCTATTCCGGCAAATAAATCAATGAATGTAAAGCCGTCCATTGGATTGAGGATTGTTTTTTGATCCAGGAGGGAAAAGTCGAACTTATTGATCCGGCAGGATGAGGATTAAATTCTGCCTCTGAACGTCATGCGGTCATAAAGGCTGCTCCAATAGGCGACAATTCATACCAAAACGCATTGGATCAATAAATGACAAAAGGGTAGCCGCGTCGCTTGGTATTGAATTCACTTTTAGATGTTCAACGAAACACTGATCAATTCAAATTTGCTCTGGCTAGGCTCTTGGCCGCTGGAACTCCCCGTAAGGGGTACTAAGCCCTTGTTTTTATAGGCTGTGCCCTTCGGCAAACCGACTTTGAGCATGGACGAAGGGCTTAGGGTGAACGAAATCAGCCAACACTTTCTCAATAAATGATCTGCCGCTTAACCAGGTCATCGTAGCGTTCGGCAGACATGCCGAGGATTTCCTTGAAGGCGCGGTCGTTGTCCTGCCCGATGACCGGGCCGGGACGAATGGTAGAGGGGGTTTCGCTGAATTTGACGTAGGGGCCGTAGATGGTTTCCTTGAAGCCCAGCGGGTGGGTGACTTCGATGAAGGTCTTGCGTGCCGTGAAATGTGGGTCGTGAAGGAGGTCGCCGACATTGAGGACGGGGGCTGCTGCGACGCCGTGTTTTTGCAGAAGCTCGGCGAGTTCGCGGTCATCGTATTGCGCTGTCCAATCACCCATCAGCTTGTGCAGGGTGTCGATATGCTTGAGGCGATTTTCCAGGGTGGAGAACTCGCTCACCTTCAGCCATTCGGGGTGATTCAGGGCGGTCAGCAGGTTTTCCCATTCGGCATCGTTGCCGACGACGATGCTGATCCAGCGGTCATCGCCTTTGCAGGGGAAGACACCGTGCGGTGCGGCGGCATTGATTGGATGTTCATTGCTCTTGGGGCCGCCGTTGCGTCCATTGAGCCGATAATCCATATAGGCGGGTCCGACCATCTGCATGACGGCTTCCTGTTGTGAAAAGTCGATGTGCTGACCCACACCCGTGTTGCGACGATGGTTGAGAGCCGTGACGATGGCGAATGCGCCGAAGATGCCAGCGTAGGGGTCGGAATAGGCGTTTTCAACAGGGATGGGGTCACCGCCTTTGTAACCGACGAGGCTGTCTAGTCCGGTCGTGGAGGTGAGCGAAAGGCCGTAACTGCGCAGGTCTTTCATCGGGCCTGTGAGGCCGGCACCGGGCATTGAGAAAAGGATGATGTCTTTCTTGAGCTGGGCAAGTTCGTCATAGCCCAGCCCCAGTCTTTCCATGACACCGGGACCGAAGTTTTCAACAACAACGTCGGATTGGGCGATCAGTTCCTTGACCAGTTGCAGGGCTTCGGGCTCTTTGAGGTTGAGCGAAACGGAGCCATTCCCTGCCCAGCAGGCGTGGTTGGAAAGGCTGCGATTCGGGCCGGGCTCGCCTTCGGCAAAGGGCGGCAGATTGCGGGTGATATCGATGCGGGCGCGCGACTCGATCTTGAGCACTTCCGCACCCAGGAAGGCCAGGGTCTGGCCAACGACGGGGCCTGCCCAGACCCAGCCGAAATTGATGACACGGATGCCCTTCAGCGGCAGTGTTTTACTCATGTCTTTCCCTTTCACATCTCGCATTTCAGATCACACCCTGCGCACGCAGGGCCTGGATTTCATGGGTGGTCAGGCCCAGCTGGCCGCCGTAGATTTCGTCGTTATGCTGGCCCAGCAGCGGCGCGGCTTCAACCGGGCCACCGGGACAGGCAGGCAGCTTGAATGGTGCACCGAGATTTTTCAGCTTGCCCAGTTCAGGGTGTTCCATGTCGACGAAGTATTCCCGGGCTTTCAGGTGGGGTTGTTCGGCCGCCTCGGCAATCGTGTAGACCGCCGTGATGGGGCAACCGGCGGCCTGACACTTTTCCTGGATTTCCATTTTTGTGTGTTCCATCGTCCATTCGGTCAGGAAGGAATAGATGACGTCGGCGTTTTCAGCGCGGGTTTTCATGTTTTGGAAGATGTCGAGATCGGCCCATTCCGGGTCGCCCATAACCTTGCGCAAACCATTCCATTGGCCGGGTTCGAGGGCCAGCATCCAGACATGGCCATCCTTGCAGGGCATGATGGTGGCCGGTGCGCCTTGCGGCATACCCACCCCCGTGCGCTTGTCGAAACGACCATCCTGGGCATAGCCGCCAATGTTCTGGCCACCGATGAAGGCGGCGGCAATGGCTTCGGCGCAGGAGACGTCGACCTGCTGGCCACCGCCGGTGAGGGCACGGCCATAGACAGCGGCCATGCCCCAAGTTGCCGCCGTGATCGCACCGAAATAATCCGCCGAGAAGGTACCGTGTTCAAGCGGCATCTCGCCGGGGCGACCGCAATAACGGGAAGAGGCCCCGGAAAGGTGGTAGGCGTTGAGGTCGTAACCATTCCATTCGCTGTAAGGGCCGGTCTGGCCGAAGGGGGTGATGGAGATGACGACGAGATTCGGGTTGACCGCCCGGAGCGTCGGGTAATCCAGCTTCCAAGCGCGCATCTGCTGGGGCAGATTGTTTTCGATCAGGACGTCAGCCCCTTCGAGAAGACGCAGGAAAAGCTGACGGCCCGCTTCGGTACGAACATCGCAGGTGACGCTGCGTTTATTGGTGTTGTTGATGAAGTAGAGCCCGCTTTTTTCAGGGTGGGGGACATCGCCCGGAAAGGGGCCCGTGTGACGAGCGGCATCGCCTTTGGGGGGCTCGACCTTGATAACGTCAGCACCGTAATCGCTAAAGAGCTTGGCACAGAAGGGGGCGGACACCATCTGGCCGAATTCGATAATCTTGATACCGGACAAGGCCCCCTGGCGGGCGGCCATTTGCTTGGATTGGGTCATGGTGGAAACTCCGTGGCGATGCGAAGGGGATCGTTCAGGGGAAGGGGTGAAGCGTAATAAAGGGTCGGCACTGGCCGAGTAATCCCGTACCGAACCGTGAATACGTTGCGCGCGTTCGACTGCACCGAGGTTGTAGGAATAGCAAGCGTTGTGTGGCATTCCGTCCGTAATGGCCGGGTTCTGCTCGATGGGGATGTAGACGCTGCGGCGCGCCTGGGCGACGAAATAGCCTCGTTGCAGCAGCTGCGCGGCTTCCAGCGGCATGCCTTGAAATGCCTGTACGGCCCAGGCGTAGAAACCGCGCATCACGGGTTTGCCAGCCTGTTCGGCAGGGGCCTCGAGATGGTGGTTCCGGATGAGCCATTCGTGAATAAGCTGCCCGTCGCACAGGATGCGGGCCCGCGTCAGCCCTTCGTGTTCGTCATCTACCGCAATGTCGTAGAGCCGCCAGACACCCTGTGGGGTTTCAAGAGCGTGGCTGGCGGCCAGCAGGGCCATATCGACGAGGTGGGTGCAGTTATCCGCCTGGGGCAGGCGTTCGCGTAAGGAAGAGACGTCGTCAGGCGAAAGGCCCACGATGCGCTGCGCATTGGCCACGGCTTCCGGGCAGGTGGTGAAAGGGTGACGGATGGGACGGGCATCGATGGCCGTGATGCGTACAGCGTTGCCGGGGCTGTCGGTGTCGTCCTTGTTGTCCTTGTTGCCTTTGCTCTCTTCGTCACTTGCATAATGCAAGCTCAAACAGAAGCCGTGGTTGCTATCCTCAAGCTCGACGTCCACACGGCCAGGCAGGGCGCGCCAACGAAGACGGCGGCGGAAGACGCCTGTGCCGTAAAGGGGGTTAGGCGTACCCATGCCGCCGCCGGAATGCGGAGCCGCGAAAAATCAGACCGTGAAGGGGTCAGGAATCGTGCGCGGCAGATCGCGGTCGAGGAT
>CAZCOS010000006.1:0-11185 GCA_964500605.1 uncultured Sterolibacterium sp.
TTGCGTTATCTTAGTAATATCAATGGGTTATTGATAAATCAGGAGTGACTACCTACAATCCCGAGCCCCTGTATGTTCACGCGAGCTCGCGAGCCCATTCCCCGCTCGCCATGCGCGAGATCAAGCGACGTTTCGAGAGTGGCGGTTCGCGCAAAGGAAGCCTGTACGACCCAGCAAACTGGGTGAAAGACCCAAACCACAAGGATGGGGTGCGCCCGGCTGTCGAAAAGGCGTTTGCTGATCTTGTTCAGGCTCTAAATGAGTCGCCCATGGCGGAGCGAGTCACGTTACTGGACAAGGGCGCAAGTGATGGTTACTGGGGGCGGATCATCGAGCGTGGCGCGCGCAGCTTCGAGAATTACGTCATCAGCAAGCTGGCCCAGCGCGGGCAACAGAATGACTATCTTGCCAATGTCCGCAGTTTTGCGGAATGGAGCAAGATCGGCAAGAATGCAGAGCGTTATCCGTACCTGATGCCGAACGAAGAGGCTCCGGTGGTTGCTGCGTTTGACAGCCTGTTCAGAACGATTGAGCATAAGGTTGGGGACGATGGCAAGACAGTGCTGTTCAGCCGCGCGTCCAATGGCACAAAGCAGTCTGCGAGCAAACGCGCAGGATTGCCGCCGGTTTCGCAGTCAGTCATCGACGGGCTTGTCGCCGGGCTCCCGGGTGTACGGCAGGCCGCAGGTGATGCACGCATAACTACGCTTTTCTCGCCGAGTGAACTTCCCTCTGAGGTACTGGATCAGGCGCGCGCAGAAGGGATTCCGGAAAATGAAATTCATGGGGTTCTTTTCAATGGACGTGCCTACATTGTGCGCCAGAATCTCAAGACGCGGCAAGATGTCGAGGAAGTCCTGCTGCATGAGGTCATGGGGCACGGTGGTGTTCGCGCCCTGCTTGGCGGCAGCCGCGTTGGTGTTTTGCTTGAGTCGTTCAACCGTGCCGGGGGCGTTCCCGGGCTGAGGCAAATTGCGAAGGCATACGGTGTGCTCGGTGCGCTGAACCAGCGTATTCCCAAGGGGGCATTGGATAACGCGCAGAAGGTCGCCCTGGTCGATGAGCTGCTGGCTTTGGCGCAAGGGAAGAACCAGAAATTACGCCGGGTCGCGCTGGAGTGGGTTGGCAAGATTCGCAACTTCATCATTGCCGCGCTGGACAAGGCCGGGCTGCATGAAACCGCTGCGCGTCTGGACAAATTCGACGCGACTGAAACGGCGAAGATGCTACGCGAGATGCGCGATGCGGTGATTGCTGGTGGGGATATTGGTGGGCATGGCGTTGCATTCATGATCGCCTGGCACGGCAGCCCGCATGATCATGACGGGTTTGATTCGAGCAAGATCGGCACGGGCGAGGGGGCGCAGGCTTACGGCTGGGGGATGTACTTTGCCGGGGCGCGGGAGGTGGCGGAGTGGTACAGGGAAAGGCTATCCGACAATCACGGGAAGGTTAAGCTCGCTTTCTTTTCTGCCGGACAGAGGGTTGAAGCAACCCCCGAGGTCCGCGCGGTGGCTTCCTATATCACGCCGACTCGACAGACGCAGGAAGCGAAGGTAATAGCCAAAAGGATGTTCCCGAATTTGTCAGATGCGATTGATAAAGTTCCTGACGATATTGAGGTTCGCAATTCTGCTGGCCGTATCTATCAAGTCAATCTCGCCCCGGAGCAGGATGAATATCTGCTGTGGGACAAGCCGCTGAACGAACAGCCGGAGAAAGTTCGGGAGGCGCTGAAACGCGGCGACTTCATGGATTCGGTGCTCCATGAATACACAGGCCAGCAGTTCTACGAAGGTCTTGTGCGAGATGGCGTTACCTTTGATGGCCTGACGAGGCAAGAGGCTGCGAAATTAACGTCTGAAAAACTACAATCCCTCGGTATTCGCGGCATCAAGTACCTGGACGGTAACAGCCGTGGGGCGAAAGAAGGCTCGCATAACTATGTGATCTTTGACGATGCCGATATTGAGATCACGGCGAAGTTCAGCCGCAGCAGCTCCATAAAAGCCGATTATGAATCCCGGATCGATGCGCTGTTTGCTGGGGAGAAGGCGAACCGGGTTGGCGTGGTCGTGCTGGATAAATCCGATGTTCTTGGGCTGCTTGGGTATGCTGACAAGCCTGTTGTTCTGCAAGAAAGCAAGGTTCTGGCCGGGCGTGACAATCATCCGCGCATGACATCGGAGGCGTGGAAGAAGGTTCCTGGATGGCTGGACAATCCAGCGGCCGTGTTCGATTCTGATACGGTGTCTGGTCGGCTGGTATTTATTGCACCTGAATTGGTGGATGGTGCACCAGTTCTGATGATTGTCGAGCCGCAACCAAGTGCATCCGGCGGAACCCAGATGAGCGTGAGCTTGTTGGTGAATGCCTATGACGCGCCGCGTGGCGTGCCGTTCATGCGATGGATTGGTGACGGACTTACCCGGTTTGTCGACCAAAAGAAATTCCCGGCTGTTTTCGCGCAATCGGTTGGGCGGCAATTGCCCAATACGGCACTACACAACAAACCGGGAATGCGTCGCATCCTAACAGAAAAAAACCTGGTCGGGTGGCGCAAGGAAAACACAACAAGGAACAGTGCCGCAACAAGCACCTCGGGCACTCCCGCCGCCACCATCCGCGCCGCCATCCAGAAAGCCTACGGCAAGCTGCTGGACAGGCTCGAAGCCCGTGGCCTGGTGACGCTGACGCAGACCCAGGAGGAAGCCATTGACGCGGCTGCCCAGGCGCGCGCTGCGGTGACTGGCGAGCGTGTGGAGGATGTGCGCAAGCGGGTGATGGCGAGCGTGAAGAATAGCCTTTCACCCATGAAATCCATCGACGCCAATGTGCGGCGCGGCCGGGAGGCTTTGGCCAAGGCTTTGGCAGAAAAAACATCTGTCCATCGCGCGATGTTCCGCAATGATTTGGGGTGGGTGGATTTTGTTTGGGGCGATGCGGGGACTGTTAAGCCGTCAGGAAAAACTCGCGGCGGCATGGGTCTATCCCATATCCTTGAAGCAAGGCAACGAAAAGACGGTATGACCGAAGTAGAGTCGGTGGCTTTGCTTGACTCGATAGTGAATGCCATTGCTTCCGGGTCTGAGTTCAGCCGCCAGATATTTCTCAATACAACACGCGTTGGCCTTGAGAAATCAGGTGTTATCGTTTGGCTGACCAAGCGAAGCGGCTCAAATGCGTGGGTTGTAACCGGGTACGAAAAAACCTCCAGTGATACGGACGCGGGGAGAGCCACTTCCGTACCTACACGCACCCTTGCTTCGCTCACCCGCTCGGATGCGGCGGAGGTTTCTGAAAGTATTGATGATTCAGGGCTTGATGTCAAATTCAGCTCCAACGGCGACATCGAGGGCTTCTTCGACCCGGCATCCGGCAAGTCGTTCCTGATTGCCGACGCGCTGACCGAAGAAACCGCGCCTGGCACGTTGATGCACGAGGTTGGGATTCACATGGCCGCCGAGAAGGATGGTCCCATGCAGAAGCTCATCACCCGCGCCGGCAAGCTGCGGCAGAAGTGGGCGAACAACAAGTTCGTGCAGGAAGCCGAGGCACGGATGCGTGAGGCTGGGGAAACGAGCGACGAGGAGTTTCTGGCTTACACGGTGACGCAGTACGAGAACAACCGCGCCGGGATGCCGGTGACGCTGGTTTCGCTCGCCAAGGACTTCATTGCCGCTGTGAAGGCGTGGATGTTCAATAAGGGCTACCTGCACACCAAGAATCTGACGGTGGCTGACCTGGCTGCCATTGCGCGGGCGAATGCACGGAAGATGGCACGGGGAATTGCATCGGGTGCGAATGCTGGTGCTACTGGTGTGGATACTCGCCAGTCAGTACAAAGGGACAACGTTAACAATAAGGACGTGCAGTTTGCGGCCAATGTGCTGGGCAGGCTTTCTGAGGAGGATGAGTTTTTCAGGCATCCGGTGAGCCAGAAAACAAGCCTGGACGGGGTGTTTTCGGATGTGTACAGAGATGCTGAGTATTTCGGCGAGCACACCCGCACAAATGAGCGAGACGCGACTGGGGCGGATCATCGTTTCGTGTTTCAGGGCCACACCGGCAAGACGTTCTATGTCTATACGACCGATGATGGCAAGGTATGGATCGACGTTCTTGGTCTGAAGCCCGGCGATGGCGGGAATGCCATTTACGCTGCTGTTGCGAATTGGGCGTTCAACACGGGCAGGAAGTTCCAGGGCGACCCTGTTGGCGTATCGCCTGACGCGACCATCCGCCGCACGAGCAATATGCTCTCATCCGCTATCCGGTTTGGCACGACGAAGCATCTTGAGCCGTCGCCATCGCAGCTCAAAGGCGACCCGGAGAACGGAGTGGAACCACTGAAGTGGGGAAAAAACGATGCTGAAAACATCCGCAATCTGATCTATACTTTCCAGACGACGTTGTATAACAAGCTGCCAGGGCTGAAGGACATTCATTATGACTTCAAACATCATGGATTCTTTGACCAGTCTGGGCGTCCTGTACCCAGCGGATATTGGACTGCCGCCGCGAGAACAGATTTCGGACGAGCAGCTCGAGCAGGTGAAGCGTCGCTTCGCCGAGGCGCATTCCTCCAGTCCCTTATATCAAGCGAGATTGGCAAAAGACCCGAACTTCTGGGAGAGGTTCTCGCCAGGGCGAGTGAGATAGCAGGCGGCGATCTTCGGGCTCTTTTCTCAAGGGCATCAAGGCAAACTGGCGGCATCGGCAGGGCAACCGCCCCGCAGCGTCCTGCCGCTCCGCCCCCTGTCAATCCATGGCAACGCGCCAACGCAAAAGCCAAGGAGATTCTCTCACCAGAGAATATCGACCGCGTGATCTATGAGATGCAGGACAAGTTTATTGACCTGAAGCGTCTGCGCGACCACATCAAGGCCATCGGCGGGGTCATCACCGATTTGAATGACGCCTACCTGGGCGAGGAGCTGTATCACCAGCGTCTGGCCAAGCGGGTGAAGAATTTCCAGGGGAACGAACTCAAGCCGCTGCTGGCCGACATGCGTAATCGAGGGATCGGGGTTGAGGAGTTTGAAACCTTCCTGCATGCCCGACACGCACCGGAAGCCAATGCGGAGATGGCGAAGCGCAACCCGAATCAGGGGATGATTGACTCTGGTCGCCAGCAGGCTGCGGCTGCGGTCAAGGCTTTGGAGCTTCAACTTCAAAAAGCGAAAAACAAGGGGACGGCGACGGAGAGCATCGAGAAATCGCTGAACGATGCGCGTGGCGAGCTTGCAAACTGGAATAAGGCGCAGGCTTTCCAGGGGACGGAGGAGGAACGCTTGTCACTCTCCGGTATGTCTGATGCCGAGGCACAGGCCATTATTGCGGACAAGGGCTACGACGCCGATCACTTCGTTGCAAAGATCGAGGCAACAGGCGCGAAGGCCGTGATTCCGCCCCGTTCCAGTCGCCTTACCCAGCGCAGCTTCGATCGCCATCTCTACCAAGACCGCAATCTGATTGAACGATTCTTCGCTCGCATCAAGCACTTTCGGCGTATCGCCACACGCTACGACAAACTCGCCAGCTCCTTCTTGTCGTTCGTTCATCTGGCATGTGCCTTCATCTGGCTGGCTTAATTGAGAACACGCCCTAACGACGAGGAGTTTCTGGCTTACACGGTGACGCAGTACGAGAACAACCGCGCCGGGATGCCGGTGACGCTGGTTTCGCTCGCCAAGGACTTCATTGCCGCTGTGAAGGCGTGGATGTTCAATAAGGGCTACCTGCACACCAAGAATCTGACGGTGGCTGACCTGGCTGCCATTGCGCGGGCGAATGCACGGAAGATGGCACGGGGAATTGCATCGGGTGCGAATGCTGGTGCTACTGGTGTGGATACTCGCCAGTCAGTACAAAGGGACAACGTTAACAATAAGGACGTGCAGTTTGCGGCCAATGTGCTGGGCAGGCTTTCTGAGGAGGATGAGTTTTTCAGGCATCCGCAACAAATCTCCAGCCCTACCCGGAGACTGGACACTCGACACCAACAATCAGGAAAGTGGATGGACGTCCATACGACCGCGGCTCAAATGCGATTTCTCATTTCACGCCACCATACCACCACGCCACCACGCGCAGCTTGGCGTAAATAACGCGAATAGCAAAAGGACTTGCAAGCCTGAACCTGCAAGTCCTTTTAAATTGGTAGGCCGTGTAGGGATCGAACCTACGACCAACGGATTAAGAGTCCGCTGCTCTACCAGCTGAGCTAACGACCCAATTTTGATGCCACGCTACTTCCGCGCCTTACTTGCGGATGTCAGCAAGATGGGAATTATATCTTCATCAAGCCAAAAATCTTCAAGTAGCCAAAAATTTTCTGGTAGGCCGTGCGGGACTCGAACCTGCGACCAACGGATTAAAAGTCCGCTGCTCTACCAACTGAGCTAACGACCCGAAAACAGCCCGCAATTATAGGGTTTGCTGCAAAAAAATCAACTTTTATTATGGTCTGCGGGTGCTTTTGGATTGAATATCCGCACGACACGGATACGGCGATCTTGAGCCTGAAGGATTTCCATGGGGATGTTGCCGATTTTCATGCTGAGCCCGGATTCAGGGATGTCCTGAAGATGCTCCAAAATCAAACCGTTTATGGTTTTTGGACCTTCCAGCGGAAAATCAAGCGTAAGCAACCGGTTCAATTCACGCAAGGTGCGGTTTCCGTCCACAATCACGCTTTCTATGCCTCTCTCGTCTTTTTCCCAGCCCATACCGGAATGGCTCGGGAGGCTGGTTGTAAATTTTCCGATGATGTCTTCGATGATATCTTCCAGCGTCAGCAAACCGAGGAGTTCGCCGTATTCATCGACAACCAGGGCAATGCGTTGCCTATTCTCGAGAAAAAATGCCAACTGCGTGTAAAGTGATGTGCCAGCTGGAACGTAATAGGGTTCCAATAGTTGTTCCTGCAATGATGCGAGATCGAAATCACCCGAAATGGCGGATGCGAGGAGACGACGATACGACAAAATCCCGATGACATTTCCAGGGTCACCATCATAAACGGGCAATCTCGAGTGGAATGATGTACTTAGCTGATATCGAATTTCATCAATCGGGCTTTGTAGATTGATCCCTTCGATATCTCCACGCGGGGTCATGACATCTTCAACCGAGGACTTCTCCAGGTCAAAAAGATTAAGCAACATACTCTGGTGTTGATGAGGGATGAAGTGCCCTGCTTCGAGCACCATGGCGCGAACGTCTTCTGCCGATACGCGCGCTGCTTCATGCCCAAGTTTGGGTTGTAGGCGAAGCAGACGGAGCAAGGCGTTAACGAAAAGGTTAACGAACCAGACGAGGGGGTAACTCACCCGCAGCAATGGCGTTAACACGAAGCTGACGTGTCGAGCAACTGCATCCGGATGGTTTGCGCCGACAACCTTTGGGGTGATTTCCGAGAATACGAGCAAACAAAAAGTGGCAAAGAGTGTTCCAGCTTCCATGGCCCATTTTTCCGCACCCAAAAGGGTTAGTGTGATATGCCCGGTCAGCATGGCGGCAGCTGCATTGACGAGCGTGTTACCAAGCAGAATCACGCCCAGGAGTCGATCAACCTGATCGAGCAGCACCGTAGCCAGTTGCGCCCCGCGGTGCCCTTCCTTGGCCAAGTGACGGAGTCGATGCCGATTGCTGGCCATCATGGCCGTTTCAGACATCGAAAAGAAGCCGGAAATCACGAGCAACAGGGCCAAAAGGGCAAACTGGCTCGTCAGAGATATTTCATCCATAGGAAAAGGTGGAACGTACCCGCACCGGGCGAGCGATAGCGACTCAGACGTTACGATGTAAAACGACTTCGACGACGAAATGGCTACCTACATAAGCCAACAGGAGCGTGGCAAAGCCCGCCAGCGTCCAGCGCAGAGCCAGCTTTCCCCTCCAGCCCCGCAGATGCCGCCCCAGTAGCAGGGCAGCAAAGATCATCCACGACAAAAAAGCAAAGAGGGTTTTATGATCAAAACTCATCGGCTTGCCAAAAAGGGCTTCAGAAAAGAAGACACCGGAAAGCAAGGTCAAGGTCAGCAAGATGAAGGCAATGTGAATGAGTCGAAAAAGGAGGGCTTCCATCGTCAACAACGGTGGCAAGCCCGCTAACAAAGGTGGCAAACGACCTTTGTGCAGACTTTTCTCAGCAGCAGCCATCAATAAGGCATGCAGCGCGGCCAGGGTAAAGAGACTATAGGACAGCATCGCCATGATGAAATGTGCACGAAAGGCGAGCGTATCGGTATTGGCTTGGAGGTGTGGACTAGGCATCAAGGCAGGCAGAAAGGCACAAAGTGCAGCCAACGGAAATCCAAAGACCTGCAGCCCTTCCATCCGGGCGTAAAAGCTCTCTATCCAATACAGCGCAATGGCAAGCCAGAACATCATGGACAAGGAAACTGAAAAGCCAAAGCGCATGATGCCATCAGCAAAGATGCTTTGCGCCAAAGCCATTCCGTGTGCAATCAGTGTGAATAGCAACAGCGTCCGTTCCCAGAAGCGCAACCCGCCCACTGGTTGGTTCAGTGCCGCACCACGCCAACGTGTTCGCCAAAAGTGAGCAGCCAAGCCAAGATAGGCAGAGGCAACCAGCAGATACAGTAGAATCGACATTCTTCCAGTTTACCCTATCCATTCGCAGATTCTCGCCATGCTCGACAACCTCACACATCGACTTGCCAAGGTCGTCAAAACCCTGCGCGGCCAAGCTCGCTTGACCGAAGAAAACATCAGCGACATGTTGCGCGAAGTGCGCATGGCCCTGCTCGAAGCGGATGTCGCCTTGCCGGTCGTCAAGGATTTCATCGCTCGCGTGAAGGAAAAAGCCGTCGGCCACGAGGTCATCGGCTCGCTCACACCCGGCCAAGCCTTGGTGGGCGTGGTTCATCAAGAGTTAACCGAATTGATGGGTGGAAGCAATAGCGGACTGAATCTTGCAACCCAACCCCCCGCCGTGATCCTGATGGCGGGCTTGCAGGGTGCAGGGAAAACAACCACAACTGCCAAACTCGGAAAGTGGCTGCGTGAGCGTCAAAAGAAAAAGGTCCTTGCGGTCTCATGCGACGTGTATCGACCTGCTGCAATCGAGCAGCTGAAAACCGTTTCTGCCCAGGCTGCCATTGATTTCTTTCCATCTTCGGCGGGACAAAAACCCGCTGAAATCGCTGCAGCGGCTCTGGATTACGCCAGAAAACATTATTACGACGTGTTGTTTGTCGATACAGCGGGGCGTCTGGCAATCGACGAAGCCATGATGACCGAAATCAAGTTGCTTCACGCCCAGATCAAACCCATCGAAACTCTGTTCGTCGTCGACGCCATGCTAGGCCAAGATGCCGTCAATACTGCAAGAGCTTTCAACGAGGCATTGCCGCTGACCGGCGTGATTCTCACCAAGCTGGATGGCGATGCGCGTGGCGGTGCGGCCTTGTCTGTCCGCCAGGTCACCGGCAAGCCGATCAAGTTTTCCGGGGTGGGCGAAAAACTCACCGGCCTGGAAGAATTTCACCCGGAACGCATGGCAGCACGCATTCTTGGGATGGGCGACATTCTCGGCCTCGTCGAAGAAGCCCAACGTGGGCTAGACCAGGAAAAAGCTCAGCAACTCGCACAAAAGCTCAAGTCGGGCAAAGGTTTCGATCTCAATGACTTCAAGGAACAGATCGCCCAGATGCGAAAAATGGGAGGCATTTCTTCACTGCTCGAAAAACTCCCAGCCCAGTTCTCACAGGCTGCCCAGCAAGCAGGAAGCGGTGTTGAAGACAAGGCCATTCGTCGCATTGAAGGCATCATCAACTCGATGACCCCCGCCGAACGAGCCAAACCTGAACTCATCAAAGCCAACCGCAAACGACGCATTGCAAGTGGTGCAGGGGTACAGGTACAAGAAGTCAATCGACTACTCAACCAGTTCGAGCAAACCCAAAAGGTGATGAAACAATTCAGCAAAGGCGGGCTGCAGAAGATGATGCGCAACATGAAGGGCATGATGCCCGGCATACGCTGAGTCTTTCAACAAGTTATCTGAACACTCCCCCTCTTTGTTCAGAAATTCAATGCAACCATCACCGGCGCATGGTCGGACGGTCGCTCAAGGCGACGCGGCTCTTTGTCGATGATGCAGGACACGCATTGTGCAGCCAGGGAGTCGGAGAGCAGGATGTGGTCGATGCGCAATCCGTGGTTGCGGCGAAAGCCCATCATGCGGTAATCCCACCACGAAAAACTCCGTTCCGGCTGCTCGAAACAACGGAAAGCATCGATCAGTCCCAGTGTTTTCAGCTCTTCAAAAGCAGCGCGTTCCGGTGGACTGCAAAGAATTTTTCCGGCCCATGCGGCCGGGTCATGCACATCCCGATCGTCCGGTGCGATGTTGTAATCGCCCAACAAGGCTAGATGAGGATAATTTCGTAACTCGACGCTTAGGTACTTTTTTAGAGCCGCGAGCCAAGCCAATTTGTACTCGTATTTATCCGAATCAACGGACTGACCGTTCGGCACGTAAACACAAACCACACGAATACCGTTTATCGTGGCCCGGATAAGCCGACGCTGCTCATCCTCAAATTCCGGCAAGCCCGTCTCGACCTGCGTCATGGGATGAAGGGAAAGAATGGCGACGCCATTGTAAGTTTTCTGCCCACTGAAAACGACGCGATAACCCGCAGCTTCGATCTGTGCAACGGGAAACACTCTGTCCTCCAGCTTGGTTTCTTGCAAACACAACACATCCGGCTCGTATTGGCGCAACCAATCGAGTACTTGCGGCAAGCGAACTTTCAGAGAATTGACATTCCAAGTGGCGATTTTCATGTGTTCATTAAGCTATTGAATATATTTGCCTTTATGTGTCTCGGCATCTTGTGGCTACACACATAGCCACATACAATTGGGCCGCTGGGTCATTTGATCAGGCATCGACGCGAATGTAGTGCCACTTGGGGAACTTTTGGTTTGTAAGTTGTTGAAGTTATGGGGGGATGTTTTTTGGTGGCAAATATGAGCTAGATTCAAGGATCGCATCCACCTCGAAAACAAAGAGGCTCGGCACGTCAAACGCACCGAGCCCCAAACTGACTTCTGCTTGAAGCAGGTTCAGCTTATTCGCCGCCGATCACACCCGCTTCGTTGGCAGCCGTGTTGTTCTTGCCGACAGCGACAGCCGTGGTGTTCTTCT
>CAZCOS010000006.1:11285-56502 GCA_964500605.1 uncultured Sterolibacterium sp.
CAACTGCCGTCGTGTTCTTCTGCTCGGCGTTGATCTCGGTGTTGCCCTGGATCTGAACCTGGCCACCCGACTGGGTGCCACGAGCCGAAGCCGAGGTCTGAGCAAAAGCGGTGGTGGCCACGAAAGCCGATGCGAGTGTGATGATGGCGAGCTGCAGACGCATGGTTATAACTCCTTGTTAAATATTGAAATAAAACAGTTAAAGGTAAAGAAAGGCTTAATTACCACCGATGACGCCAGCTTCGTTGGCAGCCGTGTTGTTCTTGCCGACAGCGACAGCCGTGGTGTTCTTCTGGGAAGCCTTGATCTTGGTGTTGCCCTGGATCTGGGTGCCCTTCTTGATTGCGCCAGCGGTGTTCTTGGCCGTGTTACCTTCACCAACGGCAACTGCCGTCGTGTTCTTCTGCTCGGCGTTGATCTCGGTGTTGCCCTGGATCTGAACCTGGCCACCCGACTGGGTGCCACGAGCCGAAGCCGAGGTCTGAGCAAAAGCGGTGGTGGCCACGAAAGCCGATGCGAGTGTGATGATGGCGAGTTGCAAACGCATGATTACTTCTCCTTGGTTAGTACAACAAAAAAAGACAACAAAAAAGCGGAAAGTGACTTGAAACTCCCCTTACTTACCGCCGATAACTCCAACTTCATTATTTGCGGCATTTCCCTTACCAACCGCAACAGCCGATGCATTCTTCTGTTCAGCCTTGATCCGGGTTGTTCCCTGTATCTGCACATTGCTACGGCCTGCTACAGCTGCACTTCCGGAGGTGCCCATTTCTGCATCTCTTGAAGGTAAAAACGCAGCAGTTTCAGATTGGTTGACATAAGGTTGCGTATCACCTTCGACCACAATACCTTGAGGATAACTGGACCGTTCAACTTCCAATTCCTCTTGGGCAAAAGCCGAAAGCGTTGCCCCCAAAAAGGCTGGAACGAGCAGTAATTTCACATAGTGCATGGGTATCTCCTCGTATTTCGGTAGTCTGATTACTCAGCGACCTTAAAGGAAACACGGCGATTCCTTGCATCCGTAGGAGACAGGCCCTTGACCGGTTCTGTAGAGCCCTTTCCGGCTGTAATCAGACGAGTCCGAGCGATCCCAGACTTATTCACGATGTACTGAACAACCGAATTGGCCCGTTCGCGCGAAAGACGCAAATTACGATCTGGATTCCCCGTAGCATCGGTGTGTCCTTCAACGAATACGCAGCGATCCGGTGACAATGCAAGTATCTTGGCGATTTCGTTCAGGGTTTTTTCAGAAACGGGGGAAAGCACTGCACTACCCAGTTTGAACTGGATTTCGAAGTCGACCACGGTTGATTTGGTATCCGGCGGCAACTGGCTGCAATCCCGAGCACCGCCCACAGATCCCGATGATGCTGGAGCACTCTCGTTTTGGTCAAAAACGATGGCCTTGGGTGCAAACTCATCCACTTCAGCCGGTTTTTGCATGGCCTGCTGCAAAGCCTTGAGCTTTGCAGCTTCGCTGGTGTCTGCCCAAGCTGAAGTCGCTGAACCGAAAACCGCCCCGGTGACAAAAAGGGCCAAAACCAGTTTTGAAAATGAATGTTGTTGTTTCATCTCATGCCTCACTTACAAATATTAATAACTTCCTTGGTGGTGACCACGATTTCTTTGGGTGCTTTTTCACCCGGCTGAGCTGTGCCCACATTGACAGCGCAAGTCCCACCCCGTTTGCTTCCAAAGTTGACGAATGTTTTTTCGTTCAGACGCTGATAACCATCCTTCTTCTGATCCTGGTGCGTCCAGGCTTGTGCTTTGGCCTTATTCACCTTCGTTTGGGAAGAAGCCCCCAAACCCTGCTCGGCCTGAACAGTCAAGGGCAATGCACAAGCCATCGTCGTTGCAACAAGAAGCCCCGAAAACCGACGCAGCCGTCCGACACCTATCTCCGTTATTTTAATTGCAATCATCGCTGACAATCCCTCCGATATTTGTACAAGCCTTTTTGTTCCGCCCCCCCACGATGGTGGTGACCTTCGAGGCATTCACGGTAATCCGTGTATCTCCCTTTTTATCGCCTTTGATAACCCCAATGCGATTCTTTGCCACATTGTTTTCACCGGTTGCAATAGCGGTTACATCCTTAGTCTGTACATTGATCTCCGTATTCCCCTGGATACGGGTGGTTGTCCGGCTACCTCCCGAGACCTGAGCAAAAGAAACCCCCGCCACAAGCAACAGAGCCGCTCCCAAGCTCGTATTGAGCATTAAATGATTTTTCATCGACGTACTCCCTCAGGGGTATAAATCGGCAAACGTGTTGGCGGACGACCATTGACAAACAAGTCCCGCATCGCATCCAGCTCGGCCTCTGTCACGCCCAATTTGGCTGCGCTGAAGGAGGCCTTATCCGGCGTGAACATCAAATAAGCCTGCATTTCATTGATCAAAAGCTCATTACCGTTTGCGGTGTAGTTATTCTTTGAAAGGAAACGCCTGAAACGTTCCCGTTGCTGCTCAGTCAAACGCGTATTCCAGAATTTCCTGCAATATTCAGCGTAATACTTATTCGTGTAAAACTCGGCGTGTGCCACTTCGTGCAACACGATCGCGCGCCGTGCAAAGGCCGAAATCGCGGGTTCATTCGCCTGACGTTCCTGAGTCTGCGGAATGGAAAGGACGACGGTGTTGGGGCGATCCTTGCTCGCTTGATAGATCCCACGCCAGACTTTGATAATTCCCTGCTCGATCAGGAAGTTCCGTAGAGCGATCTCCTCCGGGAAGAGATCGATCTTGTCGCGATCTGCAAGATTGAAAAACAGGACCAATTCACTCACCAACAAATCGTGGCCGTAGGCGAAATTCGCCTGACTGCGACGTTTGGCTTCAAGATATTTCAGAAATTCCGCACTCCCCAGCACGCGCTTGTACGGCTCATTGAATTGCTCGGCCAGATGCGTCACGCGATTAAAGGTCAAACCCTGTAAGGTCAAGCCCGGAAAATCGAACAGTAAAACATTCGGATTATTCTCAAGCCGCCAGACAGTGAGGTTTCCCGTGCGAGTGTTCAGGATCGTTTCCACATCACCCGTAACCACCTCCATCGCCGAAGCAGAGAGCGTTGAAACAAACAGCCCTGCCATCAAAAGAGCGCCTGCGAGCTTCCGGATTTTCAAAGCCCCACCCTGCTTTCCAGCAGACATCTCAAACCATTTCCGTTTTATCATTACCAACGCCCTCCGATACGATACGCCTGTGCCCGAGACAGATTGTTCCTGAGCGAAGCCTCGCGGGGCGTCGTTGCACGCCACGCCCCCGCATAAGGAACAGCAACCATCCCCACCTCCCCCATTCCCTGTGTACGTTCGTACCGCATCCAGGCATGACTACGCGCCATGGCATAAGCTGTTGCAGAGTACGCAGGATAAGTCGAAACAATGCGCTGCCGAGAATCAGCAATGGGCCGCCCTTCCAGGACGATCGACGCCTCGACAAAAGGACTCGCCAAAAAAAGCAAAGAAGCCACGGCTGCAGCCTTCATCTTTAGCGCGACCACACGATTTTTATTGTTCGGAAACGCTGACATTGTCACCCTTCCCCCATTCAATTCGATAAACCTTGCCCGATTTCTTCGAACGATAGGTTTTCGTTCCACGCGGAATTGGCACACCGTCGATACGAACCGCGCCATTAACAATCAGGATTCCTTCAATTTCAACATCGTCCTCGACCACACCCGATTCGGATACCGCTTCATTCTCCAAACCCTCTTGCCCAACATTCACCGTTACTCCCTGATGCTTGACAACGACTTGTGCCCATGCCTGTTGCAGGGTGAAGCTGAGACCACCCAAAAATACAATGAACATCGGCAATAAAACACGTCTCAACATAGCATTCATCCCCATACCCGTTTAACGCATGATCAGAATCAAAGATGACAACAAACGCATAAACCGGGGAAAAGGGGGGGGATTAAAACAAGAAAACCCGGAACGGGGCAAGCGTGAAGTCGACAAAAATACGCATCGCATTGACTTAACAGAAAAAATCTGCGTTAGCGACAACGCACCTTGATCTGATTACGCCCCTGCATCAGCATGATGACGCTACCTGATTGAGTATCGTCGCCAATGCGTCCAGCAACATTCTCAACGTTGCTGCAATCGACAACAGGCAAGGCATCGTTGCCGGAGACTGCCATCGCCCCCGTCGTTCCGCCCTTCCGATAAGCCGTTGCTTTTTCACGATTTTTCCGGGCACTCTGGGCAGAAGGAGATTCATCCGTTACAACACGCCCCGAATCATTGCCTAACACAGAAACTCCGGAACCCTGCCCGCTGCCGCCCTGTCGGGCCGCGCGGGCACGATCCACATTGTCTTCCGCAAAATCGACTTCCTCGCGAGGTGAGAGCAATCCTTCTTCATCCACAACCTCAGGCAAGACGAGCACTTCGGTTGCTACCTGTCCTTTTCGATAATCCCGTGCGGCTTCCCGCTGACGGGAAGCCTCGCTACCCGACGAAGAAACTGAGGATGCATTTGACTTGACTTTAGGTGAGGCCCCAACAACGATTTCACCTGATTGGACACCGGCCCCATACGCAAGCATCGACAAGGCCAGCAAGCCCCTTCCTAGGGCTCCCGAAAGTCCATCGAACATGAAACTCACCTCACTCGCCTCGTTTATTAAGATCAATCTACGCAAGGTCAAGGCGCAACCGTAATGTCTACGACACTTGCGACAGCAGCGGGATTGTTCTGCCGGAACATACCGATGATGTCATCTACAGATTTCACCTTCAGCGGCGTCAGGTCACGCGCCCCGACCAAGGAAGGCGGGATGAGCAATTCACGATCCGCACCAATACAGGCCACGCGCTCACGTCCGGGTTGATCGAAGCGAATCCGGAACCCCCCTGTGGCCAGTCGCACAACCGTTCCACTTTTGAGCGATGCATCTGCATGAAACTGATTGGGGAAAATCCGCGCCGTTGTTTTCGAGACGTCCTCGTAATAGCAATAAGCCGTCCCATTGCCATTCATCGTGAGGCTGAGATTCAAATACTCCCCAACCTTGAAAGTGGGCCGCGCTCCACGATCTGTCTGCAAATTCAGATTGAATGCAGGAACTGCAGGCATCGCAGCGGCTGAAGAGGAGGTCGTTGCATATGAAGGCGCAGGAGGCGTATAAGCCACCGGCTCGGCAGGCACTTTGCTTACTGCAGCCAGTTGATTCTGAACATCGTCAATCAAGCTGGCATAAAGATCAAAATTGACCGTTCCGTCCGCAACGAGATGGGCGGCTGCCTGATATTCGATGATGGCGGCCTTGAGCGCGTCGTTCATGACGCCATTCATCGGGCCATGATAACGATTCATCGAGCCGCCCAATTTACGTTGCACAAACAGGATACGATCCTTTTCCTTCATGTTCTCGAAGTCTTCAAGTGCCTGCGCACGGATGGCCGGATTGGTCAAATCGGTGTCCAGGCACTTCCAGTATGGCACCTGGGTAAACTTGCCGAGTGTTTCGATCAGCCCCAGCTCAACCAAGGCGCGTGTCGTCGCCCCCACACCTTCGGAACGGCTGATGTCAACGTTGAAACTCATGCCCAGCTTCATCACCTTACCACCAGCCTCGCCAGAACGCCCGCTCTTCTTGATCACCATGGTGTTGGAAGTACTGGTATTGGGCAAAATACGCCGGGACGCAACCTCGCCAATACTCATGTCCATGCTGATAACGTCAAACGAATCGTCCTTCGAGACACCAAAATCGAGAAAGGGCAACGAGAAGCCCGCACCCTTGTTTGTCCGAACGGCATTGTCATCCATCTGGGTGATCGAGCCACGAATGTAGTAGTCCGGGCGCAGACGAGTCTCATCTCCCGTCGAAGCAAAGAGGTTTGCCAGGTCATCGTTCCTGTTGTGAAAGTCGATGAATTCAAAGGCATTACTCTTCAACGTCATCCTGGAGATGGTGCTGATCAGCATTTCCTTGGTGCCGGTATTCACCTTACCGGTTTCATCTGGCATTCCGGCTGAAGTCACGACGATATTCTTCTTGCCAAAAGCCAGGAAAAGCTCATCCATACAGCGCAAGGCCTGCGAAAAACTGGTGATGGTCTTGACGGGAGCATTCTTCTGACGATTGGCCTCTACCGCCCGTGCTACATCTTCATCCGCACGAGACAGTGTCGGCGACAAAAACAGAGGAAGCAGCAACAAAGGGATCGACTTATGACGAAGGTTCATTACAATCTCCAAACGGGCTCGTTACGTTAGCTACGTTAGCTACGTTAGCTACAAAATAATGCATTACCATGAACGTTCTCGATAGTGCACAAAAGCAATGCACATAATGCACAAAATTTACACAGAAACACCGCATGGCACAATGCTTTTCGCATTCACTCTGGAAAATCAATCATCCAGAAAATTCTAGCTAGTCCTTGATTAACGCATGAAGCGACAAAGAGTTTACAGTCATGCCCAAGAATCGCTTGATATGGATCACGATTATCGCGCTGACCGGATTCCTGCCGGCTTGTGCATCCAATTCCAAAACAGCAGGAAGCCGCGCCGAACGTAACTTCAATGCGCCCTCGCTGACAGTCACCGTTTCGAGTACCCCTGGCGACATTCTCGCCGCAACGCCCACTGAATCCTTGTTGGAACGACTCAAGGTCAAGGATGCCCAGGGGAGAGTGGTCGACTACATCGCCTTCACGGATACCGAAGCCGGTGGGGTCATTTTCATCGATGGCAAATTTTACGGCTACATTTCCCGTCAGGATGCTCAGTCTTTCTACATTTGTCGCGGCCATGTCCTCAGCACACCCGGGCAACACTGGGCAGACAACCCAACTGCCTGGATCGGTAGCCTGCTCGAACGAACCCATCCAGAAACCAAGGTATTGCTCGAGTTTTCCGGAAAAACCACACTGCAAACCATTAAAACCGTCACAGAAAATCCATTTCTAGGGCGCATCAAAGCCATCTTGGGGATGGGCTCCAATCCATTGAACGTATTCAGCACACTGAACAGTGCGCGTAACGATTACGAAGCCAGCGAACAATTTGAAAAAGAAACCGAGGCCATGGAACGACTTGCTCCGGGCAGCCCTGAAGAAGCACTTGCCAAAATTGCCTCACCCAGCGTACTGGCCTTCACCGAGAATGGGATGCTGATGATCTACCCGACCCACCGAATCGAATTTCATCTCAGCAAGGGCCTCATTCAGGCCATACAACAACCCGCGCTTCACCTTCTTTCGCGCACCCAATCTGGCGTTTTCTATTCCCCCGGGGTCCAGTGGAAAGCCTGCACGGCAAAAGAATGGCCCACCGCCCTCCCGGCTACCCTACCCGCTGCTCCAGATCAGACCAACGATCAAACGCCGCCGCCAACTCCGTCTCCAGAACCCTAGCCCGCGCCGTCATCGCCCGCGCCTCCTCGGGAGCCTCCCGATAAACCTGCCCTTCGGCAAGACAGGCCGCAATACGGGCCTGCTCGGCTTCAATCGCTGCAATCCGATCCGGTAAAGCCGCCAGTTCCTGCGTTTCCCGATACGACAATTTATTCTTTGGTTCTCGTTTTGGGGCTACTGCAGGCTCAGCACTGGCCGCCCCGGCCGACTTTCGATCCTTCACTGCCTCAACTGGCCCTTGCCCTTTTCCTTGGGCAGACCGAGCCACGGCCTGCTGCCAATCCTGATATCCCCCGGCGTATTCCCGCCAGACACCCTCCCCTTCAGCGACAAAACTCTGTGTCACCACCTGATCGAGAAAACGCCGGTCATGGCTTACCAGAAACACCGTGCCACTAAAATCCTGCAATAGCGTTTCCAACAATTCGAGTGTTTCGATATCCAGATCATTGGTGGGCTCATCGAGCACCAATACATTGGCAGGCCGCGCAAACAATCGTGCCAGCAAGAGCCGGTTACGTTCCCCACCCGAAAGCGAGCGTACCGGCGAACGGGCCCGCTCCGGCGCGAACAAGAAATCTTCCAGATAACCAATCACATGTTTTCGCTGCCCGCCGATCTCGACGTATTCCGAACCCGGACTAATGACCTCGGCCAGCATCGCCTCCTCATCCAGTGCCGTTCGGAACTGGTCAAAGTAAGCCACTTCCAGCCGTGTCCCCAAGCGTACCGCCCCCGAATCCGGCGTAATTTCACCCAGAATGAGCTTGAGCAAAGTCGTTTTGCCGATTCCATTCGGGCCAATCAATCCGATCTTGTCACCCCGCTGAATGCGGCAAGAAAAATCCCGTACCACGACACGCTCACGCCCTTCCGCACCGCTGAAGGCCTTCGAAACATGCTCCAACTCGGCCACCAGCTTGCCCGAGGAATCTCCCTGAACCAGCTGCATTTCGACCCTGCCCAAGCGTTCACGTCGTGCAGCCCGCTCCCGACGCAACTGTTCAAGGCGAAGCACGCGCCCTTCGTTCCGGGTACGCCGCGCCTCAACACCCTTGCGAATCCAGACCTCCTCCTGGGCAAGAAACTTGTCGAACTTCGCATTCTGCTGCTCTTCCGCCGCCAGCTCGGCTGCCTTGCGTTCCTGCCAGGCGGAGAACGAACCCGGATAACTGTTCATCCGGCCGCGATCAAGCTCCAGAACACGCGAGGCAATCGCATCCAAAAAACTGCGATCATGAGTAATCACCATCACGGCCCCGCGAAAATCACGGATCAACTCCTCCAGCCAGAGAATGCCTGCCAGATCCAGATGATTGGTCGGCTCATCCAGCAACAACAACTCAGGCTCCATTGCCAAAGCCCGAGTTAGCGCAACCCGCTTGATTCCCCCACCAGACAAGGTTCCAACCCGCGCCTCAGCCTCCAGATCGAAACGGCTGATCGCCTGCTCAACACGCGTATGAATCCGCCAGCCATCCGCATGTTCCAGACGCGACTGCAAGGCTTCCAGGATTGCAAAACCTTCCTCCGTCGCCTCCTGCGCCACGGCATGAGCCGCCTCGTGATAAGCCAGCAAAAGTTCGCTGACCTCTCCCAAGCCAGCCGCAATCGTCTGATAAATGGTCAGATCCGGATCAAACACCGGCTCCTGCGGCACATAAGCCACACGCAAACCCGGCTGTTTCCAGAGACGTCCATCATCCAGGCTAGCGACACCCGCCAGCACCTTCAAAAGAGAAGACTTGCCACTACCATTTCGGCCAATCAAAGCAATGCGCTCACCCGCATCGATCTGCAGGGCGACCTGATCCAGCAAGGCCACATGACCAAAGGCGAGACACGCCCCATCCAACGTCAACAAAGGCATCGTTCAGATTCCCAGCTCAAACATCACACATTACTTGGCATCACGCAGCACGCAGCGGATACCCCCGGGAGCCTCGATCAAAGTGGCACAACGATTGCAATGCGTGCACCCATTCACATAGCCCGCATCGGCCCGGGCATGCTTCACGAAATCCGGATCAAAAAGCAGAGGACGGCCCAGCTGAATGAAGTCGAAACCCGCCTGCATCACGCGAATGATGCTTTCATTGCTGGACACCCCACCGATATAACAGACATTCCCCCGCTGCACCTTCTCCCGGATTCGCAGCGCGTTCTCCAGCAAATAGGTTTCACGATAAGGGTAATAGCGGAACAAACGAGGGCCAATCACCTGCAGCCCCATTTTCATCAGCGGATTCTTCTCCTGCTCCAGCATACCCGGCAGAATGCTGTCGCCATGAAACAGCAGCATCGGATTCATCGAACTGGTTCCGTCACTAGGAATCACACAATCCAGCCCCGCCTCATCGAACATCTGCGCAATCTTCGGTGACTCCTCATAAGTCACGCCCCCGGGAACACCGTCCGACATACTGATCTTGCCCAGTAGCGGAAAATCATCGCCAACCGCCTTACGAACGGAAGCCAGAACCTCCAGTGGAAACCGCATCCGCTTGGCCAGACTGCCACCATATTCATCCGTTCGCTTATTCGTGATGGGTGAAATGAACTGCGACAAACCATAGCCATGTCCGAAATGAATTTCGATAGCCTCGAAGCCGACCGACTTCATAAAGGCTGCCGCCTGCCCCATCGTTTCCACCCGCTGACGGATTCCCTCGCGCGAAATTGCCGTACAAAAAGGCCGCCCCTGTGCCGCCCCCAACGAATTCAATCCGAAGGAAGGTCCCTTGGGTAGCCAGGTACTAAGCTGGGGATTTTTTGAGAATCCGCCCGCGTGACACAACTGTCCGGCCACGCGGGTTCCGCTCGACTTGATGGTCCGGATAGCCGCCTCCAACGGCGCACGGACATACTCCTCCATGAACATCATGTTCTCATTGAGTCGGCCATCGTTTTCCGCCGCGCAATAGGCCAGCGTCGTCATCGCCGTCCCGCCCGCACCGATCCGGCGATGAAGCTCCGTCAAGCCCTCGGAAGGTATCCCGGCCGGCGTCTTGCCTTCAAAAGTCCCGGCCTTGATGATGCGGTTACTCAGCACAAGGCCATTGAGCCGCGCCTCGGAAAAACATTTCTGCAACGCTTGCGCACCCTGCAACATGATGCCCACTCCGACCAAAAAGGGGCATTCTATGCCTGATCCGGCCCATCCTTCTCCGAAAAGGTTTCGCCCTGCAAGCTGGCCATGAAAGCAACAGCTCCCTCATGTCCGGCACGCGAAGCCTTACGCAACCACTTCATCGCCAGCCGTTGATGACACGGCACCCCCTGCCCTCTGGCATACGCACACCCCAATTCATACTGCGCACTGGCCTCGCCCAGTGCGGCCGCCTTACGCAACCAGCGCAACCCCTCGCGCAAGGATTGTGCAGCATGAGGGACTCCCTGGCCATGTAAAAGGCAGTATCCCAAACTATACATGGCGTAGGCGTCCTCATGTTGCTCGACCGCCTGTTCGTACCAGCGCAGTGCCTCCCGGTGATCCTGCACCAACTGCCCGCTGGCATCTTGGTAGCCGAAGTAATACAGATCCGCTAGGGCAATTTTCGCTTCAAACAAGCGTGCGGCCTTACGATACCAGTTCATCGCCTGTCCATCACTCCTTTCGACACCATGACCATACCGATAACAGGAAGCCAACATATAAGCCGCCCGGCGATGACCCAACTCCCCCGCCTTGCGATAGAAAACGACCGCTGCCGCAAGTCGATCCGGGCTTTCCGTGGCGGCTTGCATGTCCTGTTCAGCCCGGGAAAAGTAGTAACGCTCCAGCTCCCCCAATGCAAAGACCCAGCCCGACTCAGCGGCAGCCCGCAAAAGCTGCTCCCCCTGCCGCAGACTAGCCACCACCCCCAACCCTCGCAGATAACAGCGACCCAGCTCTGCCATCCCATGTGGCGAACCCGCTTCGGCTGCCACGCGATAATGCCCCGCCGCTGCAACTAGGTCGCGCGCCACACCCTCTCCCTGTTCGCAGCATTCCCCCAGCCAGATCCGCGCCGTCAGATCCCCGGCCTCCGCCGCCCGACGATACCAGGCCACGGCCAAAGCCTTGTTCTCAGCAATCCCGTCCCCGTTACGGTAACAATGTCCCAACTTGCGCTGCGCCTGGGCATGTCCCTGACGCGCTGCCCGACGATACCAACGAATCGCCTCTGGCATATCCAGCAAGAGCCCACCCCGACCAAAGGCATACCACTCCGCCAATTCAAACTCCGCCTCACGATTACCCATCTCGGCGGCTCGGCGATACCAACCCAGACCGGTCTGTAAATCACGCGTCACTCCCAAGCCGAACACATGACACTGCCCCAACAAAAACATGGCCCCCGTAATGCGCTTCCGGGCCGCTGCACGAAACCACGTCGCGGCCTCGGCGTAATCCTGCACCCCCGCCTCTCCGGCATAAAGCAGCATCCCGGTGCAATACATGGCCGCCGGGCTTCCACCCTCCGCCGCCAATCGCCAAAGTCGCAAGGCCTCTGTGCGATCTTCCAGAACGCCCCGTCCGAAAAAAAGACAGCGGGCCAGCAATTCATGCGCACGATTGTGGCCATGCGTCACCGCCAGCCGCAACCAGCGTGCTGCCCCATCAAAATCCCGATCGCAAGCACCCGGCAAGCCGAAATAGTAAATACGCCCCAGCCAGTATTGCGCCAACCGTGCACCGGGGCCACTGCGCGAAGCCGCCTTGTGAAACATTCCAAGCGCAGCCTTTCCATCCGGCTCCACGCCGTGTCCGCGCAAAAGACAAAGTCCCATCCAAGTCAAGCCACGCCGATCATCCTGCCTTGCAGCCGAAGCAAAAAGTCGCGCCGCCTCACCCACATCCTTGGGCAACCCAAAACCATGGTAAAGCAGCCAGCCCAACACCGCCTCCCCTGCGGCACAGCCCTGTTCGGCACTTTGAGTCGCCCAGCGCAATGCCTGGATGTAAGATTTATCGACCGCCCCCTCCCCCACCGCATATCGCCAGGCCAGCTCCGCCTGAGCCTGGCGGTTCCCGGCCATCGCCATGCGAATCAGTTCCTCAAGTGCCAACTCACGCCAGAACTCATCCGCCGAACCCAAAAGCTCGATCCCTTGCGCAGCCCCCCGCTCGATCAGGCTGCTATCCAGAGCCTCCCGAAAAATATCCAGCAAAACAGGGACATGCAAAGGCAGCATGGCCTCGCCGGGGGAAGCTCCAGAAGGTTGCGGCACGAGGCTGTGGCTCAAGGCTTGCATGACACCCAAGGTTACCGGAAAACCGCTTGGACGGACACGGAAATCTACGCCAAAATGTCACACACAGCCGGTTCCGGAAGGACAAAAAAACATTCCAAATTCATTTCCGCCCCCGCATTTACCTATCCACAAAAACTGTGGATAACTTTGTGGATGAAACCGGGTGAAAATCGCTAACCCCATTGTCCGAAAGCGTTTTTCTTACCCCGCCCAAAAATTAAGCTCCAAAAAAACATCGTTCAAAATCAATAACTTGCTTGCAAGTCATTCTCGCAACACGGTTTTTTGATGCAAGTCCTGATTTCATGAAAATCCCTGCCTGCACAACCCCTTTTCGCGGTGGATTTCTCGCCCTTGTCAAGCCTTGACAAGCATTTTTTTACCCCCCCAAGACTCGTTCCACGTCTCCTCATGATGACCGAAGTCCTTAGCGTCAGCCAGCTCAACCGTCAGGTCCGCGAACTGCTTCAAAAAAACATCCCGCTGCTCTGGGTTGCAGGTGAAATTTCCAACCTGACCCGGGCTGCATCGGGGCATTTCTACTTTTCACTCAAGGACGACGAAGCCCTGGTCCGCTGCGTCATGTTCCGCAGCCGCGCCCAACTCCTCCCCTGGAAGCTCGAAAATGGCCAACAGATTGAAGCCCAGGCTCAGGTTGGTCTTTACGAAGCCCGGGGCGATTTCCAGCTCAATATCGAAGCCCTGCGCCGGGCGGGACTTGGGCGGCTTTACGAAGCCTTTGCCCGGTTACGGGCCCAACTCGAAGCCGAAGGTCTGTTCGCACCCGAACGCAAGCGAGCCCTGCCCCGCTTTCCCCGAGGCATTGGCATCGTCACTTCCCCGCAGGCCGCCGCCTTGCACGACCTGTGCACCACGCTACGCCGCCGTGCCCCCCACCTTCCCCTCATCCTCTATCCAGCCCCTGTACAAGGCGAAGGCGCAGCAGAGAAACTGGCCGAAGCCATCCGTCTGGCCGGAGAACGAGCCCGAGAAGACCGGATCGACCTTCTCATTGTTGCCCGCGGCGGCGGCAGCATCGAAGACCTCTGGGCATTCAACGAAGTCTGTGTAGCCCGCGCCATCGCCGCCTGCCCCTTGCCCGTGCTCAGCGGTATCGGTCATGAAACAGACACCAGCATCGCCGATCTCGTCGCTGATCAACGTGCTGCAACCCCCACCGCCGCCGCCGAACTCGCCAGCGCAGGGTGGTTTGAAGCCGCAGACAAACTCGACCATCTGGCCGAACAACTCCGGGGCAACCTGCAAAACCTCATCGAAACCCGCAACCAACGGCTGGATCTTCTCGCCCACCGTCTCCTACACCCTGGCCAGCGCATTACCCGGAATCGACTCGAACAAGCACACCTAAAAACACGTCTGGACGCCACATTTCGCACCCACCTCCATCAGCAGAACGTTCGCCTCGAACAACTCCGCCAGAAATTACGGGCTCGACAACCCGAGCCTGCCCGCGAAGCGCAACGCCTCCAACTCCTCGCTCAGCGTCTGCGTACCCGCTTGTACCAACTCGTTTCGCACCGCCGTGCACAAATGGAGACCCTTTCCGCCACCCTCACCTCTCTGAATCCCGAAGCGACGCTCGCACGCGGCTACAGCATCATCCGATCTGAAGACGGTAGCCTCATTCGCAACAGCCGACAAATCCATCCAGGCGCAAACATCAAACTGCAATTTTCAGAAGGAAGTGCCCGCGCAACCATTATCGAAACGACCCTATCCGAGCCAAACACTTGATCTCTGATACCACTGAAGCTGATACCACTGAGGCTTGTTCAAACAAACCAAGCAAAGCAAAATTAGTACAGTACTTGGATATTTGAAATTGAAACTTCTTGCCAGCCGTCTTTATCCCGAGTAAAGTAGTCGGGCTTTCGGCGTAAACTAACGTCAATACCCGGATTTCATTCATCTTTTCACAATTCTAGGAGAACAACATGGAACACACCCTGCCCGCCCTCCCCTACGCCACCGACGCACTGGCTCCGCACATGTCGAAGGAAACCTTCGAATACCACTACGCCAAGCACCATCAAGCCTATGTCACCAACCTGAACAACCTCATCAAGGGCTCGGAATACGAGAACCTTGATCTTGAATCCATTGTCAAGAAAGCTCCCGCAGGCGGCGTCTACAACAACGCCGCCCAAGTCTGGAACCACAGCTTCTTCTGGAACTGCATGAAGCCCAACGGTGGCGGTGCGCCCAGCGGCGCACTGGCAGCCGCCATCGACAAGAAGTGGGGCTCCTTCGACGAATTCAAGAAGGCTTTCCAAGCCAGTGCCGTCGGCAATTTCGGCTCCGGCTGGACCTGGCTGGTCAAAAAGGCCGACGGCTCCGTCGACATCGTTAATATGGGTGCGGCCGGCACGCCCCTGACCACAGGCGATCGCGCCTTGCTGTGCATCGATGTCTGGGAACACGCCTACTACATCGACTATCGCAATCTGCGTCCCAAGTTTGTCGAAACCTTCCTCAACAATCTGGCCAACTGGGACTTCGCCGCCAAAAACTTCGGCTGAACCTCCTGTTTTTCCGGATCATCGCGGGCACGCCTTCGGGTGTGCCTTTTTTTTCGTTACTTTGAATTAGTCGGAATCCCGCTCCACGAACGCCCTAGTTTCTTTGGCTTCTTTGACATCCATTTTCGGACCCGATTTTGCGCTCAAGACCACGCAGCCCCGCTCACGAGTTAGTTGCCACGGGCCGAATACGATGCGCGGGTGCCGATCCGGAGCTGCGTTGCAGAGCTGACGCAGTGCCTCCTGAAGGCGAACGGTGCTAGGGATCATGACTTGATGGGCTGCAAGCCAGTAACGTAAGGCATTCCGCCCTCGCGCTTCTGGAAGGGCCGCAAGGCGTTTGACAGACAGCGGTGTTTCAAGCGGATGTCCAGCCAAGTCCATTCTGGCAAGCTCATCCAGCAAATCCTGGGCTTCGGCAAGATGCGCTGCCGTAGTAGCCAGTCGGCTTGAGGCCGCAGGAAACCGCTCTTGCAAGGCAGGCAGTATCTGGCGACGCAGGAAATTACGGCTGTAGCGTTCGTCTTTATTGCTTTCGTCCTCTACCCAGCCGATACCCTTTTCATTCAAATAAAGATCGATCTGCGAACGGGACACGCCCAACAAGGGACGCAACAGATTCAAACCCGGACGGATCGGGCGCGTCTCGGGCATGCCGCTTGCGCCGGCCAGCCCCGCACCGCGCAGGAGGTTGAAAAGGAGGGTTTCAGCCTGATCATCCTGGTGCTGTCCCAGCATCAGCCAGTCAGCATCCAGTCGCGCATAGGCTTCGTAGCGCAACCGTCTTGCTGCAGCCTCCAGGCCCTCAGTAGACAGGCGCGGGACTTGAACCTTGACCATACTAAGAGGAACTGAAAACTGCTCGCACAGTGCAACACAAAAGGCGTACCAGTCGTCCGCATGAGGACTGAGTCCGTGATGAACATGGCAAGCCGAAAGCGTGTAGCCAAAATCTGGCTGGAGGGTCTTGAGCACAGACAGCAAGGCGACAGAATCGCGCCCACCAGAGAGCCCGACGACCACACGGAGCGAGTTGGCAGAGAAAAACAGGTGACGCCGCATAGCGACAGCGGCAGCATCAACGACCGGAAGCGGCAAGGAATCAGGCGACGCGCTGTTCCTTGAATTTGCCATAGCTCATGATCCGCTCGAAACGACGTTCGATCAGCTCGTCGGTGGTGAGATCGGCCACTTGCCGCAGTGCATCCTGGATGGCCTTTTTCAGCGAAGCGGCCATGGTTTGTGGCGCACGATGCGCGCCACCCACGGGTTCATTCACCACACGATCGACCAGCCCCAGCGTTTTCAGGCGGGCGGCGGTAATACCCATGGTCTCTGCCGCTTCATTCGCCTTGGCCGAGCTTTTCCAGAGGATGGAAGCACAGCCTTCGGGCGAAATCACCGAATAGGTCGAGTATTGCAACATCAAGACAGCATCACCCACGGCAATCGCCAGCGCGCCACCAGAGCCGCCTTCACCAATAATGGTGGTAATCAGCGGCACTTTCAGTTCGGCCATCACCAGCAGATTGCGGCCAATGGCTTCGGATTGCCCTCGCTCCTCAGCACCGATGCCCGGATAAGCCCCGGGCGTATCGACAAAAGTCAGGATGGGGATACCGAATTTTTCTGCCAGCCGCATCAGGCGCAAAGCCTTGCGATAACCTTCCGGACGAGGCATACCAAAGTTTCTCAGGATTTTTTCCTTGGTATCCCGGCCTTTCTGGTGGCCGATCACCATCACGGACTGGCCATTGAAACGCGCCAGCCCACCCACAATGGCATGATCATCGGCATAGGCACGGTCGCCATGCAACTCCTCGAAATCGGTGCACATGAAGTCGACGTAATCAAGGGTATAAGGACGCTGCGGATGCCGGGCAACCTGGGCAATCTGCCAGGGCGTGAGCTTGGCGTAAATATCTTTGAGGAGATTCTGGTTCTTGGCCTCCAGGCGACCGATCTCGTCGGAAATATCGACAGCGGAATCCTCCTGGGCAAAGCGCAAGGCTTCAATCTTGGCATCCAGCTCGGCGATAGGCTGTTCAAAGTCAAGAAAAGTCGTTTTCATGGGCAAGTGGGCGTCACTGACGCATCAATCCAGAAAGACGGCGATTCTACAGGATTCAGGCAAACACCCGGAATCGACAGAAAAAGCACGCGAAGGAAGCGAGCTGAGTTACAAAACAGTGTCCCATCAATCCGGGCCGGTCGATGAAACCCGTGGAGATTGCGGCTCAAGGCCGCAATGACAATTCCCGGATCGAACTGCAATGGCAAGGCTTCAGGTTAGGTTTTGAGCGTGCATCGCTTGCTCAGCAAGAGAAATTTTCACTGCTGCTCAGTTCAATACCGCTCCCGGAAGTAGATGAGCTGTTTCTTGGGCATGCCAAAACGAATCGTGGCATGGGGGTCTCGGGTATAGGTATTCCCGCACCACGCGCCTTTCAGGAACGGAAGTGCCGCACCACTCGTGGTATTCGGCGCGGCCGCCCCGGTTCCCCAGCTTACGCAGGAAGAATCGCTGGTAGTCGCCGCCGGGTTCAGGTTGATTGCAATATCCGCGCTACCTTGCACTCCGGCACCAGGAGCCTCGACCCGAAGAATCCCTAGCCCTTGATTCAGGGTCAGCCCTGAACCCAGGATATTGATGTCACCGCTCGTGATCGAACCCTTGAAATTTCCGATGGCGATATTGCTCGCCGGGTTGGCCGTTGCCGTCACGAACTGCGTACAGTTGTCATCGAGATTGCGCATCCATCGTGCGCCGTCCCAGTACAGTGCGCGTATGCGCAAGTGCAATGGCAGCGTTTCCGGGCCATAGGACGAGTCGAGCTTCAATAGGCCATGGCGGAATTTTACGGGGGAAGAAGCACAAATCGTCGTCCCGCCACCGCCCACAGCCACCCCGTTGCACCATGTGATCTTCACTCCATCCGGATCCGTCACTTCGGTCTCGAGGGTGAAGTTCTCGTAATTGGCTGGAGGCGTCTGGCGGGGCAAAAGGGCGGTCGTTGCCGAGTATGACTCCAGATTTTCATAAATCCCTCCCGGCTGGGTATCCGGCCAGCCACCGCTGGGGACGGCACTCATACGCATCGACACGGGAGCCGATGTCGGTGGGCTGACGTTGATGGGTCCGTTCTTCGCCCGCAGGGTAAAAGAATAGCTCCCCACCGCCGGCAAGGGGTAATCCTTTGTTACCCGGCTCAACACAACCCCATCCAGACTCACGGCCTTCACGCTCACGAGCGGTGTCGTAGCGGGAGCCTGATCGAAATAGGTAAAGCCAGTCACACCACCACAATTCGGCGTCAATGTGTAATTGACTTCGTAATGATCCGGAATGAAGCGATTCGTATCCAGCTGTGTCGAACCGATGTTGCAGCCATACATGCCGCCTGTTAGCGTGTTCGAATAAGAGCCTGCGATGCAATCTCCCTTGGCCTGATCCACCGAGGTGAAGGTCGTATCCTCGACCGCACTGGCGAGGCTGTCATCCGCCACCTCTGGAAAGCGCAGCAAGCCGATATTGTTGTATTTGAAAGCGTTGCTGCCGTTCGCCACACCGGCGACCGCCGCCGGGAATGTACCCACCATCGAGCCTGGCACGATGACAGACCCCGGTGCCCCTTCGGTGATGTCCATGACGGCACCATCGTTGATCGCGGGCGTAGCCGTATATTGCGTCGTCACCGCTCCCGCATCATTCTCGGCTGTTGCCACCAGCGAAAATGGCTGCCCGGCCTTGTGCGGATTATCGAACGTTCCTATCAGATCAAAAACCTTGGGGCGGATGCTGAAGGTATCCGACGAGGCGTAGCACTTGCCATTCTTGTCCACCATCTTGACGACCACATTGCGCGCCGCACCTGCATAACTTGTGGTGAAGGTCTTGCGCCCATTGTCCCCTGCAACAAACTCGTAGGGAGCGGCGACAGAAACCAGCACGGGCGCCCCCGCACAAGCGGGACTGCTGGTCACATCCACCAGACTGACGGTCACATTCCCCGTATAGGCCGCAGCACCCACTACGTCGAAGCTGAACGAGCGGCCAGCAATCTTGGTGTACAGATTCGTCCCCGTGGCCGCCCCCGGCTCCACGGCATCGAAATCGGCGCATTTTTTGTAGGTGAAAGCCGCCGAGCAATTCACGCGCTGATTACTGGCCGTGTCGTAGCAATCCAGGGCGTTGTCCGCCAGCACCATGCTCTTGTTGCTGTACCCCAGGGAAACCGTGTCGACCGAGGCATTGGACAAGGTGATGCCTGTCGACGAACTCATGAAACCCGTGAGCGGTGGCAGAGTCAGACCACTCCAGGTTCCGGCAGAGGCTAGCGGCTTGATCACACCATAACCGTTATAGGGCGTACACACCCCGCTGCTCCCCAGCCCCGGAGCGGCATTGGCACACAAGCGGATAGTGATGGGCATAGCCTGACAAGTCAGGGCCGAGGTTGAATTGAACTCGAAACGAAGGTGATTGGGGTTGGGCGGCGTATAGCCACCGCAGGTAATGCGTGCCCCGGAAGAATTGCAGGATGGCAGGAGATTACGCACCCAGACATCGCCCCAGTTACCAAAATTCCCCTGCCCTTTCCCGAGCAGCAGGCGGCTCAAGCCGAAAAGATCTGTCCCGATGCAGCCCGGGGCAGGCCAACTGGGATAACCGGCCGTCTGCAAGGTGATATAGCCAGAATGCGAATTGATTTTCCACTTGGTCTGCCGATGGCTGTAATCGCAATACTGGCCGGGCATGGTGTTTGAATCCTGGAAGGCCACGAGATAACCGGCACTCGAATTGGAGCCGACACGCGGGCTCCATGCCTCATAAATGGCGTTCCCCGAAGCAAGGCAGGTCTTGTCGGTTACGTTAAGGATGTTGTAGTAATCATTCGTTGTCGCATTCCAACCCGGGGCTTTCTGGATCACGAAGGTCTTGCCCGGATTCAGCTCCGTTTGCAGCACATGCCCCTTGAAACCGATACCCGGTTTAATCGACCAGCCGGATTCGTGGATGAACGGCAAGTAGGTCTCCGGCCAGCAGCTGATACTGCTTCCCGGTGAAACATAGCTGCCCCCATTGCAGGCCCAACCGATATAGCCACCCGAGCTGGAAAACCGCAGCGAGGTGTAAGTCCCCTCACCAAAGCAGCCTGAGCCTCCGTTATCCAGTGTCACATACTGAGTCACCGGGTCAGCGCGCTCATAGGTTGCATTACCGTCCTGCTGGAAAATCACCGTACATACGCCTGGCGGATTCGTATTCATGGTGAAAGTCTGCGGGCTATTCCCCCCGGCCCCGGTGCAACTGCCCTGCACCGTGATATTGACGGCGAGACCGGTCGGACTCCCGGATGCCGTGGCGATGGAAGTTGCCGCCACGGTGAAATTTTGCCCATTCGGTTTGGTCTGTGGCGCGGCAACATCCACCCGGATCCATTGCTGGGCTTTGGTGATTTCAACAAACTGCACCTGCTGCGGCGCGGGGGCATAATCGTCATCCGGCCCCTTGTCGGCAGCGATCACGCAGGTCCCCGTACTGACCATCGTCACCGTACTACCGGACACCGTACAAACCGCAGGACTCAGGGAGCTGTACACAATCGGTGCGACGGACAATCCACCCGTGGCCGGTGTAATTGGAAAAGTTCCCGAGGCCACATACAAACGCGGCGAAGTCTGTGCCGGGAAAGTGATTGACTGCGGCAGCCAGAGCGAGCCACGCGTCGATGTCGTCGTCGAACCGGCAATGAACGCCGTATCCGCTGCGGTGGCGTAAGTCACCGTACAAATACTGCCCTTCGTCGGCCCCATCGTGATGGTGGCACTATCTGTTCCCGAACCGGAACAATTCACTCCGGCAGAAATCGCCCGAGGAATGTTGGAAGCCTCGGTAGAACTCACCTCAAAATCGTTTCCGACTTTCGCATAAGCCGGCGCACTCGCCGTGATGGTTGGAATGAACTTGATGGTCTGGTAAGCATCCTTGAAATCGCACTGGTTTTTATGGCTCCATCCGGCGGCCCAAGAGCCCCAGCCCCCGCAATTATCTAGTGGAGCCCAAGGCCAGACTCTCGAATCATTGGCCCCGGCACGGTAACTCACGACACAAGGAGAGGTCGGCTTCGGCAAGGCGGCATTCATCTGGATCGTGGCATTGACCGTGATGTCACCACAAGTCAGTGCCGCACCGGTCACCTGAACACCGGTCGTCGTATAGCCAGGCGCAACGCCGTTACTGACACGGCAAGCACCGCTGACAAAAACCTCCGCCTGATCCCGGCACTCCCAGCCGGTGTAATCCGACTTTGCAGAAACCACGATGCTGCCACCCGGCTGGAGAGAGCCCACCCCGGATTGCCCTCCGATCACCAACCCACCCCAGCCATACCAGGCATGCGCGCTTCCGGAAAGCATGAGGAAAGCCGCGGTCACCAACCCGACCAACGAGCCACACCGAGAATGAGTCGATTTCATGCTTCACCCCTTGCTCATCAAGATAAATCACCAGCGATTCCCTGAGGGAAAATGAACTTGATTTTCAGAACACGCCCCAACCTTTTTTCAGTGAAGCACAAAACGAGAGCTTCCAGAATAAATCTAATCGGAACGGTATTTTGTCACAATATGACAATAATTTTAGTTGCCTATCATGGAAAACCCTGAAAGAAGCAACCGAATATTTACGGGCATTGGTTTTTCCGTTGATTGAGCAAGGTGCTCAGACACGACATGATCCATGCGGTCAACAGGAAAGCGCATGAGAGCAAGCGTACCCGTCGCGCAGCCGCACGGGCCCCCAAGGCCCGCCCGTGTAGGGTTCAGCTCCGTAAAGCGCAACCTGCGGATAGCAAAACTCAGACGCAAATTAAGGCGGTTACCGCTTGAACGTAGCAACCGCTGTTGGAAGCCTTCGAGTGTGCGTTTTTCCGGTGCGCTGGGTGTTGATGTGCAAGGCGCAACGATGCGGCATGCGGGATGGGCTGTTCGGTGTACCTGCAAGGAGAAACTAGGCGGCTAGGCCAAGTCGATGAAAAAACGTGCAATCGGAGATGCGTAGCGTCCTTGCCCATGAGGCGAGGCGCAACAAGAGATGAAATGTCTCCGAAACAAGAGGTCTGGTGTTAGTGATTCCTACCCGGCAATCAAAACCAAGGTGGCTTTCTCAGTTCGCCTTCTCATCATTCGCTCTGGCGCGAAACACGATCTCACCCGCCGAGGGAAGAATCATGTTGCCTAGGATGCGCCAGGTTTTGGCTTCGTCTTCCAGCAGAATGAGCCAGTGGCCATCCGGTGGGAGCCTGAATTGCCCTGTGTAATGGTCGCCTTGCAGCGTCAATACCTGCGTCTGGTCCAGACCAGCGCGGGTGGGGTGTGAAACAGTCACATGGATTTTGGCGGGCGGGATAAAGCCCGGGCTGGCCGCAGACAGGCGCAGCTGCATGCTATTCAGCTCAACCGTCAACCCCGCCTGCAGCCCCAGTGCTTCGGCCTTCTCACTGAGCTTTAGGGTCTGGTTAATCGCCAGCCCTTTCTGGTAGTAATCCTGCGTCACGAGTCCATCGTCCGTCCGGATCGCCAGCCAGATCGTGATAAAGCTCGCCAACACGACCACCATCGGGCCAGACATAAGGATCCACGGCCAGCGATGGCGATACCAGGGCTGGGAGGCAGGAGAGCGGGTTTGCGGGTTCATGGTGTCGCTTCTGGTTTCAGGATAATGATTCAGGGCTTCAGGAAAGTGGCTTTTTCGTGCACGGCAATGCTGCTTTCATTGATTCGTGCAACATCGAACCAGACCAGATTCTTGCCAGACTGGACAGAAGCAGCCGGAACATGCACCGAAACCGGAACGGTGACGGTTCCGGAAGCAGGAATCTCGACGATGTGCTCCCCATCAAAATCTGCACCTTCCAGCCCACTGACTGAAATGGTGTAACGATGCGCCGCCTCGCTGATATTCATGATCTGCAGGCGATATAAGTTTTCGATCCGGCCATCATCGAGCTCTCGCGACATGACGCCGCGATCGCGGATGACATCAACGCGAAGTGGAACACGGGTGGCAATGCCCCAGACCGTCACCCCGACGATAACCGCGAGAATAAGACCGTAAATCAGGGTGCGCGGACGGATCAGGTGACGAATGATTTCCTTCTTCCCCCAGCCCCGGACCAGCGCATTTTCGGTCGAATAACGAATCAGCCCCCGCGGATAACCGACCTTGTCCATCACCTGGTCGCAAGCATCAATGCAGGCCGAACAGCCGATACATTCATACTGCAGACCATCGCGTATATCGATGCCGGTCGGGCACACCTGGACACAGATCCCGCAATCGACACAATCCCCCTTCCCGGCGGCCTTGTAATCTTCCGTTTTCTTTCGAGGGCCACGCGACTCACCACGCGATTTGTCGTAGGTGACGACAAGGGTATCCGGGTCGAACATGACGCTCTGGAAGCGTGCGTAGGGACACATGAGCAGGCACATCTGCTCGCGCATGAAACCGGCATTGCCGTAAGTGGCGAGCGCGTAAAAAAGCATCCAGAAAATCTCCCAGGGCCCGAGGGTGAATGTCACCATCTCGGTCATCAGGGTGCGGATCGGGGTGAAGTAACCGACGAAAGTGATCCCCGTCCAGATGGAAATCAGCAGAAAGACGGCATGCTTTGTCGCCTTGAGCCGGAACTTGCGTGCATCCATGGGCTGACGGTCGAGCTTCTGCCGGACATTCCACGGGCCTTCGATTTTTTCCTCGATCCACAAAAACCATTCGGTGAAAATCGTTTGAGGACAAGCGTAACCACAGAATAGCCGCCCTCCCATGGCCGTAAATAAAAACAGGGCATAGGCCGAAACAATCAGCAACAAGGCAAGATAGATCACATCCTGCGGCCAGAACACAAGATTGAAAATGTAGAACTTGCGTTCGGTCAGATCAAAGAGAACCGCTTGCCGACCATTCCAGGGAATCCAGCAAAGACCGTAAAACACCGACTGGATGGCCCAGAAAAAAACCCATCGCCAGGTCGCAAAAAAACCCTTGACGGAGCGAGGATAGATTTTCTTGTTGACCGCCATGAAGCGAATCGGGGCAACGGTTCCTTCAACGGGACGGTTGAGATTGTCGGGATCAGGCTGATTCATGGTTGAACCCCCCTCGCAAACAGCGGATGAAAATAAGGAATCCCCAGCCAGCATCCGAGCCGGAAATCATTTCGACCCGAACACCCCCGGTACGACAAGAATCCGGGAGCGTCGCAAAAACTTGGGAATCGCTGAAGAATAGAACGAAACGAATGCTGGACAAGACGCGCGATACCCAACGACCAAATCCTATGGAAACACTGACCTATTCCGTTCGCCCTGAGACCAACGCCGACGCTCAGGGCAGGCTTGCCGAAAGGCTTCACTTGTAAAAATAGGGACTTCGACCCCCTCCCGGGGGTTTCCTTTGTGCGCCACATAAACACGAAATGGGTAAAGGAGGACGCACTGCGGAACGCCGCCATCCGACGCTGCAGCCGTTTAATCAGCGTGTCCCTTGATGAGCTGACGACATTGACCCTACTGAACACCATGGTTTATTAGAAAACGCTTATGCTCTCGTTAAAAAAAACCCCGACAAGCCTGGCTGTCGGGGAAGGTTGGATGCTTTATTGAGCCGCAGGTTCAGCCGACGGTGGCTGCCCGCCGCCCAGACCATAGACATAAGCGGCCAAAAGGTGATCCTTGGCCTCGCCCAGACGCTCCCGGTGCGCAGGCATCTGATTGCTACGTCCCTTGGAGATGGTTTCGACGATGGCATCTTCACTCCCGCCATAGAGCCAGGTTTTGTCCGTCAGATTGGGGGCTCCCATGGCGATATTGCCCTTGCCTTCCGGTCCGTGACAGGCCGTGCAGACCTGTTCGAAGCGAGGCTTGCCCTTGGCGGCCAGAATATCGTCATGCGCCAGTCCGGCCAGGGAACGGACATAGTTGGCAATTTCCTTTGCGCCAGAGGTGCCGCCCACGGCTTCCGGGTTCCCGCCATAGGGCGGCATCATGCCGTTGCGACCTTCCAGGATGGTCGTTTCGATCTGTTCCGGAGTGCCACCATACAACCAATCACCGTCCGTCAGATTCGGGAAACCCTTGGCTCCTTTTGCATCGGAACCATGACACTGTGCACAGTAGGTCAAAAACAGGGTCTTGCCGATCTGACGTGCTTTCGGGTCTTTCGACAGGCTCACGATATCCTGCTTGAGATAAGCCTCGTAGATGGAATCGTACTTGACCTTCGCGTCGGCCATCTCCTTCTCGTACTGTTTGTGCGATGTCCAGCCAAAGACCCCCGTATAGTGCCCCAGGCCCGGATAAACCGCGAGATAGCCCAGTGAGAAGATCACCAGCAGGTAGAACATCCACCGCCACCAGTTCGGCAAGGGGTTGTCGTACTCTTCCAGCGTCTCATCCCAGACGTGTCCCATGGTCTGGCCGGGGGTGTTCTTGGCTCGATCCTGCACGAACAGGAGCAGACCACAAGCCAGCACGCTGACGAGGGTGATCAGGGTGATATAGATGTTCCAGAAACCGGAAAAATCTTGTGTCATGATGACCTTCCTTATGGCTGCCGACGGGCTGCATGATCAACAGCCGTGGGCTCATCTTCTGTAAAAGGCAGATGAGCTGCCTCATCAAATGCCGCTTTGCTTCGGCCACCGTAGGCCCACCAGAGTATCCCCAGAAAGGTGAGCAGGCTCAGGACGGTGAAGGCAGAACGTAATTCATTGGTGTCCATGACATGGGCCTCAATGTGTGGTTTTGAGGGCAGTACCCAGACCTTGCAAATAGGCAATCAGACATTCCAGCTCTGTCTTGTCCTTGACTTCCTCTTTTGCTCCGGCGATTTCGGCATCGGTATAAGGCACACCCACCTTGCGCAAGGCGCGCATCTTGTCTTCGATGTCATCAAACTTTGCCGGGCGATCCAACCAAAAATAAGCCGGCATGTTGGATTCGGGCACGACATCACGCGGTTGCAGCAAATGTGCACGATGCCACTGGTCCGAATAACGTCCGCCCACCCGTGCAAGATCCGGGCCGGTACGCTTTGAACCCCACTGGAAGGGGTGGTCATAGACCGACTCACCGGCCACGGAGTAATGGCCATAACGCTCGGTTTCCGCCCGGAAGGGTCGGATCATTTGCGAATGGCAGTTGTAGCAGCCTTCACGAATATAAATGTCGCGCCCAACCAGCCGAACCGGATCGTAAGGCTTCATCCCGGCGACAGGCTCAGTGGTCGATTTATGGAAGAACAGAGGGACAATCTCAAGCAGACCGCCTACGCTGACGACCAAAACGACCAGGATGATCATCAGGCCGATGTTCTTTTCAATATCCTCGTGCTTCAGCATGATTGAATCCTCTCCTCAGGCGTGGGCGTGCGCAACGCCAGGGTTGATGACCGGCGCATCCGTCGCCTTCCCTGCCGACATGGTCATGAACATGTTGTAAGTCATGATCAACATCCCTGTCAGGAAACATATTCCCCCAGCCAGACGAATCATGTAGAAGGGATAGGTATCCTTGACCACTTCGGCAAAAGCGTAGGTCAGCGTGCCATCCGGATTGGTTGCACGCCACATCATCCCTTGCATCACACCCGCAATCCACATCGCGGCGATGTAGAGCACCACACCGATCGTGGCAATCCAGAAGTGGGTATTGATGAGTTTCACGCTATACATTTCCGTCCGGCCATACAGACGCGGAATCATGTAATAAAGCCCGCCGATCGACACCATCGCCACCCAGCCCAACGCGCCAGAATGCACATGGCCCACCGTCCAGTCGGTGTAGTGCGAAAGGGCATTGACCGTCTTGATCGCCATCATCGGGCCTTCGAAGGTCGACATGCCGTAGAAAGACAGTGAGGTAACCAGGAACTTCAGGATGGGATCCTCGCGCAGCTTGTCCCAGGCACCCGAGAGCGTCATGATGCCGTTGATCATCCCGCCCCAGGAGGGAGCCAGAAGAATCAGGGAAAACACCATGCCCACCGACTGCGTCCAATCCGGCAAGGCGGTGTAATGCAGATGGTGCGGGCCGGCCCACATGTAAGTGAAGATCAGTGCCCAGAAATGCACGACCGAAAGACGATAGGAATAAAGCGGGCGATTGGCCTGCTTGGGAACGAAGTAGTACATGATGCCCAGGAAACCGGCCGTCAGGAAAAACCCCACGGCGTTATGCCCATACCACCACTGCACCATGGCATCCTGTGCACCGGCATAGGCCGAATAGGACTTCATCGGCCAGAAACTCACGGGCACTTCCGCGCTATTGACGATATGCAGCAAGGCCACGGCGAGAATGAACCCCCCGTAAAACCAGTTGGCGACATAGATATGCGAGGTCTTGCGCTGTGCAATCGTGCCGAAGAAAACAATGGCGTAGCTCACCCAGACCACGGCAATCAGGATGTCGATGGGCCACTCCAGCTCGGCATATTCCTTGGCCGAGGTAAAGCCCATCGGCAAGGTGATAACCGCCAGCAAGATGACGAGTTGCCATCCCCAGAAGGTAAAGGCCGCCAGCTTCGGAGCGAATAGCGGCGTGTGGCACGTTCGCTGAACGACGTAATAAGAGGTTGAGATCAGCGCACATCCGCCAAAGGCAAAGATCACGGCATTGGTGTGCAACGGGCGCAAGCGTCCGTAAGAAAGCCACTCGACCACATTTAGATCCGGCCAGATGAGTTGGGCGGCAACAATGACCCCCACCAGCATCCCGACAACACCCCAGATCACGGTCATCACGGCGAACTGGCGCACGACCTTGTAGTTATAAGTCGTCTGCGACTGCATGATGTTCCACCTCGCAAAAAAAGAAATCGTTCGCGGGCCAAAAAACAAGCCCCTTCTTGTCATCCCGGCATTATCGCGCAAATATTGCTACAAACTACAAATGTTTTGATCTGAAACATTCATTTCAGCAACGTTCGGGCCAATGAGGATCGATGCGGACCGATGCAGATCCACCTGAAAAATGCAGAGTGAGGCACAAAGAATTCGAATGACTCGTAAAAATCATGATCCGCTTTTCCCGCCGCCATCCTCAATCCGATCCCGAACAGACTTGGGGCGGTCTTCATCCATCAGGATGCGATAGGCCGGCCCCTCTAGATCATCAAACTGGCCGCTACGCAGCGACCACCAGAAGCCGATTCCAATCAAAAAAACGAGCATGACGGACAAGGGAATCAATAGATAAAGAATTTCCATACAAACAGCCTCAAACCTTTTCCGCCTTACCCATCCAGGTAGAGCCTTGCAAGCGCAGCGCATTGAGGACGACAAGTAATGAACTCGACGACATGCCCAGCCCCGCCATCCAGGGGGTAATGACGCCCAGCATGGCCAGTGGAATGGCCGAAAGATTGTAGACAAAGGCCCAGACGAGATTCTGACGAATGACACGCAAACTGTGCCGCGCAAGCGACAAGGCCCTCACCAGCGTCATCAGGTTCCCGCCCAGCAGCACGATGTCGGCGGATTTTCGCGCCAGATCGCTAGACCCCCCTACGGCAATGGAAACCTGAGCCTGCGCCAGCACCGGCGCGTCATTCACGCCATCACCGATCATGGCGACCACCGAACCAGATTCCTGCCATCTGCGAACAGCAGCGTATTTATCCTCGGGCGACTGCCCGCCCAGCACCTCGTCGATGCCCAGACGGGCAGCCACGGCCTGCACGGCTTCGGGGGCATCGCCACTCAGGATGCTCAAGCGTACACCCGCCTGCTTCAGTGCCGCGACCAAAGCGGGGGCTTCCTCACGCAAAACGTCGTTGAAATGAAACAGGCTCAACCAGCCTGTTTCATCGCCCAGTGCCACCACCGTCCCCGCCGCACGCGCTGCCCGCTCCTGCCATTGCCGCGCAAATTCGGGGAGAGCTTGCCCGTGGAGGGCTTGCACAAAAACCGGAGTACCAATGCGCCATTCGTGCCCTTCCAGCCGTGCCGACATGCCCTGCCCCGTCACCGCCCGAATTTGGCCCACCGGGTTCGGCCAGGTTGAAGCACGTTCCTGCGCAGCCTGACACAAGGCCCACCCTACCGGATGTTCCGAACCTTCCTCCAGGGCTGCTGCCAGGGCCAGCAACCTCGACGCGTCCCTTTCCGCCCCCAGTGGCAACACTTGCGCAAGAGCCAGCCGCCCCAGGGTTAGCGTCCCTGTCTTGTCAAACACGAAGTGATCCACCCGCCCCAGCGTTTCAATGGCGTGCCCCCGCGTGACCAGCACGCCCAGCCGCGAAAACGCACCCGTTGCCACCGTCAGTGCCGCAGGCGTTGCTAGCGACAACGCGCAAGGACAGCTCACCACCAGCACCGCCACGAACACCCAAAGCATTCGGGAAGCATCGACGAACCACCAGACTCCCGCCGTCAAGACAGCCAGCGCGATCAGTGCCACGACAAAGCGCGCGGCGATCCGGTCCGCCATTTCTACGAGTTTCGGCTTTTCGGCGGCCGCCCGCTCAACCAGCCGCCGAATCGCCGCCAGCCGTGTTTCCTCCCCCAGACGCAGCACTTTCATGACCAGCGGGCTAACCACGTTCAGGCTCCCTCCTACCAACCGATCACCCGAAACCCGGGTTTGCGGACGGCTTTCCCCGGTCAACAGGGATTCGTCAACCTGGCTTTCGCCTTCGATCACCTCGCCATCCGCTGGAACGGTCTCGCCTGGCTTGACCAGCAGACGATCCCCCACGGCCAGCTGGCTCACGGCCACTCTTTCAAATTTTTCCGGTTTTTCCGCTTTTTCGACTTCAAGCGACAACGCAGAGGCTCCGAATTCCGCACCGATCAACCGCCAGGCAAAAGCCGGTTGTGCCCGAGCGATGAGTTCCACACCCCGCGCGGCGCGCTGCCTGGCCAGCATCTCGAAATACCGCCCCGCCAGCAGGAAAAAAACGAACATCGTCACCGAATCGAAATACACCTCACCCTGGCCACTCACCGTGGCCCAGGTGCTCGCAAGGAATGCACACCCCACACCCAGTGCCACAGGCACATCCATTCCGATGCGATGCTGACGCAGATCGCGCCAGCCGCTCCGGAAAAAGGGTGCTGCGGAATACAACATCACCGGCAGCGTCAGGATGAGACTGGCCCAACGCATCAACTGCTCGATATCCGGCGTCATTTCCCCGGCCTGGGCCACATAGACCGGGAAGGCATACATCATCACCTGCATCATCCCGAAGCCCGCCACAAACAGTCGCCACAGGGCTTCGCGCCGTTCCTTCCGGGCCAGCTGCTCGGAAAGGGCCGGGTCGTAAGGATGAGCACGATAGCCAATGGCGGCAATGGCCGAAAGAATCTGCGACAGACGGATTTGTCGTTCGTCCCATCGCACGACAGCGCGACGGGTTGCGTAATTGATTTCGACCGCACTCACTCCCGGCTGACGAGCCAGGTGGGCTTCGTTCAACCACACACAGGCCGCGCAGGTGATGCCCTCCAGCATCAGCGCGGCTTCCCGCTCATGGGGACTGACTTGTCCTTCTGGGCCCCGCACAGGTCGAACGAAATCCCGCTGGATTTCAGGCAGATCAAAGAGTCCCGCTTCCTGCAGAGCCGCAGGCAGGGATTCACGCGGATTTTCCGGGAGCGCATCGCGGTGGCGGTAATACTCCGTCAAACCATTTGCAACGATGGCTTGGGCCACGGCCTGACAGCCTGCACAGCACATCTGCTGCAGGTGACCTTCGATCTCAATCTGAAAATTCGTGCCAGGTGGGACGGGCAAACCACAGTGGTAACAGGCTGTCTCGCCTTGCCCGGCACTCATGGGGCCGGCCACCGGCCCTGGCTCATTTTTTCCAGAAATGCGGCTGCCCCCCGCTCGCACAGATCCAGCACCTGTTCAAAGCCTTCCGTGCCACCGTAATAGGGATCCGGCACTTCGCCTGCACCCCGTGTTTCTTCCACGAAACTCAGGAACAGACGCAGTTTGCTGCGCAAGGCAGGCTCTGGGCAACGCTGCTGAAGAATCGAAAGATTGTCAGCATCCATCGCCAGCAACCAGTCAAATTGGTAAAAGTCTTCAATTTCAACAGGTCTTGCCCGCAGACTGGAAAGATCGTAACCCCGTCGCAAGGCCGCCTGCTGCGAACGCCGGTCTGGCGGACTGCCCCGGTGGTAATCGTGCGTTCCGGCGGAATCGATCAGGAAGTGGCCCTCCCAGCCTCTTTGCCTCGCTTGCTCCCGCAAAACACCTTCTGCGGTCGGAGAACGGCAGATATTCCCCATGCACACCAGCAGCACACGGACCTTCTCTCCCGTGCCTCGGCTCTCATTCTCCGGATGGTCGTGCATGAAATGCCTGTGCAATCTTCAGGAGGACTTGCGCTGGCGGGCTAGGGCCAAGCGTTCACGGATGGCAGCGGCCTTGTCCTCGACTGCCGAATCCAGGGCCGAACTGACCGGTTTTTCAAACCTGCGCCGCTCCACCTCTTGCTTGAGGGTTTCCTTGGAAAGAATCGAAATCAAGTAACAGGACAAAGCACCACCTGCAAGAATCAGCAGCAGGATGACTTGGAAGAAATCTCTTTGCTGCTGCCAGTAGAGTCCCGCCAATGCGGTACAAAGCCCGGCCACCAGCACCCATGTCATCATCGACACCACGGCATCACGCCCGCCATGACGATAGATGGAGAAAAACTGGAGAATGAAGGTTGCAATAAAGACCAGCGAAGCAATGACGCTCAGGATTTTGTCAAACCCAAGCTCCTGGACTGCCGATTGCAGCAAGGGCAACCAACTCTTGAGGACCAGCATGACCGAAAATTCACTCATGATCTATTCTCCCGAATCAAGTTCATTCCGAAGTGGACATTAATTTACCCTGTTCCATTCCGTTCAGTGCATTCCGTGCAGCGAGGTCTGTGTAATTCATCCTGTTTTCCGGCGACTGCGCGCCGTTTCGAGATGATTGCAAAGCTGGTCGGCCGCATCAACCAGACGAGGCGTATGCCGCTGCATCAAATCCGGATTGATGAAAAAAAGATTACCCTGCGCGACGGCATTCATGCTCTTCCACTGCTTCCAGTCACTATCCCGGTCATTGCGCGACTCCCCCTGCCCGCTGACGATGATCACTTCCGGATTCGCCGTCAACACAGCCTCCACACTGACGGTTGGAGCCAACGGCTTGAGATCGGCAAATACATTCACCCCCCCGCACAGACGGATGACATCACTGATGACCTGCGAGCCACCCACCGTCAGCAAGGGCTGACGCCAGATCTGGTAGAAAACCCGGACTGGTGGGCGCGATGAATAACGCTGGCGCAGCACATTCAGCCTTTCCCGAAGATTTTGGGCAAGCGGCCCGGCCACCGACGCCGTCCCCGCCAATACGCCAAACCGCTCCAGTGAAGTCGCCACATCCTCGATGCGATTGGGCTGCACCATGAACAATCGCAGCCCCAAGGCACGCAACTGCTCGATCTGAGCGGGTGGATTGCCACTGATCCAAGCGATAACCAGATCCGGCTTCAGCGCCGTGATCATTTCCAGATCAAAACGGGAATAGCCTCCAACGCGTGAAATGGCTCGTGCTGCAGCAGGATAATCGCTGTACTCCACGGCCCCTACAATCCGGCTCCCGGCTCCGGCGGCAAAAAGCGTTTCCGTGATGTGCGGAGCCAGGCTGACGATGCGTCGCGCAGGCTCCGGTAGACGAACGACCGTACCCGCATCATCCTTCAGGCTAATTTCGGCCCTTGCCTGAAATACGAAAGTCAGTAGCAGAAAGAAACCTAGGCAAATTTTCATTCACACTCCCTCAAAGCCTGTACCAGACGTTGCATTTCCTCCTCCGTTGCAGGCAAACCGAAACGCAGGGCGGAAGGCTCGCGAAAAAGGCGTACCAGAATACCGCGCCGCGCAAGGCTCTCAAACAGGCGTTCTGCGCGTGGTGTGGGGCAATACTGAAACAAGCCACATCCTCCAGCGGGTGGCAGACCCGCTTGTCGCAGGGCGGATCCCAGTGTATTGGCAGCAGAACGCAAGCGTTCCCTTTGAAGCTGCTGCCAACCTGCATCCGCCAAAGCACACCTTGCCGCCCAGCGTGCCGGATGGCTCACAGCCCAGGGCCCCAGAACTGCACCCAGCCTTTCGGTCCACGCCGATGCGGCAATCAAGCAACCCAAGCGCACGCCCGCCAGACCGAAAAATTTCCCCAGGGAACGCAGAACAAGTACATTTTCCAGACCGCAGGCTGCAAGAGACTGCCCGACTCCCGCAGCAGGCCAGGCATCCAGAAAAGCCTCATCCACCAGCAGTAGCCGCACTTTCGCAGCACGGTCGATCAGACTTTCCCTCTCCATCCATTGCCCGGTCGGATTGTTCGGCCGGCACAACACGGCGACCTCGGCCTCCTCTTCCCAGCCCACCAAACGATGTCCGGCTGCCTGCCAGGAAGCCGGATGTTCGTTATAAAGCGGCATCGCCATTGCGACACGCCCTTGCGGCAATAAAAAAGGCAAACGCTGAATCGCCGCCTGTGAACCCGGCAGGATGAGTACGGAAGAACGCGCTGTATCCACGCCGTAATAATCTGCCGCCACAGCCTCCAGCCCGTCATCTTCCTCCGGAAGGCGTTGCCAGACCGTCGCAGGAACGGCGGGCAAGGGATAGGGCCAGGGGGCGATGCCCGTCGACAAGTCCAGCCATTCTTCCACCGGAATGCCCCAATGTCGGGCCGCCTGGTTCAACCGTCCGCCGTGTTCAAGCATGTATCCACGCGAACACCATCGCGCCCAGAACGATCATCATCAACCAGAGCCCTTGTCCATGCTCCACCAGTCGCAATGCACGGAAAATGTCTTCTGCCTTTGCGGGGGCGGCCCGTGACGAACCCAGCAATGGCCGCTGCTCTTCCCGTCCCTGATAACGCGCAACCCCTCCCAGCCGCAGATTCAAGGCCCCGGCCCCGGCGGCCATGACCACGCCAGGATTTGGCCCCGACCACTGTCCAGCCTGATTACGCCAGCAGAACAGCGCATCCCCTGTCCGACCCAGCAAGGCATAGGTCAAAGCCGCCAGGCGGGCAGGCAACCAGGCCAGCGCATCATCCAGTCGCGCCGCAGCCCAGCCAAAATAGATACGCCGCGCATCTTTGTAGCCCCACATTGCATCCAGCGTATTTGCCAGCCGGTGCAGCAAGACCCCCGCACCGCCCGCCACACAGAACCAGAACAGAGTGGCAAAGACCGCATCATTGCCATTTTCCAGCACCGATTCGACGGTGGCCGTTGCCACTGCCGTTTCATCCATCGTCGCGGTCTCGCGTGAAACCAGCCCGCTCACGGCCTGCCGGGCCTTTTCCAGCTCTCCTGCTGCCAGCGGCTGTGCCACGGCCCGGGCATGCTCCTCCAGGCTGCGCCCACCCAAGGCAAACCACAACAAAAGCCCATCCAACAGCGGATTGCACCACCAGGCCGCCAGCCCCACAAAGGGCAGGACAATCAAACCCCATGCCAGCAAGCCCCGACAACGATTTCCGAAGGGATGGCCCGGTGCGCCCCGGCGCAGCCATCGTTCTGCCTGCATCGCCAGAAATCCGAAGCCCACCAGTGGATGTGCTCGCCGGGGTTCCCCCAGCCATCGGTCAAGCAAGACCCCGCCAAGCAGGACTCCGCTCCATACCGCGCAAGTCATCCACGCCTTGTCCATTCCGAAAAAATTCACACCGACAAAAGCCGCTCAACCAAGCCCACCCAATAGCGAATGCCGTAGGGAATCAACGCGTCGTTGAAATCATAGGTCGGACTATGCAGCATGCACCCGCCCTGCCCAGAGCCTTCGATGCCATTCCCCAGCCAGACATAGCAGCCAGGCCGTTGCTGCAAGAAATAGGCAAAATCTTCCGCGCCCATGCTGGGGCGTACATCACGATGCACCTTGTCTGTCCCCAGTATCCGGGCCGCCACCTCGGCGCAGCACGCCGCTTCCGCGGCGGTGTTGATCGTCGGTGGATAACCACGTTCATAGTTCAGATGGATGCTCACCCCTTGTGCAAGGGCCACCCCTTCGCAAACTTGCCGGATGCCCGTTTCAATACGTTGCTGCTCCATCTCGCTGAACGCACGAACCGTCCCCCCCAGCACAGCCTCTTCGGGCAAAACATTGTCTGCTTGGCCGGCATGAAACCGTGTGACGGAAAGTACCGCCGGTTCCAGGGGATCACGCCCACGGCTGATCACACTCTGCAAGGCTTGCACCAGCGCGGCTCCGGCCAGTACCACATCCTTCGTCTGATTCGGCATGGCCGCATGACCTCCTTGCCCGCGAATCAAGATTTCAATCCGGTCTGCACCGGCCATCACCGGCCCCGCCGTCACAGCCATCTCACCCACCGGCAAGCCTGGCCAGTTGTGCAAACCAAAAACAGCGTCCATCGGACATTGATCGAGCAAGCCTTGCGCCAGCATCGCCTTCGCGCCACCCTCATGTTCCTCGGCGGGTTGAAAGATGAAATGCACCGTGCCATTCAGGGGCAGTATGTCGTGCAGGCTGACCAAGGCATCCGCCGCGCCCAGCAACATCGCGACATGACCATCGTGGCCACAAGCATGCATCAAACCCTGCTTCGTCGAGCGGTGGGCAAAGGTATTCATTTCCTCGATGGGCAGCGCATCCATATCTGCCCGCAGGCCAATAGCAGGCCCACCCTTTCCCCAGGAAAGTGTCCCGACCACGCCCGTTCCCGCCAGACCGCGCCGAACCTTCAGCCCAAGGGTTTCCAGATGGGCAGCCACACGCTCCGCTGTGTGCCACTCGCCAAAAGCCAGCTCGGGATGGGCATGAATCTCGCGACGCACGGACTGAATACGCAAAGCCAGTGCCGACAAAAAAGCTTCCAACGCCTCCAATGTCTGATTCATCACGCCCCTTTCCTGCCCGATTGAACGAAAGATGACGAACCACCAATTCCAGCGGCTTCAAAACCCTGGTCGATCAAGATCGCAAAAATCTCCATGGCCTCCGTCAAGCGGCTTGTCGAATGTGTCCCGTAATGAAATAACGAGACGCCCAAGGCCCCACCAAAAAAAGCAGCAATCAGGTTTTCCGTTCCCAGCTCAGGACTGAGCTCCCCACGCTGCTTGGCTTCCTCAAACATATTGATGAGTGCCAGGTAAATCCCATTATTGCGCTTGAGCAAGGCTTCCAGAAGTTCCGGATGTCGTCGGATTTCGATCGGAACCGCCGCCAGAAACCCCGTCACCGTCGGGTCCCGGTCCGAAGCCGCTGCCGAAGCCATCAAAATGCGCCGAAAACGATCCCGCAAGGTCGTGCATTCCTCTATCGCCCGCAGATACTCCGGCAACAGCACCCCCTGTGCGTCGATCAATGTTGCCACATACAGATCCAGTTTCGATGAAAAATAGGAATACAGTGCCGCGTGCGTCATCCCGGCGGCCTGCCCCACATCCTTGAAGGTCGCCTGCGAGTAGCCCTTCTCCGCAAAAAGCCGCCGCGCCTCAAGCAGAATCTTCGCAAGATTCGCCTCCTTGTTCCGCCCGCGCGGCCGCCCGACCCGAGCAGGCCGGGCGACATTGGACATCAAGGATTTTTCAGGAGCTTCAGACATTTCAGATTGTTAAGACGGCATCGCGGACACGGCGCATCTGGAAAAACCGGCGAGAGCCCGAAAAAACAGAGGAAAACGGAAGATCGCGGAGGATTGCGGTGGATGGGTGCAATGTACCCGGATTATGCTACAAGCCATCGATCCCATATCTCCCGGCACAGCGCGTGAAATTCGCCGTTGAACAGACAACCTACTCCACGCTCCACACTTCACACTCCAGGATGAAGCAAAATAGAGACCTTCCTGATCTTCTGCGTTCAGCCCCCTTACCGGAGACCACCATGGATGACATCACGATCTTTCATAACCCGGCCTGCAGCAAGTCACGCCGGGTTCTCGAACTTCTGCGCGACAGAGGGCAGGAACCAACCATCCTCGAATATCTGAACGAGCCACTCACAGTCCCCCGGCTCAAGTCCCTGCTGGCCGGGTTGAATGTCCCTTTGCGTACCGTGCTGCGTGAAAGTGCCGAAGCCTATGGCGAACTAGGGCTGGCCGAAGACAAGTGGTCTGACGAAGAACTATTGACGTTCATGGTCCAGCACCCGACGCTCATCAATCGACCCATCGTGGTCACACCGCTGGGCGCGCGCCTGTGCCGCCCGGAAGAAGTGGTCTACGACATCCTGCCGCGATGATTTCACCTCGCAGTCTAGGTGGAGTCGCCTCCCGGATCGATGCCCTCAAATCTTCTTCACGAAGACCGACTTGAGATTCATCGCGCCAACCCCTTCAATCTTGCAATCAATGTCGTGATCCCCGGGGCCATCGACCAGACGGATATTCTTGACCTTGGTACCGACCTTGACCACCAACGACGAACCCTTGACCTTCAAATCCTTGATGACCGTCACCGTATCGCCATCCTGCAGCACATTTCCCACGGCATCCTTGATGACCCGCACCTCATCACCCGAAGACGGAGTTACCGCGGACCACTCGTGGCCACATTCTGGACAAATCAACAGTCCAGCGTCCTCATAGGTATAGGCCGACTCGCAATTCGGACAAGCGGGTAGCGCGCTCATGAGACTTTCCCTTGGATAAAAGGCTGCATTTTACTGCCCTGCGATGCGATGCAATATGCCTCCACTCAATTTCCACCTCTTGACCCGCTGTAGAGAGGATTGAACCATTCCCCCTGAGTTTTTGTCCGAGCCAAGGTTCAAACTTCATCGCACCGAATCAATAACGAGCTTGCTTCCTACGCAAAAGAGCAACGGATCAAGCAACATTGACGCATCCGCTCCCCTTGGCTAACATCGCCCCTCTTTTCATCCTGCCCCCGCATTTCTGCGTCCAGCCTGTTTTGACTGCCCGCCCCGCTCCATCTCTGATCCGATCACTCCTGTTCATGGCCCTTTTCGGGCTGAGCGGTGCATCTCTGAGTCTCGCACAGGAAACAAACCCTGCCACTGCGGCCGCCCTTGCCGATCACACGCACTCCACTCCACCGACAACCTCCTCCGAAAACGAGAAAGAATCTTCGCTATTCGGGATGGCTCTGGATTTTCTTCGTCCATCACGACAAAACCCCGCTCCCGTTGAAGAGCGAGGCACAAAACCCTCCTCTCCGACACCGCCTCCTTCTTCGGTTTCCCCTTCCGTTTCTCCTCCGGTTGCCCCCCCCCCTTCCAATCTACCCATCTTCCGCGCTCCGGCTCCGGCCGTGGTTCAAACGGGAAAAAGTCTTCTCCAATCCACCGAAACGCCTGTTGAAATCAGCAGCAATCTTCTTCCGCCCATCCGGCCCATCGACCTCATCACCCCCCCAGATGATCTCTGGCAGCGGGTGCGCAATGGTTTTTCGATGCCCAATCTCGACAACCCGCTGGTTGCAGATCGCCAAGCCTGGTATCTGAATCGTCCCGAAGTCCTGAAGAGCATACTCAACCGCAGCCGTCGCTATCTTTTTTATATCGTCGGCGAACTTGAAAAACGTGGGATGCCCACTGAACTGGCTCTGCTGCCCATGGTGGAAAGCTCCTACAATCCACGTGCATTCTCACCCGCACAGGCTTCCGGGCTCTGGCAATTCATTCCTTCGACAGGCCGGAACTATCATCTCGAACAAAACTGGTGGCTCGATGAACGACGAGACATCATCGCTTCGACAGGAGCCGCGCTGGATTATCTGCAGAACATTTATGAGATGCACGGTGACTGGCATCTGGCTCTGGCCTCCTACAACTGGGGCGAGGCCGCTGTGGGAAGAGCCATCGCGAAGAATCAGGCAAAAAACCTGCCGACAGATTACGCACACATCAACATGCCGCAAGAAACCCGCTACTACGTTCCCAAGCTGCAAGCCCTGAAAAATATCATTGCACGCCCCGAGCTTTTCGGCATCCGCATTGACCCGATCCCCAATCAACCCTATTTCGACACGATCGACAAAACGGGTCCCATGGATATCGCACTGGCGGCCAAGCTGGCAGAAATGCCAATCAATGAATTCCTTGCACTGAATCCCTCCTACAACCGGCCCGTCATGCCGGCCAGCAAGGACAGCCCCATCGTATTACCGACCGATCGGGTACAAACCTTTCTTGAAAATCTCGAACAGCACAAAGCAGACGAAAAGCCGCTGAGTAACTGGACGACTTACACGCTGAAAAAAGGAGAACGTCTGAACAAAGTGGCTGCCCGTTTTCACATAACGCTTTCCCATCTGCGTCAAATCAACGGAATCAACGCCCGCACTCGGCTACGCCCTGGCAACACGCTGCTCGTTCCAAGAAAAGCCGTACCGCAACCTGCCCAACTGCAAGAGAATGCCACCCTCCTTGCCAACCCCGTCAGGCTCACCGGGAAACCCACATCCTCATCAAGCAGATCCGCCGGAAAATCCCGGGTAGCCGCCTCTGCCACTAAAGGCAAGAGTAAATCCAAGCTCAAGGCCAAACCCAAGGCCGCAAAAAAAACAAAGGCCTTGCGCAGCAGCAAAGCACGCCCCATCCAGGCTAAAAAAAACCGCCGCAAGAGATGACCCTGGCGACCGCAATTGACCGCTGAATTCCAGCATCAATCTGTAAAAGGCCACGCGCCCCTTTTCCCCCAAAAAACCTGAGCTTGAGCACCCCCATGTCTGTCTTACGCCTCTTGCTGACAAGCTGTGGTTTTCTGTTCGGCCTGGCCCATACCCCAAATGGTCTGGCTGCTGCCGACCCCGAAAAAGTGCTGCACACTTACTTTCCGGCAGCCGAAGACGGTTTCGACCCCGCGCAATCGGCCAGTGCTTACGTCGTCACACTGGCCGAAGGCATTTTTGAACGCCTGCTGACCTATGACTACCTGGCCCGTCCCGCCAAACTCGTTCCCATGACGGCAGAAAGTCTGCCTGAAATCAGCAAGGACGGTCGCACCTACACCTTTCGCCTTCGAAAAGGGATTCATTTCACGCCCGACCCGGCCTTCAAGGGCCAGAAACGCGAACTGACGGCGCAGGACTACATCTATACCATCCAGCGTTTCATGGATCCACAGTTGCGATCCCCCTGGCAATTCCTGTTTGAAGGCAAGATCGTCGGACTGGACGAACTGGCCGCACAGGCCAAAAAAACGGGCCGTTTCGATTACGACCGGAAGATTGAAGGGTTGGCGGCCCTTGATCGTTACACCCTGCGCATCCGCCTCAAGGAGCCCGATTACAACTTTAGCAACATCATGGCCCACGGTTCACTCGGGGCACTCGCACGGGAAGTTGTCGAAGCCTATGGCAACGAAATCATCGCGCACCCGGTTGGCACGGGCCCTTACATGCTGAAGGAGTGGAAACGTCGTAACCGGATCGAGCTTGTTGCCAACCCGGGTTACCGAGGCTTCATCTGGGATTTCCAGCCCTCAAGTGATCCGGAAGATACGACGCTGATCCAGGCCATGAAAGGCAAATCCATGCCACAGGTCGGACGAATCCAGATCAGCCTCATCGAAGAACCTCAATCCATCTGGTTGGCCTTCAAAGGAGGACAACTTGACCTCGTCAATCTCCCGCAACAGTTTGCCTCCGAAGCCCTCGTTGGTGACCAGCTATCGCCCGCCCTGCGCCGCCAGGGTATCCGCCTTTTTCGCGCCATCGATCCGGAAATCACTTACACCTTTTTCAACTTCAAGGACCCCGTCCTGGGCGGCTTCAGCAAGGAGAAAATCGCTCTGCGCCGCGCCATAGCCCTGGCTTATGATCTGAACGAAGAAATCCGCGTGATTCGGCAAGGGCAAGCCATTCCCGCACAAATGATCATCCCGCCCGGCGTGGTCGGCCATGATCCAGCATACCGTTCCAGCATCCAATACGACCCGGAGCTGGCCAATCGTCTCCTGGACCGCTTTGGCTACAAGAAAGGGGCCGATGGCTGGCGCACGCTTCCGGATGGCAGCCCGCTCATCCTGAAAATGCGAGGCGATTCCAGCGGGGCGCAGAGGCCTTACGACGAACTCTGGAAAAAATCCCTCGATGCCGTTGGCTTACGCATCGAGTTTGAAAAAAGCAATTTTGCCGACAATCTCAAAGCCGCTCGTGCCTGCAAACTGCAAATGATGGGGGCGGCCTGGGGGGCAGATTATCCGGATGGCGATAATTTCATGCAGAACCTCTATGGTCCTAACACGGGTCAAAGCAACAGTGGCTGCTATCAATCGCCCGCCTTCGACCGACTCTACGAACAATCCCGCAAACTTCCCGACTCCGCAGAACGTAACCGTCTTTTCGTGCAAATGAATCGCCAGATGGAAGCCGACACGGCCTGGAGCCTGCATGCCACCCGGCGGCGTACCATGCTGATTCAATCCTGGGTACAAGGCTACAAGAAACACCCCATCCTCAATGCAGGCTGGCAATATCTGGACATTACGAAACCGGGTGGAAGAACAGAGTGAGTGAAACCGCGACGCAAAGCCCTCCCCCGGAACGTCTCATCACGTTCCGGGAGGAAAGGCGAGGAGGAATCCTCCGCTTCGAAGAGGGGCCTTAAGTGACCCGGGCAGCTCAGGTGGGTTTGTTGTTGTCGTACTGCTGCGCCATGACCAGTGCGCCCAAAGGCATCGTCAGGATGACGCCGACAAACAGGAGCAGTGCACCAATACCGCTTACGACCATGCCGACAATATAGGTCAGCAGCCAATCCACCGGCTTGGCCTGAATGGTCGAAATCGACCATTTGATCGCATCGGCAAAATTGCTCTTACGGTCGATGATGAGGTAGAAGCCCGGAAAAGCCGCAAAACCAACAGCCGCCGAAGCCAGGGCACCCAGCAGAGGGACCACATTCAGGACAGCAGAAATCACGAAGAGGATGATCACATAGACCAGCAGATTGCCAAAGCAGTCCCAGGCATTGAACAAATCTCCGACCTGAGCGCGACCTTCACCCCGCATGACCTTCAGAATGGACCGTGCATAACCGGCAAAAAAGCCGATGTTGGCGACAGGAATCCAGCTCACCAGCAGAAGCACCAGCGTCAAGACAGCCATATCCGCAAGGTTCATTTTCCAGATAATCAGGGAGGCATTGAACTGGTCACCAAAATTACTCTGATAACTTGCCGAACCCGCCGCAGCGGGGATCACCGGGCTTGCCGCTAACGACGCACCACACTGTGCACAGTGCTTGGCCTCAGCAGAATTTTCAGCCTGACAGTTTGGACATTGCATGATGGCTCCTTACCTTGATGGCAACGTGAAAGAAAGAGGATGCGGAAGTCATGAAACTCCGCCAGTATTAACAGCGTTTCATGGCGTGTCAATACATATCCCCTGCATATCCCGCACGAACCCATCTCGCTCGCCCCCCGTTCATGAACCGGGAGAGCAGTACTATTTCAAGCTCAGCCGTACGAATAGAAACCCCGACCGGTCTTTCGCCCCAAGAATCCAGCATCCACCATTTCGCGCAGCAAAGGAGCCGGGCGATATTTCGGATCATTGAACTGGGTATAAAACACCTCCATCACGGCCAGCAGCGTATCCAGCCCCACCATATCGGCCAAAGCCAGAGGACCAATCGGGTGGTTGCAACCCAGCTTCATGCCATTGTCGACGTCCTCCGCCGACGCCAAGCCTTCTGCGAGCACGAAAATGGCTTCGTTGATCATCGGGCAAAGAATGCGGTTGACGACAAAACCGGGGCTGTTTTTCACACTGATGGGCGTCTTGCCCAACTGCTGCGCCAATGCCACCACGGCATCGTGAGTCGAATCACTGGTTTGAAGACCACGAATCACCTCGACCAAAGCCATGACGGGAACTGGATTGAAGAAGTGCATCCCCACGAAACGTTCGCCCTGCCGAACAGTCGCTGCCAAGCGGGTGATCGAAATGGAAGAGGTGTTACTCGCCAGAATGGCCTCAGGTTTGAGATGAGCCTCCACCTCCTTCAGCAATCGCAATTTGAGATCAAGATTCTCGGTTGCCGCCTCGATGACCAAGTCGCAGCTTGAAAAATCGGACTGCTGCGTCGTGCCCTTGATACGCGACAGAATCTCCGTCTTTTGCGCATCCAAGAGCTTTTCCTTCTTGACGAGCCGGTCCAGGCTAGCCCCAACACTCGACAGCCCGCGTTGCACCGCCTCCTCCTTGATATCCAGCAGAACAACATGGATGCCGACCGACGCACAACTCTGAGCAATACCGTGTCCCATGGTGCCTGCGCCGATGATGCCTACCGTACTGATCTGCATGCTTCGCTCCTCCGAAATCAAAAGCTCGAAAGCTAACCCGCCAAGGCCGCCAGCGTCAATCCTGCCGGACACTTTTGCCAGAACCCAATATCCAGACCACTTGGCAGGCGACTTAGGCCAGACCCTACAGGCTTGCAAGTGGAATAAAGGAAGACCATACTTCGAAGATCGTTATTGGGGCCGTTCATTCCTTGTTTTCAGACCGTGCCGCCCGCTACGCATCCCTGCTCCTTCGAAAAAGAAAAAGGAATTTGCTCCATGTTCAGCATTTTCAAAAAACAAGCCACCGCACCGCAACCACCCACCGCGCCGACGCCAGCCCCCACCTCGCCCGATCCCCACGCCTCGTCCCCTGCCAGCCCACAAGGCAGCGGTATTGCTTACTACCCCGACCTGATTGGCAATCTCGTTGCAGACCACCACAGCCTGCTTCATCTACACAACAGCATCAAACAAGCCTTTGCCCGCCACGATCTAGCCACCGTTTCCCAGCAACTCAAGGAATTCGGAACCTTACTTCGCAACCATCTCCTGACTGAAAACATGCGTCTGTACATTTACCTTCAACAACAGATGGCAGGAGACGAAATCAACACCACGCTCGTCCGCTCTTTCAGAAAAGAAATGGACGGCATCGCAAAAACCGCTCTCGACTTTCTCGCACGCTACGAAAGCATCGAAAATTTATCCAGCCCCGCCTCAGCGACCTTCATGGCCGAACTGGACACCATCGGCCAAACCGTCCTGGCGCGTATGAAACGCGAAGAAGACTTGCTCTATCCGCTCTACGCCGAGAACTATTAAGGAAACGCGATTAAATAGCTGCAACGGTACAGAGTAGCTACAGGGTGGCACAGGGTGGAAGATAGTGACATTGCACGGCACTCACCTCCTCACCCATTTGATCCGTCCTGGCCGCTGCGCGCCGCGTGCGTTCCAATCCTTTTCAATCCTTGCGTCTCGCTCAATTCACCAGCGTCTCCCTGATTACGAATAAATTGACGCGAATCAATGAAAAAATCCTGTGCTGAAATAGTCTGAGGCTGTGCAGTCTTTGTTTATTCAACCCACAGGAGAAATACGATGATCAGGGAAGTAGAAGGCGACATCCTGCTGAGCAGCGCGCAGGTGATTGCACACGGAATCGCAACGCATGATCCATTCGATTCCGGGCTGGCTCTTGCCTTGCGCGAGCGGTTGTCAATGGCCATTTACTTTGACCCACTTTTGGCCAATAAAATTGACCCGCCCTTGCACGTTTAACCCGTTGTTTTCTGCTTCAATCGATAGCTTTCTCCTCCCAGCATAAAGATATGTGAATGATGGATGATCCGGTCGATGATTGGCACTGCCACGTTATCGTCGTGGAAGAACTCGCCCCAGCAGGTAAAGTCCTTATTGGTGGTCAGAATGATGGAGCGGAATTCGTACAGGTTGTTGATCAGCTGAAACAAGTTGTAACGCGCCTGCCGGGTCATGGGTAGATAGCCCAATTCATCTATGATCAGCAGGTCGTATTTGCTCAGCTGGTTGATTTTCTTTTTCAGCTCGCCCTTCATCTCAGCCAGCTCCAGCTCCTCTACCAGCTCCAGCGCGGTGCGAAACAGTACCCGGTATCCAGCCTCCACAGCCTTGTGGCCAATCCCGATGGCCAGATGGGTCTTGCCCACGCCCGGCGGGCCAATGAAGATCAGGTTGTTGCGCTCATCGATA
>CAZCOS010000007.1:0-49392 GCA_964500605.1 uncultured Sterolibacterium sp.
TCTTCATGATCATCCCCGTCATCCTTTCCGGCGGCTCGGGTTCCCGGCTTTGGCCCGTCTCGCGCGAAGGCCACCCCAAGCCCTTCATCCGCCTGTCCGACGGCGAATCCCTGCTGCTGAAAACCTATCGACGGGCGGCCGCCGTGGCGACTCACGGCGACATCCTCACCGTCACCAACCGTGACTACTACTTCCAGAGCAAGGACGAATTCAACATCGGCCGTTTTGGCGACCATCACGCCCGTTATCTGCTGGAGCCCTTTGGCCGCAATACTGCGCCAGCCATTGCTGCGGCCGCGCTGACGCTGCGCGAACACCATGGCGATGCGGCCATCATGATGGTGATGGCAGCCGACCATCTCATCCGGAACGAAGCTGCCTTTGACGATGCGGTTCATGCGGCAGCGCGTCTTGCTGCCCAGGGTCATGTCGTGACTTTCGGCATCCCGCCCACGGCCCCGGAAACCGGCTTCGGCTACATCGAATGTGGCGATGCGCTGGAAGACGGGCAGGCGGCCTCCCGCATCCAGCGTTTCGTCGAAAAGCCCGACGCCGCCACGGCCACGCAATATCTCTCCAGTGGCCGCTATCTCTGGAATTCCGGCATGTTCTGCTTTCAGGTCGGCACCATTCTCGCCGAGCTGAAACGTCACGCGCCCGAAGTGCTGGCCGCCGTCCAGAACTGCCTGGCCGCGACATCGCCGGGGGACGCGACCCAGGCGCATCTGCTGGAGCTCGATGCCGCCCGGTTTTCGGATGTGCCCGATATTTCGATCGACTACGCCGTGATGGAACGCAGCGAGCGCGTGGTCGTCATGCCCGCTCCTTTCGACTGGAACGACATCGGTTCCTGGGAGGCACTCAAGCAGCTCGTCGAAGTCGACGAGCAGGGCAACCGCGCTTCAGGCGATGCCATCTTCGTTGATTGCCGCAATACCTTTCTGCAAAGCGAAGGCCGTCTGCTGGCGGCCGTGGGCGTTGAAAACCTGATACTCGTCGAGACTTCCGATGCCGTTCTGGCCGTGCATCCCGACCGTGTGCAGGATGTCAGAAAGGTCGTGCAACAACTCAAGCAGCGCGGCCATGATGCCTATCGCCTGCATCGTACCGTCGCCCGCCCCTGGGGAACCTACACGGTGCTCGAAGAGGGCCGGCGCTTCAAGATCAAGCGCATCGTCGTCAAGCCGGGCGCGGCTCTTTCCTTGCAGCTTCACCATCATCGCAGCGAGCACTGGATCGTCGTCCAAGGCATGGCGCGTGTGGTCAATGGTGAAGAAGAGCGTTACATCAACACGGACGAATCAACCTATATTCCGGCAGGCCACCGTCATCGCCTGGAAAACCCCGGCGTGCTCGATCTGGTCATGATCGAAGTGCAAAGCGGCGACTATCTCGGTGAGGATGACATTGTCCGTTTTGCAGACCAGTATGGCAGGGCGGGTTAGGTGGCGACGTCTCTGCTTCGTGCGGCCTGGTCGTACCGCGGATTCATTCTTGGCAGCGTGCAGCGCGAATTCCAGGCGCGTTATCGCAGCTCGATGCTGGGCGGACTTTGGGCGATTCTCAATCCGCTGGCGATGATCGCCATTTACACGCTGGTTTTTTCACAGCTGATGAAGGCTCGTTTGCCGGGAGTCAGCACGGAATACGCCTACAGCATCTATCTGTGTGCCGGTGTCTTTACCTGGGGGCTATTTGCCGAGATCACCGGACGGGCACAGACCATGTTTCTTGAGCATGCGAATCTTCTGAAGAAGCTCAACTTTCCGCGAATCTGCCTACCCATCATTGTCGTGCTCAATGCACTCATCAACTTTGTCATTGTCTTCGTCCTATTCCTGGCCTTCTTGCTTGCTAGCGGTCATTTGCCGGGTTTCGTTATTCTGGCTGCCTTTCCACTGCTGCTTATCGAGCTGATTTTTGCTATCGGCCTTGGTCTGCTGCTGGGGGTGCTCAATGTCTTCTTCCGAGATGTTGGGCAGCTTTTCGGCATCCTGCTCCAGTTCTGGTTCTGGCTGACCCCCATCGTCTACCCGGCCAGTATCATTCCTGAAGCCGTCCGCCCTTGGGTCGCGCTGAATCCAATGACGCCACTGATCTCCGCCTGGCAAGCTCTGTTTGTGCAAGGTCACTGGCCGCAATGGATGAACCTGCTTCCAGTGACCCTGTTGGGACTACTCTTGTGTGCGCTGGGGCTTTACCTGTTCCGTCGGCGTTCCGGCGAAATGGTGGATGAGCTCTGATGGGTCAGGTGATCGTCCGCGGTTTGAGCAAGGCCTACCGACAATATCCTGGCCGCTGGTCAAGGCTTGCTGAATGGCTGCTGCCGGCAGGAAAACCGCGGCATCAGTTGCGCTGGGTGTTGCACGATGTCAGCTTCGAGGTGCGCCCGGGTGAGGCCGTCGGTATCGTTGGCATGAATGGCGCAGGTAAGAGTACCCTGCTCAAGCTCATCACCGGCACGACGCAGGCCACAGCGGGTACGGTCGAGACCCACGGTCGCGTCGCCGCGCTGCTTGAGCTCGGTATGGGGTTTCACCCCGACTTCACCGGCCGACAGAATGCCATCATGGCCTGCCAGCTCCAGGGTTTCGATGCCGGGGAAATGGACCACCTGCTGCCCGCCATCGAGGCTTTCGCTGAAATCGGGGAATACATCGACCAGCCGCTTCGCACCTACTCCAGCGGCATGCAGATGCGTCTGGCTTTCAGTGTGGCCACGGCAAAGCGGCCAGACATTCTGATCGTCGACGAAGCCTTGTCGGTCGGGGATGCTTATTTTCAACACAAGAGCTTCGACCGCATCCGCCAGTTCCGCGAAGCCGGAACCACCTTGCTGATCGTTTCGCACGACCGCTATGCGATTCAGTCGATCTGTGACCACGCCATTCTCCTGCATGCCGGACGGTTGATTCGTCAGGGGCCGCCGCTGGAGGTGCTTGACCTCTACAACGCCATCCTTGCCGACCAGGATCGCGCCAACATCCGCCAGGAAAGCCTGCCGGACGGAACCGTACGCACCATTTCCGGCACAGGGGAGGCCGAAGTCGTTGCCATGCGGCTGTTTGACGAGAACACAGAAAACCTGGAGGCCATCGAAGTCGGTGCGCCTGTCACACTTGAAATCAAGGTTCGAGTTCATCGTCCTGTTTCCCGTTTGGTGCTGGGTTTTCTCATCAAAGACAGACTGGGACAGGCGATATACGGCATCAATACCCATCGCCTTCAGCTTGCGATTGAAAATGTTACGGCCAATGCCCTGCTTCAGTTCCATTTCCGCTTTTCGATGAACTTAGGCAAGGGAAGCTATTCGATCTCGACTTCCCTTTCCCGACTGGATTCGCACCTTGACGGCAACTATGAATGGCGTGATTTCGGGTTGATCTTCCATGTCGTCAATGCAAGCCGTGAAGACTTCGTCGGTTGTACCTGGCTTGCGCCTCAGGCCAGTGTCGAGCCAATTCCTGATTGATTTCCGTCATGCGTCTTCTGTTCGAATGCACCTATGTCTATGAGCATCCGGAAGCCAATTCCGGCATCCAGCGGGTAGTTCGCAATGTAGTCGGGAATCTCCAGGCTGCACAGGAACACGCACACTGCCTGCCCGTCATTCTCAAAAACGGAAGAGTCCTTGCAGTCAAACGGCTGACCCCCAGCCAGGGAGATGCTCTGCAGGAGAATTTCGAAAAAATCCGCAATCGCTACTGGCTCTTTCACCATCAATTCGAACAAGCTCTCGGATGGAGGCGTTCCTCATGGCGGCGTCGCCTGCTGGAAAAACTTTTTCGCATCGGGTCCCTGGGCTTTTTGCTGCCCTACGGTTTCCTCATGCTGGTGCGCGAGCCGGGACGGATGCACGCACGCATGACGCCTTGGTTCGAGGCCCTGCGTAATCGATACTGGCTGATTCACCACAAGCTCGAACGGGGACTAGGCTTCCATCGTTTCCGCTTGTTGCGTTGGCCTTTCTGGCAACTGTTTCGCGCGGGCAGTCTGAGTTTTGTTCTGCCCTGGAAATTGCTGGCTCGCCTTGCCGACCAAGATGTGGACCTTGAACGGCTCGAAGCCCTTGAATGTCAGCCCGGCGACGTGCTGGTACTGCTGGATTCCTCCTGGCATGCCGATTTCTTCAGCCATGTCGAAGCACTCAAACAACAAGGGCTCGGGGTTGTTGCTGTCGTCTATGACCTCATTCCCCTGACCCATCCCCGGTTCTGCGATGAAGGGCTCGTTAAGGTCTTCGACCAATGGTTCGAGTGGGTTTCCCGCACGGCCGACGGCTATATCGCCATCTCACGAACCATCGCGGAAGAAGTGCGCGAAGACGTCAGCCGCCGGCTCGGTGAGCCCACGGCCAGCCGTCGCTGGTTTGACCATTTCCCGCTGGGCAGCGAGCTCGATCTGGCCCGGCAGGGTGATGCCGTCTCCGCCCCCCTGCGCGAGCTGTTTTCCGGCCAGCGTCCGGTCTATCTCATGGTCAGCACCATCGAGCCGCGCAAGAACCATGCGTACCTGCTCGACGCCTTCGAACACCTGTGGGCCGCCGAACCGATGACGCGCGCCACACTGTGCATCGTCGGACGCATCGGCTGGAAGTGCGCCTCGCTCGTCGAGCGCATCCGCAATCATCCGGAGCTTGGAAAACGTCTGTTCATGTTCAACGATCTGGACGATGCCGGGCTGGAATACTGCTACCAGCACAGCCGTTCGCTGGTCTTTCCGTCCTTCGTCGAAGGCTTCGGCCTGCCGCTGGTCGAAGCCATGCAACGCGGCCTGCCCGCGATGGCCAGCGACATCCCCGTTTTTCGGGAAATCGGCTCAGACTTTCTCGCCTACTTCAAGCTCGACGAACCGGTCAGCCTGGCCCGGTTGATCCAGCAGTTCGAGGCAACGGGCCAGTTTCCGGCGCAACGTCCGGTGACAGAATGGGCGTGGCCCGGCTGGCGCGCCTCGACGCAATCACTCGTCGAACGCATCGCCCGGCACACGCGTAGAGCTGCCCACTGATGCGTATTGCCCTCAATGCCACCCTCTTGCGTGCGCCGCGTACCGGCATTGGCCAATACATTGCCGCGCTCTTCACAGCCTTGAGCGCGTGCGAAAACATTGAACCCGAGCTTTTTCTCGGGCAGGCGTGGTATACCACCTTGCCGCCTCCGGCCACGCCGCAGGACACCGCCCGGCATGCCCGCTGGAGCACGCGGCTGCGGGAATGGCCCGGCGCATATCCGCTGCGCCGCTTCCTCTGGCAACGTGCTTTTGAGCGCGGCCTGAAAAACCGCGCTTTCGATCTCTACCACGAACCTTCGCTGTGGCCCTTCGAAACCGGCCTGCCGATGGTCATGACGCTGCATGATCTTAGCCATGTGCGTTACCCGCAAACCCACCCGCCCGCGCGGCTGCGGGAAATCGAGCGGCATATCGACCGCGCCGTGATCCGCGCCGCGCGTATTCTCGTCGACTCGGCCTTCATCGCCCGGGAAGTCATGACACACTTTTCCCTGCCGCCGGAAAAGATCGTCGTCGCCCCCCTGGGTTGCGGCAATGAATTTCATCCCCGCACGGCCGCACAGACCCTGGCGGCCCGTGGCCCCCTGAAACTCACGCATGGCGAATATCTTCTGTGTGTTGGCACACTGGAGCCGCGCAAGAATCTGGCCCTGGCCCTGCGCGCCCACGCCCGTCTGCCCGACGCACTGCGCGCGCGCTACCCGCTGCTGATCGCCGGGATCAGCGGCTGGGGAAAAGATCCTTTCTCGGGCGAACTGCAAAGCGCGCTTCACAGCGGCCATGTCCGGCTGACGGGGTATCTCGATCGCCAGCACCTGGCCGGGCTCATTGCCGGGGCGCGCGCCCTGGTCTACCCCTCGCTCTACGAAGGCTTCGGCCTGCCGGTACTCGAAGCCATGGCCAGCGGCGTGCCCGTCATCGTCTCCCGTCGCGCAAGCCTTCTGGAAGTCGCGGGCGAGGCCGGAGTCACGGTGGATGCCGAAGACGATGGTGCGCTGGCCATCGCCTTGCAAAGCCTGATCGAAGACGAGCCTGAGTGGCAATCCCGGCGTGCTGCCGGATTGCGTCAGGCCGAAAAATTTACCTGGCAGCGTTGCGCCGACATCACCGCGCAAACCTATCGTGCTGTCCTCACTTCCTCTTAGCCCGACGATGCGCGTCCTTCATTTCTATCGTACTTATTCGCAGTCCTACGGCGGCATCGAACAGGTCATCCGCCAGCTGTGTCTGGGCTCGCAGCAATTCGGCATCGAGCCGGAAGTGCTGGTGCTCAGCCGGGACCGCAGCGCGGGGGACGAATTCATCGACGGCCATCGCGTGATTCGCGCGCCCATGGATTTCGAGATTGCCTCAACGGGTTTTTCCCGCGCCGTCTTTGCCCGCTTCCGCGAGCGGGCAGCCCAAGCCGATCTCATCCACTACCACTTTCCCTGGCCCTTCATGGACGTCGTGCACTTCGTTTGCGCCGTTCCAAAAATGAACAAGCCCACCCTGGTGACTTACCATTCGGACATCGTTCGGCAGAAATTCCTCCTGCAGCTCTATCGCCCCCTGATGCACCGCTTTCTCGGAAGTGTCGACCGCATCGTGGCCTCCTCGCCCAACTACCTCGCCTCCAGCTCCACCCTCGCGCGTTACCGCGACAAGGTGAGCGTCATCCCCTATGGTCTCGACAGCCATGGCCCGGCCTATCCCCTGCCTGAAGCTGCGCGGCTGGACGCCTGGCGTGCCCGGGTGGGTACAAAGTTTTTTCTCTTTGTCGGCGTGCTGCGTTACTACAAGGGGCTGCACATTCTTCTGGATGCGGCGCAAGGCCGGGATTATCCGGTCGTCATCGTCGGCGCGGGCCCGGTCGAAGCCGAGCTCAAGGCCCATGCCGTGCGGCTGGGATTACGCAATGTCATCTTTCTGGGTGCTTTGCCCGATGAGGACAAAGTCTCCTTGCTGAGTCTGTGCCACGCCCTGGTTTTTCCCTCACACCTGCGCTCGGAAGCCTTCGGCATCTCGCTGCTGGAAGGGGCCATGTACGGCAAGCCCATGATCTCCAGCGAAATCGGCACGGGGACCAGCTTCATTAACATCGACAAGGAAACCGGCTGCGTCGTGCCCCCCGGAGATCCGGCCGCCTTTCGTCAGGCCATGGATTTTCTCTGGTCGCACCCCGCAGAAGCTGCCGCCATGGGCCAGCAGGCCGTCCGCCGTTACCAACGTTATTTCACGGCAGAAAAAATGTCAGAAAGCTACGCTGCGCTCTACAAGGATTTGCTGCGCTGATTCGTAGGGAAGGATGAATCTTTCTTTGCACAAAGTTGCGTCAAGCATTGCATCCTTCCGCAATAGCGGCTAGGCTTCGGAAGTTCAGACCGCCCGGAGTTTTCTCCGTTTTCAACTTCTTACCCAGGAGATTTACATGACTGAAATGACCGGAACGAGTGATGTCACCAAGGAAAAACTGATTGCCGATTTCAAGGTGGTCGTTGCTGATGCAGAAGAATTGCTGCGTGCCACGGCGGGCCAGGCCGGAGAGAAAGTGGCCGAAATTCGCGGGCGAGCACAGGAACATCTGGCATCGGCCAAAGCGAAGCTGGCTGATGCAGAAGCGGCGGTCATCGCTCGCGCCAAGGAAGCCGGCAAGGCGGCCGATGACTATGTGCACGAGAATCCCTGGAGCTCGGTCGGCATCGCCGCAGGCGTAGGTTTCCTGATCGGCCTGCTGGTGGGGCGTCGTTGATTGACGCACGCCGGTTTTCATCCCTGCCTTTACTGACTGGATGAACCCCTCATCCCAAACCCGCAGGACGGGGCTGCTCACGACCCTCCGACTCCTTCTTGGGACCTCTCTGGGCCTATTGCAGACCCGAGCCGCCCTGCTCGTGGTCGAACTCGAAGAAGAACGGGAACGGCTCCTGGCCTTGCTGCTTTACGGAGCCGTTGCCTTCTTTTTTCTCAGCTTCGGGCTGGTCATGCTGGCCGTATTCATGACAGTCCTCTTCTGGGAAAGCCACCGCCTGCTGGTCATCGGCAGCTTCACAACCCTTTTTCTGACCTGTGGCGGCTTTGCCCTGGCAAACCTGCGTCGCCTTTCCCGACGAAATGCCCCGCTATTCAGTGCCAGCCTGAATGAACTAGCTGAGGATCGCGCTGCCCTGCACAATGGTGTAACAGAGGTCTCCTCCTCCGATGGACAGCACTGAACGCCGCATCCAGCTCGCGCTCAAGAAACAGGCCTTACTGCAAAAGAGCGCGCAACAACGTCATCGCCTCATCGAGCAGAGCCAGCCCCTGCTGCCCCTTTTTGCACTCGCAGACCGTCTTCAGCGCGGCGCAAACTGGCTGAAACGACATCCCGCTTTGCCGGTCGCTGCCCTCACGGCTCTCGTGGCCGCCCGTCCGCGTACCGTATTTCGCTGGTTGCAACGCGGCTGGCTACTCTGGAAGATGATCCGAAAGTTAAACCCGTCCTCCCCGCAAGGCAAGGAGCCCGGCCTTGCGTCTTCGTTCCTCACCGGTCTTCTGCTGAAATGGCTACGTCCCCGGGCCTGAAAGATCTGCACGACGACTGACGGCTCGGGCTGAAGCGCACCGGAACATGCCGAAGAGGAGGGAAGCTGGGAGGGCGCGCTAATACAGAAAAGTTAGTGCCTGCTTTCGTTCCGAACTGCTTATATGCTTGTTTTTTTCAATTCGCGTCGATCAAGCTTCGCGGGTCGGGGCGGGGGATCAGGGCTTTGCCGGTGGATTCTGAAGGGGTGGCGATTCCGTGTCGGGGCCTGATGCGTTCGGGGGAGGGAAGGCTTTGCTTCTTGCCCTGGGGTGGGCGGTGTCATACACCTTGGCCAGGTGCTGGAAATCGAGATGGGTATAAATCTGGGTGGTGGTGATGCTGCTGTGTCCCATCATTTCCTGTACGGCGCGCAGGTCGCCGGAGGACTGAAGGACATGGGATGCAAAGGAGTGGCGAAGCATGTGAGGGTGCAGGTGCATACCTGAGCCGCTGGCCTGGGCCCACCGGGCGATGCGTAGTTCGATGCTTCGCGGGGTCAGCCGGGTTCCCCGCTGGCTGACGAAGAGAGCTTTTTCATCGGAGGCGGCCAGTTGGGGGCGTTGTGTCAGCCAGTGATTCAAAACTTCGATGGCTTTCTGGCCGATGGGAATGATGCGGGTTTTTCCACGTTTGCCGGTGACGGTAATTTCGCCTGATGACCATGTTTGGCTTTCTGTCACATCCAGCCCGGCCAGTTCGGACAGACGAAGACCTGAGGAGTAGAAAAGCTCCAGCATGGCGTGGTCGCGCAGTAGCAGGGGATCGTTCTGGGCCTGGGCGGTCAGGGCGCGGGCATCGAGCAAGGCGGCACTTTGTTCGACGGAAAGGGCTTTGGGCAGGTCGCGTCCCCGACGTGGTGGGCGGACGGTGTCGCATGGATTTGCAGCAAGGTGTTCCGAAGGTTCAAGGGCGTCCGCTGGATTGCGTGCCAGCCACCGGTAAAAGCTGCGCCAGGCCGAGAGGATACGGGCCAGGGAGCGTGGCGAAAGTCCTTGTCCGTGTTGCCGCATCAGGAGGCGGCGAATGTCGTGATGGCTGAGTTGCCGAAGAGATTGTGCACTGGAAAGTTCGCCGAGCTTGAGCAGGGTTTGCAAATCATGGTGATAAGCCAGGAGGGTGTGCGGGCTGGCCTGCTTTTCGTGAGCCAGGCTGGCCAGATAGGCTTCGACGAGTGAGGCCGCATCGGGGTGCGGCGTTCTCGTGGTTTCAGTCATCCTCGGGCGAAAGGGTACGCAAGAGGGCGGCAGAGGCCAGCTCACCGATGCGGTCCAGATACAGGGTACCCATTTCCGGATAGAAGCGTTGCGGCTCTTCGCTGCCCAGCATCAGCAAGCCGATGGTCTGCGCGCCGCGACGCAGTGGAACCAGGGCGAGTGAGCGGACGCCACTGCCCAGCCAGGAGAGGGCGGATAAACCCGTTTCCGGGCCACAGTAGGCATGATGAAGGCTTTCAGCGTAGCGGCGGGTTTCCTCGTCGGCTTCTGAAAATTCGGGCAGATTTTCCAGTGCCCCGGTGTCCCAAAGACGCAAGGCCACTTGTGGAACGGCAAAAGCACCGCTGAGGTGTTCGTTCAGAAGGTGTACGACCGATGAGAAATTTCTGGCCTGGAGCAGGGCAATCGTCATGTCGTGCATCTTTTCGAGAATGGCATCGTTTTCTTCGCCAAAGCGGATCAGCTCGGCGAGCTTGGCTTCGAGCTGTTTATTCCGGTCGCGCAGTGCACCGAGCTGTCGCTCGGTGATGGAAATGGCGCGGCCATTGTGTGGGTCGGCGATGACGATCTGTGCCAGAACGTCTGCATAGAGATTGAAGAAATCCGGGTGGGTCTTGAGGTAGGCCGCGACATCGTTGGCATCGAGTTCGATTTTCATGTTGATTCCTTGGGTTCCAGATGAATTTCGCCTGTGAAGACGGTGGTTGCAGGGCCGGTCATGATGACGGAGCGGTCGTTGCCGTCCCAGGCGATGGAAAGTTCGCCGCCCCGTGTTGTGACGCGTACCGGGCTGTCCAGCAGACCGCGCCGGATGCCGGCGACAACGGCCGCACAGGCCCCCGTCCCACAGGCCAGTGTTTCGCCTGCGCCTCGCTCAAAAACGCGCAGGGCAATGGCATGGCGATCAAGAATCTGCATGAAACCGGCATTGACGCGACGTGGAAAACGGGGATGCGTTTCGATGAGCGGGCCATCGCGTTCGACCGGGGCAGTGTCGACATCGGAGACGACTTGCACGGCATGGGGGTTGCCCATCGAAACAACGGTGATGTCAATGTGGTGGTCGCCGACTTGCAGAGGCTGCAGCGGCTCGGTGCTGTCCTGGCCCAACGGGCTTTCAAACGGAATCTGGTCCGGCAGAAAACGGGGCGCGCCCATGTCGACACTGACTTCCCCGTTGGCTTCCAGTCTGGGCTGGATGATGCCGGATTGGGTCTGGACACGGATTTCACGTTTTCGGGTCAGACCCTGCTCATGCACGAAGCGCACGAAGCAGCGTGCCCCATTGCCACATTGCTCGACTTCACCGCCATCGGCATTGAAGATGCGATAGCGAAAGTCGACATTGGGCAAGGTGGGCGGCTCGACGAGCAGGATCTGGTCGCAGCCGATGCCGAAATGACGGTTGGCCAGTTCTCGGATGAGCGACGGCGTCAGCTCGACATTCTGGCGAATGGCGTCGATGACGACAAAGTCGTTGCCCAGTCCGTGCATTTTGGTGAAGCGCATGACAGTCAGAATCCCTGTGGGGCAAAGATGAAGAGGGAATGTTAGGGCAGGATACGCTTGGGTGCTGGGCGGATCAGGGGCTCAATCCCCTTTCTTTTCCGGATTCTTCAGTGTTTTTTCTCGTAAGGGCTGGGTTCGCCGGGTGGGCGGGTCTTGAAACGTTTGTGCAGCCAAAAATACTGTTCAGGCAAGTGGGCGACGGCCTGTTCGATGTAGGCATTCATGCGCCGGGTATCGTCCTCGATGTTGTCCCCCGGAAAATCGACCCAAGGCGGCTGGATCCGGACGACATAGCCTTCGTCGCCAGGCAACATCTGGGTGATGACGGGCAGGACCAGCGCACCAGACATGCGGGCCAGCCGCGAAAGCCCGGTGATGGTGGCGGCCGGAACGCCGAAGAAGGGCACAAAGATGGTGTCGCGCTCGCCGTAATCCATGTCGGGCAGGTAGTAGAAGGGAAAGCCGTTTCGCATGGCCCGCAAGGCCGGGCGAGTGCCCTCCTGACGCGAAAGCAGTCGGGAATCGCCAAAACGGGTTCGTCCCCGATACAGCGCAGCATTGAACAGCAGGTTTTTCTGGTTGGCGTAGATGCTGACCATATTGCGTTCCAGCGTTAGCCTCGTCCAGCCCATGTCAAGCCCGACGAAGTGAGGAACGAGCAGAATGATGGGGCGGCCCATCTGGGCGTCCAGATTCGCCATGCCTTCGACGCGGACGATGCGCCGCAGGCGGGAGGGCGAAGACCACCACAAAAGACCACGCTCCACAAAACTACGTCCAAAGGCGGCGAAGTGACGCTTTGCGAGGGCTGTACGTTCGGCTTCTGTTTTTTGTGGAAAACACAGGGCTAGATTGGTCAGCGTGACGCGACGGCGTTCCCGCCCCAGCAGATAAAGTAGTGCGCCGAGTCCCTTGCCAAGCCGGGCCAGAACGGACAAGGGCAGAAAATGGAGCAGCCACATCAGGACGAGGGCAAAACGGGTCAGCATGAGTCGCATCCATCAGAGGAGGCCGTCGGCGGAAGGGAGCCCGCCGGGGCCTTGTAACGGTTGTAGCCCCAGAGATACTGGCCGGGGTTGGTTCGGATGAGTTTTTCCAGTGCGGCATTGAATTGCACGACCCGGGCCTCCAATGTTTCGGCCAGCGATTCGCCCAAGGGCTGCATGGTGAGATGATAACCCGCCCCATAAGCCAACCTTTCTGCATGAGCCAGGATGGGGGTGGCTCCGCTTTCCGCAAGGCGGGCCGCCAGCGTCATGGTGTAGGCGGGCCGCCCGAAAAAGGGGGCCCAAATGCCTTCACCCTGGCCCGGAACCTGGTCTGGTAGAAGCCCGATGGCTTCCTTTCGACGCAATGCCTTCATCAGACTGCGTACCCCTCCCAGATCGGCCGGGGCCAGATGCAGGTTCGCCCCCCGGCCCGATTCGACGATGGGCCGTAGCCAGGCTTGTTTGGGCGGGCGATAAAGGACGGTGACCGGTCTATGGGTCGCGTAATATTGGGCGGTGATCTCGAAGCAACCGAGATGTGGGGTAAGAAAAAGAATGCCTTTCCCTGCAGCCCAGGCTGATTCCACGCACTCCCAGCCGGTGACGCGCACGACTTGCGCCACGACTTCGGGTTGCGGGCGCAGCCACAAGTAGGGTAACTCCAGCAGTCCCTTCCCGGTTTCAGCCACGGCTTCACCCCTTGCCGCAACCGCCCAATCCCCGGCTTGTGCGGTGTTTTCGCGGAGGTGACGGCGATAGGTGGAAGACGCCAGGTAGGTCAGCCAGCCCAGCAGCGCGCCCAGATTGTGCAACACCGGCAGAGGAAGGCGGGAAAGCAGACGAAAGAGGAAGGCCATGGGCAGGCGCGGAAAGAGGCGAAGTAAGGTGGGGGGAAGAAAGGGCATTATCGCCGCCCTTGGTTCGATCCAGAAGAAAGGAGAGCGTGCAGCGGTCAGCTACGGTTTCCAGATTCAAAGCGTAAGGTGTCAAAACGTAAAGTAGACTGTACGGTCTAGTCCAGATACAATCTGACGATGAGTGATATTTCCGATACAGCTTCGAAGGATACCCGCACCCGTCTGGTGGAGGCCGCGGCCGTGGCTTTTTTCGAGTCGGGTTACAGTGTCAGCATGGATGTGATCGCCGCGCGTGCCGGTGTTGCCAAGCAGACGCTGTACAACCATTTCGCCAGCAAACACCTTCTTTTCGCCGAGGTCATCCGTCGGGACGGTGAGCGAATGACGACGGCCCTGGTCGCCAATGGCGATGATCTTCGAACGCGCCTCATCCGTTTTGGTCTGGCTTTTCGTGCGCTGGTGATGGGCGCGCGCTGCCTGGCCTTGCACCGTACCCTGATTGCTGAATCGGTTCGTTTCCCCGAGATGGCGCGTGCCTTCTATGTTTCGGGCCCGGCCCGGACCTTGCAGGAAATCACGCAGTTGCTCGATCAGGAAATGAAGGCTGGACGCTTGTGCGACGATGGCCAGGAGGATGCCGCCGCTTTTGCGGCCGACACCTTTCTGGCCATGCTGCGCGGCTCGGAGCACACCCGCTACCTTCTTTGCCTTGAGCAGTGCGACGATCGGGAAGACGTTTCCCGGGTGGAGCGTACCGTGGATAGTTTCCTGCGGGCATTTTCACCACAGAAACCCAGCCGTGCCACCCGTTCCAACCGTTCCGCTTGTCGAACCTGACAGGGGTCAATAGATATTTTGGATATTTCCTTGCCGCATTTTTCTTTCAATTTTTGTTTTTACGCCCAGGAGTCCTTTTTCATGTCTAACGCTCTGATGAACCGGAAACGTGCGCTGATATTCAGTTTTTGCGGCCTCACGCTGGCGGCTTGTGGTGGGGGTGGACAAAAGGGCCCAGGCGGGCCGGGTGGGCCGGGTGGCATGCCGCCAGCGGAAGTCGAGGTTTTCGTGCCCGCGCGAGCCAGCGCGACGTTGACCCAGGATTTACCGGGCCGCTTGCAGGCCGTGCGAACGGCACAGGTGCGGGCGCGCGTGGAAGGCATCCTCGAAAAAAGGCTCTTCGCTGAAGGGAGCGACGTGAAACAGGGAGCCACCCTTTTTCAGATCGATGATCGTACCTACAAGGCCGCAGCGACTTCGGCAGTGGTCGATGTCGAAGTAATGAAGGGCGCGCTCAAGCGTTACGAGCCGCTCTTGCCCAGCAAGGCGGTCAGCCAGCAAGAATACGATCAGGCTCAGGTCAAGCTCTATCAGGCACAGGCAGCCCTGGCGCGGGCGAATCAGGATTTGGAAAACACCCGTGTTCCGGCTCCGATTTCCGGACGCATCGGCCGCGCGCTGGTGACGGAAGGTGCCTTGGTCGGCAAGGGCGAGGCCACGCATCTGGCCACCATTGAACAGATCGATCCCATCTACGTTAATTTCACCCAGTCGAATACCGATATGCTGCATTTGCGTGAGGCCATTCGTTCCGGAAGGCTGAAAAAGGCGGATCAGACGCAAGTCGAGCTCATTCAGGAGGATGGCCGTGTCTATTCTCAGCCGGGCAAATTGCAGTTTACGGACATGGCGGTTGATCCTGATACCGGCAGCATCGCGATGCGGGCCTTGTTCCCGAACCCGCAGCATGAGTTGCTGCCAGGCCAGTTTGTCCGCATTCGCATCAACAAGGCCCAGGTCAGTGACACACTTCGTGTACCCCAGAAGGCTGTGATGTCGAACGAACAGGGGCAGTTTGTGCTCGTCGTCAATGCCGAGAACAAGGTGGAGCCTCGTCCGATCAAAACCGGCGGGATGAGCGGGCCAGACTGGTTGGTGCAAGAAGGGCTCAAGGGCGATGAAAAGGTGATCGTCACCGGCTTGCAAAAGGCGCGTCCGGGCAGTGTGGTCAAACCTGTTCCGCTGTCTGCGCCTACCCTGGCTCCGGCTCAGGCCTCGGCTCCGAATCAGGCTGCCGCTCATCCCACAACCGGAAAATAAGGCTCCGTCATGCTCGCTCGATTCTTTATCGATCGCCCGGTTTTCGCCTGGGTGATCGCACTCATCATCATTCTTGGTGGTGGATTGGCGTTGCGCAATCTGCCCGTCGCATCCTACCCGACGGTTGCACCGCCCGCGCTGGCGATTGCCGTCAATTACCCTGGGGCTTCGGCCCGGGTCATGGAAGAAACCGTGACCACCCTGATCGAACAGGAAATGAACGGGATCGAGCATCTGGCCTATCTCGATTCGAGCAGTGAACAGGGAACGGCCACGATCAATCTGGTGTTCGAAGCCGGAACGAATCTCGACGTCGCCTCGGTGGAAACCCAGAATCGTGTCAAGCGTGTCGAAGCCCGTTTGCCGGAAGAGGTGCGCCGCCTGGGGGTGACGGTCTTCAAATCGGCCCGGAACTACCTGATGATTTCCGTGCTGTTTTCACCCGACAAAACGCTGGACAGCGTTGCCTTGGGCAGCTTCGCCTCAACCCATGTCCTGGAAAACATCCGCCGTGTGCCGGGTGTGGGCGAAGCCATTCTGCTGGGAACGGAATACTCCATGCGCCTGTGGCTCAAGCCTGAGCAGCTTCAAGCCTACAAGCTCACCGCGGGCGACATCTCCCGCGCCATTCGTGCGCAGAACATACAGCTGGCCACCGGCGAAGTGGGGCAACTGCCCAGCGAAGCGGGGCAGCAGCTCAACGCCATCATTACAACCCACAGCCGCTTGAAGACGCCCGAAGAATTTGGCGATGTCATCCTTCGTTCGCGGCCGGATGGCACGATCGTCCGGGTGCGCGATGTGGCCCATGTCGAGTTGGGTGCGCAGGATTATTCCGTCAAGGCCCGTTATGACGGCCAGCCCGCGGTCGGGATCGCTATTCGTAGCACGCCGGGAGCCAATGCACTGGATACGGCGCGTGCCGTTCGCGCCAAGTATGCCGAGCTTTCACAAAGTTTCCCCAAGGGTGCGGTGGAATGGGCCATTCCCTACGACACTTCGAAATTCGTCGATGTTTCCATCCGCGAAGTCGTGCATACCCTGGTGATCGCCATGCTGCTGGTCTTCGGGGTGATGTATCTCTTCCTTGAAAACTTCCGTGCGACCCTGATCCCGGCCATCGTCATGCCCATCACCCTGTGTGGTGCGCTCGCCGGGCTTTATATTTTCGGTTACTCGATCAATGTGCTGACACTTTTTGCCATGGTGCTGGCGATCGGGATTGTGGTGGATGATGCGATTGTCGTGGTCGAGAACGTCGAGCGCATCATGCGTGAAGAAGGGCTACCGCCGCGTGAAGCCACGCGCAAGGCGATGGACCAGATCATCGGTGCAATCATTGCCATCACGCTGGTACTTTCAGCCGTCTTCGTCCCCATGGCCTTTTTCAGTGGCTCGGTGGGGGCCATTTACCGCCAGTTTGCGGTCACCCTCGTGATTGCCATGGCCTTCTCCGCCTTGCTGGCCCTGACGCTCACCCCGGCCCTTTGTGCCACGCTCCTCAAGCAGCACGTCGCCCACGGAAAGGAAGGAGAGGAGCGGCGCGGTTTCTTCGGCTGGTTCAACCGGCTCTTTGGTCGCACCACCCGGAGCTATCACAACGGGGTGACCCGTATCCTCCGCCGTTCGGGTCTTTATGTCGCGGTTTATGCCATCCTGCTCGTGGCCGTCGCCCTGCTCTTTGCGCGGCTGCCCAGCGGATTCCTGCCGGATGAAGATCAAGGCTATTTCATCGGCCTGATCCAGCTTCCACCGGGTGCAACGCAGGAACGGACTGTCGAAGTGCTTTCACGCGTCGAACAGATGTATCTCCAGCAACCCGAAGTGGAACATGTGGTGGGTGTGGCGGGCTTTTCCTTCATCGGCCGGGGGCAGAATGCCGGAACGAACTTCGTGAACCTCAAGCACTGGGACGAACGCCCAGGTGAGGCGCACACCGCCGGATCGCTCGTCAAGAAACTCAATGGCATGCTCTTTGGCATCAAGGAAGCGATGGTGTTCGCCGTCAACGTACCGCCGATTCCGGAGCTGGCGGCGGTGGGCGGCTTCGATTTCCGTCTGCAGGATCGTAGTGCGCAAGGACGCGCCAAGCTCATGGAAGCACGCAATATGATGCTGGGTATGGCGGCGCAAAACCCGGTGCTGGCGGGAGTGCGGCCGGAAGGACAGGAGCCTGCGCCCCAGCTTCAGCTCGATATCGACCGCGTCAAGGCGCGCGCCTTGAGCATTGATATCGCCGAGCTCAACGAAACCTTGCAATCGACGCTGGGGGTGGCCTACATCAACGACTTTGTCCGACAAGGCCGCATTCTGCGTGTCCAGATGCAGGCCGAGCCAAAAGTCCGCAGCAATGTCGATGAAATCATGCAGCTGACGGTCCGCAACACGCGCGGCGAGCTGGTGCGTCTGTCCGAGATCGCCACACCGCACTGGGTGGTCGGCCTGCCACGTCTGGATCGTTACAATGGCCTGCCCGCCCTGAAGCTTTCAGGTGGCCCGGCCCCAGGCCACAGTACTGGCGAAGCCTTGGCCGCCATGGAAGACATCGCGCGCAAGCTGCCCCCTGGGTTCGGTTTTGAATGGTCGAGTACCTCGCACGAAGAACGCACTTCCGGCAGCCAGGCCCCCTTCCTCTTTGCCGTCTCGCTGATCGTCGTCTTCCTTTGTCTGGCGGCCCTGTACGAAAGCTGGTCGATCCCGCTGGCCGTACTGCTCGTCGTCCCGCTGGGCGTGCTGGGTGCGTTGGCGGCGGTGCATCTGCGCGGGCTGCCCAACGATGTTTATTTCAAGGTTGGCCTGATCGCCATCATTGGCTTGTCGTCGAAAAACGCCATTCTCATCATCGAATTTGCCCGTGATCTTCAGGAACGGGGCATGTCGCTGGTCGACGCCACGCTGGAAGCCTGCCGTCTGCGCTTCCGTCCCATCCTTATGACCTCCATCGCCTTCATCTTCGGGGTGCTGCCGCTGGCCATCAGTAGCGGCGCGGGGGCAAACAGCCGTCATGCCCTGGGAACCGGGGTCATGGGCGGGATGATTACCGCCACCGTGCTGGCCGTCTTGCTGGTTCCCGTGTTCTATGTCGTCATCCGCCGGATTTTCCCAGGCCATGCCCGTCATCACGCGACGGATGCCGTCGAATCCAAGCAGGAGTCTACTCATGGCTGATTTCAAACGCCTTACCTTGCCCTTGCTGCTGACGCTGGGTCTTTACGGTTGCGCCACCGGCCCGGACTACGAACGCCCCAGCCCGACCCTGCCTACGCACTGGCTGGGCGAGTCGCCGGGTGGCGCATCGTCTGGCAACCTTCAGTCCCTGCCCGACTGGCGGCATTACTTTACCGAGCCACGTCTACAAGCCCTCATCGAGCAGGCTTTGGAGCATAACCGCGACCTGCAGATTGCCACGGCGCGTATTGCCGAAGCCCGCGCGCAGTACGGAATCGTGCAGTCCACCAAACTGCCTGAGCTCGAACTTCTGGGTAGACGGGAAGCGGCCCTGATCCCGGGGGATCTAAACGCAACAGGCCGCCCTCTGAGCAGCCAGCGTTACGATGTCGGCATCGAGTTGCTGAATTACGAAGTCGACTTCTGGGGCAGGGTGCGTCGGCTCGACGAAGCCGCGCTCGCCAGCTATCTTTCCACCGAAGCCGCCCAGCGCGCCTTTCGCCTGGCACTGATTGCCGATGTCGCGACGGCTTACTACAACCAGTGTGAGCTGCGCGAACGGATTGCGCTTGCACGCGAAATGGACCAGAACCGTCGTGAAGCGGAAAAACTTTCGGCGCAACGCCGTGAAGCCGGGCTGATTGGTTCGATGGAATACCTGCGTGCTGCGGCAGCGGCGGAAGGCGCGCGCAACGATCTGGCTGCCCTCGAACAGGCGGGTGCGGCAGCCGATCACTGGCTGCAACTCCTTGTCGGAACATTGTCTGGCACTTCCGCAGCGGGTAACCCCTTACCCGCGCCTTCCTCCTTGTTGACTCAATCGCTGCCGGAGCTGGAAGCGAATCTTCCTGCCGAAGTATTGTTGCGTCGTCCGGACGTTCTGGCGGCTGAACAACGCCTGATTGCGGCCAATGCACAGATTGGCGCGGCCCGCGCGGCCTTCCTGCCCCGGCTTTCGCTGACCGGCATGTTCAGCACCGCCAGTGCCGGCTTGTCCAACCTCTTCGATGCGGGCAGCCGTGCCTGGATCTTCAAGCCGCAACTTCGCCTGCCCCTGTTCAATCATGGCCGCGATGAAGCCAATGTCGATCTGGCCGAAGCGAGAAAGAACGTCGCGGTTGCCGATTACGAAAAGACTATCCAGCAAGCCTTCCGCGAAGTGGCCGATTTGCTCGCTGCCCGGAAAAACCTGACAGAACAGCTCGCTGCAATGGAGGCCAACCGTCGCATCCAGACCGAGCGGGTCAAACTGCTCGAAGCCCGTTACAAGGCACAAATTTCCCATTGGCTGGAGGTGCTCGATGCCCGGCGCGACCTGCAACAGGCCGATCAGTCTGTGTTGCAAGTGCATCGTGCGCAACTTGCCAATGCCGCCCAGCTCTACAAAGCCCTGGGCGGAGGGGGCGAGGCGGGAATGCCGGTCGAGCCGGTGACCGACAAGACCAAGGACGGCAGGCGCAGCGAGGCCGCAAAACCGCTTTGAGGGTGACGATTGATCCGACAAGGTGAAAATTGGATTTTGCCTCTGAATTGCGGGCAGCCGTAAAGGCTGCCCCTACACCCTACAGAGGGCGGTTACCAGGATCATCTCTCATCGTGCCGAATCAATAGATTGCGCGCTTCGGGCGGGATGCGGCGGGCCGGAGTAAAATCGACGGCCTGCCGAAGCAAACCTGGGAAACCCACGAAATGCCTGACCCCTCTGACTATCTGGTTGAACTCAGCGATGTGCATTTCGCCTATGGCGAACACAAGATTCTGAGCGGCATCGATCTGAAGATTCATCGCGGTCAGGTGGTGGCCATTCTCGGCGTGAGCGGGAGTGGTAAAACGACCTTGCTGCGCTTGCTGGGAGGCCAGCTTCGGCCGGATCGTGGCAGCATCAAGGTGGCCGGTCAGGAAGTGCCCGCACTCGACTCCGACCAGCTTTACGCCTTGCGCCGCAACATGGGCATGATGTTCCAGATGGGCGGGCTCTACAGCGATCTATCGGTTTTCGACAACATCGCCTTTCCGATGCGCGAGCTGACCGACCTGCCCGAAGAAATCCTCCACGATCTGGTCTTGATGAAACTCCAGGCCGTCGGTCTGCGAGGTACGGCCGGAATGATGATCGGCGAGCTTTCCGGGGGGATGGCACGGCGGGTTGCGCTGGCGCGGGCCATTGCACTCGACCCGATGCTCATCATGTACGACGAGCCTTTTGCAGGGCTTGATCCCATCTCGCTCAACGTCATCGCCAATCTGATTCGCACCCTCAACGATGCACTGGGGGTGACCTCCATTGTCGTGACCTATGACATGTCGGAATCGTTGAAAGTGGTCGATTACGCCTATTTCGTTCATCATGGCGTGGTCGTCGCCGAAGGCCCGGCGGCGGCGATGTTTGAATCCGACAATCCCTTCGTTCATCAATTCGTTCACGCTCGGCCAGATGGTCCGGTTGCCTTTCACACACCTGGCCACCCGTATGAAGTTGATCTGGCACTCGCTGGCTGATGGCGTGGCTGAACCACGAAACCCGGGCGGCCGTGCTATTGTGGATAACGTCAGGATGACGACTCAATCAAGGTTACCTTCCGGCCACACGAACAACAGGACACGATCATGACTTCCTTCTCTTCTGACGCGCCTTTCACTGAAGACGATCTCGACCGGCTGGAAGCACTGCTGGATGATCCCGTTTTCAACGGCGAGCCCATGCTGATCGACGAGCTGCAGGCCATGTTCATCGCCATGATCAGCAGCCCGCAGGCGGTTCCGATGAGTGCTTGGCTTCCTGCGGCACTGGGCGGGGATTTTGACCCGGATGCCTCGTCAGAAATCCGGGAAACCGTGACGCTGATGCAGCGTTTTTATCAGCATCTTTCCGAGCTTCTGGCTCGAGGTGAGGGTTTGGAGCTGATTCTTTATCCGGACGAAGAGGACGAGGAACAGTACGATTTCGTCACATGGACCGAGGCCTACATTTTCGGCACGCAGCTCGGCGGAAACTGGTACGACGCCGCAGGTGACCACGCCGAATCCTTATCGGAGCTGTTGCAACCCGTGTTCCTGCTCAGCGGCATCCTCAAGGAAGATGCCCAGGAGCGCGGTGAACCCTGGATGTCCCCGGCTCAGGAGCAGGCCGCCTTGGCGAGCGCGGCCGACGACCTGCCTGATTTCATTCAGGCCATCTACGATTTCTGGCAGGCCAAACGCCAGTCTGATGAGGCCGTGGATGAAGACCTGCGCCGCAAGGGAAAATCATTGTCCCAACTGGTGGAAGGCGAAGCCATGGCAGACGAATCCTGTCCTTGCGGCAGTGGTAAACATTTCCGGCAATGTTGCGGAAGGCCGGAACGTCTGCATTGACCCGCGGGTTCCCTGTGGATGCCTTTTTCTTCCTACCCCAGGCTTTCTGTTTGTAATACCAGCTCGCCGCGCAGGGAGTGCGAACGGGCTTCAGTGATGCGGACATCGACGAATTGCCCGATCAGCCGGACGGCTTCGCGCGGAGCCGGGAAATTGACGACGCGGTTGTTGTCCGTCCGCCCGGCCAGCTCTTCGGCGTTCTTTCTGGCACGGCCTTCGATCAACACCCGCTGGATGCTGCCAACCATGGATAGACTGATGGCGGCGGCCTGCTGGTCGATCAGGGCCTGGAGCTGCTGAAGACGGGCGGATTTCACGTCCGCCGGGGTGTCGTCTTTCAGATCAGCAGCAGGCGTGCCGGGCCGTGGGCTGTACAGAAAGCTGTAGCTGCCGTCAAAGCCCACATCCTCAATGAGCTTCATCGTGGCTGCAAAGTCTGCTTCGGTCTCACCGGGGAAACCGACGATGAAGTCCGAAGTCAGTGAAAGATCAGGCCGGGCAGCGCGCAGGCGGCGGATGATGCTCTTGTATTCCAGCGCGGTGTAGCCTCGCTTCATGGCAGCGAGGATGCGGTCGGAACCGGACTGGACGGGCAGGTGCAACTGCGTGGCGAGTTTGGGCACTTTGCCATGCACGTCGATTAGCCGCTGCGTCATCTCGCGCGGATGGGAAGTCGTGTAACGCAGGCGTTCGATGCCTGGAATTTCGGCGAGGGTTTCGATCAGGAAGGCCAGGTCCACCGTTTCGCCATCCTCTTCCGTCGCGCCGCGATAGGCATTGACGTTCTGGCCCAGCAGGGTAACTTCCTTGACACCTTGCAGAGCCAGCCCGGCGACTTCGGCCAGCACATCAGCCAGCGGGCGCGAGACTTCGTCCCCGCGCGTGTAGGGTACGATGCAGAAGGAACAGAATTTCGAGCAGCCTTCCATGATGGAAACAAAGGCCGCCGCACCTTCGACCCTTGCCGGGGGCAGGTGGTCAAACTTCTCGATTTCCGGAAAGGACACATCAACCTGAGCACGGCCACTGGTACGACGGGCTTCGATGAGCTGCGGCAGACGGTGAAGGGTCTGCGGGCCAAAAACGACATCGACATAGGGTGCGCGTTCGATGATAGCCGCACCCTCCTGGCTGGCGACACAGCCGCCGACGCCGATGACCAGTGCCGGATTGCGCTGCTTGAGATGGCGCACGCGGCCGAGATCATGAAATACTTTTTCCTGGGCCTTTTCGCGGACGGAACAGGTGTTGAAGAGAATGATGTCAGCCTCTTCCGGCCGGTCGGTCGCTTCCGTTCCTTCTGCCCCGGCGTGTTCGGCCAGCATGTCAGCCATCCGGGCCGAGTCGTATTCGTTCATCTGGCATCCGAAGGTGCGGATATAGATTTTCTTGGTCATGCGGTGGGTGGAAGGGAAGGGCAAGACAGGAATTATATCGGAGCGGGTTTGGCGAGCCTTGGTTCCTGATTGGCGTCGGGGTAATCGCATTTGAAGTTTTTCCAATTCCTACGCGATGCTTCGACGCGCAGCCTCTATTTCAACCCTGCCGGGACTCGCCCCGTCGGGCGAGTGACTTTATTGTTGTGCGACAAGAAAGTCACCAAAGAAACGCGCTCCACTTCATCGGTCCGGCTTCTCCGGATTGCCCTCCCGCTGGCTTTGCCGTGCGGCCAGTGGTGCAAACTCGCCTTCGGCTCAAATCTCACCATTGAGCACCCTTGGGCTTCCCCGCCCGTCAAGGCCAGCACTCGGCGATTCAGCTGGGAAGTGGGCGCACTGAACAAACTGAGCAGGATGATCAATCACTGAATGCCAAATGAGATTGGCCTGTATCATCAGATGAGCAGCATCATTCGTCACCGGAGTCGTGCCGTAAAATCCGGTCACTCCACCAGAAAGACTGCCATGCTGCGCCTGAACGAAATCAAGCTGCCTCTCGATCATGAATCCGATGCCCTGATGCAGGCCGTTTGTCAGCGTCTGGAGCTTGCGCCGGAGGCGATTCAGGCGATCACGATTTTTCGACGGGGTTACGATGCCCGGAAGGCATCGGCGATTTTTCTGGTTTATACGCTGGATGTCTGTCTGGCTGAATCGGTGGATGAGTCTGCCTTGCTGCAACGCTTGTCCGGCAGGGGGGGCCGCGCCGGTGCGGGTGTTCAGCTTGCGCCGGATATGCGCTACCGTTTTGTGGTGAAGGCTCCAGAAGGTTTGAAGGCGCGCCCCATCGTGGTTGGCATGGGGCCTTGCGGTTTGTTCGCGGGCTTGTTGCTGGCGCAGATGGGTTTTCGTCCGATCATTCTTGAACGGGGCCGCACCGTGCGGGAGCGTACAAAGGATACCTGGGGTTTGTGGCGCAAGCGGGTGCTGAATCCGGAATCCAATGTGCAATTTGGTGAAGGTGGAGCCGGAACGTTTTCAGACGGAAAACTCTATAGCCAGATCAAGGATCCGCAGCATCTAGGCCGGAAAGTGCTGGAGGAATTCGTCAAGGCTGGTGCTCCGGAAGAAATCCTCTATGTCAGCAAACCACATATCGGCACGTTTCGTCTGGTCAGCATGATCGAGCGCATGCGCGAGGAAATCACGCAGCTCGGTGGCGAGGTTCGCTTTGATAGCCGGGTGGAGTCCCTGCTGTTCGAGGAATCCGCTCAGGTGGAAAAACGCCGCGTGAAAGGTGTTCGGCTGGCGAATGGTCAGGTGCTGGAAACGCCTTGTCTGGTGCTGGCCGTAGGTCACAGCGCGCGCGACACCTTTGCCATGCTGCACACGGCTGGGGTGTTTCTCGAAGCCAAGCCCTTTTCGATCGGCGTGCGGATCGAGCATCCTCAATCAATGATCGATCGTGCCCGCTTCGGGAAATTTGCGGGCCATCCTCTGTTGGGTGCGGCTGATTACAAGCTGGTGCATCACGCCCGGAATGGCCGGACGGCTTATAGCTTCTGCATGTGCCCGGGCGGCACGGTGGTGGCGGCGACTTCCGAGCCGGGGCGGGTGGTGACCAATGGCATGAGCCAGTATTCCCGCAACGAGCGCAATGCCAACAGCGCGTTGGTCGTCGATGTCGGCCCCGCTGATTTTTTCGAGGATGCGCAGCAAAATCCGCTGGCCGGGGTGGTCTTCCAGCAGCATTGGGAAAGCCTGGCATTCGAAGCGGGAGGGGGGGACTATTCCGCGCCGGTTCAGCGGGTGGCCGATTTTCTGGCCGGACGCGCTTCGACCCGTCTGGGCGAGGTGGTCCCTTCCTACACACCCGGCGTCAAACCGGCAGATTTGTCACGCTGTTTGCCGGATTATGTTGTGGCGGCCTTGCGCGAAGCTCTGCCTGTCTTCGCCCGGCAGATTCCAGGCTATGACCTGGCCGATGCCCTGATGACCGGTGTGGAAACGCGCACCTCTTCGCCGCTGCGGATTCGGCGCGGTGAGGATTTCCAGAGCATCAACACGCCGGGCCTGTATCCGGCAGGTGAGGGGGCCGGTTACGCAGGCGGGATTTACTCGGCGGCGATCGATGGCATCAAGGTTGCGCAGGCGGTGGCTTTGTCCTTGACGCATGGAGATTGACCATGTCGATGATGACGATCTCTGTTTTTCGCTCCTTGTTATGGCTTTTTCTGTTTTGGCTTTCGATGCTGAATGGGGCGCAGGCGGCTACGGTGTTGAAGTTTTCGCCACAAGGTCTCGTCGATCAGCAGACCCGGGTGACGGTGCGCTTTGACCGCCCCCTGGTGAAACTGGGCGAGATGGCTGCACCTTCTCCTTTTGTGGTGGATTGCGGCAAGGTCAGCGGGAGCGGGCAGTGGGTAGAAGCGCAGGTGTGGATCTGGCAGCTGGATCGTCCTCTGGCTCCGGGGGCGCGTTGTGATTTCACACCCCGCACCGATTTCATCGGTCTGGAGGGGGAAAGACTGGACGTACCAAGGGGGCAGCATTTCCGCTTTTTTGCAGGCGGGCCGCGGCCGCGTAGCGTTCAGCCCGCTACGGGGAGCTGGATCGATGCGGAGCAGATTTTCGTGATCGATGCCGGAGTGGCGATGGATCCGGTCAGTGTGCAGGAAAAGCTGTGGTGTGAGGCAGAGGGGGTGGGGCATCGCATGGGCATTCGGGAAGTACCGGAATCCGTGCGACGTGAAGTGCTGAAACATGTCAGGGTACGAGGAACATCTCCGCTGCTCGTGCGTTGTGCGGAACCGCTCCCCGCGAATGCGCCCGTGAAGCTGGTGTGGGGCAAGGGGCTGCGCTCGGTGGAGGGGTTGATGAGCGAGCGCGAAGAACGCCTGTCCTTTCGGGTGCGCCCACCTTTTCGCGCCAGCCTGAATTGCGAACGCGAAAAGGCCGACGCGCCCTGCTCGCCATTTTCCGGCATTCGCGTGGAATTCACCTCGGATGTTGATCTGAAAAGTCTCCTGGCTGCCCGTCTGCAGGTTCTGGAAGAGAATGGTCAGACAAGTCGCCGGTCGCCACAGGATCCGAATGCAGGCAGCAGCGTGCGGCAGGATGCGTTTCGTTCGGCCGTGTTTCCAGGGCCTTTTCCGGCGCGTGCACGGCTGCGGCTGGAGCTGCCGGCCGGTTTGCGCGATCGGGATGGACGTGGTCTGGAAAACGCGGCACGTTTTCCTCTTGATTTCGTAACGGGCGATCTGCCGCCGCTGGTGAAATTTCCGGGACGATTCGGCATTCTCGAACTGAAGGAAGGCGGCGTGTTGCCGGTGACGGTGCGGCAGGTTGAATCCCCGTTGCGTGGGCGCGAGATGAATTGGCAAGCCGGTCATCGCTTGTCGGACCAGCGTTTGACCGACGATGCCGAGATCATCGCCACCTTGCGCGCGCTAAATCGTTTCGAGAACCGTTCGCGCAGCGTGACGTTCCGGCGGGAAGGGCGTACCGAAACCGTGGAAGATCGTTTCTACCCGAGAGAGCTTTCCTTCTTCGATCGGTCGCCGAAATCAAAATCTGCGGTATCGCAGCCACAGTTACAAAACCTGCAACAGTTTGATCTGCCCAGGCCAACGGGTACGGCAGTCTTTGAAGTGTTGGGCATCCCGCTGACTCGTCCGGGTTTTCATGTCGTCGAAATCGAAAGCCGCATGTTGGGTCAGGCACTGCTGGCCAAACCTGCGCCGATGTATGTGCGAACTGCGGCTCTGGTGACGAATCTGGCCGTGCATTTCAAGCGTGGCCGGGACAATGCGCTGGTGTGGGTGACTGCGCTGGATAGTGGAAAGCCGGTCGCCGGGGCGGCGGTTCAGGTGTCGGACTGCAAAGGAAAGCCGCTCTGGAATGGAAAGACCGATTCCGCTGGCCGCGCAATGGTGTCGCAGGTGCTGGATGTGCCGTATTGTCCGGCGGAAAATGAGGAGGAGTCGGCAGAAGGATGGCTGTTTGTCAGTGCACGTCTGGGCGAAGATTACAGCTTTCTACGTTCGGACTGGAATGAGGGTATCGAACCCTGGCGTTTCGGGGTCGAAACCTGGGGGGATACGGAGGAACTGAAAATTCATGCCCTGCTGGATCGTACCCTCTTGCGTGCGGGGCAGACGGTTTCGATGAAATTTCTCGCCCGGCAGCGCGACAGCCGGGGGTTTGCGCTTCCACCAGCCAGCCGCTTGCCCAGCCGCGTTGTGGTGCGTCATCTGGATACCGGAACGGCGTTTCCGCTGCCGACGCCATTGCTGTGGGATGCGCGAGGCAGTGCGTTGAGCCAATGGAAAATTCCGGAGTCCGCACGACGTGGCCAGTACGAAATCGAGCTTTCCGGGGGGGATGACGATCCTCGCACCGAGGGGGCACAGAGTGTGCAGGGTACAAGGATCGTTACCCGGACGGTGGGCGAATTCAGCGTGAGCGATTTCCGCCTGCCGGTTTTCACGGGCAGCGTGCAAGGCGTACCTGCACGGCAGATCGCACCGAAAAAAATTCCCCTGAGCCTGGCCTTGTCCTTCCTCAATGGCGGAGCCGCCCGCAATGCCGAAGTGAAAGTGTCGGCAAGCCTGCGCCCGCGCTGGCCTAACTACCCGCACTTTGAGCGTTATGGTTTCAGCGTCGATCTGGATGAGCCGGCTCGCACAGCCTTCGGTGTCGACGAATCGAGAGAACGCGAAACGCTGGTGCTGGATCAGCAGGCTGTTCGGTTGGATGCCAGCGGGAGCGGCCGCCTGGAGCTCAGTTTGCCTCGCCCCGTGCGCGGCCCCTCGGAATTGCATGCGGAAATGAGCTTTGCCGATCCGAATGGCGAAATCCAGACCTTGCGCGGCAATGTCGAACTCTGGCCTGCTGCCGTGGTGCTGGGTGTGAATGTGCGTGACTGGACGAGTCCGGGTGGGCGTGACCAGGCCCTGGAAATGGTGGTGCTGAATACAAAGGGGCAGGCCGTGGCCGGGCAGAAGATTCAGGTACGCGGCAAGCGGCGCATTGAATACAGCCATCGGCGGCGGATTGTCGGCGGTTTCTATGCCTATGAACGAAACCAGGAATTCGTCGATCTTGGCGTGGTGTGCAGCGGTACGACGGATAGCCGGGGGCGGCTGGATTGCACGCCGAAGGTGAAGGAGACGGGCGAAATCCTCCTGCTGGCCGAAACCCGCGATGCAGAAGGAAATGTTGCTCGCGCGAGCACGAGCTACTGGATGCCCGGTCAGGGCGATTTGTGGTTTGGCGCGGGCAATCAGGATCGCATGGATGTCATCCCCGAGCACAGCGAGTATCGGCCGGGCGAAACGGCGCGTCTGCAGGTGCGCACGCCCTTCCGGGAAGCGACGGCCCTCGTGACGATCGAGGCAGGTGGCATCATCGAAAGCCGGGTACAGCCTCTTTCACGTTTTCATCCGGTCATTGAGCTGCCGATCAAGGGTGAATGGGGCCCCAATGTTTATGTTTCCGTGCTGGCTGTGCGAGGACGCTTGACGCCGCTCAAGTGGTATTCCTTTTTCCAGTGGGGCTGGCGCGAGCCCGTCGCCTGGTTCAGGGAATGGTGGCAGCCCGACCAGCCGACGGCGATGGTTGATCTGTCCAAACCGGCGTTTCGCCTTGGTCTGGCCGAGCTGAAGGTCGGGCAGGAGGCTTTCCGTCTGCAGGTGGATGTACAGCCGGAGAAGAACGATTACCGACCCCGAGAGATCGCCACGGTGAATGTGCGGGTGAGCCTGCCGGATGGACGTCCCGTTCCGGCGGGCAGCGAGCTGGCTTTTGCGGCGGTCGATCAGGCCTTGCTCGAGCTCAAGCCCAACGAAAGCTGGAAGCTGCTCGATGCGATGTTGCAACGACGGGGGCATGAGGTCGAGACGGCAACGGCTCAATCCCAGGTCATCGGCAAGCGTCATTACGGCCGCAAGGCACTGCCCCCCGGCGGCGGCGGCGGGCGTGCCCCGGCACGGGAGCTGTTTGATACCCTCCTGCTGTGGCAGCCCCGTGTGCAGCTCGATGCACAGGGCCGCGCACAGATTCGCGTACCCATCAACGATAGCCTGAGCGAATTCAGGCTGGTGGGCGTGGCAACAAGTGGCGTCGCACGCTTCGGAACGGGCGTGGCCAGCTTTCGAACTCGTCAGGACCTGCAGTTGATTGCGGGCGTGCCGCCGCAGGTCCGCGAGGGCGACCGCTATCGTGCCTTGCTGACCTTGCGCAACAGCACCACGCGCAGCATGAATCTGCAGGTAACCGCACGAGCGGGCGGGCTCTCCCTTCCCGAACGTACCCTCACCCTGCCACCACAGCATTCGGAGGAAGTGGGCTGGGAGGTGCAGGCACCGAAAGAAGCCGGAGAAGGCCGGCTGGAATGGGAATTTCAGGCTCGTGAAACGGGGGAGGTCCGAGGCGAAAGTGGGAAGGCGGCCGTGAGTCGCGATCATCTAAAGATCACTCAGCAGGTCGTCCCCGCCGTGCCCTTGACGATCATCCAATCCAGTCTGCAACGAATCGACGCGCCGCTGGTGCTGCCCCTGAGCCTGCCTGCAGGGGCACTGCCGGGGCGCGGGAGCGTCGATATCGGCCTGTCTGCAAGGCTTTCTGTCCTGCCGCCGGGCGTGCGCCAGTTCTTTCTGGATTATCCCTACACTTGTCTGGAACAGCGCGTCTCCGTGGCCGTCGGGCTTCACGATGTGACGCGCTGGCAGGATGTGGTCGCCAGCTTGCCGACGCTGCAGGATGCGAACGGCTTGCTGCGTTACTTTCCGGGCGAAGGGGCAGGCAGCGTGGCATTGACGGCGCATGTGCTCAATCTGGCCTATCTGGCCGGATTCACGTTGCCCGAAGTGCCCCGTCAGAACATGATGCGTGCTCTGCGCGATGTGGCCGAGGCCAGACTGCGCAGTCAGGAATGGTCTGCCTCACTGGATGAATCGCGGCTGAATCTGAGGCTGCTGGCCCTGAATACGCTGGTCCGAATTGAAACTCCGGCCTCCTCTGTGGGCTCGATTCAAGATCGGGCAACCCGGATAGCGGCCGCCTGGGAAATCGTCCCGGACCGTCTGAGCACTTCTGCCCTCATCGACTGGTGGGAGCTGACCCGCAAGCTCTCGGGCTTGCCCCAGCGCGAGGCCCACCATGCTGCCGCGACGCAGGCACTGCAAAAGCGTTTGAGTCAGGCAGGTGGCCGTCTGGTCTTCACGCATGAGGCCGGAGAGGACATCGGAGGGTTGATGAGCAATGCTGATGTCAATACCTTCCGACTGATCGAGGCGGTGCGGGATGACCCGGTCTGGCGCGAGGATTTGCCGCGTCTGGTGCGCGGGGTGCAGGAAGGTCAGACGCGGGGACATTGGCGGACCACGACGGCCAATGCCTGGGCGCGTGTGGTGCTGGATCGTTACGCCCAGCGTTTCGAGCGGACTGCCGTGAGCGGCCAGACCCGTGCCCGGATGGAAGGCGGGGAGGGTGGGAAGGGTAGGAAGGGCGGGGCAGCGGCTTCGGAGGAAGCGTACCGCTGGCAGGCGGGGGCCGTAACGGAACCTGTCCTGCATTTGCCCTGGCCTGCGGCGGGTGGCAATGCGAATGCGGCCTCGTCGCTTTCCCTGCGTCACGAAGGGGCGGGGCAACCCTGGGCCAGCGTGCAGCTTCGTGCTGCCGTGCCCGTGCATGCGCCGCGTTCCCAGGGGTATCGCATCGAGCGCAGTGCGCGGCTTTTGCAAGGGCTAGACCCGAAGCAGCCGCATCGTGGGGATGTGTGGCAGATCACGCTGAAGGTCGAAGCCTTGCAGAACATGAGCTGGGTGGTGATCGATGATCCCATTCCGTCCGGCGCACGCATCCTCGACGAAGGACTGGGGCGAGATGCCAGCCTGGCCGCCTTGCCTGGGCCGGATGAGGCAGGTGGCTTTTCAGGAGAAGGTTCGGTTTATCCGACCCATGTGGAGCGTACTTTTGGCGGTCTACGGGCTTATTACGAGTTCATGCCGCGCGGCAAGCTGCGTTTACGCTATACCTTGCGGCTCAATCACGCCGGACAATTCACGATGCCGCCCACCCGGGTTGAAGCACTTTATGCGCCGGATTATTTCGGCCTGCGGCCCAATGCGCCGGTGACCGTTCTCGAATGAGGCAGACCGGTTCCGGTTCCGGTTTGGGCTTGAGCTTGGGCTTGCGTTCTGCTGTAGCCGCGCTGTTTGTGCTTCTGGCGGGATCCGCTCTGGCCCATTCCAACGGTTCGGACTTGCCGGATTTCGCACAGGTGCGGGCGGCTTACAGGGTTTCCGAAGCCTGGTTGCTTGATCGTCATGGTCAGCCCTTGCACCGCCTTCGGGTGGACAAGCAGGTGCGGCGGCTGCCCTGGACGCGGCTGGAGTCGGTTTCACCCGCCCTGATCCGGGCCGTGATCCTTTCCGAAGACCGTCACTTTTACGAGCATGGTGGGGTGGACTGGTCGGCAGCGGGCAAGGCTTTCTGGGAGGCCTTGCGCCGTGCGGGAAGAGGAGAGGGGTTTCGCACACGGGGAGCGAGCACCCTGAGTATGCAGCTTGTGGGTTTGATCGACGAGGAATATCAGCGTCGCGGCAGGCGCAGCCTCGTTCAAAAACTGGGACAAACGCTGGCCGCGTTGCGGCTGGAGCAGCAATGGAGCAAGCCCCGGATTCTGGAGGCTTATCTCAATCTGGTGAGCTTTCGCGGAGAGCTTCAGGGGGTGGCCGCGATGAGCCGTCAGCTCTTTGGCAAATGGCCGGAGGGTTTGGATGAGGAGGAGGCCGCCCTGGCCGCGGCCTTGCTGCGCGCCCCCAATGCCGCACCGGAACATGTGGCACGACGGGCTTGCATTCTGCTGAAGGAAATGGGGCGAGATGCGCGGTGTCCAACGCTGCTTGCGCAAGCCTCTTGGCTGCTGAGCGGGCAGCGGGACAGCGACTTGCCTGAGCCCGCTCCCGAGCCGGATCGTATTGGAAGTCGGCCTGCCCTGCAGCTTGCGCCGCATCTGGCCGCGCGCCTGTTGCACTTGCCCGGCCAGCGGCTGCGCACGACGCTGGATGCCGATGTGCAGCGGCTGGCCGGGGAAGCCTTGCGGCGTAATCTGGCCACGCTCGCGCGCCGGCATGTGCAGGATGGTGCCGTGCTGGTTCTGGACAATACCCGGGGCGAGGTGCTGGCGTGGGTGGGTTCAAGCGGGGAGCTTTCTGCCGCAGGGGAGGTGGATGCCGTAGTGGCTTTGCGTCAGGCGGGTTCCACGCTCAAGCCTTTTTTGTATGCGATGGCCTTTGAAGCGCGGATGCTGACACCGGCTTCCCTCATTGAGGATGCTCCCCTGAGTCTGGAAACCGGCAACGGACTTTATACCCCGCAGAACTACGAGCCCGACCATCAGGGCTGGGTTTCGGCGCGTACCGCATTAGCCGGCTCCCTTAATGTTCCGGCGGTGCGTACCCTCGTTCGCGTGGGGCCTGATGCTTTTCAGCAGCGGCTGCGGCGGGCCGGACTGGAGAGTCTGAAGCGGGAGGGGGATTGGTATGGCTATAGTCTGGCCTTGGGTTCGGCGGATGTCTCTCTTTTGCAAATGGCCAATGCTTACCGGATGCTGGCCAATGGCGGTCAGTGGTCGCCGTTGCGGCTTGCCGGGGTTGCGGGACGCAGTGATGCCCTGGCTTTTCCCTGTCGGAGCGAGGGCTGCGAGGACGTGTTCAAGGGCCCGGTGCGCCGGGTTTATCCGGCGGCGGTCGCTTATCTGACGGCCGACATCCTTGCCGATCGTTCGGCGCGAGCGGGGACTTTCGGGCTGGAGTCCTGGCTGTCTACGCCTTACTGGAGCGCGGTCAAGACGGGAACGAGCAAGGATATGCGCGACAACTGGTGTATCGGGTTTTCGCGCCATTACACGGTGGCCGTTTGGGTGGGCAATGCCAGTGGTGCGCCGATGCACGATGTTTCCGGTATTGCGGGTGCAGCGCCGGTTTGGCGGGAGGTGATGGATTTTCTTCATCGTGGCGAGCCGTCTCGGTCGCGCGCCGTGTTGCCCAGCCCCCCGCCACCCTTGCCTGCGGGGGTGATCCGACGATTCATCCGTTTCGAGCCTGCGCTGGAGCCGTCGCGCCAGGAAGTTTTTCTGGCCGGAACGGAAATGGACGTGGTGCGCCAGAGCGCAGGACGCGCGTTGGCCCGTATCGCTTATCCTGCCGAAGGGACGATCATCGCCTTGGATCCGGACATCCCGCCGCCGCGACAGCGTCTACTTCTGCGGCTTTCCGCACAGGCCGGTACGGGCTGGCGGTGGCGGATGGATGGCCGCATCCTCGGCCCGGCAGCATTGCGTGCGTTCTGGTCGTTGCGGCCCGGACGGCATCGTCTGGTGCTGGAAGATGGGCGGGGGCAGCCGCTGGATGAGGTTCGTTTCGAGGTACGTGCCCTGCGCGGCAAGGCAGGTTGATTCCTGCAAATTCTTCAGTGCGTTCTTATCTATCCGCCTCGTTGGATTTTTTGGAGGAGAGTGCGCCTGCCTGATGCGCTTGCAGATCGGCGTGATAGGAAGAGCGCACCATGGGTGCGCTGGCGGCGTGGCGAAAGCCTAGCGTGGCCGCTTCGCGGGCGTAGTTCTCGAAAATATCGGGGTGAACGTAGCGCAGCACGGGAAGATGGTGCGCCGAAGGGGCGAGATACTGGCCGATGGTCAGCATTTCGACGTCATGGGCACGCAGGTCGTGCATTACGGCCAGAATTTCTTCGTCTGTTTCTCCCAGACCCACCATTAACCCGGATTTGGTGGGAACGCGGGGATTGCGGACTTTGAATTGCTTGAGCAGCTGAAGGGAATGCGCATAGTCTGCGCCGGGGCGGGCCTGCTTGTAGAGGCGGGGCACGGTCTCGAGGTTGTGATTGAACACGTCCGGCGGTGTGGCGGTGAGGATGTCCAAAGCGATGTCCAGGCGGCCCCGAAAATCCGGTACAAGCACTTCAATGGTGGTTTGTGGCGATTGTTCGCGGATCTTCCGGATGCAGTCGGCGAAGTGTTGCGCGCCACCGTCGCGCAGGTCATCGCGGTCGACGCTGGTGATGACGACGTATTTGAGTTTCATCGCCGCGATACTACGGGCGAGTTGTTCCGGTTCGGCAGGGTCAGGCGGCAGAGGTTTGCCGTGGCCCACATCGCAGAAGGGGCAGCGGCGGGTGCATAGATCGCCGAGAATCATGAAAGTGGCAGTGCCTGCTCCAAAACATTCGCCGATGTTGGGACAGGATGCTTCTTCGCAGACCGTGTGCAGCTTCTGTTCGCGCAGGATGGCTTTGACTTCATTGAAGCGCGTGGGGTCGGTGCTGGCCTTGACGCGGATCCAGGTGGGTTTTTTGAGTCGTTCGACAGGGACGATCTTGATGGGGATGCGTGCGGTTTTTTCCGCTCCCTTTTGCTTTTCATGCGTCATGGCAGTTGTGTCTGTAGATGATGGAGCAGGCGTCCGGCGACGGGCTGGAGATCGGTTTCGCCGCATAGATTGCGCATTTGCGTGACGGCCAGACCGGCGTAACCGCAGGGATTGATGGCGGCGTAAGGGGAGAGGTCCATGTCGATGTTCAGGCACAGTCCGTGGTAGCTGCGGCCATTGCGGATACGCAGGCCCAGTGCGGCAATTTTCGCGCCGTCGACATAGACCCCGGGTGCGCCGTCCCGACGTTCAGCGTGAAGCCGGTATTCGGCGAGCAGGTCGATGAGGGCTTGTTCGATGCGATGAACGAGTTCCCGCACCTTCAGCCCGCGCCGGGAAAGGTCGAGCAGCAAATAGACGACGAGCTGCCCAGGGCCGTGGTAGGTGATCTGTCCACCCCGGTCGATTTTCACGACGGGAATACCGATGTCGTGGAGCAGGTGTTCGGGTTTTCCGGCTTGTCCGAGGGTGAAGACGGGCGGGTGTTCGCACAGCCAGAATTCATCGGGGGTCTCTGGTGTGCGTGTGGCCGTGAAAGTCTGCATGGCCCGCCAGGTGGCTTCGTAATCGGCCCGGCCTAAGTTGCGGATGTGGCAATGGGGCGGTTTGCCGGGGTGTGACGGGGGTTCGATCAAAGTACGACCTTCACCAGCGGATGGGCGGTGAGTTCCTGATAGATGGCGTCGAGCTGGGGTTTGGAGGTGGCGCGGACAGTACAGGTGAGGCTGAGGTAGTTGCCCTTGGCCGAAGGGCGCATTTCCATGCTGCTGGCGTCGTAATCGGGGAAATGGCGCTGGACGATTTCGAGCACGATCTGTGCGTAGTCGTCGTGACGCGCACCCATGATCTTGAGCGGAAAGTCGCAGGGAAATTCAAGGAGGGTTTCTTTTTCGTTTGTGGACATAATCAACAAGGAGCGCGCATGACGTTGCGTTTGTAATCTTGATACCAGCCGAGCATTTTCGGGTAAATCGGGCCGGGACGGCCTGTGCCGATGGATCGGCCGTCGAGCGTGACGATGGGCAGCACCTCCTTGGTGGAGGAGGTCAGCCAGAGTTCGTCGGCTTGCCGTACTTCCTGTTCGAGAATGTCACGCACCTCAAAGGGCAGGCCATGTTGGACCGCTAGTTCGAGGATGACGTCGTAGGTGACGCCCGGCAGCATGAGGTGGTTCTTGGGAGGGGCAAGGAGCTGGCCATTCCGGACGACGAATATGTTGGAGGCAGCCCCTTCGGTCAGAAAGCCATCGCGCAGCAGGAGGGTTTCGGCACAGCCCGCGTCGATGGCGCGTTGCCGCAGGAGACAGTTGGCGAGCAAGGAAGTGGCTTTGAGGTCGCAGCGATGCCAGCGGTTGTCTGCGGCACTGATGGCGGCGATGCCTTGGTCACGTTGTTCGGCGGGCGGCGGCAGGAGCGGCTCGCTCATGATGAAGATTGTGGGGGCGATTTCTTTCGGGAAAGCGTGATTCCGTTTGTTGTCCGCGCCACGCGTGACCTGCAGATAGACCTGTTGGTCGTTGAATTCATCGCCCACTTGGGCTGCGATGGTTTTTTCGATAAGAGCGGCCCATTCCGTTTCACTGAAAGGGTTGGCAAGACGGATGCCTTCCAGACTTCTTTGCAGGCGGGTGAGGTGCTCGGTGAGGCGAAAGGGACGGCGTGAATAGACGGGAATGACCTCATAAACACCGTCGCCAAACAGGAAGCCGCGATCCATGACGCTGATGCGGGCTTCTGCCAGAGGCATGAACTGACCATTCAGGTAGATCATTTTCGTTGTTCCGGATTCTCGTTTATTCAAACCAGAGCCGCAGGGTATCCCAAATCCGGCCAAAAATTCCGGCGACAGGTACGGCTTCAAGCGCGACAACCGGGTAGTTGCCCAGTGGCTTTTCGCCCAGGAAGAGTTTGAGGGTGGCGACTTCCTGCCCCTTGCCAATCGGGGCGACCAGTGGTTGCTTACTGATGAGCTGAACCTTGAGCTGCCCGCTTTGCCCCTTGGGAACGGTGACGGCAAAGTCCGTGGTGAAACCGGCCTTGACCGTGGCTTGCTGGCCCTTGTAGACGGGGAGTTGTTTGACGGGCTGGTTGGCGTTGTAGAGGCGTGCGCTATCGAAATACTGGAAGCCATAGTCCAGCAGACGCTGGGATTCTGTGGCACGGACGGCATCGGAGCCCGCTCCGAGTACCACGGAAATTAGGCGGCGTGATTCGCGTTTGGCGGAGGCAACGAGGCAATAGCCCGCGGTCTCGGTGTGGCCCGTCTTGAGTCCGTCAACGTGGGGGTCGCTCCAGAGCAGACGGTTGCGATTGGGCTGGGTGATGTTGTTGTAACGATATTGCTTGAGGGAAAACATCGGGTAGCGATCCGGAAAATCACGGATCAAGGCACTGGCCAGGAGAGCCAGATCCCGGGCGGTCGAGTAGTGTTGCGGGTCGGGTAGCCCGGTGGCATTGCGGAATTGGGAACCTTTCATGCCTAACCGCTGGGCTTCGCGGTTCATCATCTGTGCGAAGCCTTCTTCCGTGCCGCCGATGGCTTCGGCCAGGGCGACGCAGGCATCGTTTCCAGATTGGGTGATGACGCCGTGCAGGAGTTCTTCAACGGTGACGGGTTTTTTGGGTTCGATGAACATGCGTGAGCCGGGTTCGCGCCAGGCGCGCTCTGAAACGGGGATGACCTGATCCATCTTGATCGTGCCTTGCTTGAGGGCAGCGAAAGCCAGATAGGTGGTCATGAGCTTGGTGAGCGAAGCGGGCTCGACGCGTTCATCCGGTTTGTTTTCCGTCAGGGATTGGCCAGAGACGTTGTCCAGCAGAAACCACGCGCGGGCAGCGATGACAGGGGGCGGCGCAGCAACCTGTGCCTGGGCCAGCGGGGCGCATAGCAGGCTGCTGGTTAGAAAAATCAACAGGGAACGGCGGAAACAGGGGGGGAGGTTTTTGGGCATGGTGGAGGCGAAATGAGTGCGTCAAAAGAAATGGCAGCCGCGTGGACTGCCATTATCCCGCCAAGGTTCCTTTCCGACCAAGACTTGGGGTCGGGAAGGCGATGGGTGGGAGAAAAAAAGAGTCAGGAGGCTTATTTCACCTTGTTGGCCTTTTCCATGACCCACCAGAGCGAGCCGGGGAAAAGTCGCCGCCAGAGCATCATGAAACCGGCAGGCTTGGGGCGGACAACCCAGTCACCCCGGTCGAGGGCGGCTTCGACGGCGTCGATGATTTCCTGCGGCTGTGCCATGTTCTTGCCGGTTTTGGCCGAATCCTTGAGACTTTCCGGACCGTGGGCCGTGGCCTGATTGACGAGAGGCGTATTGACCATGGGCGGGCACACGAGCAGGAAGCGGATGGGGCTGTCCAGGTTTTCGCGCACCAGGATTTCGACGAAGGCGTTGATGGCGGCCTTGGTGGCACTGTAGGCTCCGAGATTGTGGGTCAGCACCGAGCCGGCCATGGAGCCGTAAAGGATGATGTCACCGCCGCCACGCGCTTCCATGAGCGGCATCAGGGTCTTGGTGAGATTGACCGTGCCGAAGAAGTTGATGGCCATGACCTTGTTGATGAGTTCGGCGGGCATGTCCTTGATCGACTGGCCGGGCATGATGGCCGCGCAATGTACGAGACGATCGACCGGGCCCAGCTCCTGTTCGACACGGGCGACGACCTGGCGCACAGCGTCCAGATCGGTGACGTCGCATTTGTAAGCCTTGATGTTGGGCGATTGGGCGGCGGTGTCGGCGAGTCCCTTTTCATTGAGGTCGAGGATGGCGACTTTCGCGCCCTGCCTGGCCAGGCGCAGCGCGTCGAGCTGTCCCATGCCGCTAGCACCGCCCGTGATGAGGGCGACTTTTCCGTTGAATGCCATGTAAATTTTCCTTTGTTTGGTTTTTGCGGCAATCAGAAATTCCAGGGGTCTTCGCCCTTGAGAATCTTGCGGATGATTTCGCGGCCGTAGAGGTAGTTGTTCGGGTCTTCTTCCGGGGTGCGCTCGCCGAAGTGGATGGCGCGTTTGTTGACGCGGATGTCGAACATGGCCATGCGGAGAATGCAAAAGCCCAGATACCAGTTGATGTTTTGCAGCTTCACGCCGGAAATCCGCTCGTATTCGGCGACGATGTCTTCGCGGGTCATGTAGCCGGGCATCGGGGCTTCGGGGAAGCCGAGATTGAGGGCGATGTACTGGAAATACTTGTGGAAGAAAATCAGCCAGGTGACATCGAGCTCGCGCGGGCCAAAAACCGCCATTTCCCAGTCGAGCACGGCCTGCGGCTCGAAGTTTTCCCAGAGGATGTTGCCCGGGCGGGCATCGCCCCAGAGGATGACCGGGTCGCTTTCGGTCGCGGGCCAGGTGGCTTCGAGGTGGGCCATGAGCTGCGAGATGAGCGGGGTTTCCAGTCCTTCACGCGCCCAGTCGTAGTAGTTTTTCCAGTCGTTGAAAATACGCCGCATGGGGGAGCCGCCCTGGCTCTTTGGCTGCAGGAAGGCGACTTCGTCAGGGGTGGTTTTGACGCCATGGATGCCAGCCAGCACGGCGACACAGTTGTTCTGGAGCTGCTTTTGTTGCTCGGGTGTCGCGTCGAGCAGCCAGCCTCCGAAGGGATAGGGTGGCAGATCAGGCAGCGGTTCGCCGTTGGCCCGCGCCATGATGAAGAAGGGGACACCGAGCGCATCCGTGCCGGGCTCACTCCAGAGCACTTTGGGAACCTTGACCGTGCTGCGCGATTCCACCAGTCGCATGACGCCGACCTGGAGATCGAAATCGTATTCCGGGAAAACCGGCATGGCGTTGGCAGCAGGCGGGAGACGGCCAACGAAGGAGCCGCTGCGTTCGACCCCGTTTTCCTTCCAGCGCATGTCGAACAGCAGGGTTTCGCTGGACATGCCGCCGCTGCCGGGGTTGCGAAGTTCCGAAAGAACGGGCTCCGAGCCGGGTCCCAGCGTTTTTTCCATCCAGGCGGTCAATTTTTCCTGGATGACGTTCAGGTCACGGGTGGATGTTTTGACCTGGGTGAGGTCGGGAGTGTCTGCCATGGGTTCGTCCTCCTATTTTTAGGTTGTCAGTTGTTTTTATGCGATTTGTTTCAAAATCCTTCGTCCGCCCGGTTTGGGAACATTTTCGGGTTGCCGGACTGGAAGGGGATTGAAAAACTGAATATCATCGCCTGCGCCGAGGTTTTTTCAGGTTTTTTGAAAAGCATGGAAAAACCTTGGGATACTACCGGGAATTCTTCTCATCACGCAACGCAGCGCAACCGAAACCGCATTTTTCGTCTTCTGTGTTTCTGCGCTAAGGTGATGTTTTTAATGTTCTTGTGTTTGCTATAAAAGCGGTTGCGCCATGCGGGCGAGGTTCCCCGATTTGGGGATTGAATCCGTTTCGTTCGCGTGAGGTGGGGCTTCCTTTGCTTTTGACCAGGATGGAAAACGACGATGCGACTGAAGTTTCGACCGATGATTCAAAGAATGGGGCGGCCATGCCATGCCTTACCTTGGCTGGGCTTGATGCTTTCGGGCATGGCTTGGGGTTTTGAGCCGGTCGAGTTTGAGAACGGTGCAGTGCTTGATGTTTCAGCACAGCTATCCTGGACCTACATGAAGCGTTTGTCGGGGCCAGATTCGCTGCTGATGACGCCAGCAGACCCCAATACAATGAACGCCGACGATGGTAACCGGACGGTTGGCAAGAATGGCACGATCAGTAATCGTCTAGGTGCTGTGGTGGATGTCAATCTGGCGAAAGACGATTACCGCGCTTTTGTTCGCCTCAGCGGCGTCTATGATGATGCCTTGCATCATGGCAATGACAATCACTCTCAGGCGACATTCAATTCTTTTGCGCCATCAAACCGTTATGGTTCCGAAGTGCGTGAGCTCGTCGGAGGGCGGACGCGTTTGCTCGATGCTTATGCGCAAGGCCGCTGGAAGCTGGCCGATGATGCGGCTTATCCCTTGACGGTCAAGGTGGGGCGGCAGGTTCTGGCCTGGGGTGAGGGGCTGTATTACACAGGGATTGGGGGTTCGATGAACCCTCAGGATGGCTACAAGGCGCAGATTCCCGGTACCCCCATCAAGGAAATGTTCCTGCCTTCCGAGCAGGTTTCTGTTTCGCTGGGTTTGGGGCGACAGACCACATTGATGGGATATGCCAAGTGGGCGTTCCGGGAAACGGAAGTGCCGCCGGTTGGAAGTTATTTCAGCTATTCGGATATCGTCGGGCCGGGGGGCGGCTTCATGCGTTTCATGCCGGGCGTGGGTGGGCCAGGGGCGGGGATGCTTGGGGCCTGGCGCGCACCGGATGTGGGTCGTCATGCGAATGGGCAGTGGGGGCTGGCGGTCAAACATCAGTTAACCGATGCGACGGATGTCGGGTTTTATCATCTGCGTTACCGTGAGCTGCTGGGCCTGCCCGAGTTCAACTTTACGGGTCAATTCTGGCAGCTGGGTGATGGCCCCTTGTCCATGCCTGCTTTGGCCAATCTCGCGCCTTCAAGCTATCACTTGCGTTACATGGGCAATATCCATCTGACAGGGGCCAGTTTTTCGACGCGATTGGGCGAGACCAATGTGGCGGGGGAAATCGCTTATCGTGATGGGGCTCCCGTGTTGATGTCGGACATTCATTACCGCCTGGCGCGGGCAAAGGTGGTCAATGCCCAAGTGTCGGCCATCCGGTTGTGGGGCTCGGATTTCCTGGATGGATTGCTGAATGTGGATACCGCGCAGCTATCGGGGGAAATTGCAAGTAGCACCGTGAGTCGCTTTGACATCCCCGCGAGCAGCGGGTTGCCCATGGCACCGGCGGCCTTGCTCTACGACAGGAATTCATTGGCTTACAGCTTAGGTTTGTCGCTCAAATATATCGCTGTTGTGCCCGGCTGGGATCTGTCGGTCCCGATCGACTGGTCACATCAGTTGAAAGGGAATCCGGGCATGCAGGGCTGGAATTCCGGTTTGCAAGGCGAGAATGACCGTCGTTTTTCAGTCGGCTTATCCTTCTCTTATCTGCAGAACCTGGAGCTGGGCTTCAAGCTGGCCCACTATCTGGGTAAGGCGGATCTTCGGCCACATTCCCTGCGCACGCTGGTGGATCGCGATTTCTTCGCGATGACGGCGACTTACCGGTTCTGAGCCTTCATTCCATGGAAATCCTTGTTACAGGATGCGTACGATGAAACATGAACGAGCACTTTCTCTTCTTTTGGCGGGATTTTGGTGGGCCATGGCAGGTTCTGCTCAGGCCAAGGTGGGGTCCGAAGAGGCAGCCAGGTTGGGGCGGCGGCTGACGTGCATGGGAGCGGAAAAAGCAGGCTCTCCGGCAGGTGTGGCGGAATACACCGGGAAATGGCTTGGTGCAGCCCCGGGGATGAGTACCCAGACGGGGGTTCATCCGACGGATCCATATGGCCATGAAAAGCCGCTGTTTGTCATCACGGCGCAGAATTATCAGCAATATGCACAGCATTTGTCCGATGGGCAGAAGGCCATGTTCAAGCGTTATCCGGAAACTTTCCGCATGAACATTTATCCTTCCCACCGGGATTTCCGTTTCGAGGAAGCGGCCTGCAAGGTTGCAGCTCAGAATGCCGCCAGTGCCGAGCTGACAGCCAATGGCCAGGGGGTCGTCAATGGATTCAAGGGGGCTGCCCCTTTCCCCTTGCCCAAGAGCGGTCTCGAACTGGTGTGGAACGTGCTGTTACCGCTGCGTGCTTCCTGGGACTATCGCGATACGGATACCGCCGTGGTCTACCCGGATGGCAAGATCACACGGGGCTGGCAGCTGCTTTGGGGTTATTCGCGGGTGTGTGATCCCCGTCTGCGGGGTACGCCTTATGACGGCGTTGCATCCTACATGCGTGGCGTGGCACTCCTGCCCGAGCGCGACAAGGGGACGGTCAAACTGATTTTCGACTTTTTCGACTACACGAAGGATGCCCGTCAGGGTTGGTTCTACAACCCGGATACGCGCCGGGTTCGACAGCTGCCGGGGTATGGCTACGATCAGCCGCTGGAAACCTCGGGGGGGACGCTGGTGGTCGATGACGTGCGCTTGTTCAATGGTCCGCCCATTCGTTATCAATGGAAAAATCTGGGCAAAAAGGAAATTTACATTCCCTACAATGGATTCAAGCTCGAAGGCAAGGCGGCCGGCGAGAGGAAATACGCCAAATTGCTGACGCCGGGACATGAAAATCCCGAATTTGTCCGTTGGGAATTGCATCGGGTCTGGGTGCTGGAGGCGACGCTTAAGGAGGGCTATCGGCATCTTTATCCCCGTCGCGTCATTTATATCGACGAAGACACCTGGCTGGCGACCATGGCCGACAATTTTGATGCGCGTGGCGGACTCTGGCGTTTTGGCTGGGTCAATAATTACTACCTACCCGGTCCGAACATCTTCAATGCAGGCGCAGCCTTTTATCACGATCTGAACTCCGGCATGTACTCGGCTTTTGATCTTGTTCAGGGGAAGCCAAAGTCCTATATCGTCAATCAGCCGAACGCTGATTATGACAAGCCGGAGTTCTATACCGTCGAAAACATGAAGGCCATTGGTTACTGATTGGGCGGGGCATCGTCCGAACAGACGATGCCTCTTGCCATGTCCCTTCGGAAAATCGGGTAATTTTGCGTTTGTCGCAGAGAGGGTGTGCGACAGGCTGTATGGATGTGGGCCTCAAGCCTGGAAATCCGATGAGAGGAGAGAAGATGTCTGGTCGAGCTGATGCTGCTGCACCTGCAGGAGCGGGGGTGGTCCTGAGAAAAATTCCAAAGTGGTTTCCGGCACTCTTTCTGTTGGCGGGCTCCGCGCAGGCATTCGAGCCAATTCAGTTCGAAGATGGTACAAAGTTGGATATGTCCTTGCAGGTGGGCTACGTCAACATGAAGCGGTTGAAGGACCCGGTTGATATCAATAAATATCAGGCTCGTCCTTCTGATCCTTCCACGGTGGCCATGACCCCGGGCATCGAGCGACCCGGTGGTGGGGGCAGCATGTGGCGGCCGGCCGTCGACAAATTTACCCAGTGGGAAACCAAGATGAATGCGGACGATGGCACCAATGCCGTCGCCAAGCATGGCACCATCAGCAACCGGATCAGCGCGTTGATGGACTTCAATCTGTCCAAGGAAGATTACCGCGCCTTTTTGCGTGTCAATGCTTTCCGTGATCAGGTCATCTTTGGCAATAACGCCAACATTTCACCAGGAACTTATAACCTGGACGGGCCGCGTCATCTTTATACCCAGGAAGCACGCGATTATGCCGGCCAGCGCATCCGGGTGCTGGATGCCTATGTTCAGGGCCGCTGGCGCATCGGAGAGGAGCGGCGTCCTTTGTTCGTCAAACTGGGGCGTCAGGTGGTGAACTGGGGTGAAGGATTGATGTTCCAGGGGATCGGTTCCTCGATGAACCCGAATGACCAGATCAAGGGACAAACGCCGGGCGTTCCGGCTGCTGAAGCCTTTCTGCCCACCGAACAGATTTACGGTACCCTCGGCATCAACGAAAAGCTGACGTTGATGGCTTATAAAAAGTGGAAATTCCGCCCGACAGAGTTTGCGCCAGTAGGCACTTACTGGAGTGCGGATGATCTGTTGGGGCCGGGTGGGCACTTCCAGGGAGGCTTCGAATGGCAGGCCCTGATGGGACGCTGGTTCCCGAATATTCAGAATTACGGGGCTTATCGTCTGCCGGATGTGGGTCGGAAAAATGGCGGACAGTGGGGCTTGGGCCTGAAGTATCAGATGACCGACAAACTGGACATCGGTCTTTATCATCTTCGTTATACCGAAACAGTGGCTTCGGCGGAGTTCAAGTCGGGTACAACCTATTGGCACTTGAACAAAGGCATGGTCAGTGCCCGGGCTGGTGGCGAGATGGTGAACGGGAAAAAGGTTCCTTATGACCTGAATGCCGAAATGCTGGCTTCGCTGAACTATCTGACGCCCTTCCCGAATTCTTATTACGCGCGTTACATGAATGACATCAAGCTGACCGGGGCGAGCTTCTCCACGCTGGTGGGCGAATGGCAGCTTGCGGGCGAGATGGCGTATCGCGATGGTGCGCCGGTCATGATGGGCGACCATCATTACAACGTCGCACGGGGCAAGACCATCAGTGCAAACATGAGTACCCTGCGGGCCTGGTCGGGAACGGAGTTCCTCTGGGGGATGGCTGGGGTGGATAGTGGTATCTTCGGTGCGGAAGTGGCCGTGCAACACCTGATGAGCTACGAAGAACCCTACTATTCCCCCAATCCAAATTTCAGGTCCCCCCTCGGCGCAAGTGTTTTGGGCTTGTTGGGCTGGCAAAATGTGCCGAGTTTGTCCAATGTGCCTCGGATTGGAACTTATCCCATGACGGATAAAACAGGGGTGGCTGCTTGTATCCGTATGGAACTGGTTTACAGCCCCTTCCCGGAATGGGAGCTGAACATTCCCATTTTCTACTGGCGTGAATTCGTGGGCATGGGCCCTTCTCCAGGAGGTTGGAATAGCGGTTTGACGGGGAAAAACTCCGGCCGGGTCAGTGTTGAAACGAAGTTTACTTACCGCAAAAATCTGGAGCTGGGCATGACGGCAACACATTTCCTCGGAAATAACGACATGCGATTCCATTACTTCAATCCCTTCTCGGATCGCGATTTCGTCGCTTTCAACGCGGGTTACCATTTCTGATGGATTACATGACGGCTTGGTCAAGATGGCTCAGCCCGTCTTTGAGTCGTCGGAGCAGACCTGCTTAGGGCGGGACGAAGAGTTGTGCGTGGATCGGTTTTCGGGAGATTTTGCTTGCTGCTTATGTCATATGAGGAGAGGGTTGTGAGATTGCGTCTGGTTTGCCCTTCAGGAGGATGGTCATGCGTATACTGATTGGGCTGGGTATGTCCCTGATCGTGGCTTTGGGAGCCTATCTCTCCTTTGCCACGCGCCCCTTGCCGGTTTTTGCGGAGACCGCCATCTCCCAGGAACGCTTGGCGATCATGGATGTGGCGCGAGCAGGTCAGCGCATTGTGGCCGTGGGCGAGCTGGGTCACATCCTTTTTAGTGATGACGAAGCCAAAACCTGGAAAGAAGCAAAAATCGAGGGTACGCAGGGCTCGGCCTTGACTCGTGTCGTGTTTTTCAACGAGAAGGAGGGCGTTGCCGTTGGTCATGATGCTCAGGCATTGGTGACGGAAGATGGTGGCACGACCTGGCGCGAGACGCTGTTCGACAAAACACTCTCCGAGCCTTTGCTGGGCGTCTGGGGGCTGGCCGAAGGGCCGGATTTCGCTTTTGGCAGCTTTGGCAGATTTTTTGTTTCAAAAGATCATGGTCGAAGCTGGGAGAAAAAGGATCCGGGCGTTGGGGACAAGCATATCTATTCCATGGATGGCGATAAGGATGGACGCCTGATGATGGTGGGAGAACAGGGCCTGGCGGCAAAATCTTCGGATGGCGGCGAGACCTGGCAAGTCATTCCCGAGTTTTATCGCGGCTCTATGTTTGGTGTGGTTCGTCTGAGTGCAGAGGAATGGCTGGTTTATGGATTGCGAGGCAATGTCTGGCGGACCCAGGATTTCGGAGCGACCTGGCAGCAAATTCAGACCGGTGTAACGGTAGGGCTGTTTGGACATACCGTCATGCCTGATGGCACGATTGTCATCGTCGGCCAAGGCGGTTTGGTACTGGAGTCCCACTATAAAGGTGCGACCTTTGCCATCGTTCAGGATAACAAGGGCAATAATCTGACGGCGGCCCTGCCGTTGGCGGATGGGCGCTTGTTGGCCGCTGGTCTGGATGGCATCAAGTCGATTGAACTTGCAGGCGCAGGAGAAAAGAAATGATCGTTGATCGTCGCACCACTCCCTCTGGTTTCCGGCGTTTTGTCGATCTTTGCGCGGATTTCCTGATTGCCTACCGCCGTGCGCTGTTGACCGTTTTCGTGGCCATGACGCTGGGGTTTGGCTATTCGGCCTCGAAGATCGGGCTCGATCCGGGATTCCTCAAAATGATTCCGATGACGCATCCTTACATGCAGACCTTCGAAAAGTACATGTTTACTTTTCCGGGGGCGAATCAGTTGATGATCAACGTGCGCTGGAAGGGGCAGGGCGACATCTATAACGAGGAGTTCATGGACACCTTGCGCAAGGTGACGGATGCGGTTTTCTTCACGCCGGGTGTGCAGCGCAGCAAACTGCAATCTTTGTTCACGCCCAATGTGAAGTACGTCGAGGTGACGGAGGACGGCTTCAAGGGCGATGTCGTCGTACCGGCGCAATTCTCCTCGGATAATCCTCAAGATCTGGAACAGGTCAGGCAAAACGTCGTTCGTTCGGGTGTGATCGGGCGTCTTGTTTCAACCGACCTGAAATCCGCTATTGTTTCTGCCGAGTTGCGGGAAACCGACCCGGATAATCCCAAGCAACACCTCAATCTTTACGAAGTTTCCAAGAAGATGGAGGAAATCCGGAAGCAATATCAGTCCCCTAATGTTGAAATCGGGATCATGGGCTTCACCATGTTGGTGGGTGAAGTCGTGGCGGGGCTGCTGGGTGTTTTTGCTTTCTTCGGCATCGCTTTCGTCATTACAGCCGTTTTGCTGTATTTCTATTGCCGTTCTCTGAAACTGACCGTCGTGGCTTTGGCCGTCGCCTTGTTGCCCGTGGTCTGGTTGCTGGGGCTGCTGCCCTTGCTGAAAATGGGGATCGATCCGATTTCCATGCTGGTGCCCTTCCTCATTTTCTCGATCGGTGTTTCTCATGCCGTTCAGATGACCAATGCCTGGAAACTGGAAATGCTCAAGGGAGCCACTTCCTCTGAGGCCGCACACGCCGCCATTCGTAAGCTTTTCATCCCCGGAACGGTTGCCTTGCTGACCAACGCACTAGGTTTCATGGTCATTATGCAGATCGAGATTCCTATCGTCCATGAGCTGGGGATCACGGCCTGCCTGGGCGTTCTGCTGATGATTGTGACCAACAAGATGATGCTGCCCATCATCCTGTCTCATCTCAGCCTTGAAAAGTCCGCGATGAAAGTGACCTCCATGGATGGCGTGGGCAAACATCCCCTGTGGTGGCGACTTTCCGTCTTTACCCAGCCCAAGCCCGCCTTGTTCATTTTTGCTCTTGCTACCATCTTGCTGGTGATCGGTGTGGTGGAATCGCGAAAGTTGCAGATTGGCGATATCGGCATCGGTTTCCCTGAATTGCGCCAAGGTTCCCGTTTGAATCAGGACACCAAGCAGATTGCAGACAGCTACCAGATCGGTACAGATGTCCTGACCGTCATTGCTGAGGTGCAAAACATCAAGGAAGGCTGTCTGGATTATCCGATCATGAACACCCTTGAACGCTTCGAGCTTTATATGCGCGGCGTTGATGGTGTTCAGTCCGTCATCAGCGCGCCTACCATCGGCAAGGTCGTCGTTGCAGCTCAGAATGAAGGTAATCCGCGATGGGGTGCCATAGGCCGCAGCTACGAAGCCCTGCGTCAGGGCGGACGGGCCTACGATCCGGAATACGGGATCAATACCGAGGCCTGTCAGGCTGTTCAGGTCATGATCTTCCTCCGGGATCACAAGGGTGCGACGCTGGCCCATGTTGTTCAGGAAATCAAGAAATTCATCAACGACAAGAAACAAAATCCGAGCGATCACGTCGTCCTGAAGCTCGCAGGTGGAAACGCAGGTGTCATGGCCGCGACGAACGAGGCTGTCGAGCATGCCGAAATCACCATGCTGCTCGCCATCTTCGGGGCTATCTCGCTCTTGTGTCTGATTACTTTCCGTTCGTGGCGCGCGGCCCTGTGCATTATCGTGCCGCTGACACTGGTTTCCATCCTCTGTAATGCCCTGATGCCGGCTTTGGGCATTGGCCTCAAGGTCGCCACATTGCCGGTGATCGCGCTGGGTGTGGGTGTGGGCGTGGATTACGGTATCTATCTGTTCGAGCGCATCCAGCATCAGATGGAGCATCTGGGTAATGACCTTCGCACGGCCTTCTACGAAGCCATGTGCCAGCGCGGGACGGCGGCCGTCTTTACCGCCATCACCATGTCCATCGGTGTGGGAACCTGGGCTTTCTCAGCACTCAAGTATCAGGCGGACATGGGCTTGCTGCTGGCCTTCATGTTCCTTGTCAATGTGCTCGGGGCGATTTTCTTCCTTCCCGCCCTCGCCGCCTGGCTCAACATGCCTTCGGGGCAGGGAGATACGACAGATCTGGATACGCCGCCGATCGAAGCCACGGGGAACTGAAGGGTCGATATTCATCCTCTCAGGGATGAGAAAGAAACAGGGGCGTGAGATTCACGGCCCTGTTTTTTTGCACATTTTGCCGCCGGCCTTTTGAGGCGGGAGCCCCCGGCCTGTCTGTTCAGCCCGTTAGCCCAGTTTCAGCCGTTGCCAGATTTCTGTCGTCAGGCCCGCCTGGTTGAGCGTGTAGAAATGAAGGCCAGGCGCGCCGCTCTTGAGCAGACGCTCGCACATTGCGGTAACGACATCAAGGCCGAAGGCGCGGATCGACTCCGTGTCGTCGCCGAAGGATTCCAGCCGCTTGGACAGCCAGCGTGGGATTTCCGCGCCGCAGTTGCCGGCGAAACGCGCGAGATTGCTGTAGCTGGCAATCGGCATGATGCCGGGAACGATGGGGATGCTGATTCCCGATTTCCGGGCGGCCTCGACAAAATGGTCATAGGCATCTGCGTTGAAGAAAAATTGCGTGATGGCAGCATTCGCGCCCGCGTCTACCTTGCGCTTGAAGGCTTCCAGATCAGCCGCTGCGGAGCGGGCCTGCGGGTGGACTTCGGGGTAGGCGGCGATTTCGATGTGG